>JAOAEJ010000040.1 GCA_026416815.1 Clostridia bacterium | reverse complement strand
CGGAGGTTATGGACGATATGATGCCGTGGTCTGAACGTGTACAGCATGAATGTAAGAAGTGATTAATTTTAAACAGCTTGACAGTTATATTATGAACTGTCAGGCTGTTTTTGCATAGACACTTTATTATTAGGCGGTTACGTAATATAGGCGAAGAGACAGTTTTACTGCCCGAGTCTATAGAAAGTTTAGTTCAAAAAAATTTTCTGAAAAAAGTTATTCATGTAAACTGGAGTTTATTGCTCCAGTTTTTTTATATTAGTCATATTGGTGCAATTATGAAATGTTTGTGATGCCCCTATGTGTTTATACATTATGTAAACGATGTGGAATATTTTATTTAAGTTTAAAGAAGGACATAGAAAAAGAGCTCATGATGATCTACGCTACAGCTAATGTAAATCCCTACATACCTATAGACAATCTTTCGACTGCCCACAAGCATTACAGAACTTACACTAACCTTTGCTCGACTACCAAGGATACCTTAGAAACCTGCTGCAATCTCTCGACTGCAACAAACCTCAAGCAAACTGGAAGTAAGAAATTAGAGGTGAGAGGTTGGAAAACCCCAAACATAACTTCGCTCCTAAGTTGCCTGCGGAACCCTTAGCAATCTTAGCTCGAATACTATACATCCCTTTTGACCGTACTACAATCTTTTGGACTGCAATACAGCCTTACAAGACATATAATATTCTGCTCTCCGGCTGGTACTAAGCCAATGGCATGACCTAATCTCAACCTTTGACCGAATATTATAAAGCCTTTTAAGATCTCATAACATTCTTGGCTCGATCATCACGAACCCTGCCCTATTAATATGGTCTGTATGTTACTTTTAAATACGTGGCAAATCCTACAGTAATGTGAAAATAAATGAGCTATGGTCAGGATGTTGAAAAAATTATAAATAATAGTTATACAAAATACTCACCTTAATATATTTATTGCTTCTAAGATCTTTGGTATAATCTGCTTCTTTCTGGACACAGTATGGGGAACATAGGCTCCTTGCTCAACCTCAATATTAAATGCCACCGAAATAACATTCTCATTTTTACACTGAAAGAAAAGATAAGAGCCCTCCTTGAGAATATCTGTAACCAGCATAAGTGTAAGGAAATACTCCTTATCCTTATGAATCTTACCTATTAATTCAATAAAATGCTCTTTTCTATTAAATACACTTTCTATGTCCAATGTAAAAACCTGGCTTATGCCTAGCTCGTACTGATCTATACTGAACTCCTTAAAGTCTTTGTAGAATATCTCTTCTATGCTGTGTCCCTCAAGGGATGTTCCAGCTTTGAACATACTTGTGGAATAACTTTCGATATCAAGATTTAACACCAGGTTGAGCTCTTCAGCAGCTTTCTTATCCATTTCGGTGGTTGTCGGAGATTTAAAAGCCAGTGTATCCGAGAGTATTCCCGAAAGGAGGAGGCCGGCAATTTCATAGCTAGGCTCTATCCTGTACTCTTTAAACATATAAAATATTATAGTACATGTGCTTCCAACCGGTATATTTCTAAAACTTATAGGTACATGGGTAGATATATCGCCAAGCTTGTGATGGTCTACTATTTCCACAATTTCAGCTTCATCCAATCCATCGGCACTTTGGCCGTATTCATTATGGTCTACCAATATGACTTTCTTTTTGCCGGGGTTTAAAATATGCTTTCTACTCAAAAAACCTAAAAATGTATTGCTGTCATCTACTACCGGGTAATTTCTGAAGCTGGTGCTTAGTATCTCCTCCTCAACCTCATCCAAATAAAAGTTTGGATAGAAAGCAACAAGTTTGTCATTTTTCATGATAGTGGAGATAAAGTTGCATTCATTAATTAGTTTGGAGGTGGTATATGTATCTGTGGACACCGATATAACCGGGACTTTGTTCAGAATCGCTGCATTCAAATAGTTTTCGGGGAGCTTCCTTCCGCCGGTTATTATAATAAGCTTCACCTTAAGGTCAATAGCATATTCAATTACATCGTATCTGTCGCCAACAATAACAATAGTATCTTCATTAAGTATGCTTTTCATAGAGTCATATTTATAGGCGACCACAACTATTTTGCCCCTGACGCAGCAGTTTTCACCGGCTATAAGGTGGCCCCCCAGGGCACTTGCAATGTTTTCAGTGGAGGTGTTTAATGTGTAAAAGTCACCGCTTATCAGTGACATGGCTATGTCCTTCATTGTTATTATACCTGTAAGCTTGTTATTACTGTCGGTTACAGCCAGAGTTTTATAATTGTTTGATGCCATCAGCTTATATGCCCATAAGATAGAACGGTCTGCAGATACACCCGATACTCTATCTATATTTATATCGGCAACCTGAGTTTTTACATTTTCAATTAGTTTGGGAACCGGTACGCGGAAATAATCAAGGACAAATCTTGATTCCTTATTTATACTACCTAAAACTCCTGCTACCGCATTAAAGCCCAACTGATTTTTGAGATAAGAAAAGGCTATACATGATGCTACCGAGTCGGTGTCGGGATTTTTATGACCAAATATGTAAAATGTCATTTTTACCTCCAGTAAAGTAAGTATAGTACTAGAGTTTATATCATACCTAAAAGGCGCTATAAACCAAAAAGGGATAGATGAAAGTATAATAATTCAGATTTAACAACTTACCCATATTATATATCATTACTTAATTTTTTAAAATCAAATAATCATATGGTAGGAAAGAATTTCAAAATATATGTTGCATAAATATGCGCAAAAATGTATAATTATACAGAAGTAAATTATAAAGGGATGATATATATGAGTATAAATTCCAAATATCCTGCACTTAATAGTACAAAGGAATTACTAAATGAAGCTAAAAAGAGTATTTTATTTGTAGCAGAACGCCCCGAAATTGTAATGGAGCGTGGGCAAGGTATGTACCTGTGGGATACTGACGGCAAGTGTTATCTGGATTTCATCGGGGGATGGGGGGTAACATGTCTGGGTCACTGCCCTGAGGCTGTTAAAGCCGCTCTGATAAGTCAAGCTGATGAATTAATAAATGCAAGTCCCTCATATTACAACAAGCCGATGATTCAACTGGCAAAGCTGCTTACCGATTATTCGTGCTTCGATAGGGTGTTTTTTGCCAGCAGCGGTGCAGAAGCAAATGAAGGAGCAATAAAGCTGGCAAGGAAATATGGAGCAAAATTTCTTAAAGGGGCTTATGAGATAATTACTACACGAAACGGTTTTCATGGACGTACCCTGGCAACAATGTCCGCTACAGGGAAGGAGCAGTGGGAGAGCCTCTTTGCACCAAAGGTACCAGGGTTTAAGCATGTCGAATTTAATAATATAGATTCCATACTTGATGCAGTGAATGCCAATACCTGTGCCGTTATGTTGGAGCCAATACAGGGGGAAGGTGGAGTTTATGCTCTAGATGGAGAATATATAACTAAGCTTCGCAAAATATGTGATAACCTTGGAATTCTACTGATATTTGATGAAGTTCAAACCGGTATGGGTAGAACCGGTAAGCTTTTTGCCTACCAGCACTATGGTATAGAGCCGGATATAATGACCCTTGGAAAAGGTATAGGCGGCGGATATCCTCTGTCTGCAATGTTGGCAAAGGAGAAACTAAATATATTTGAAGCAGGGGATCAAGGAGGTACTTATTCAGGTCAACCGCTGGGAATGGCTGTCGGGCTTGCTGTAGTAAGTGAAATTATAAATAGAAATCTGGCAATGAATGCAGAGGTGCAGGGAGACTATATTAAGCGCAAGCTGCAGGAAGTCAGTACAATATATAACCTTAAGAATATTAGGGGAAAAGGTCTGCTAATAGGCTTTGACTTGCCTGAAGATAAGGGTAAAGAGGTGGTTAAGGAATGCTTGGAGGAAGGCTTGCTGATTAATTCGCCACGTCCCGCGACTATACGTTTATTTCCCGCATTGATAGTGAACCGTGAGGAAATCGATAAAATGTTTGAAATTCTTTATAGGGTCTTGTCTAAGGTACTATAAATGCTGATAAATGGCTCTATTAGAGATCTTCGGTATTAAAAATTCTATGACCTTCTTATGTCAGATAATTGACGTGAACGCATAACTTTATTAAAAATAAATTTGGATATTATATTTGACAATATTTAATAGTATACTATTAAATATTACTGTACAAATATCGAAATGATATTATGCAATTTCGTTAATTAGGTGATAATAAGCATAGATAAGGGTATAAAATTAATTATTAATAATTAATACCATAGAAGGATGTCATATGAGCAGAATTGATGTTATTAAAGGGTACTATGAACCAAACATGAAAAAGGGGATCGCGGATTATCGTATATTAGGGTGGGAGAGTAAGGAAGCACAGTATTTAAGGTTTGAGGCTTTAGTATCAAAAGTTTCACTGCAAGGTAAAAAACTACTGGATGTAGGCTGCGGGGCTGGAAATTTTCTTGAATACCTGAATATAAGTGGTGAAGAGGTCGATTACACAGGTGTAGATATATTGCCTTGTATGGTCAACTATACCCTTCATAAAAAACTAAACGGTCAATTTTACTGTATGGATATTTTTAAGGATAATCCTTTTAAAAATGAAGATTTCAATATAGTTTATGCGTCGGGTATCTTTAATATCAACCTTGGCAACAATGAGGAATTTTTGTTGGAGGCTGTAGGTCTTTTCCTCGATTTATGCAGTGAAGTGGCGGGGTTTAATTTACTATATTGCAATTCACCGGATAAAGAGAACAGATACTTTTACTTTAAGCCTGAAGAGGTAAGAAATAACCTGGAACAAAAATTTGCAGGTAGAATAAAGAAAATTGAGATTATTGAAGGATACCTGCAGAATGATTTTACTGTTATATGCTTTAAAAATAGTCACTGAAATTCATAATATAAAAAACTTAATTTGTAGTATGCAAAAGGCTGCTGGTTAAAAAACCAACAGCCCCTTTTAAAGTTACCTAATACTCTAATATACAAATACCATATTGCCTATTCTTGCTGCAAGAGGCTTAGACCAAAGCCATTTATTAGTCGCACTGTCATCAAAGTAGTACAGTGCTCCGCTGGTAGGATCACTGCCGTGAAGTGCAGCATAAGCTGCATTCTTTGCTTCCTGGGTTGCGGGCTTATTAATCCACCCGTTCATCACAGGAGTAAATTGGTAGTATCCATCACTTTTTTGATAAATAACCCCACCTATTGTGCTTGGAAAACGTGAGTCCTGGACCCTGTTTACAACTACCGCCCCTACACTTACCATTGCACTATAAGGCTGGTCGGTAGCTTCAGCAGTAATCAATCTTGCAAGAAGATCAAGGTCTTGAGCAGTATAAGGAATTACACTCCTTGCCTCGTCACTGCTTCTGGATGTAGTACTTGTGTACGTCTGTGTGCTTGTCGCTGCTACACCCGGCAGTGTAAGCTTCTGCCCTGGGTAAATACTGTTACTCCAGATGTTATTTGCCTTCCTCAAGTCGTAAAGCGTAATGCCATACTTATTAGCTATCAGATAAAGTGTGTCTCCGGCCTTTACCGTGTATACAGCAGATGATATATTTAGTACTTGCCCCGGATATATCGTGCTGCTGGAAAGGTTGTTGGCCTGCTTAATTGCAGTGACACTCGTATTAAACAAGTTACCTATCTGATAGAGCGAGTCACCCTGCGTCACGGTATAGCTGGCAGCATGTGCTGCATGAGATACCGCAAAAGATAAAGGTAAAGCAAACAATAGGGTTATTAACCCCTTTTTCAAATTAAACATTTTAATTCCCCCTTTTGCCTCCGAGGTTAGTTGTCGGGTTCGGGTCGAGGCACCCTACTCGTTTGATGAGATTCACCCCTTGGTACTGCATCCCCCGTACTCCATTTGGAGATTCGGCATTTTTTTTAGGATGTCATTGTAACAGAGCCCAATAAACGAAATCTATACTAAAATAATGGAAATTGCGGTGAACAGCCTTTTGATATGACCATTTTAAGCTTGAGCATTACTAACGAAATATAGGTATGGCGGTAAGTGAGAGAATCTTATTGTATAATAAGATATGTTAAAAATTGTATAGTGGCTGTTTGAAATTGGAATAGGGGAGAGGCGCTTTTGAATAAATATGCAAGTACTTATTTGGTGAGTTTATTGATAATATCTATATGTTTGTTTTTCTTGTTAGGTATCACTTTACACACTAAAGAGCCTATGAGAGATTTACTACTCACTATAGTTGTAGTACATTTAATAATGGATAAGCTAGGTTTTGCCAGCTATCTAAGAAATACCGATTCAGTACTTGAAAAGAGTAAGGATGACAAACCGTTATAGAAAGTAGCAATAGAAGAAAAGCTGAAATACTTTAACAAAACTAAAGTACTCCAGCCCTCTACTTGTTTATTTAAGACAGTATTACTGCAAACCTAATTCCTTACGTTTCTTTTCAATGTGCTCTACATAAATCTTTACTGTCTTTTCTGCGTCCAACTCAACAACTACTTTACCCAAGCCCAGAGTTTCGGTTGTCTCGGTAAGGGTTTTTACCACTACGGCGCTACCGGTAATTGAAGGAACAGGTGCTACATGTACCAGCCAGCCAAGAGCCACTGCGGTACATGCGTCTGCTACGGCCTTTTGCTCAAGATATTCAGGCGCGCCTATTACTAGGGGCAGCATATTGGTATCTACACCCAGAGCGTCAGCAAGTTCCTTTGCAGTATGAGTCATCTTGCCTATGTCTACGCATGCTCCATAAGTAAGTACAGGAGGTATACCAAGCTGCTTGCATACAGCCTTCAGCCCCTCACCGGCTTCATCGGCAGCCTTAGGGTTGGTCAATCCGGTATATTCCATAACGCTGGAAGTACATCCGCCGGATAATACCAGAATGTTATTTTCAATCAGGCCTTTTGTAATCTTGAAAATGTTACTTCCACCCTGACCATACCTTGCAGTAGTACACCCTACAATAGTTGCTATACCCCTGATATTACCGTTGGCAATCTGGTCGATTAGGGGCTTGAAGCTTCCGCCAAGAGCTCCTTTTATCGACTCGGTGCTAAAACCAACCATACAATCGGATACGTGAGGAGGTATATAAGCCTTCTTTTCGGAAACCTTTCTCTGCTTAAAGGATTCTATAGCCTTATCAAGAGCCTTTGAGGCCTGCTCTGCCATTTTTTCAGGTACAAAGTCCAGTGTCTCGGTTCCTTGAAGCTTGATAACAGGATGGGTACTTAAAAGCTTTGTTCCAAAACGTTTAGCGAATAAAGGCATGGTTGGTACAGTACAGTTATAATCAAACATGAACAGGTCAACAACTCCTGTAGCCAGTAAGTATTCCTGAGACAGCCATTCGCCTTCCTGACCGCCGTAGCCCTTCTGATTGTGTGTGCCTGCATAATTGATAAGCTGTTGACCTTCGCAAACATGACCAAGGATTTGTATACCATCGGCTCCTGCAGCTTTAGCTTTATTCTGCCATTCATCGGTTGAGGCAAGGTCAATTGCTACATGAGCGAGAAGAGGCATATGACCGTTGGTAACTACGTTAATCATATTCTCTTTTAAAAGACCCATGTTCTGCTGCTTCATAGTGATTTCCTGGGTTCCCATCAAAATCTCCTGAAGAATATCCAGCAGGAACAAGCCCTGATATTCATTAGCCACACCGAGTCGCACGCTGCGCAGCAGGAACTCGATAGGGTCTGAGTTGAAGTTGGTCATACATTGAGTCTGGGCATAGGCCACTTCACTGTATCCTCCGCCCGGGAACAAATCAAGCTTTCTCCACAGTTCCTTTCGTTTTGCCGGTGCAAATGCCTCTACCGCCTTAGAAGGAACGTGGAAGGGACTGTGAATATCCGCCATTACCCATTCGGCAAAGTCAATAGCCACTTGATTTATAGGCTTGCTGCTGTCGAGTCCCGCCATTTCTGCATATTTTTTAAGTTTTTCGGGGTCACGGATTTTAAGGCCGCTCTCAGGGTGTTCTCCAGCTGCCTTAAGTGTTCTGGCTGCCTGATGGCAGTGGAATATGTTAGCTGAAGTACCTATAGTAACATGCCTGTAAACAAAGTTTCTTGAAACCATAGTATGAGCGTCAACACCGCAGGTTCCTCTCGGCACTTTGTCACTGATACGGCATGGACCATTTGCACACAATTGGCAGGATAACCCTTCAATACAGAACTTACATTGAATAGGCTGCTGCATGCTAAAACGGTCAAATACGTTGGTCATGCTTGAGTTATGTACCACCTGGTACATTTCCCTCATAGCAGGGTCGATGATAACATTTAAGGGGTAGCCTTCTTTTGATTGGTCATCCTTCTTAATATGGTCTCTTTGCCATTTATGGACTTCCTCCATAGACGGAGATTTCTCAATTCTGTCATAATCCACTTTTATACGGTTGTGAATGTCTGTATGGGTTTCAGGATCATTAGTATGTTCGTTCGTTAGTTTGGTACCGAAGGGTATATTATCGCCACTCATCCTCTGGGCGGCATGCTCATAAGACTTTTCAATATCTTTATCCGACATTTAAAAACCTCCCTGGTAGTTTTTTTCATTATAGATTGTGTAAATATGATTTTGATTATACGCACATTTTGAGAAGGGTTATCTATCACAAGTGTTTATGAATACAAGCACGGGGTATGTATTTATTTACAGATTATTAGAAATAATAGAAGGGAAAATAACAGGTAAGGAGTGGATATTTAAATGGCAGAAATCAGGTTTTGTGAGAATAATTTCAGTCATGGTACCGATGAGGTAGTTGAAAAAATCAAAAAGGAATTTCCTAAGGCTGCTATCGATGTAGAACCGTGTCTGGGATTTTGTGGAGAATGTGCACAAGCGCCTTATGCAATTGTTGATGATGAATTTATCCAGGCAGACGACCCCGATGATTTGTATGAGGTAATTAGAGAAAAATTATCTGAGGAAGGATGAAGAAAACGCACAGTAAATAGAGAAGGCAGGTACTGCTTTTAACTGTAACCCTCAATCTACTGTGCGTTCTCCTTAGAAGAGTCTATATATGCCCGTTTTAGTCAGTCATCTACTCATCATTTATTTATAAAAATATCTCCCGAGAATGTTTTGATTTGCACTTTATTGCTTTCATTGGTACCAACGGTTCCTTCCAAACCATGATCCTTTTTTGAACCTCGTATAGTAACAGGGAAGGTAGTAGTTACATCGCCGGAAGAACTATCTGCGAGCAGGTAAAACTCTGAGGTTTCCGGTAGTTTGACTTTTACATTACCTGATGAAGTTTTTACGTCTATGTTATTATTAAAAGACGTATAATCTACAGAGATATCTCCTGAAAACGAATCATGTATCAGATTACCTGCAAAGGTCTGGATATTGGTTTCACCCGATGAGGTTTTAAACTTTGTTTCAGATGATGTAAGGGAGCGTGCTTTAAAGTTACCTGAAAAAGTTTGGCTGTCCAGCTTAGTCAGGTTAACAGTGCCAGTCTCAATATCTCCCGAACTGGTATCAAATACAGCTTCGCTTGCAGTAAGCGAATCCAATGATATGTTTCCAGAGAAGGATTTGAGTTTTATATTTCCGGTACAATTCAGGCTATTAATATCTAACTCACCTGAGGAGGTTTTAAATGTGCTATCTGTACCAAATACTTTTTTTACAGAAAGGTTACCGGAAAAAGACTCAAAATTCAGGTTGCCTATATTTAGCTCCTCAATCTGCATATTACCGGAGCTGGTCTTAAAGATTCCTTCCTTTGAAGTAACGGCTTTGGCTATAAGATTGCCGGAGAATGATTCAAATTTAAATTTATTTAGGTTTAGGTCCCCTAAATTTGAGTCGCCGGATGATGTATGGATAGATATGTCCTTCGCATAGATCTTGGGAATGTATATATCCAGTTTTATATCGCTGTTAGTAAAGGAGAATATGTTTATAAATTTTCTATTGCTAGCTTTACGGTCTATCTCAACAATTAATTCATTACCTTTTGCATTTAAGTTCAGCTTTGGGAGCTCTATTTTGGAATTGCTGGTTACTTTACCGTATAAATGAGCCTTTAACTCATTTGTGTCTGAAGGAATAATTTTAATATTTTCACTGAAAGTATCTATGCTAATAAAGTTAATGCTTTCAGTGAGGTTGTAAGCTTTCTCTTCGTTAATTGTGTGTGCGGTGCTGAAGTTTTCGCCTAAATCGCCCGAAGCAAATAAAATAACTCCTCCAAGCAAAAAGCAAAATACAACTATACCTGTAAGCCATAGCGTTATCTTTCTTAAGTTCCAATTTGTTATCATACTTGCTGCCCCCTGTCTTTAATGAATTTCAGATTGAACTTTAAATATTTCATGGTACCCCTATAAAAGAGTTTTCCAAGGCTAATTACTCCGATAAGGTATAATAAACCGAGTGCTATTATGCCGATACAAAAGAATATATTTGCACCGGTATTGTATGTCGGAAGTGTTACAATTGACTCAAAAAACGGTGTGCCTACAGAAGCAAAAAAACCTGCGACACCGCCTAGCACTACACAAAATGCAGAAAATATCAGGGCGATCATTGCTGCCCAAAGAGGGAGAAATATCGGTAGGATAATGAGGAGATTGAAAAATCCCATTCCGACTACAGCAAATACTGCTTTGAACAGATTGGAGGTTGTAGCCTTGCTTTCTGCTTTTTTCAACATATAGTCAGCCTTAAACTGTCTTGCTATTGTTACGGGGTCCCCAAGGGAAGCTGCTATTTCCTCCTCAGTTTTTCCTCCTTCAAGGCCTACGGTGAAATGTTCTTCATAGTCATAAATTATATCTTTTCTATCTTGATAAGCTATACCGGTGAGAGCTCCATCAAGCCTGTTCAGAAATTCGTTCTTGGTCATCGTCATTATCCTCCTTTATAATTTTATTGACTCCACTGACAAACGTATGCCACTCTTTAATTAGTTCATCCTTGGTTTCCTTACCTAGTTCTGTAAGTTTGTAATACTTCCTAGGAGGCCCCTCGCTAGATTCCTGAAGGTAAGTTGTAAAGTACCCTTCGTCTTTAAGTCTCCGCAGCAGGGGATAAATTGTACCCTCTGCAATGGATATATTTTTGGAGATTTCACTTACCAGTTCATATCCGTAGCAGTCCTTTTTGCCCAGCATTGACAGGACACACAGCTCCAAAACACCTTTTTTAAACTGTATATTCATATTTCACCTACTTTCACTAACAGGCGCTAAACATTAAAAGCTATATTGCTATATGTTATAATATACTACAAGCTACTGTGCAATGCAATATACTAACTATAAAAATATACCAATTATTTTTTAGTACTAACTTAATTGTATTAAAGCTTTGATGTAGGAAACAAGCGGCATTTTTTATTCCATCTTAAAATAAACATATAAGGACAGGTCGTTTAATTTGAATTTAGTGATTTTCAGTCCGACAATGAACTGTTGCGATTTGTATGTTTGGATATAATTACTTTATATCTAAACTAACTATAAAAAGTAAGTTGCTTAAATAAGTGGCTTAACTATAAAGAATATTATCACTACTTATGTGCATTTAAGCACTCAGGATTTTATCTACTTTGCAGTTATTGCCGGTTATCTGGTATAATACAATAGCATTACAATATATACGATACGAGGAAATACCTATGAGTAATCAATCTACAACAAAAGGGTTTGCTATATTATCCGCAGCAAGCATGGCAGTAAAAATTCTCTCGCTGCTGTATATACCTGTCCTTTTAGCTATAATAGGTGAGGAGGGAAACGGCATATATGCTGCTGCATACCAGGTTTATGTGTTCATCTACGTTCTGACAAACTCAGGTATACCGGTAGCAATATCAAAGCTTGTAGCTGAACTTATAGCAGTCCATAATTACAAGGATGCAGTGAGAAGCTTTAAAATTGCCCGGTTTATGCTGCTGCTGATAGGTGTAATAATGTCACTTTTGATGTTTACTTCAGCCCGCTTCCTGTCACAGGTACTGCACTTTGAAAAATCCTTTCTTGCAATACTGGCATTAGCTCCGATACTGCTTTTTACATCTGTAGCTTCTGCCTACAGGGGGTACTTTCAAGGACAGGGCAATATGGTGCCTACAGCAGTCTCACAGGTTGTAGAGCAAATAATAAACACCATATTTACGCTGATATTTGCAGCATTGTTTATAAAATACGGACTTGAAGCAGCTTGTGCCGGTGGTACGATAGGGACTTCGCTAGGAGCTTTAATTGCAGTAATAGTGTTACTTGTGTACTTCAAAAAGCATAGAAAGATAAAAGTTCCTAAAGGTTACAAGGATATAGTTACTATAAGATATAGATATAAGGATTTAGTTAAAAAGATAATCAACTATAGTATTCCTATTACTCTTTGTGTAGGGCTGCAGTATGCAGGGAACCTTGTTGACCTATGGAATACAAAATCCAGATTACTTGCAGCAGGATTTAGTGATGTGGCCGCAACACAAATGTACAGTTACTTATATAAATATCAACAATTGATGAATGCACCTATAGCTATAATAGCGGCGTTGGCGGCGGCGGTCCTACCGGCTATATCAGGAGCAATAGCGGCAAAGGACAAAACATTAGCTCAGAATAAGGCAAACTATGCCTTCAGACTTTGTTTCCTTGTAGTATTTCCTTCAGCTGTTGGATTGTCTGTTTTAAGCAAGCCTATATATGAGATGTTGAGATTCGGAGGCGGGTATAATGTTATGCTCTACGGCTCTATTGTCCTTGTGCTGATGTCGGTTGCCCAGATACAAGCGATAACGCTGCAGGGCTCTAGCAGGCTTTATACCGTTACATTAAACCAGTTTATTGGTATTGCTGTGAAGATAACAGTGAATTACTTCTTAATAGCTATTCCCCAGATTAATATTCTTGGAACGGTAATAGGGAGTATAACTGGTTATGGGGTTACTTTAGTATTAAATAGTATAGCTATAAGAAAACACCTGGGAATAAAAACGGGATTAACTAAGCTTGCGGTAAAGCCATTTATAGCAACAGCTGGAATGGGATTAGTGGTTTACCTTTGCTATAACCTGATATATGTTACACTAGGGTTTATAGGTGTAGAATATATTATAAATGCAATAGCAGCAATCAGTGCGATATCTGTAGGGGCTGTAGTATACACATTAGGACTTATACTTGTGAGAGGTATAACCCGTCAGGACATTGAGGTAATACCGGCCAGGTTCGTAAGGTTTATTCCAAGAAAAATAGTAGCAAAAATCAGGTGAGTGAATTAGCCCAATGCGCTGAAATAGTGAAGTTATTGATTTTATTCGAGTATAAAAGATTGCTATAGCATCGATCAGATAGAAAAGGAGTGGCAATTCAAAATAAGAACTATAATTAAGGCTAATAATTTAAAGAAATGTATAGATAATGCCCGGCTAAAGCATTAAGTTGCATTGCCGGGCGTTTAAGTGTGATAGCTTATTTTACATTCCAAATTCACAAGCCTCTTTTTTATAAAACAGAAAGAATTTTTATTAACCAGCAATGCCTTTTATTATTTCTATAATATCATGGGGCTTATACGCAATATAGTCAGGTTTTCCACCCTTTAGTAAATCCAAAGAATCTAATCCCCATGCCACAGAAATTATTTTTACCGATATCTTTTTACAAGCCTCTATATCTCTCAATTCGTCACCTATATATATTACTTCAGCTACTCCTAAGTTAAATTGCTTTAAAACTTTTTTAATAGATTTATGCTTGCCAAATAAATTATTAGCAGAAATAATATTATCAAAAACCTCTAATTTGTTCTTTTGTAGGAAACTCTTAATGTTCTCAACTGAATTTGATGATACTATTGATAAACACAGTCCATTCGCTTTTAAGGCTAGTAATAATTCTTTCATGCCGTCAAATGCCTTTAAAGAGCCTATGAGCTGCCTATATCTAGCTAAGCCTTCTACTGAGGCTTGCGGTAATCTATATAAAGGTAATCCGATTAGTCTAAACCTTTCTTTAATTGGCATGTTATTAAGTGTTTGCCATTCATCAACAGTCAACTTTTTATAGTTATATTTTTCTGAAAATTCGTTAAGTATTTGTAGACCCAAATGTGCTGAATCCGCAATTGTACCATCAAAATCAAAAACTATGTGTTTTATCATTTCTATATCCTCAATACATTATAAAATCAGATTTTAGTGAATTTTACCATAAATAGGCTTTCGTTTCAACCGTGTCATACTATCATAATATCAGGCATTACTCATCTCATTACAATAATATAATATGTTTTTAAAGTTACTTCATCGTACTGCAAGACACAAAGGTGATATTTCTCTTTACTACAGTACTGTAGTTTGTCCTATATATATGTTCTTATAGGGATAAATAGTGATTACTCTCACTATGTAAAAAAAATATATAAAAAAGTATTGACATGAATTATATATCGTGTTAATATAAATCTCGCCGCTGACGCGGTAATGGACTTTGAAAAGTAAACAGTGTAAGTGTAAAGGAACTTGTTAATTAAAATGAGTAACTTGCGAACTTTATAAAAAAGTCAGTAAGTAATAAAAGAGCTAACAAATTTTCAAAT
>JAOAEJ010000038.1 GCA_026416815.1 Clostridia bacterium | reverse complement strand
AAGAAAGGTTTAAAAATTTTTTTCATGCTATAGCATTTCTTTGGGGTTTTTTGGATAGCATATTGATTCTATTAGAAATGGAATAAACTTGATGTTCTCCACCTTTTGTAAATATTTACTGTGATTTGTAAGATATCTTTTGGTTGGTCGGGAGGACTGGATTTGAACCAGCGGCCTCTTGCTCCCGAAGCAAGCGCTCTACACCATACTGAGCTACATCCCGTGGCAATAAAGTAACAGATTTAAAAGAAAGATTCCATTGTTTTTCCTTTTGATATATTTTATGATTTTATTAATAATGACGTCCTTGAAAAAAAAGTATGAAGATGGGTTGCAATTTCAGACCCTGCTCCGCAAAAACTACAAAATAACAAATGAATTCTCTGTATCAGAGTCCATAGTCGTTTATCCTGGCGACTGTTTAGATCTGTTGAGATCTATACCTGATGAAACTATTCAGCTTGTTATTACATCACCGCCTTACAATATTGGCAAGGAATATGAAAAGAAACTAAATCTTGAACTTTATTTACAACAGCAAGCTGAGATAATCACTGAGTGTGTGCGTGTGTTATCACCAAAAGGCAGTATTTGCTGGCAAGTAGGAAACTATGTTGAAAAAGGGTCAATTATACCATTAGATGCTGTTTTATATCCTATCTTTGCTAATCTTAATCTCCGTATGCGAAATCGTATTATCTGGCACTTTGAACATGGTTTGCATTGTAGCCGCCGTTTTTCAGGTCGTTATGAAACAATTATGTGGTTCACAAAGTCAGATAATTATATCTTTAATCTTGACCCTGTTCGCATTCCACAGAAATATCCTAAAAAGAAATACTTCAAAGGCCCTAAAGCGGGCCAGTATTCATGTAATCCCCTTGGAAAAAACCCAGGTGACATGTGGATGATACCAAATGTAAAGAGTAACCATGTAGAGAAGACTGAACATCCATGTCAGTTTCCTGTAGAGTTGATTGAACGATTGGTTCTCTCTCTTACAAACGAAGGTGATTGGGTATTAGACCCTTTTCTTGGGACAGGAACATCAATTATTGCTGCTATACGTCATGGAAGGCGAGGTGTTGGCGCAGAGGTCGTTCCTAAATATGTTGAGATTGCATATAATAGAATTCATCAGGAAATGGAAGGCACTTTGCGTACAAGACCAATGGATAGGCCAATATATGATCCTGTTGCATCAAACAATTGCCTTACCTCAGTCCCTTGGAAAAAAAGTATTGAACAGATGACGCTTTTCGAGAAAAAATAAAAGGATGGGCATAAGGAGGATAATTGAAGATCGTTGAAACGTATTCACACCTTAACGGACTTGAATTTCTTCTCATTCACAAACCTGCTCTTTGGAAGGAGTTACAGGATGTCATTTCAGCAGTAAATGCAGAAGGAAGCAGGATTAAGGTTTCCAAAGAAAAGAAAATGAAAGGAAAACTTTTATTTAGTCCTATCTCACTAAATGCGTCTTTTAAGCAACTTTTACGTTCAAAAGAATGGCATGAGAACAGAGTAAGCTATTGGGTAACAAAGAGCGAAAGGCTTATCCGAAAGACCTTAACTATGTTACCGGAGGAACAGAAAAAAGAGATAGAAGCAGCAGGTGAAAAGCCAATTTATAGTTACAACCAGACAGATTTCATAAAAGATCGCGTTGCCATAGAGGTCCAGTTTGGGAAATATGCGTTTGTAGCTTATGACCTTTTTGTTAAGCATTTAGCATTCTATATAGGCGATTATATTGATGTAGGGATTGAGATACTACCAATAAAGGCATTACAAAGTCAAATGAGCACTGGTATAGCTTATTATGAAGGTGAGCTCTACAATATTGTTCGTCATGGTCGTGGCGTTCCGGCTGTCCCGCTTATTCTTATAGGTGTTGATGTATAAAACGAGCTTGTCAACTTTTTAGTTGAAATTTGTTACCGCAACATAAAAACATCACCCTTTTTGCAAATTGAATATGTCACCATGTAGTTATGATCTTCCTCCCATAATACACAGGGTATCTCTCCATAATCATGATGGATGTGCTGTTTTTTATGATATTAGACAAAATTGCATATTTTAGTAAGAACACTTTTGATGCTAAAATATGTAATTAAGGAGGTCACAATAACCATGAACGATCACACTAACAAAAAACCAAGAAGGGTTTTCACACTTAAACATTAATATGAGATTCTAAAGGACATAGAAGGCTGTAGAACCGTAAGGGAAGGTTTAGATAAACACAACATAGCAGCCTCTGTTTACAACAGATGGAGAAGGCAGCTCAAGGTAGGCATTAATGCCAGTCTAAGGAATAAAAGGCCCATTAAATCCCCCGATGTAAAAAGACTGGAAGAGGAGAACAGAAAACTAAAAGAGGTCATATTAAACCAATCCCTTA
>JAOAEJ010000036.1 GCA_026416815.1 Clostridia bacterium | reverse complement strand
AGGTAAGCCTAAAAAAGGTTTACCTCGTTCTAATTACTTAAAATGGATGATCCCCATTATAGGATTTCTACATACCCTTGTGTTCCATGCACGCGAATTCGCTGCCCATCTTTTATCAGTTTGGTAGCATTTTCTACTCCGACAATTGCTGGTAAGCCATACTCACGTGCGATAACTGCTCCGTGTGTCATCAGTCCACCAACTTCGGTGACTAGGCCTTTTATGGATACAAACAATGGTGTCCAGCTAGGGTCAGTAAAGGAAGTGACTAATATATCTCCTTTTTCTAGATCAGCATCTTCCATGTTCAAGATGACACGTGCTCGTCCCTCTATAACTCCGGAAGAAACAGATAGACCCACAATAGCTTCGGAGGGGAGATTCTCTCGTTTATACTCACCTACAACGATTTCACCATCAGACGTGATAACACGTGGTGGAGTTAATTTTTCATAAAATTTGTACTCGTCTTTTCGTTTGCTGATGATCTGTCTGGTCGCAGAGCAAAGAGCGCTCTGCTGCTCGCCTATACATCCTAGGTAATCTAGTTTATTTGTGCGTACGACTTCCTGAAGTTCTTCAAAAGTGAGATAGTATATATCTTCTTTTTCATGAATAACGTTGGCTTGCACGAGTTGTTCGGCTTCTTTCAGTAAAGCCTGCTTATAAACGAAGTAGCGATTAACCATGCCGTATTTTGGATATTCCCGATAACCGATGAAATTCCGGATTAGGTCGATCATTCGTTTTGTTTCTTTGGCTTTTTGTTCACCATCCGGTAATTGCTTCAATCGATCTAATAACTCTTGTTCTTTTTTCAAAGCTTCCTGTCGCCCTTGCTCAAATTTCCGATTGCCGGCATTAGGCTCAAAGTTTTTGATATTACTAAGAATCATTGGGACAAGTGTGGTTGGTTTTTCGCTCCAACGAGTTTTAGTAATATCGATTTCTCCGACACATCGCATTCCGTATTTGTTAAGATAAGCATAGATAGCGTCTTGGGTTTCCTGTCCACCATCAAACTTAACCAGTTCATCCAAAAAGTTATCATCTTTTATATTCAGTAAAAACCCCTCCGGGGTTTTCGGCTTCGCCGTCGGATTTCTTTCCGATACTTGTTGTAAATAATCAATTACTTCCGGATAAGGACGAATCACATCTGCGATATCCAATAGCGCCAGACCCATTTCCGAAGTAATATTGTTTGGTACAGATTGAGAAAGCTTATCTGCTACGTTTTTTTCACCTAACCACTTGTTCATTTTTTCATTGATCCATGATAAAGCATCCATAGCGGCCATAATCACACCCAAACTTTGTGGGTCAAATAAAATCTTCTTTAATTGCTGGATATCTTCTAGAATAAAATCAAATAAATCCGATCCTGATTTCGTTTGGATGTTTTGTTTTAACTCTTCTATCGATGTTTGACTACTCTTAATCAAATCAGAAACGATTGTTGGATCGTTTTCGATTTGTGCTTGAAAATCCGCAGACGACATACCTTTATTGCTTTTACCGGAACTCAGTTCTTTTTTATCATCTGGTAACGATTTTATAAAATCTCCTCGCTCTATTATGGCCATGAGTGCGTCTTTTATGAGCGGATCGTGTTGTCCCATGGTATCTAATAAAATTTCTCTGCTGTCAGGTGAAGCCAGCATATGTGTAACATCGACAAACAACCTTCCACCAGCTTTAAACCTGGGTCCAAAGGATGTTAACTGGAATATCGACATTCCCAATGGTTTCAAGGAGTCGGTCATCATTTGTTGATGACCGACAGATACGTAAACGTGATTTTCTTGATCATTCGCTTCAGGGATGGGGTATAAAGTAGTGATTGGCCGACTCTGGACAATATAAAATGTATCATCAACCAAACACCATTCGATGTCCTGGGGGCGGCCGAAATGTTCTTCGATCTTTCTGCCCATGCGCTCAAGCTGCAAAATCTGCTCATCGGTCAGCGCTTGCCTATTCTGCCGCTCAGGCTCAATCTCCTGTTCTTTGGTACCGCCATCTTTTAAGGCATAAATAGCCAGCTTCTTGGTGGATATCTTCTTATCGATAACCTTGCCGTTACGCACTTTATAGCTATCAGCATTCACCAGACCGGAGACCAAGGCCTCACCAAGTCCAAAGCTGGCATCAATGGATAACACCTTCCTATTAGAAGTGACGGGATCGGCAGTAAACAAAATTCCTGACGCCTGCGGGAAGACCATCTTCTGAACAACCACAGACAGGTGGACTTTACGGTGGTCGAAGCCGTTTTGAAGGCGGTAAGTTACTGCTCTCTCGGTAAATAGCGATGCCCAGCACTTGCTGATATGCTTTAAGATTGCCTCCATTCCAATAATGTTCAAATACGTATCCTGCTGGCCTGCAAAGGAGGCCGTAGGTAAATCCTCTGCAGTTGCGCTGGATCGTACTGCATAGGCATTTTTTTCTCCGAGCCTGGAGAGAAGTTGGGTGATCTCTTCATTAATGTCTTCAGGGATGGCTATCCTTTCGAGACGTAAGCGAATCTCACCGCTAAGTTCACCGATTTTATCCCGGGTTGCTTGGTCGAGCAGCAAAAGCGAATTTCTTTTGCGACCAGACCGGTCTTCCACCTTTAGAAGCGATAATTGATTAAGTAATTCGTTAATCGACGACGTTTCCCCAACGATTCTTTTAAAGGCTTCAGTAGAAATACAAAATCCATCCGGTACGCGTATTCCTTCAATCCTGGAAAGTTCCCCCAGGTTCGCGCCTTTACCTCCAACAACCATGAGTTTTGTTTTGTCAATGTCCTGAAAACCAAGCACATAGGAACTCATACGTTTCCCTCCTTTGGCAATTCCTTCTTTGATAATTTTGATTTCGTCCTTCAGGCTAAAACGATTTACCGGAGTATTGTACTATATAAATTGCAAAAAAGAATCTACAACGAAGTTCTCACTAAATCTTTTTTGCAATTTGTTTCCTTAAGTTATATTGCGATAATCAAAATTTTTCCTTGTAATATCATTATCGCAATTTATATAGTGCTTTTTAACACAACTTTTTTCTAGCCATTCATGTGTTAAAAATGCACTTCCCTGGTGTTGTGCCTCGCATGCTCTAGAAAGAAATTACGTTACGAGGCACTAGACTATCTGTAATGTACCCATTGCAAATTTTATATATACCCCGTCAATTTTCTTTGTAGAGGTTGTTTATATCGATAACGCACTC
Source organism: Clostridia bacterium (assembly GCA_026416815.1). Classification (GTDB taxonomy): domain Bacteria; phylum Bacillota; class Clostridia; order Acetivibrionales; family DSM-2933; genus SKW257. The sequence goes on along the minus strand of JAOAEJ010000036.1, from coordinate 10,074 downwards.
TAAAATTAAAAATAAATCAACGTAGTTATCGATGAAATTCGCGCACTTGAGGTTACTGTAATTTTGAATTTTTAAGTGCACTCATTATAAGCAAATTCAAAAATTCTTCAAATTCTTTAAATTAGAACAAAGTCTTTGAAAAATATTTATAAATGAAGGTTTTGGTACCAAACTTCTGAAAATTTATAAATGATAGTTTGGTAATACAGCTTTTGGAAAGCATAAAAAGTTAATGAAGAATTGATGCTTTCCAGCTGTGAAAGAAATGCTTTTTACGGAAGCTAATAAATCAATGTAGCACCATAATTTCCCAAGCATTATAAAACAGTAAATCTGACGAGGGTAATTCCTAAGGTAGAAAACCCTTCCTTTTGTTATATCATTGTCTTTCCCATAAATATGAAAAATTATGAATACTGCTCCATATATTGCTATATCACCTGTAAAAGCCAGGTTACACCTGTTATATCTCCTTCTAATTCATCGCACTCAGCTTGCTGGCTTCGAATATAGCCTTCAAATATCTCAGCCTTCTCAGGATTTGCTTTCTTCAGTTCGTTAGCCCGTGCGATTATACAATCTTGATTATACTTATTTATTTCTTCCAGTTCACTATCGTCAATAATTTTTTCATCAACCAGTGCTACTCCTGCATCCCTAAAAACTATATTCCATTGCTCCCTTGAAAGGTATCTTTCATTAGAACCATCCAGGCTATAAGCATCATCAATAAATATGTACCCGCCTTTTTTCACTGTACGCTTAAGTTTTGATAAGGTTTCAGCCGTGTTGCCCAATACATCTCCAACCGCTCCAAGAATGACAATATCATAATCCTCTTCATTTATTACCGATTGGTTAATATCCTCAACCTTGAACTCACACAGATTTTGAATGGAGTATTCCTCCGCCTTTTTCCTTGCATAATCAATAAATTCCGGCAAAATATCTATACCCTTTACCTTGCAGCCAAATGCCTTTGCTAATTGGATACTTACCGCTCCCTTACCACAAGCAAGGTCAAGAATTTTTGTATTTTCAGAAATAGAAATATTTTTTAATACTAATTCCTTTATACCCTTAGGCCCTGAACCGAGTTCCCACAAATCCTGCAATAAATACGGCAGGTATGGAATCAATTCTGTTGTTTCAGCAGTAAGTGATTTTGCGAGCTTTTCTTCTACATTTGACATGGTTTCAATCCCCTTTCTATTCAACCAATTCACCCGGAGGATTCCCGGTTCTGAGCGGCAGCTTTTCTTTCCCTTTAAGAATTGCTTCAAATCCTATTGATGTTGCAATCATACCCGCCGACTCCAGACTCTTACGAGACAAAGTATTATAATACCAGCAACCTGCTACAGGTTTCAAATTGTTGTTATATGCCCACACCTTAAGGTTCAGAAGTATTGTTTTGGCTGCACCTTTTCTCCGGTGCTCACGGTTTACAAACATCCCTATGGAAGCTACGCCCTCACATAATTGACCTTTTTCAACTATCCCACATCCCAGCAAGTCTGCTTCATCCTCCAGTATAAAAATGGTTTTAGCTTCTACACGCTCTTCAAGAGTGCCAAATCCTCCGCTTGGTTCTTCAAAAAAATCGCCGCATACTTTCCTTATCTTTTCAACATCCGAAAGGCAAGCAATTCTGAAAACAGCATGGCTTGTTTGCGTATTTGTATTTTCTTTTCTCCCACTGTCGGTAAACCAGCAAGCAGCCTTTTCTTTTTCATAATCCCATTCAGCTATAAGTGCGGAAAGCAATGAATCCTGAGTCATAACAAATACACGCTTAACATCTTTTTTCTCTATGAATGCTTCAAGTATCCCAGGTGCGAACCTGAAATATTCTTTACAAATATGAAAAAAGTGCAGGGTTTCCTCAATCTGTCCTGCATATCCGACACAACAGCTATTATAAATAATTTTATGGATTGCAGCTTCCAGCAACCTGCCTTCAAGCCACGAATCAATAGGGTATGAAAGGCTTTCAATGTGTCTCTCAATAATCTCTCTTGTTTCATTAATATCTGTTGCTATAATTTCAACTTTATTTGCAACCGGGTCATTATTACTCATTGACTACCACTCCCTTCGTCTCTTTTAGCCCTTCTTCTGTGCTACAACATAGTATTCATCCTTGTGTTCCTCGAAAGTATCAAAGGATATTTCGAAGCCAGTATCCCTCAAGCGTTCAATAAAATCATCATGAGAGAATGGAGTAAAATCAAGCCGGAAAGACCTGCATGTTGTTTCTTTTCCGTCTATTATTTCTATAAACGCTATCTCCACATTACTACGAATATTAAAACTGTTCAGATTCCAGACATATACCGGAATAAACTTTTTGCCATCATATTCTTTAACTCCATACGTTTGAAATCTATCATAATGATTCATGAGTTTATCCCAGTTCCTTGAGTCTATAACCAGCTTTCCACCTTTTTTCAATACTTTATTTATAGATGATAAATTATTAACCATATCCTGCTTATCAAAACTATGGCTGATAGAGTTTCCCCAGCAAAATACAACATCAAACTCTTCTCCATATTTTTGGGGCAGATCACTCCATGCCATACAACTTACAGGGAATGATAAATTACTTTTCTTTGCATACTTTTCAGTTAAGTGTATCATCTCTTTGCTGATATCAGAAGCATAAACATTGAAGCCATTGCGGCTCAAAGCAGCTGCCTGTATACCGTTACCGCATGAGCAATCAAGTATTCTGGCATCCGGGTGTAGCGATTCAAGCAAGGCTCTGTACTCATCAATAAAAGCTTCCTCCCATACTGTTGGATTGATACCTGCATATAGAACATCGTAAAAAAATGACATTGAATTGTATTGTTCACCCACACAATCAACTTTCGTTATTGTATTATTCACATAGATTTTTGACTCAGCGCCCCAAGGATGAAAGCCATTTGCAATATGCTTCCAGCCATACTTTTCATAATAACTGTTATAATCAGTACTAAGATATATTTTCTGATAACCCAATTTACCTGCTTCAATCCTGCCATGTTCCATTAGCTTTGACCCCAATTGCCTGCTCCTGTAGTTTTCTTCCACGTATAATGCACAAAGCCAGGGGAATAAATCCTGACGGCTAATAAAATCATTTGAAATGAGCCCATAGCCGCCAATTATTTCTTCATCCTTTAACATCAAATACCATCTTGGCAGTGGACTACTGGTTGTAATGCAGTTACTTATGCAGTCAGCATAAATTCTTCTGTCTATACCCCATTTTGCGGTAAAATAATCTATTGCTCTCTCAAGATACTCTTTGTTTTCACGAATTCCTATTATTTTGAAATCCATCTTTGATATTTCCTTAAATTTATCATCAAATCCTTTACTTTTTGTTAACAATGTAAAGGTACCTTTTGCACGACTCTTACTATCTATTCCCTTCCCTCCCGTATCCTCTTTTAGTTTATTCTCAATCAGATCCAAATTTCCTTCATTTTCAAACACTTTTTTATCTTTTAATAGTGCCTTGGTAGATTTTTCATACAGCAAGCATTCATTTTCGCTGTAATCAAATGTTTTATAGGAGACACAGTTTCTGTTAAAAGCCTCTGCAAACTTTGTGTTATTACACGCTGGCTTGAGTCATCTTGGCAACTACCCATACCGGACTTACACCGATAAGTGTAGTCCAATTTCACTGGACGCGCTATACTATGAAAGGCTGCCAGATGGCAGCCTTCACTTTATACTGTTTGGGGTATTGAAATTGGTAAGAGTCCTATAGATAGCCTACTTTTACTCTAATCTAGGTAAAACGATGCGAAATCTGGATAAATGCCTATATGCGGTGGTCAAACATTATACCTGCATATGATTCAAGCTGCCTATCAGATCAGCTTTGGTCTAGATTTAGCCTTTTAATATATAACGCAATATTTTTACACAGTTACTTGTTTCCTCACTAATTCAATTCCGCTTCCGTATTTCAATATACACTATGTTTTGGTTCAACGGCTAAAACAGTAGCCGAGACTCAAAAGGCTACAGCATTTCAATACATCTTATGTTTTGGTTCAACTGGTTACAATAATTATTATTAAGAGCGGTTCAAACTAATTTCAATACATCTTATGTTTTGGTTCAACCAAGATAAAATGCGGCTTTTAGGGTTTGGTACTTTTCCGCAATCCCTTACACCACAAAGCTTTCACAAATTTTATCCAACCGCCATGCAGACTTTTTACTTCTACTCAAAATCAGCCTATAATCCTCTTATTTCAAGCTTTTCAATACATTCATTCTATCACGGCACTTGGAAAAATCCCGGTATCCTATGGCTTATTTTACAAGTCAAACGACTGTAAAAAACAGTAAATATTACACAATCATTATTATATCAGGCACACACATAAAAGTTCAATGGTTTTAAGCCTCGACTGTATGCTTCAATGGAGCTTTTCTATACATCCTATGTTTTAGTTTAACTACTGACAAACCCACTACACTAGCTGGTTATGGAATTACATTTCAATACATCCTATGTTTCGGTTCAACATCAATATTTTAAAGAGGATAAAGGGGGCGGTAATAATTTCAATACATCTTATCTTTTGGTTCAACTAGGCAATATCTTTAGCGGGATATGGAAGGGCATAATATTTTAATACATCCTATGTTTCGGTTCAACCAAGATAAAATGCGACTTTCAGGGTTTGGTACTTTCACACAATCCCTTACACCACAAAGCTTTCACAAATTTTATCCAACCGCCATGCAGACTTTTTACTTCGAAGAAAAATCAGCCTCCCCCCCTACACCAACCATTTCAGCAGTTTTGTACGATTATACAACTTGTAAATCAGCATTTATTTTTGTCTGATTATCAGACAGCAGATAGACTATCACTCTTTCCCAGTACGCACATTTTTATTACGGTTGAAATACATCTCATGTTTCAGTTCAATGATTAGTCATTATGATATAATCGGTAAGATCTGTCCATTTCAATACATCTCATGTTTTGGTTATACTCTATGACTCAATAAATTCTCAGGAATTGTTTTCAACATCAAGAAATAGTTTTCGTATCTATAAATAACCTTATTGGTTACTACTTTTCAAGTACTCTCCTATGGACTTAGCTACTTCTTACGATTAATAGTGGCTGCAAACTATTTTATTCTCATTCTTCATTATCTACTTGTACAGGGATATATACATTTTTAAGTGGAATTATTGCTTTATATTTTGAATCCAGCTGCTCATAATGCTGTAACAATATATCAATAAGCTCATCACCATCAATTATCCTTAAGTTTGGCTTACTCTTAGCAAATTCACGAGCTTTCTTTGAAAAACCATTAATAGCAACAAACAAGCCATATTCACCAGCCGCAACATTTCCGTATAGAGCTTGCACCTTGTCAGGTGTGATATCACTATCGTTACTTTTAACCTGCACCTTAATTATTGGAGGCTCTAAACCCAACTCGTCTTTATGGGCGATTATATCAATTCCACCATCCGCTCCTTCAGGAGAAACTCTTGTTCTATATCCTAAGATATTAAGCACATGTGCAACAAAGTGTTCAAATGGATGCCCTTTAAGCTCTTGAACAAGTCTTTTTGCAATAAAGTCTCTTGTGCCTTGTTCAATTTCCTCTGCTACCTTTGCAACTGTTACATCTTCTTCTGCTTGGCCAGAAATTACTTCTCCAGATAAGGCAGCAATAAATTCATCTGCGTAGTTTTTAACCTGAAATAGGCTAAGAGCAGAACCAATCTCGTAAAGAGCTCCTTGTGAAAACTTAGTACGTGGAATATGTTTTAACCACTCAACCGGTCTTAAATTGGGGTAATTTTTATCAATATTAGGATTATACTCATAAGCCCCAGTTACTCTACCTATATGTATTAGTTTATCAATTTTTGATGGGTATATAACAATATCGCCTATCTGCATTTCATGTACAATTCTATATAGCATACCTGCTGAAGTTGGAATTGCTCCCTTTTTTGTTTCCGGATATCCCTTAACTAATCTTTCTTTAAACTTTTCTCGGTCTGCTGGTATTTTGCCTAAATCCCCAACCTCACTCCATCCTATAGCAATACATGGGGTGGTCTTACTTAAAAATTTACTATCTATTTCACCGAGAGCTCCTGCATGAATCCCCCAGACTTTTACCTCTGTTTTTTGCATATCTTTATCTCTCCCAATTTATTGTTTATTTAAATACATTCTAAACCTAAATATTTACTAATGGATAGTTATAATAGAATATTCTCCGATTCTTCCCAAGACTATAAAGTTTCAGGGTCTCACTATGTACTCGCAGTAACTTCTTTCGATTCCCTTCTTGACTTAATAAGGTCATAAAAATAAGCAATAAAGAATCCAACCACAACAAGATTATACAAATTCCATATTATATATTGGGTAATTGGAACTATACTTTTAGTATCCTTAGGGTCCGGGCAATTGAACGTGTATTTTGCACCATAATGCACTACTCTTAAAAAAGAGTGAATAAACGAATTATTTATATTTATATTCTCTTTTACTATTGCTGCATTATAACTGCCAAACATAAACAATATGTATATGTTTAATACTAGTATAGTCGATACCGCACCAATAATCTTAATCATACTATTTTGCGATGAGTCAAAAAACTTTTTGATACCATAGTAAGTTAGCGGAAGTACGCAAACCAACGATGTTAATACTGTTACAAATGAAAAATGCCCCCTCAAAATGTCCTTCTTCAATACATCATAGCCACTAAACAGCAATATGCCTAAAAGAACAGTAGATCCACATGAAAACCAAATCTTCGCAAGAATATTTTTTTCACTTATAGCAGAATTGATAATTCCAATTATAGTTTGTATGAAACCCATCACTACTAAAATAAAATAAACATTGGAAATAAATTTGACTATACTATACATAGTTGGAATACTATTTTCCAAGAACTTAAAAATACTGTGAGATAGTTCTTTGTTTGAATTGGCTGCAATACTAAATAAAAGCACCAAATAGAGCAAAGCCTTAAATAAGCCTTTCATGACATATTTAAACTCCTTACTCCAGAAGCTTTTGAAGTAGCCCACAATAACCTCTACCAACTTCTTGAAAAAATTGAGTACTATTACAGTAGCCTTCACTAAGGCTTTATAAAATGCCTTCCTCAGCTCAATCTTGCCCCTGCAGAGGCTTTTAAACCTTCGTGCCATATCCTTATTAATAGAATGAAGATGTTTAGAGAGGTTTAGCTTTCTATAAAAAGCAGCGATCTTCTTATAGATAATCACTACCATAAGCACAATCGGCACTAGCATAGCAATTAGAGTTACGAAAAAAAACACTAAATTCAACCCTTTTTACCCCCTATTTGATACAGCTATAAAATTCACCATGCTAAAGGTGTTACTCTTTTAACTTCGACAATTAACATTGAAAATTATCACAATATGCATTATTTTAACAAATAAGGGCAGCTAAATCAATTGTGGTATATTTATTTACACTTTTACTTGCCTAATTAAACTTTTTACTGTTTTCAAGTTGCGCCTAGGATAATCGCCTAAATATTCATCATCTGGCATGATATCACTTGCTAATCCATCAGAAAGATTACTATATTTAATCATTAAGATATTTCTACCCGTACAACAAAACAAGCCGCCCACTCGGACAACTTGTATATTTTTAACAAGTTATATTATGTGAAATTGGCGGCACTAAGCGATTTTGTAAAATTTCGTTTTTATACATCCTATGTTTTAGTTCAACTGAGGCATGCGTGTACGGTGACGCAAGGGTATACGGATTTCAATACACCTCATGTTTCGGTTCAACAAAAGGCAGGTATCCAGATTTAACAATAAGTTCGGTATTTCAATACATCTCATGTTTCGGTTCAACCGTATCTCGGTTCCTTAATTACTATGGTAGAACTGCATTTTAATACATCTTATATTTTAGTTCAACAATTGAACAGATTGAGAAACAGCAAATAATTGTCGGATTTCAATACATCTTATGTTTTGGTTCAACAAAATATTTGTACAAGCGTAATGCATGGGCATTATTATTTCAATACATCATATGTTTTGGTTCAGCCAAGATAAAATGCGACTTTCAGGGTTTGGCACTTTCCAGCAATTCCTTACACTACAAGGTTTACACAGATTTTTTTCCAACCGTCTGATACGCTTTTTTAATCCCCTCTAAAATCAGCCTGCAAACCAGCTATACCAAGCCTTTCAGTGTTTTCACCCTATCACTCCACTTGGAAAATTTCTATTGGCATTATTATATCAGACGTACATGCCAAATCGCAACAGCTTGTAGGTACTATTGACTACTCTAGCTGGTTATAGAATTACATTTCAATACATCTTATGTTTTGGTTCAACTTAAATTACCCCTAAATAGATAAATGGCTACAGTTTGGATTTCAATACATCCTATGTTTTGGTTCAACTTTGTTTCGATTTCTTCAATGGAAAGTTCAACTTCGATTTCAATACATCTTATGTTTTGCTTCAACCAAGACTATGGGAATTAAAAATTAATGGAACAATATTTCAATACATCTTATGTTTTAGTTCAACCAATAAGGGGGACATTCATCCGCAAGGACACAGGATTTCAATACATCTTATGTTTTAGTTCAACTCTTGGTGAAGCTAGGATTTTATTCCTTTGCGTAATTTCAATACATCTTATGTTTTAGTTCAACAGGTAAAAAAGTTAAAACCATTTCAGGCAAAACAAAATTTCAATACATCCTATGTTTTGGTTCAACCAAGATAAAATGCGGCTTTTAGGATTTGGCACTTTCCAACAATCCCTTACACCGCAAGGCTTGCACAGATTTTTTTCCAACCGCCAGGCATACTTTTTTATTTAGCCTTTAAATCTCATCGCAGCCTAGTAATTCCATGCCTTTCAGCATTTTCACCCTATCACTCCACTTGGAAAATTTCTATTGGCATCATTATATCAGACGTACACGCCAAATCGCAACAGCTTGTAGGCTCTATTGTACAGTCCTGTTGGACTTTTCCATACATCCTATGTTTTAGTTCAACGATGGCCTTAATAATAGGAAATGAGTACCCAGACGCATTTCAATACATCATATGTTTCGGTTCAACTAATGTTTTATATCTATAAGGAACTCCCTAAAAAATTTCAATACGTCCTATGTTTCGGTTCAACAATTGAATTTCGAATGGGGTGTAATTGTTGTTAATTATTTCAATACATCATATGTTTCGGTTCAACAGAGATAACGATGGAAGAATGGAAGCGGCTGTGGAAATTTCAATACATCATATGTTTCGGTTCAACCAAGATAAAATGCGACTTTCAGGGTTTGGTACTTTCCAGCAATCCCTTACACCGCAAGGTTTACACAGACTTTTTTCCAACCGCCAAGCATGCTTTTTTATTTCTATACAAAATCAGCTTATAGCCCTCTTATATCAAGCCTTTCAGCACTTCCATGCTTTCATGCCGCTTGGAAAATTGGGCTACTTTATTTACCACCCTTTATTACCCTTATCTCAACATCCTGCTTATCCACCTTTTCAGCAAGGTTGTCTACTTTGGCTTCCACTTCCTCAAGCTTTTCGTAAGTTTGCTTATACCCGTCAAACAGAGCCTTTGAGTTGGTGTCGAGTTTATTTTCAATGCGTACTAGGTCAGTTTCAAGCCTTCTTTGTCCGTTTTCCAAGTTTTCAAACCTAGCGTTTGTCTCTTTTCTAAACTCTGTCATATCCTTTTTTAATTCTGTAAACTCCGAATACATCTTTGTTAACAAATCAAACATTTTATCGTCCATACTGCACCTCTATGTAATTTAGGGTAGCTTTATCATACCATTCCCAATGGTGAATTTCAACGGGGCATAAGGTTATTTTTGCCCTTTAACTGTAACCGCCTAATAATAAAGTGTCTACGCAAAAACAGCCTGACAGTTCATAATATAACTGTCAAGCTGTTTAAAATTAATCACTTCTTACATTCATGCTGTACACGTTCAGACCACGGCATCATATCGTCCATAACCTCCG
>JAOAEJ010000033.1 GCA_026416815.1 Clostridia bacterium | reverse complement strand
CGGAGGTTATGGACGATATGATGCCGTGGTCTGAACGTGTACAGCATGAATGTAAGAAGTGATTAATTTTAAACAGCTTGACAGTTATATTATGAACTGTCAGGCTGTTTTTGCGTAGACACTTTATTATTAGGCGGTTACGATGATAATGATGATATTGCCTGTTTTGAACTAAAAAAAGGTGAGGAAGTTCAGATAATCCACGATTTTGCTTCTTCAGGATATGAGCAAAGAAAAGTATACAAAACTTTTTGGGATTGGTTTAAGCAAGCAGTAGACGAAATGATTGAATTTGAACAGTATGAAAATATGTAAGGAGTCAGGAAATGGATTATCAAGAACTTAGTAAAGAGGTATCTTATGCATTAAGACATGCTCCTTGGGAATATGAATTGGAATTAGATGAAAATGGTTGGGTAGAAATTGATCAATTATTAGATTCCCTCAGGTTTTCAAGTGAATGGCAGCACATAAGCGAAGTAGATTTAAATACTATGATTGCTAAGTCTGAAAAGAAACGACATGAAATATCTAACGGCAAGATTAGAGCATTATACGGGCATTCGATACCACATAAGATTATTAAAGAAGCTAAGGAACCGCCAGAAATTTTATATCATGGGACGGCAAGGTACTTTGTCCCTTTAATAAAAGAAAAAGGACTTATACCGAAAGGGAGACAGTACGTTCACTTGTCTGTTGATGTTGGTACGGCTTTACAAGTGGGTAAAAGACGTGATGAAAAACCTGTTTTGCTTAAGGTTAATGCGAAAAATGCGTGGGGAGAAGGAGTAAACTTCTACCTTGGGAATGATAAAGTGTGGCTAGCAGACCAAATACCTAGTAAGTACATTGATTTTGAATAGTAGTTAGGTTATAAATCCGCTACACTACAGAACTTCGTACATTAAGAGACAACGAAGCCAAGCGTTTTTTAATGCTAACGAATTTGCTACTGTAACATGACTAAACTGAATTACCCCGCCCACCTTCAAAAAGGACGGCGGGGGGCTAACCAACTTTAGAATCAAGTCCTATTAAGAGAGAACGGAGTACATATATACCTAAACGTCAGATAGTCCCCATCTATGATTTAATAAAGTACATAAACTAAAGTCTCGACAATAAGGTAGTACACTGTTGAGACTTTTATTTTTCAGAAAATCTTGTCGAATTATGTCAAAAGAATGAATTTGATAAAAATTACGTCATAATATATAATAATATACAAATTATGCAAAAGGCACTTATAAGAATTAAGAGAAAATTAAAGTCAGTACTTGATTTAATTTGTATATCAGATAGGGGCGGGGGAGACTAAATGAGCAAAAGAGCTATTCTTAAAGCACCATCAATTCCGCTAGGAGTTTTAGTATCATTATAAAATTCTGTTAGATTTCTAAGTAATTGAGTTATCTGTGAAGTAGTTTGATAAGGGGATTTTATAGATAAGTTTTATCTATAGATAAAATAAAGTATAATAGTTCCCACCAAATGGATTTTTGACAATATACTTTACGTTATTTCTTATGTAAATTCCACTATGCTTGTTATGGAAAAAATAGTCGAATTATGGTAACATAATACTAAATTTCGCAAAAAATTTACAGATATAAACAAACACATAGTTGACATAAGGTGTGGGTGATAGGGTATGACAGAAGGTCAGTTGTTTGATGGAAAATACAGAATTCTCAAAGTTCTCGGCAAAGGCGGTATGGGGACAGTTTATCTTGCAGAAAACGTAAAGCTGGGAACTCTATGGGCTATCAAATCTATAAATAAACAAGCCAACTCAAAAATTGATATTCTTGTGGAATCAAATATACTAAAGCAGTTGAATCATCCTTCATTGCCGAGAATATTCGATATACTGGAGGACGAAAGCAACATCTACGTAATTGTAGATTATATAGATGGCACTCCTCTTGATAAAGAACTGCAAAATGTCGGTAAATTCCCTGAAGAAACGGTTGTACGATGGGCGAAGCAGATTTGTGATGTATTAATCTACCTCCATACACATAAGCCCAATCCCATAATATACAGGGATATGAAGCCATCCAATATTATTCTGACCAGGGAAGGAAGCATTAAGCTTATTGACTTCGGGATAGCCAGGGAGTATAAGGCAGGTTCTGAGAGTGATACCATTTACATAGGCACAAGGGGCTATGCAGCACCGGAACAGTATGGCGCAGGGCAAACCAATGCGGCTACAGATATATTCAGCTTGGGTATAACTTTATACCATATTCTTACAGGTAAAGGGCCCAATGAGCCGCCCTACGAGTTAAAGCCTGTTAGAACCTTGGATAAGAGCTTATCGGAAGGTATTGAATACATTATAAGCAAATGTACAAGGCAGGACCCAGGGGAAAGATACCAGTCTGCCCAAGAGCTTTTAAGCGAGCTTGCAAATATAGAAAAAGTGGGCAAGCCCGAGGGCTCAGTCTATAGGGCTAACAATAGCTCGGTAGGAGTCCCCGAAGACTACAAAAAAGTAGTAGGTATAGTCGGTGGACCAGCTTCAGGAACTACCACCATAATTACAGCACTTTCTGAGTACTTTGCCGAAAACGGTAAGAAAGTGGCTATTGTAGACCTGACAAAAAACAGAAGGCTCTATGACATGTTCGGCTGGGGCTGCTCAAAAATACACCCCAATCAGGCTGATTATTGCAACAACAGTTTGAAGTACTTGTTAGAAGGAAAACTAAAGCCCTTAAGTATAGGCAAACTGAGAGATTTATATATATCCGCAGCTCCTGTGGAACTTAGGAGCAGAAATTATATTGACCTGATAGATAGATTGAAGAACGATAACGATGTTGTCCTTATTGATATGGACTATAGTACAGATATTGAGCTGGTAAAATACATTGACCACCTGTACATAGTAAAGGACATGAACATGTATAGCGGAAAGGATACTTCCGAGTACATATACAGGCTTAAAACAGCCGCCATAAACCTGTCCAAGCTGAGGGTTATTATTAATAAATACCTGGAATGTTCGGTAAAGCCTAAGACTGCCGTTGATACGGTAACTGCCTACAATACCGACAGCAGCGACGGGCAATATGAGTTTTTAATAAAGGAGCGGCCTCAGTTTTTTGTGGTGCCTTTTGAATTGGACAATTATAGGGCGGCGATAGACAACGTAAATAGCGAACTGTTTTCGTGCGAGGGTTATACAGCAAGCTTCAAAGAGGCTATATGTGAAATAGGAAACAGCTTGTATCCGGTCAAAGATAAGCCCTCCTTGAAGGGGTACATAAAGAGTTTTTTCGGTAAAAAGTAAGCATAAGATATTGGGTGAAAACAGAGTACGGAGCTGATTATGCAAGGATTTAATTAAATGTGGAGGGGTAGTTAATATGTATTTGAAAAGCCAGAAAAAGCTTTTAGTTTGGGTTTTGGTTTGTATAGTGTTCGCAGTGACTATATTCTATTACAACAATTATAAAATACCGCAGCTTTCAAAACAGATTGAAACGAAGATAAGAAGAGAGATAGATGATAATGCCATGCCAAAGCAGAAGGTCGCGGTTGTCATTGACAGTGCCGGAATAAGCAAGTATACAGAATTGACCGAGCAAATGATAAACGAAAAGATACAGATCGTGGATGTGCCTATCAAGTATCTGGTTAAAAATCCTGCTAACGATATTGATCTAATCATTGGTAAAATCGCAAAAGAGGATTTGAGGCCGGGAGAGCAGATATCCCTCGACAGTCTTTCCAGTGATAAGAAGTGGTACGGCGAGTATCAAAGACTCAAGGAATACAAGGTAACAAGCATAGTTGCAAATGAAGTGAAGACAGGCAATATAATCGACATTGTAGTAGCCTACGGTAACGGTGATTATGACATTGTGGTACCGAAAACAAAGGTAATTAAGCTTGTCACACCACCTACAGAACAACAGCAAGGCGCTAATCAGGATAATAGCCAGTCCCAAAACCAAGAGGGGACACAAAATAATACTCAGTCAAATAACCCTGGTTCGGTGAATGATGGGTACACTCTTATTATGGCTGTGGATGAGGAGCAGTATAGGGATATTGAGCTTGCCAAGCAGCTTGGAAAGCTTGAAACCAGGCTTTACCTGGAAGAAAACCAACAGCCGTCTAAAAAGACCTTCAACTATGCTGCGGCACTTGCCAAGGCTAAGTTGGCGGGAGTAAGCACCAAGGGGGGACAATCGGCACCTGCACCCCAGCCTGTCCAGCAGCAGAAGGCCAATCCGGCTCAGCCTGCCAATAATGACGATAACAAGCCTATAAGACTAGTAGAATAAAGGTGGAGTTACGAAATGTTGATAACCGTCACAGCTCCAAAAAAGGGTTTAGGGCAGACTATAACCGCAATCAACCTTGCAGCTATAGCCAATAGTATAGTAAGCGGTAAAGTAATTATCATAGATACAAATAAATACTGTAAGGATATTGAGTATTTTTTGAGCGATACAAGCGTTACCAAAGGACTTGATGATTTCATCAGCCTTAATAACGCTAATCTTCTCAATAAAGAATCGTTTTCTGCCTGTGTGAAGAATGTACATAAAAGTATAGACATAATGGCTTCAAATGATTGCCTGGAGGTTGACGAAAGGGTAGTAAACAAGCTGATAAAGTATACCGAATCCTTATATGATCTTGCAATTATAGATTCCATATCAGGGGGCAACAGTACCACCAGACTATTGTTTGAAAAGTCCGACGTAGTAGTGGTAGTCCTTAACCAGTTTAAGTATGTCTCGGGACTGGCAGCAAACAGTGAACTTTACAGTCAATATAAAGACAAGCTGGTGTTTATATTAAATAGATACATGGACAGCTATGAGGGGAAAAAGGTGAGGTATTCTATTGATGATGTGGAGAGTGATTTAAAGTCCGCAGGGTTTGACAATAAGGTATTTCCACTTAACTATGACGCAGACATAATAAACGAGTGCAATGACCACGCGGTTTTAAATTCGGTACTCAACTACGGTGGAAATTCAGGTAAATACAATTGGCAGCTGCTGCAAATCGCACAGCATATCATAGGAAATTACTCCGACATAAAAATAGATGAGGCGGAAATAACCGAGAAGTTTAGAAAAAGGCGTAAGCTGTTTGGATTATTTTGAGGGTTTGTAACAACAGGAATATGTGTCTGATAATTTGCTTTTAATTTTTACCTGGGGGGATCGCGCAATGCTGTTGAATAACGATGTTTTTATCGAAATGGCGAAAGAGATAGATAACATTTTCAGAGACACCGACCAATACATGGAGCTTTATAAGATAGAACATACCCGCGCGGAGAGGGAAATCAAGCTGTACTCTGAGCTTAAGAATAAAGCTGCATTAGGGGAGAAGGATGCTAGGGAATGGCTTATAAATCAGTACTCCATCCTACTAAAGCAGATATACAAGCTGGATAACGAAAGCATAAACAAATATATTGACTTTAATAACCTGCAAAAGAACCATGTACAGGTAATATTCGAAATGCTTCTTGAGATATACGACATGTCAAAGCTGATAGACAATTATGCTCTGTCGGTATGCATAACCGAGAAGGATATACGCAGTATTTGCAAAAAAGAGGAAGAAGCTATCAAGCAGTATTACGATATTGCAAAGAAAATAAAAATTCTTGCTGTAATAGCCTACAGTAAGGAGTATGGGCAGGATATCATAGATACTCTACAGCACCATAATATTAACGAAATTGGCGTACTTGACAAGGATTATGTTTACATAGTTTATAAGGGATCAAAGATTCATCTGGAATTTTTAAATTTCTCCGATAAGGGAGTAATCGAAAACATACAAAAAAAGACTACACAGAATTCTCCGGTGAACTATGACCAGCACAATATTAGTATTGTAGCCTCGAAAAATAACTCAAGCCGTATCACCGTTGCCGGATATGATATAACGCCAACCGATGAGGACTTGTATTATAACGAGAGGATATTCAACCTCAAGAAGATTACTCTTGAGGAAATGAGGGATACCTACAGCACTATAAATGAGCTTATATATCAATTCCTGGTACTGAACCAGCAGGGCAGGGGGAGGCATTTTATAACCGGTTCCGATATGGGGGTAGGGAAATCCACGTTTTTAAATGCCATGATGGAAAAAGTCCCGGATAACTGGGGTATAGGCATACTGGACACTCAGAACGAGCTTCAATCAAGAAAGAAGTACGCTAGAAAAAACATTTATACACTGATAGAAAACCCTAAAAGGACGATAGCCGAATGCTTTGAGCAAATGCTTAAAGCGGCAAGGGACGTCATCTATGTAGGGGAGATTACAAAGCCCAGGGAAGTAGCTGAGCTAATCAACGCAAGCTTGAGGCTCAATTCGGGGGTAGGCGCTACAATGCACTCCCTGTCTCCATTTGAGGTTGTTACAAATATAAGAAACCTGATGATGCGTACCGACATGTACAATGATTTCCAGGTGGCTGAGGCCGATATAGCAAGAGGCTTGGATTTGATAATACACCTTGCCAAGCTGAAAGACGGCAGGATAGTGGTGGAGGCTATAGTTGAGATTGAGTACATAGAACAGAATGTATTTATAGAACCGAAGCTTGAAGGGCCTATGAGGGACAGGCTGTCAAACCTAGTAAATATGGCACAGCAAGCTCTCGCCAAGTATATGTACAATAAAAACTACCGATACAACGTGATAATGAAGTATGAACGGGAAAAAGGCTGCTGGTACCCGGTAAACTTGCCGTCAGAAGACTATTTTGAGAAGATAGCAAACTACGTTGACCGGAAAGCTATAGAGGAATTCAAAGAATTTTTCCTGAAGGAGAAGCAAAGAGTTGGGGGATAAAGCATGGAGTTGCTGAAAAAAGTATTTGATGGATGGAAGCTGATAGCATCCAAGGTTGTCAAAGAAATTAGTGGTTCGGATATTCTGCTGCTTTTGCTTTTAATGCTGATTGCAGCGATGGTACTTGCCCTTGTGATTACCACTATCAAGTACCGCAATAGGAAAAGACGGTTTACCATACTGAAAGACCGCAAGAATGTTTTGTGGAAATTGACAAACCAGCTCAAAGGTCACGAATTGTCAATGAAAGTACTGGACAATCTGGCGATTAAACTAGGGATGTACAATAAGTATTCCTATGAAAGAAACCTTGAGTATGCCGCTATAGTTTGCATAATAACAGTGATTTTTACCGCAATATCAACATTGGTGTTCCTACCGTCGGCTAAAGTGGCATGGTATGTAACACTGAGCTATATATTCATAACACTGGTATTTGTGGCGATAGTTTTTGTCATATTTACCTTTATGGCAAGGATGAGGCTTACCTCAAAACTGCCCGATACCTACAAACTCCTCAACAGCAGGTATATAACCACAGGAAATATCCTCAAGGCTATAAATGTATCTCTGGATGACTTTGACAAGGCTGTTAAGAGGGAAATGATCAAAATCTACGATGTACTGAAGAAAAACGACATGTATGAGATAGAGGAGGCTTTTAAACGCCTTGAAAAGACTTATAAAAACGAATACATTACACTACTGCTCAACCTTATCATGCAGGCCCACTACAAGGGTGGGGATGAGGTAATAAAAAAACAGTTTGAGAACACCACCGAGGAGATTCTCGAGGACATTGAGAATCAGAGAGATTTGAGCTTCACATCCAGACTTTATATGTTTCTTGCTCTAGTACTGCCTTTTAGCATATGGGGGCTGGAAAAGTTTAATGAAGCAGCACTTGATAATAAAGCTATTGAGTTTTACAGCAGCCCCTTTGGTATAGAACTGAAAATTTTATTCTTCTTTGCTTTCTTGGTGTATCTGGGAGTATTGATATTTATGGAAAGGACTGCCGTATAGCAGTAGGGTGGATATGAATGCAGTTTGAAAATTATTTGTATCTGCTGCCCATAATTGCTGCAGTTGTACTGTTTATAAAATACATAATTGAGCGTGGCAAGCTAAATAGATTTAACACCGGGAGAAATGCTGTTAAAAATGCTGCAGCCCGGATATTTGAAGCCATAATGCCAAAGCCCAGTACAAAGATATACAGAAACTATGCCAATTTTTTAAGATTCACCTCCTTTACAGTGGAGGATATGTTTAAAGCAAAGATGATACTGTTTGCCAGTGTTTTGCTGATGTGTGTGCTTGTTAAGGGTACCAATATATCCATCTATACCAAGGATATATTGAATAAGTATGACTACCAGTCGGATCTTATATACAAAGTTAAGTCGGTAGCAGATGAACAGGCAGCCTTAAGGCAGGAGATACAATACTTTGACGAGGCAATGAGAATTGTAACATCAGGTATTATAAAGCAGCAGTCAAAGGACGAGGTTGAAGTACTTATAAAAAGTCTTATCAATAAAAGTGATGCCGAGCTCTTTCAGCCCAGGGATACCATTGCAAATAAGATATACCATCGTATATATGATTATCATAAGCATAGAAAATGGAATCCGGTGCTGTACATAGCCTTGTCACTGCTCATCAGCTTTGTTATCGAATTTGGAGTATTTATATATAATTTCTTTGCAAGAGCTGAAGCTAAAAAAGAGCTTAGATTTTTAAAGAAGCTAATGATTATTAACGGGTCGATAAAGCCTGTAGACTTTATGAAGCTCTTAAGTGTGCTAATTAGCAAGTCCAAGTATCACAAAAAGATACTAAAAGATATAGAGGAAATGAATAAGAAGAATACCATAGACAATAAAGACATTTATTATTCTCTGATTAAAGGCACTAAGGATATTGAGTTAAAGCTTTTTTACGAAAAGCTTGACCAGGCAAACAACTATGACTTCGACCAAGCCATTATTAACATAGAAAATGAGTTCCAAATGGAGAAGAGGGTACAGGTAAGGAAGATAAAAAAGCAGACGGAACTAATACATGCTGTGGGTATAACCGGGTTTATGGCACTAATATTTATATTGATGTTATACCTCATAATCCCTTGGCTGAACTCATACAGCATGGATCAGATACTCTAAAGATAGAAGGTTGAATTTTATGCGTAAACCAGTTAAAGACCGATTTATGTTTGTTATAAAAAGTGAAAAAGGCGGATTATCTGGCATTGTATTTGAGATAGTACTTTCGGTGGTCGCACTATCACTATTGATAGTGGTCATATATCTTTTCAGAAGTAACATGGATATCATAGGAAGCTCAGCCGAAAAAGCTAATGAGCTTCAAAAGGTCAAGTCAGAGTCTCTTATACCCTTGGATAAGTCTCAGGTAAAAGGAGGTGACGTTATTGCAGTAATACGCTACTATGCTGATGATGCAACCGTAAACATTGTGGTGAATCTAGGGGGAGGCAGTACCCTTGTATATTCTGGGAATGCTAATCCTGTGGTTTCCAGTATTCCTAGGGAGGCATTGTTTACTACGCAGCGTGTTACTGACCAGAATACGGGACAAACCACTATAACCTACACAAGAATATAAATGTAAAGGAGATGTTAATGTGAAGGCATTTAACGGGGTAAAAAAGTTAGCAAGAAGTAATAGAGGTGGAATAGGTGAGATTATCGCAGTAATAGTTGGTATCATATTGGTTTTAGGGCTTATTGCATATGCTGTATTGGGACAGGTTTCAGGTGCAAAGGATACAGGGGATAAGGCATTAATTGAGCAGGATAAGGTTAACCAAATGCTTCATGACCCAAATACTGTTACAGGAAATATAGTAAAAAACTATTACGGACAAAGAGCGCAAGGTGGGTATGTAGTATCAATATTTGAATCTAATGGTACGACACCTATAGCAGCTGCAAACGTAGACGATGGGGCACTATTTAAAGTTGTAAAAACTTATAATGCTAACGGTAAACTTGCTACTGTTGTTTTCACACAGGTAAACTTGAGCAGATAATTTAACTATTACATGTAAGACGATAATGTGGGAATTCCCACGTTATCTCTTACAATGAAATTTGGTGATAATATGGCGGGTAAAATTGCAGGAACTGTATTTACTTTATTCGTGCTAACCTTTCTGGTTGCAATAATTATTTTTTATTTTGTCCATACAAGTATCAGGGCAGAAATCAATGATATAAACTACAGCGTAACCGAAACGGTAGCTACTACCGGAGAGCTTAACGAAGACCTGTACAACTATTTGAGGGACAGTGTCAACAGGTATGGGGATTACTATATCAAGCTGAAGCTGGAGCAGCAAATAGCGGCCGGTGATTATGATGTGTATTTTGACGATACCTATATATTGGGGAGAAAGCTTAAAATCGGTGACAGATTGACAATATACCTCGAAGACAGAAACCCAGCACTGTTTGGCAGGCTGATTAATGCTACAATAATGGGATGGCAGCCTGATAACGAAATTGACACTAACATAAAGTCAATAAAGACAGCAATCATATCAAAAAATGCGAAATAGAGGACGGCTTTTGTATGGGGCAGATAATGGCGATTATCCTTATAACTATTCTAATAATATTTACATTTGTTCCGCTGGCTGTGTTGAGTGAAAACCGCTCGGAAGTACAGCTTGTAAAGCAGAATCTGAATTTGGCAGCCAGGGCTGTTTGTAATGCGATAGAAAGCAGTGAAGTCAACTATGAAAACATATCTAAAGGATACGAGAGAAATGCTATTGCGGAAGAGATAACTATAGACAAGGATAGGCTGCTTGGCGAATTCAATGATGTACTTGCAAAGAATTACTACGATGAAGCTAAGACTAATGGAGTCAAATCAAGGATTTATCTGAAGGTATTGGTCTATAATGATAAATTCTTTGTAGTTGATAAAACGGAAGAATGGAGCTTGCCCTACTTCTTTACTTACTATTCCAATTCCTTATCGGATTTTGTGTATCTTAGTACATTGTCGGATCAGGCCTATTACTACAGCGGAGGAAATAAGGTATACCAACCGATGACGAATTTCGGTATTACTAACGAACAAAAAAACGATATTATCATAAATAAAATTAACGAGGTAGTAGCCAAATATACCAATGATATAACTGAGATAGACCCATTAAAGATTGAAATAAAGAATCCTGACAAGCAGGACATTGAATATAAAGTAAAACATAGGAACTTCAACGTATTGGACGGAATAACTTTTTTTGTAGTTTTTGCAGAGGACACCAATCTGTTTGTAAACAGTAAGAGCTTTAAGTTTAAAAACTACAATGTAACAGGGTATACATTAAACCTAAAGGAAGGTCTATAAGTATTTAATACAAAGAAAATTTTGTAAAAAGCCTTGAAAGGGAACGTAGCATGAAACGAATATATATAATGGGTATTTTTGCTTTATTCGTTGTGGTTACCTCTATAAGCACATACGCAGCAGAGCCTGCAGCTGTAACGGAGATAGACTACAGGATAAGCGGCCTTCTGGACAAGCTTAAGAGTATAACGCCCAAGATGGAGGAAGCTGCTTTGAAGAAGTTTTCCGATATGGGTAAGCACTGGAGCAGAAAGTTTGTCGGAAAGCTTGTGATACTTGAGATTATGAAAGGCTATAAGGATAAGACCCTAAAGCCCGACAAAAGTGTAAATGTAGACGAGTTTGTAGCAATGACGGTAAAGGCATTGGGCTTCAAACCGGAAGGCGGTGATAAGTATTGGGCAGAGCCTTTTATAAAGATAGCGAAGGAAAAGCGGTTGATTGACGAGGGTGAGTTCAAGACATATACACGGCCGATAAACAGGGAAGAGATGGCCAAGATTATAGTCAGGGCTACCATGCTTAAAGAGGAAACTCCAGACCCGAACACTTTAGGATATATGAGGAGCAAAGTGAGGGATTATCCTCTCATTA
The DNA here is from genome assembly GCA_026416815.1 of Clostridia bacterium. GTDB lineage: Bacteria > Bacillota > Clostridia > Acetivibrionales > DSM-2933 > SKW257. The sequence goes on along the minus strand of JAOAEJ010000033.1, from coordinate 16,864 downwards.
GCGATAAATACAAGCAGTATGTCCTGCAAGGTCATGCTATGGGAATCTTCGGCGGTACAAAGGACGGCAAGTTCAATCCTAAAAGCCTGTTAAAGCGCGGAGAGGCTGGCGTTGTGGTACTTAAGCACCTGGACAAGGCTTCGAGGGTGCCTGTCAAGCCGGATATGCTGGAATTGAAAGATACCGAAGGAAACAACCATCAAGTGTTACCAAAAGGTAATATGGGAGATTTTTATACAGCACAAGTGCTATGCCGTAGTATATCCAAAAGCAAAGGTTACTCCTATGTAGTTTATAACCCGGGGGAAGAATCGGTAATCGCATACTTTTACAGGGCTGTGGATTCGTTCAAGACCAATAAAGAAGACTTTGAAATGTCCATAATGGTATATTTAAAGCATGACCCAAGCAGGGGATTTTCCTACAGTATAACTGTATCCAATCCCGATAAAATTAAAGAGCTTCACAGGGCAGTGGTAATGGAGCTTTTCGGGGTTTTATTCGGCAAAGAAACAAATAAGGCCATTGCGGAGTTTGACAGGTATATAGAGGTAGCAAAGGCACTGGGGAAGCCTGCAAATGATAAATACACCTTTAATAAGCGCAATATTGAGTTTAAGCATGAACAAGGTTCTACAGGATTTATAGTGAAAATTGGTTAGAAGCAAAATGTCAAAAGGCAAGCATGAGAGGAGAATGAAAGATGAAAAGAAGGATTACAGCGGGTATACTAGCGTTTTTGTTCCTCTTTACGTCCGTCAGCATACTGACCGGAGATAATGCAGTAGCTGCTGAGAGTTTGGTGGACAGGCTACAGAAGATAACCCTTCAGATGGAAGACGAAGCGGTCAAAAAGTATACCGATGTTGGTAACCACTGGAGTAAAAAGTATGCAGCCAAGCTTATAATACTGGGGATTATGGGCGGATATAGCGACGGAACATTGAAGCTGGACAAGAACGTAAATGTAGACGAATTTCTGACCATGACCGTAAAGGCTCTGGGATTAAACCCTCAAGCAGGTACAGGCTACTGGGCTGAGCCTTATATAAAGGCAGCGAAGGAAAAGAAGCTTATTGATGAAGGGGAGTTTAAAACCTATTCAAGGGCGATTACAAGAGAAGAAATGGCCAAGATTATAGTAAAGGCCGCTCTGCTGAGCGATGCAGCACCAGATACTAACTTGATAAGCTACATAAAAACTAAAGTTAAGGACTATTCAAGCATAAATGATAAGTATAAGCAGTTCGTACTACAAGGGTATGCATTGGGGTTATTCGGTGGTTCAAACGACGGAAAGTTTAATCCAAAGGGAGTGTTGAAAAGAAGTGAAGCAAGTGTAGTGGAGTTGAAGTATATTGATAAGAAGAGCAGGGTACCGTTTAAGTTAAACCCTAATGAAGTAATTGAGTTGAGTGACTTTTATGGGAAGAAGAATTTACTGTATGCTAGCCCAAGTAATATGGATATGTTTAAGACAATTACTGTCCTTAATAATAATACTTCAAAGAGTAAGGGGTATTTGCATGTCATTTATAATCCTGAAAACAACGTAGCAGCAGGATGTTTTTACAATAGTAAAGATACTTATAAACAAAGTTTTGAAAGCTTTGAGATGACATTCGCTATTGATATGAAAGTTACTAATAAAACAGATTTTCCTTATTCAATTACTGTAGATTCCCCAGAGCAAGTAAAAAAGAAGCATAGAGATGTAATTGTAGAGGTGTTTAAAAATTTATTTGCGGCTGATTCAAATAAGGCAATACTACAGTTCGATAGATTTACTGAATTATCATTAAAGGGTGGGAAGTCGGTAAGAGAAACATATTATTTTAATAAGAGAAAAGTTGTCTTTTATACTGTAGATGAAGCACTAATGTTTGAAATGTGGGTTTATAATAAATAATTGATATAAACTCGCAGAACAATTCGCATTTGGTGAAAGGAGGTGAAATAATAGTGAGAAAAAAACTTGCATACTTATTATCTTTGATTATAACTTTATCAATGCTATTACCCCAAAGTTCCTATTCAGCCTATACTACTGCACAAATTTCACATTTTCAAAAGTATGGACATTATGAGCATTATGATGAGTGCAAAATAGCTCCAGAACTTTACTCCGAAGCTTATCAGAATATGTATAATGCAATAAAAGATGAGCTTCCAACTATCACTGAAAATGGTGTTGCAAAACCTATGCCGCCTAGAAATAAAAAAGGGCAGCCTCTAAACTTTAAGCTATGGCATGACAAACATATTGCTGTTTATGGTAACTGGTCGAAAGTGGGAGCAAATGATTTTGATGATTTAACGCAGGTAGCTCCGGGTAAAATAGAAGAAAATGAGGGGTACTATCGCAAGGGCGGTCTTTTGGGTGAATATCGCTACCATGGGTTTGATTATATAGGTAATAAGTTTACAAATATTAACTTTAGGGATGATGATAATTTAGGGATTGCTCTTTCGAAGAAAGACTGGATAATAACTCCCTGGAAAAACTCAAACATCAATGTAATACGGAGTTCTTATACTAGGTCAGCTGAATTTGGTAATGCTACAACCCAGAATTGGATTAGTAAAGCTGTGAGTTTTACCTTAGATAACTACAAGCCAGTCCCTTTATCGACTAATCCAAATACCTTAGTTAATAATTATGCATGGCAATATATGCATATAATGCAAGCACCTACCCTTCAGTACCCAGGGCAAGGGCGTATGTGGCATTTGCATAAAGGTAGTATATGGTATCAGACTTTCCCTATACCTATTTTGTCTGATATACCTATGCCAGGTAGCCAGGATATAACAGTAACGTTGACACTTTTAAACAAGCCTGAAGAATTTGTTTTTATCGACTATGGCGCAAGTACAGATAGTGAAAAAATCAATGTTAAGGCCAAGCTAATTGCTGTTCTAAATGACGGAGAGTATATAAAGGACCAAGTCGAAAAAACCAACAGATACACTAGAGAGGATATAAAAAATTGGGAGCTTGAGATTAACGGGCAGAAAAAGACGGTTCAATCCAAGACGCCAAACTCTGCGGAAGCAACATTTACATTCCCTCTAACAAAAGCACAGATAAAGGGGTTGGCAAATAAAACGTACCATCTAGCGGGAAAAGGAAAGGTTATATTTGTAGATGGTAAAAGTGCGCAGGAGGATTCCAACTCGAAAGACGCTGTATTTAGTTGGACCAAGAAAAAAATACCTGACATGGAAGTGAACCTGACCATTAATAACCCTGCTAGTGACTTTATTATCAAAAGTGGCACACCCGACAGTGCAAAGGTAACGTTGAAGGCTGATGTTACAGCAAAACTTCTTGATGAGGCATACTATAATAGTCAGACGTTGAAAATGCAGTATAATACCAGGTACGATTTGAAAGAATGTAAAATGTCTATGGATAGTACACTAGTAGATACTAATCAGACGGTTATCAAGTTTGATAAAAACATTGCTAAGGCCACGTTCAATATTACTCTTACAGTAGGGCAAATTAAAAAACTAGCTTCGTACAAGTATGAGTTTAGGGTAAATGGTCAAGATTTCTTTAAAGACGGATCAGCTACTCAGCAAAGAGGTGATTACGAATACAGAACATTTACCTTTGAAAATCTACCCACACCACCGCCAACACCGACACCAGCTCCAACTCAAGAGCCGGTAGTTACCCCGGAGCCTACGCCGGAAATAATAATAATACCCCAGGAGCCTGCAGAACTACTGCCCGATCCGATTGTGCCGGAGATAGCATTTGACATCATTGATTTTGAAGCGACGGACAATACCGATATGAGTAACATTACATCAAGGCAAGTGTATATCAACGATGTACCGGTTGATGATAACCTGTTCTTCAGCGGGGGATTTAAGTTTGGTGAAGGTTCCGAAGGGCTTAAGCAAGTCCGTATTGACTATACGAGCTCGGAGGGGTTGAGCGGACAGGCAATCGAATGGGTTATGGTTTACAGCACCAAGCCCAAGGCCCAGTTTAAATTGGATGGCAGCTATAAGCAGCGTAGAAAACTAACCGTCACAAACACCTCAGAGTCAGCCAATGACCAAATAGTGCTGGACAGATACCCCATAACCACCTATGAATGGAGTTATGACACGGTAGAAGGTAACCCTGACTCCATGAGAATCAGAGGAACAGAGACTGATTTGCTAAAGGAGATAATGTACAAGGAGCCGGGAGTTTATAAAATAACCTTGACTGCGACAAACACCCTTGATAGGGTATCAACCCCCTACGAGCTCCAGTTTGTAGTCTATGAAGACATACGGCCAGCCCTAGAAATCTGCCTTAACAACAGTGTTCTTGCGAGGAATGAATCAATAGGGGCGTATCACTACTCAGTATCTAGTACCGATGGGGACGTAATTACCACCAACACTCTGGAACTCTGGTACGACAGCAACAATGACGGAACCTACGATCAGCTGGTAAATACCTCAAACGGCAGGGATGGGTTTCCGACTTATACACCTACCAAATTAGGTAAGTACAAGTACATAAATAAGGTAAGTGAGGATTACGGGCAGGAAACCCTACAGGAGTTCATTACAGCAGAAGATAAATTAACCCGGACGGAAGAAACAGAGTTTCTTGTAGACAACTACATACCTATGACTGATGTATATACCGATATTCCTATTGTGAGGCCTGAGGTGGATGTATACTTCATGTTGGATGCCAATCTGGATACCAACAAAACTGCCTATGTGCTAAACGGTCGTATGGATTTCAATAACCAATTAAGAACGGTAAACATCCTTCCGACAGTAAATAATTGGGATATGCGGACGTACACTTATTCCATGCCTGCAAGTACTTCAAAATACACCGGTACTTCGTATCCTTCCGACACAGAATATTATTCCAGCGGGGGGTATTCCGGCACTTTAAGTCGTAGCAGTGTAACTAACAATAAGTATCAGCATGACTTTGGATCAAACCAGACGCTTACCGAGTCAAGGACATTTAGTGCCTCAGGAAGCAATACTGAAACATTATATTATGGACCGGGTGGTAAGTATGACAGAACAACCTTCAGTTGGGATAATTCAAACTCACATCCTACATACCCTATAAACCAGGACGGATATGCAGGAAGCATACCGGCAGTGTCAGGAAGCTACAAGAAAGACGGACCGTACAAATCAACAGTAGCAAAGGATGGTTCCTACACAGTTAGCTATTACCACTCCATCCAGTATAGTGGTACATTGACAAAATCAGTTACAGTGTGGGTGCCCGATTGGAGATGGGTAGACGACTATACCGGCTTTTACAGCGGTACTATTTACAAATATGTGCGGCAGCCCTATGTAGATCCGTTTAGGCCTACCTCCAAAAAGTACATTATATACGTCAGTGATTCCAATGTTTCGGAGCTAAACGATCTGCAAATGGTGCGTTCAAAGACCGATGCAAAACTTATTCTGATAGGCCAGGACAGCATCAGGAGCCAAGTAAGCCACGATAAGTTTATCCTAAATAACAGACCTATAGACGCGATCGTACAGGAAGCATTGGAATATATTTCGGGTGAGAGCCCTCCAACATCTAAGTTTTACGTACTTGCAGGTCAGGATACATTCACCCTGAATACTGCAGACTATGACGAGGAGAATGACCCGATAGTAGAGCAAAAATTCCAATATGTCCAGAATCAAAACTACTTTGATAATCCAATGGGGATGGAGAGCTTTACAGCAGATACCTACTCGGATAGTGGTAATTGGGTAGATACAAAGGCTACAAAGTTTAATAAAACCGGTGAATACCATATATATAGGAGAATAAAGGACAATCCATCAACAGACCCGAGCTTTGCAAACTTCTCCTATTACTCGGGGACACCGGAGATTATAGTATATGCCCATAGAAAACCTATTGCCAATGCTACGCTTGTATGGGATTACGACCCGTCGGCACGATTGTACAAAACCGCCTGGGAGGATCACTCCTATGACCTTGATCATCAGTATAGCAGGCCGGATAAGGGAGTAGTGGAAACAAAGATTATGTACAGGCGCAATGGAGGAGAGTGGAGTTATAAAATTCCCGACAACCTTGAGCCTGGAAGCTATGAGTTGCTGTATTATGTAAAGGACCCCGAGGGTGTATGGTCGGATCCATTTACAATGAACTTCACACTAAACCCGGCGCCGCCCATGCAGTTTGAGGCGAGCCTAAGGACGGCGGATAGTAAGTTTAACACTGCAAGTATTCCCGCTTCGGAGTACTTACAAGTATTCAATGCATGGACAAGGTTCCCGTATAATGTATACCTTACAGTAGGATTGTACAACGGAACTACTTTGGTAGGACCGCTGCAGAGAATTGATTACAGTTCTTCAACCGGTGTAAAGACAGACAACGATATAGACTGGAACAATATAAACTACCAGGTACCGGCGAATCTGACGGACGGTACATACAGGCTAAGGGTCACTGCGGTAGGAGAGTATGACCAGACGGCTTTCAGAGACTTCCAGGTAACGGTATACACCCCGGTTTGGGAGGACTATGCCTCAGGTACTTTGCGATACAATCAAAACAGTATAGATGGGGTGCCCAATACCATAATGCTGAGCCAGGATGTAAGTATGGCTGAATCAAATACAATACAGTTTAGCACAAGCAAATATGCTCAGAAAGTAAAGGTACAGATAGGTGTAATGACGTTCTATGCTTTCAGAAATGGAACCATAGGTGTAAATGAAAATGGAAGCGGAGCGCAGACAACATTTACTTATAATACGCAAACCCAGGTTTTCCGTGCAAAGGATCTGACGCTGCAAGATAATGCTTACAGTACTACATGGAGATTCAACTTTGCAAGTTTGGTAGATAAGCCACTGGCAGCAGAACAAAACAATACAATGAGTTTTACCGCTTACGATGCCTCCGGTAACTGGAGTACCACCGGTAACAAGCATGGCACCAACCCACAATCAAAAAACTTCATGACACTGAGCATGAAGCTGGAGAATCTGAGGATAGTAAACATTGCTGATTTTGCCTGGAAGAATCATTTTGTAAATGTAAACGGCAGCCCCACAGCATTAAAGACTAACGGTATAAAGACAGTGGATATGCCTGTATACCGAAACGCTCAGATAAAAGGTATAAAGCTGGGTTACCAGGTTAATTTCAAAGTGGACTCCGTAGGGCTTAATGGTCCGGGCGACAAATTAAACGTAAATGTAAGTTTCTATATCCTTGACTCCAATAATGATTTAAGGCGTGCAGACGTATATGTACCGGACAAGTCTATGACGTCCTACGACCTTATCCAAACCAGGGAAGATTATAGGAGAAAGGCGGTAAACCTTGAGTTGGATTCAAGCTTCAGGACAGCCTATAATGCAGACCCGTCAAAGAGTACCTATAATACATGGGGATTTGGATACTACCTTCCGCCTACTGCAAAGGTAGTGCCCAGGGGACAGGCATTGGACCTCTATAATGACAAGACGTCAACCTACAAGCTGCTGGTATGCTTTGATATTATCGGTATAAAGGCAAGCAATGGAATGACATACGATTATACGCAAATGGAAACAGTATGGGGTACAGGCAGCGGAAGTGTATACGGAAGTAATAGGCCTACAAACCTAAACTTACTGACAAAGGGCGTAAATCATGGTGAAGTATTCTGGTATATGTTAAACGAGACCAGCTTGGATGACCTTGAACTAAACAGAGGTTGGTAATGTAAAACAGGGACTTTCCGATTGTAATAAGTTGGAGAGTTCCTGTTCTTTATATACCGATAGTACAGATTGAGAATGAGTTTATCCAGTATGCGAATCGCACTTACCATAGCCCATTGGCTGACTGAAAATTACTAAATTCAACTCAAAATATCTATTATGTCAGCAATTTACTAAGAAAAACATGTATAATTTTGTTGAATACTGTAAAAGGTTATACTTTTTTGGTATGATTATTGTAATTATGCACAATTCGAATTGTGGGGTGTATTAAGCTTGATAAAAAAACTGAATAATGACCATAGGGGAAGCCTTACAGTTGAAGCTGCTTTGATTGTACCTGTAATGCTGCTGTGTGTTGTAGCCGTAATCTATATCTGTATATTATTATATCAGCAGGTATATGTTCAATCACTTGCAAGTGATGCTGCCGAGCGCGGTGCTGCGGTTTGGACCAATCCATCTAAGGATATGTTTATGGAGCAGATAAAAAAAGAACAAATGAAGCAAACATCACTTTACTGGAGGCTGTTTGAATCCGATTCCAAAAAAGAAGAAAAACGAAAAAGAATCAAAGAATATGTAAATTACCAGATTCAGAAGTACAGCATATTGGGAAGAAACAATTCTGACAATAAAAACAATCAGCTCAATTTCGATAATGTTAAAGTTGAATGTAAGACCGAAGACTGGATAGTTTATAAAAAGCTTGTAGTTAGTATAGACCATAAATATCCCATGCCCTTCGGAAAAATGCTAAGCAACTTCGGAATAGATGCAAACTATACAGTAACCGGGAAGGCAGAAGTGGTTATCAATGAGCCTACTGAATTTATAAGAAATACAGACTTTCTATTGGATACTGTTCAGGAGATAGATAATAAAACAGGGAATAACCTGCAAAACCTCAGAGACAAAGTCGGTGGACTGGTTTCAAAATTTGCGGGAAAGATAAAGGAATTCTTAGAATAGTGGATGTAATGCATATTAGGGGTAGGTCAGGAGTGGGTAGAAAAATATGAGGTTTTTTCAGAAAACAAAAGGTGCAATTTCAATATTTCTATGTATAGTGTTTATGGCTGTAGTTATGCTGACCGGCGTACTGGTTGACGGTTCAAGGATGAGAGCCGCAGAGACTGAAATAAAAAGTGCATTAGACACCGCAGCTATGTCTGAATTATCTCAGTACGATAAAATATTGAAAGAATTTTACGGGCTATTTGCTTTAGCTGATAGCAGCCCTGATACGTTAAAGCAGGAGATAGAAGCATCCTTGAATAAAATCCTTGCTACAGAGCTTGGGATGAAAAAGACTGAGGGCAACGAGAAATATTATAATGCCTTAAAAAAGGCTCTCGTTGGAGAAAAGGAGTCCAAGCCGCCCTTCAACCTTTTCGACTACAGGGTGGAGAATGTAAAAGTAACACCCCTATATAACCTTTCTGAGCCTCAAGTAACAAGAGCACAAATACTTGAGCATATGAAGTACAGAGCTCCAAAGGAGCTAGCCGAGCAATTCCTTGATAAGATACTGGCCTTCAAGGATTTTGGCAGACAATCCTCACTGCTCAAGGACAAAATGGGAGTAGACAAGCAACTGAATAAAGTAAGGGAGAGCCAGGAAAACCTTTCAACCCAGGTGGGAATAGTAAATGACTTTAAGAAAAGCAATACTCTAAAAACCCAGCTTGAGTCTCTTGCCAATGCGTTTGCAGACAGAATTGCGGCTGAAAGATACCTAAAGCAGCTTCAAAGCGAAAAGGCTGCACTGGAAGCAGAAATCAAGAAAGTGGAAGAGGATATAAAAAAGCTGGAAGAAGAAATCAGCAAGCTCCCTGACGAAAAGAAGGATACCGGTACTCCAACTTCGGGAGGCAGCACTACCCCAGCAAAGGGTTCTACCACTGGTGGAAGTGCGAAAAGCGGTGGAACAAAAGCTACAGAGACAAAAACACCAACCGAGAAGGATAAAAAGAAGGCTGAATTGGAAACTAAAAAGAAAGAGCTGGAATCCAAAAACACCAGTTTGAGTTCCAAAAATAACAGTATTGATGTACAAACAAGGAACATACAGAAGTGTGTAGGTGAGGTAATAAGTACAAAGCAGAAGATGGTAGAAACCATCAATACATATATATTTCCCATTAGCAGTTCCCTAGGGCATATCGATGAGGTAATAAAAAAGTCCGAAGCTGCCAACAACAGTATAGATAAAATAAACGGCAAGATAAAGGACGACTCCAGCGATTTTGCCGAATCTATGAGGACAGACCTTGGGGGTAAAAAGAAGGACATTGACAGAGAAAAGCTGGATAAAGCAAAGGCTGCTCTTGAGGAAAACAAAAAGACCCTGGAAGAGATAAGTGCTTTGATAGCTGGTATAACCAATGATACCATTAAGGAAACAGATGTTAAAACAGCCGGATCAGATAAGAACAAAATACTTGTCGAGATTAAATTGAATGCAAACCTACCCTATAGCAAAATTGACGATTGTATAAGCAAGTATAACAATGTTGATTACTATGTGCCTAAATCCACGGAAGAGGAAAATAAGGATAAAGACCCAAGGGATGCCGCACAACAGCTAATAGAAGATCAAAAGAAGCAGGATGAGCAAGCAGAGCAGGCTAGGAAAGAAAATGACGCCAAGCGGGAGAAGGAAAATCCATTCCCTGTAGATACGCTTCCGTCTCATAGCGATAAGGCAATAGTCAAGAGCGAAGTAAAATATAAGGATATATTGGATAAAGACTCAAAGGAAATAAGCAAAAAAACAAGTGAAGTTAAAAATACTGCAAACGGTGCTAAGGAATTTGGGGATATAAACAGCAATAAAATAAAAGACCCTATGCAAGAGGCAAACTTTAAAGACGATGGGGAAGAAGAAGGTTTTTCCGAAAAGGCTCTCAGTATGGTATCCGACTTTGGTGCAAGGCTTGCCGAAGGCTTAAAGTCAATGAGAGATGAAATGTACGTAAATGAATACATAATGGGTACATTTTTAAATACTCTATCAGAAAAAACTGCTGAGAAGGATCTTGGTGGAGATATAAAAAAGGAGTCCAAGGATAAACAGAAAAGAAAAACCTACTTTAATGATTGTGAAGTTGAGTATATAATAGGAGGAGACAAAAGCGAGTCGGCAAACCTTACAAGAGTTAAAGCACAGATACTTCTAGTAAGATTTGCACTCAACACATTATCCATATATACCGACCCCACAAAGGTAAACACAGCAATGCAAGCTGCAATAGCAGTAGCAGGCTGGACAGGCTTCGGAGTTCCTATAGTACATACGTTGATAATGCTGGCATGGTCAATGGCGGAGTCGGTGTTGGACGTTATGTTCATAATGCAGGGCGCGAATGTAGCAATATTCAAGACAAAGCAGACCTGGGTACTTGGTGTAGGTGGTGGAGCCAAAAATGCTGCGGAGGAACTGAAAAGAGTTATTGCTAATGCGGCAAAACAGCAAGCAAAGGAGGCTGCTGACTATACTATAGATTATGCGACTGGAAAGTTAAAGGAATTAAAAGAAAAAGCTAGACTTACTGCTTGGGAAACAGTTGAAAATAAGATGGATACAGCTATTAATAGAGTGTTTCAACCTGTTGAAAATAAATTGTTTGGTGCTATTAGTAATGTGGACTCTAAGCTGAATAATTTTGAAGATAGTCTCAATGCAAAAGCAAATGAAACGGTGGATGATACGATAAGTACAATTGAGAAGGAAATATATAATAGCACCCCTAAGTTGTTTGAAGAAGTAAAAAAGGATAAAGAATTTAAGGACATTAATGCATTTTCTAATCAATTAAAAACAATGGAGGAAGAGTTTTTTAATCAAATAAAGACCATGTCGCATAGTGAGATTGAAAAATTGAGAAAGCAGGTGGATGATAAGGAAAAAGCCATTAAAGAAAGCTTAACGAACAAGATCAAAGATGCAAAGAAGAATTTGAAAGCTAGAGTTTATAATCAGCTATCTGGGCTTATTGACCGGTTGGATGCCGCAGTGGATGCTAAGATTGATGCAGCTGCTAAGGTAGGTAAGGATGAAGTAGGTAAATATATTGATTCACTAGGTGGTACATCAAAAAGTGGAGTAACGAAAAATAATATAGCTGGCAGCCTGCTTTCTATGAATTACCAAGGATACCTTAGGTTATTTCTGATGTTTACTGGGAGTGAAACTAAGATTAAAAGGATAGAGGACCTAATCCAGTTAAATATGAGTAAGGAGCTCAATAAAAAGGATTTTAAACTTTCGGATTATAATGCTTATATGAGGGTAGAGGCGGATGTATCTATGAAGTACTTATTTATGACAGAAGCCATAATACCGAAGAAATACCAGACAGAGGATGGAAGGCATAGAATAAATATTGCGGTATATAAAGGATACTAAGGCCTATCTTGATAGGGAGTTGTTGCATACTAATAACTATGGCAAAGTCTAAGCATTAAGTAGAGCAAATGAAAGGATGATTTAGTAATGATAAAAAAGTGTTTAACTGTTTTAGTGGTATTATTAGCAGTAACCATATCTATAGCAGGGTGTGAAAAGAGCGATGTTGCGTCAGAAACAAAGTTAAATAATAGTTCTACAAGTGAAAATAAAGTTAGTGCATCTACAACAGGAAATGAAACAAACAAAACAACAAAGAGTAATCTTGAAGTATTCATAGACTTACTTAAAGAAACTGAGGCGAAAAGTAGTTTCAGTACAAATTCAGATTATGGCGGATTTATAGGAACCTTTGCAGTAAACTATAACCAACAAATCGTAAATCCTTATACTAAGGCTAGTAGTATTTACGCTATCGATAGGTTGTCTAACGAAGCACACGAGAAGGATATAGATTTAAGTATGTATAGCGGAAGTGTAATTGTAATAGCTGAATTTCGCGCACTATTAAAAAAATATGGTGAAGCAAATGTAACATATGGCTGTAATGAAAGCAATAAGGGTTCAGTTATGGCAGTTGTATTTAGAGATGGGTTCCATGCTTATGAAGTGGATGAAAAAGGAAATAAGAAAAATGCAGTGACATATATGTTCCCTAAATTCACAGAATAAAATTAAAATACACTAAAGGGTGGTCAATAACTATGAAAAGGTTTTCGCAAATTGTGTTGGTACTAGTAGTTGCAGCACTTGGGGTTACTGGATGTGGAAAGAACAACGATACAAACAAAACTCAGGCAAGCAGCACAGCTGCTAAAGAAATTCCTACACCACAAGTTGACAGTAATAATAAGTCAAACATGCCCAACCTTGAAGCACTGAAAGAGTATTTAAGGGAAACAGAAGCAAGAACCGAATTTGCAAAAACATCAATTTACGAAAGCTTTATAGGAAACTTCAATTCCCATTATAAAAGGGACATCACAAACCCAAACAACGGCGCTGCCTCTATCTATGCAGAAAGTAAGACCCCTCCCGATATAGCAGCTAAGGATGTAGTTCTGGGCGGCATAAGCGGAAGTGTAATTGTGATAGCAAATAACCCTACCCTTTTAAAAGACACCAATGCTGATGGGATAGTGTATGCATGCAATGAAAAAAACAAGGGCGCAGTTATAGGTGTAGTATTCAGAGATGGCTTCCACGCCTATGAGGTAGACGCTAAAGGTAATAAAACTAACGGATATACTTATATGTTCCCAAGCTTCGGAAGATAAAATAGTCATAACACCAGTAGCATAAAGGAAGATAGACAAATGAAAATAAAATCAGTAATTACAGCAAGTGTGGTTATATTGTGCATAATCCTTTCGTTATCTGCATGTGGAGGTTCAGCAGCACATGTAGGGAAGTATACAAAAGGGGAAATGTATATTAACCTGAATTCCGACGGCACCTTTGAGGCCGACAACTATGTAAACTTAAAGGGAAAATACCGGGTAAACGGCAGCGAAGTGAATTTTGAAGTAACCGAACTAAATGGGAAAAAAATCAGCAACAAGACAAAAGGCAAACTAGAAGGAAAAGAGCTTACAGGCCCGGACGGGTTCAAATACACAAAAGAATGATTAAGGATAGTTTAGGCTGAACTTAGTGATTTCCATGTAGGGAAACACCTGTGGCAAGTGGTGGTTTCCTATATGGAAAAAATCACTTTCGGCCTAAACTATCTATAACTAAACTGACTGCCCTTCAAATATGCTTTTGGGAGGGCAGTCAAAATATATTTCTACATATTGTGGGGTCGATGTATGAATAGGTTGAGAAACAAAAGAGGGTCACTTACAGTCGAAGCAGCTATAGTTCTGCCGTTCTTTATATGCGTAGTATTAAGCCTTGGGTTCTTTATGCGTGTTGTTTACACCCATACTGTAATGCAGTATGCCATAACCCAAACAGCTAATGAGATTTCCACATACAGCTACCTTTATTCGGTAAGCGGTTTACAGAAGGCACATGATGGTACACAGAAATATCTAGATGAGAAAGAAGCAAGATTTGCCGATCACTTGACCTCGGTAATTGGCGTTTACGATTCACTCAAATCAGACAAGGAGAGTATCGAAGGTGCTGTAAGCAACGCAAAGAATTTAACTATTAGTGAGTCCGATTTAAGTACCGTAAAAACGGTTTTAGAAAATAGAAAAGCCGATTATGATACCCTTACATCGATATATGGAGATATAAAAAATGACCCCAACGGATTAAAGTACGGTGTGAAAAAAGAGATTGTCAGCATGGTTTGTCTGATGGCAAATGGTGCTTTTCAGGATGTAAAAACCGAAGTGCTGGAACTTGTTGTAGAGCAATTTATGAAGAAGCATTTTATAACCGCAAATGTAGATGATCCCGATAAAAGGCTGAGAATGTTAAACGTGGTGGGCGGTGTTGAAGGCTTGGACTTCAGCGAATCCACTTTGTTTAGAGATAGAAAGACAATAGATATCATAGTTAACTATACAATAGAGCCAATCGTGCCCATAAAAATACTCCCTCCAATACACATGACCCAGAGGGTAACGGTAAAAGCATGGCTCGATGGAGTAGGAACGATTGCAAGCACCCCAACTCAAGCTAACGCAAATATATGGGATTTGCCGAATGCCCAAAGGGGAATTGAGGCTGTCAAGCAGCTCAACGGTAATGTAACAAGCGATACCGGCAGTGCAGTGGACAGGTTTGACCCAAAGACCGGAGAAGCAGTAAATATTAGAACCATAGATTTGACTGCTGCTACATATAGAAAGGGAAGCAACTTAAAAAGCACCATCAGGTCAGAAGTAAAAGCAATATTGGAGTACACCGGCAAGATAGGGGTAGAAGGCGAACCAGGAAAGCAATATGACATCAAGTCAAGAAAGGTAATAATAGTAGTTCCAAAGGGAACTATGAGTGAAGCTCAAAAGAAGGCCTTTGATGAAGTGGTTGCGGAGATGACTAAGCCTCCTAAAAATGTGACGATTGAATTGGTAGAGCTTGGGGAAAAGAAGGTAGACGAATCAAACGAGCCGGGCAAAAACGAAGATAAAACCGGACCTCCCACTCCAACCCCTGTTCCCGGGGCTTGCTTTACTTGGGACACTCTAGTTCTGACAAAGGATGGACATAGACTAATTAAAGATATCAAGGCTGGTGATGAAGTATACAGTATAAACCCTGAAACCGGTGAAAAAGGGTTAAAACTGGCTGAAGAAGCATTTATAAGGGAGACATCCACCCTTATTTATATACATGTAAGCGGCAAGAAAATTAACACTACAGTTGAGCACCCATTCTGGGTTGTAGGCAAAGGCTGGGTAGAAGCGGCAGAACTTAAATCCGGGGATCAGCTTCTGCTATACTCAGGCATGGAAGCAAAAGTTGAGAGGGTAGCAACAGAGAAGCTGCATAAGCCCATTAAGGTATATAATTTTAGGGTAGCTGACTGGCATACATATCTTGTAACGGATTATAGTATACTTGTACATAATAACAATGAGTGTGCGGACACAGGGGCGGGTAAAGATGAAAAGGGAGGGGCAAATACTGCAAATAAAATTAAGCCTAGCAACCAGCCCAATCCCGATGCCATTCCAAAAGGAACAAAAACTAAAATTAGTCCCAAGGCAGATGAAGCTACAAAACGTTCTCTAACTAGAGAGAATGAAGCTGCAGAAATTCTAGCTAAAAAAGGATATGAAATTGAACAAAATCCCAAAGTAGAAGGGACAACACGAAACCCTGATTATAAATTAGAAGGCCAATTATTTGACTGTTATGCACCTGATAAAAAAACATCTGTAAGAAGTATTGGTAGTACTATAGAAGAAAAGGTTATAACAAAAAAACAAGCTGATAGAATAGTTTTAAATCTGAAAGATTGGAATGGAAATACAAATGAGTTGGTAGAACAGCTGAATAAATATCCAATAGAAGGACTCAAGGAAGTAATAGTGATTACCAAAGAAAATGAAGTTATTTCTCTTTACCCATAAGTTATAGAAAGAGAGAATCAATTAAATATGTCAATTGAGTTTTCTTTAAAGCTAAAAGGCGGCACAATAGATGAAAAGTTGCTTATCAATGAAATTAATAAGTTAGGAGTTAGTAGCAATATTAGCAAAGTTGAAGGAGATATTTTAGAAATTAATTCGACTTACGACTTATTAGGTTTTATTGTAACTATAATTAAAAATAAAAAGCCACCTTATAATGTATATGAAACAAGTTTTCTTGAGACTGATTTTGAATATAATCAAGTCATTTTATTTGAATTTAATAAAGAAGCAGATTTGAATACCGCATATAGTAAAGTATTCGAATTAATTTTCAGCCTAATGAAAGAAATAAAAACGAGCGCACTATTAACAAGTTCCGCCCATGATGCGATATGTTATTTTGAAAATAATACAAATGTACATGTTGATAGAACAGGAGCTTTACTAGAAAAAATACAAAATATAAATGGTATTAATGATAATTGGAGAATTTTCTATAATTAGCTACAGTTTCGTGGACTAATAAAGTAGTATACTTTGATGTTTCCCCGATAAATTAGACACAAAGAATGGCGGATTTTCTCCGGTTATCTTTGTATCACACAAATTTTACTTAAGCCACCTTATTGATTTTTTCATAATCAACAGGTGACTTGTAGCCAAGCTTTGAATGTAGGCG
>JAOAEJ010000012.1 GCA_026416815.1 Clostridia bacterium | reverse complement strand
TGATAGAATGATTGTATTCCAGCATATCCATTACCTCTTTATCTTTAGTAAACCTGCGAAGTTCCTATAGATAAATCGGAAATATGTGCTGGAATTTTTATGTTTTTATCAAAGTTCAATTAGCACAACGAGTTAAGTTATATTGCGATAATCAAATTTTTCCTTGTAATATCATTATCGCAATTTATATAGTATTTGATTGTATACCTAACATAAACTTGCTATACTAGTATAGTTGTGGTAATATTAGTACATATAAAGTACTTTTCAATCACTTTCTAGTAGTCCATATCTTATAACACAAGTACAATTTAGGTTATATTGGTTCCTTAAAATAATATCTATAAAAATTTAAACGGGTGGTCAGATACAGTATGATTAAGAAAATGCTGCTTACCGCTGGAGATAAAGAAAATAAAGAAGGGTTATACCACGTAAAGTTGACTATGCTGTTAGCCAGTGTAGGGATGGGGCTTTCCATTTGCTATACCCTTGTATACTTTTTTTTAACTGAGGCAACTTATGCGGTGGTATTTAACACTGCCATTACTGCGTTTTATTCTCTTACCTTTGTCCTAATCACTAAAAGGTATTATTTTCTTGCAAAAGTGTGGTTCATAGGGGTTTTAACTCTACAACTCTTTTTTTTGGCAACGGTATTTTTTACTAAAGACACCGGCTTCCATCTGTATTTTCTAAGTATCCCGTCTATAACATATTTGCTTTTTAGCCGTAATGAAAAGAAAGTGAAATTTGTTATTACGCTGATATCCATAGCTTTAACATACATCTGTCAATATGTTGCATTTCCGGGATTTAGTATTGTGTTGCCTGGTTATTTACTGCACATATCCTATCTATCTACTATAATCGTAGTTGTTTTAGGTCAAAGCTGGCTTCTCAAAGTTTTTGCAGATGACCTTATAAGTGCAGAAGAAAAACAAAAAAAGATGGCTATAACCGATCATCTTACAGGGCTGTATAACCGGAGGCATTTATTTGTACTGGCTGAGCACTGCATTAAAGGTAGTATACAAGATAATAAGGATTTCTCCATAGTTTTGATAGATGTAGACTATTTTAAAAAGATTAATGACGCTTATGGTCATATTGTAGGCGATGAAGTCTTGAAAATGGTAGCAAGAAGTCTGTCACAAAATCTGCGTGATTTTGATGTAGCCGCTCGCTATGGGGGAGAGGAGTTTATTTTGATTTTGCCTCATACTAGTGTTAGGGAGGCAGAGGAAATTGCTGAGAACTTGCGAAGAAGTATAGAAAGTCTACCATTATTGGTAAATAACAGAATAATTTCATTGACTATAAGTCTGGGTGTAGCCGCATTACCTTATGGTGAAGAGATTACCATCGACTCCCTTATTGAAAGAGCGGACACGGCAATGTACACTGCTAAGGAGAGAGGACGAAATCAGGTCGTGGTATGGGACGAAATAATTGCTCTAGGGAACTGCGATTCGTATAATAATACCCAAAAAATATAATTGTATATTATTTATATAAGGGTTACTATAACAATGAGTTATGGTAACCTTTTTAGTTTTTAAGACATATTATATTCTAGAAACCTTAATTTATAAAGAGGTGAATATAATGTATCCTTACGATGAATATTACCGTCAATTTGGGTTTCCGGGACAAATGTTTCCGCCAGGAGGTCAATACTTCCCGTCACCAGGGGGGATGCCATTTCCAGGTGGTCCATCAACTCAGCCTGGACCAGGTGGGGCTGCTGCACCATCGGGGCCGCCACCAGCAATAACTCCCCAGAAGCCGGATGTAAGTTTGTATGCTGTTGATCCAGGAGCGATCTACGGATGTCTATATAAATTCACATATATATGGACTACTTTCGGAAGATCTTTCTGGGCTTATCTCACATTTGTGGGTCCGAGGTCTGTTGCTGGATATAGATGGATCGGTTACAGGTGGGTTTATTTCTCTTTAGACCTGAATTTAATAAGCTACTCTCAATGTTATTGATGATTAGATGGATTAGACCGGTTAGTAAAATAGAATAAATAATTTGTGTATTTCACTTTTATTGTAGGGGTAATATAGACTAAAGGGTTTATTTACCTCTTTTTTTTTGATACAATCACGATATCAAATATTTGAGGATGGTTTTAAAATGAAAGCAATTATATTCGATATGGATGGACTGATGATTGATACAGAAAGGCTGTACTTTGAGACTCAAAGGGAAATAGCCCAATCCTATGGTAAAAAGCTTAACCATGAAACATTATGGAAGATGATGGGCAGAAAGCCTATAGAGTCGATAATGATTTTTGTTGATGATTTAAAGATTGATATAGAGCCTGCAAAAATGCTGGAAATCAGGGATAGGATATTTGAAGATAAGCTGCGAAAGGATTTGCGTCCTATGCCTGGGCTTTTCAAGATTCTTGAAGAGTTCGAGGGGAAAATGAAGCTTGCAATAGCCACTGGAGCACCCAAAATATTTTTAGATATAGTAATGGAAAAGTTGGATATTAGGCATTATTTTGATGTCATACAGACGTCCGACACTATAAAAAACGGTAAGCCTGATCCGGAAATATACCTCGAGGCTATAAAAAAGCTGGGGGTTGAACCTGAGGAATGTTTTGTCCTTGAGGATTCGAGCAATGGGGCATTAGCCGGGAAAAGGGCGGGATGCTATACTATTGCTGTTCCATCTGAGTACACCATCAGGCAGGAATTTGGCTTTGTGAATTACATAGCCAGAGGGCTGAATGATGCAAGGGAGCATATCAAAATGGTTGTGTCCCGTACTTACTAGTTTAAGCTTGTTTATAGAGTATAGTACTAGCTGAATTACAATGAAAAAGGGGTTAGAGTAATGAGGTTTTTAAAGATTGTACCTGTGATTATAGCGATAATAGTTTCCAGCATGTGCCTCAACGTGTACGCTGCAAATAGTCTTACATATAAAAAGTCAGTAAATTTCAATGAAAATACCGGATTGGATGGATTTAAAAAAGTAGGTAGATATCTTGTACATATAGAATATTTACCGGCATGGGAAGGGAAAATCATAAAATATATTGATGCAAAGACGTTGGAGGTGGTGCTAACTACCCACTCTATCAAAGACCCGATACTCTCGGAAAAGGAAGTTACTGTTTTCTTAAAGGGCTCAGGCAACAATGAAGAAGAGTATGATACATATATAATAGATGTTGCTACAGGCAAAAGGGTATTTATTGATGAATCCAAATTGCAAAGGGCTGAGTATGGGAAATATTATACCTATATTGAACGTTTGCCAGATAACCAAGGTGTAATTGTTAAATATACCGATAAAACTACTTCAAAAGTAATTTTTACTGCCAAATCAGAAAAGGAACCCATATGCAGTGAAAAGTATGTTGTAATTTATACAAAAGGTGCAGCAAATGATTCAAAGCTATATGATAGGTATGTTATAAACATCAATACCGGCAATAAAGAACTTCTTGACTCTAAGGTTCAGGATGAAAATTGCCATGGAATTGTAAGTGATAGTTCGACTTTTATTTTACAAGATGCAATATATAATTTTGAAAAGAAAGTTTATATAAGAAATATAAAAGTATTAACAAGCTCAGATACTTCAGGCTCTATAAAGATTTCAGAAAACGGTAAAACTTATTTGCTAAACCCTGTAACCTTAAATAAAATGGAGTACCCCGGACTTGCATTAAAAGATACTGCTAAGGTTTTTCTAGAATCAGGTATTTATGGAGTTGTGTATGTTTATGATGGAACTATATACTGGCAAAAGGCTAGTGGAGCTATGGTAAACTTAGGGCCTTTTGAGCCTTTGCCGATAGATACATGGTACTCTTCTGAATATGGTTTTAAATATGATCCTTCCAGAGAGATTATGAGCATACTAAACTCCCCTAAAAGCTGTATAGTATTGAATCTAAAAGAAGGTTCCTATAAAAAGTATGAGCTTGGATATCAATATACAGGTATATCCTTCAAGCCCTCAAGCAAGGAAGTCGGATATTTCTATAAAGACGCATGTATGGCACAACAACAATGGTATACAGGCCTAACCGTTCTTGATAAAAATAAAAAAACTCTATGTATCAGTAGTGATGCTATAAATATAACATATCATAAAAACTGGCTGGTGTTTTCATCAGATATACAAACTGCGGGGCATATGGATATATGGGGAAATTCAGTTTCAGTTTATAATTATGATACTGGTAAGAAGAGTACTATCAGAGGATATATAAGCAATTACAACATAGTAGATGGCAAAGTCTATGCAGAGGTAACTAATAGTAACTGGAAAACTTCATATTATGTTTTTGATGATAAAAAGTTTGATTGGGTACCTTACTCATTTAAAACAAAGTACTTGGGATATGGCGTATATATGAAAGAGACGCCTTTTATGGTTTATTTTATAGATAAAAGCGGCAAAGATATTTCACATTTTTCACGATATAATAATCAGGAATATGCTGTTTGCGCTATCCTGCCGGGTTATACCCGCGGCTTTGTATATGACGGTAAAAAGCTGATAAGTGTAACACTGCCGGATGTAAAAAGGTATACTAAGTCATATGAAATAAAGATATGTGACAACTATCTGATGTATTATTACCCTGGCAAAGACGCAAAAACTCCGTATGTTAGAATTCTGAAATATAAGTAATCTATATACTGCGCTAAAGACGTTGCATTCTATAATTCGAGAGAATAAAGTTTACCATTCTCTCGAATTTTTATTTGCCTGGGAGTAGGTGTAAAATATTGAAATATTTTTAGCTGCGTTGGGAAAGTTCCCTTAGCTCACCTCTGATGGTATAATATACCCATAATACTTTTGGAGGGCAAGCATGGGACTCAGGAAAGGGCAGAAAGAGCTGGTCGAGCAGTATAGAGGCTGTCTCTTATACACATCT
>JAOAEJ010000065.1 GCA_026416815.1 Clostridia bacterium | reverse complement strand
GTGTAGGTGTAGGTGTAGGTGTAGGCGTAGGTGTAGGGGTAGGTGTAGGTGTAGCAGTCGCAGTTGCCGTTGGAGTAGGAGTAGGAGTAGGAGTAGTAGCCGCTGCAACGGTAATATAATCAAGATTTACATTGCCGCTGTCACCGGAATCGTATTTGTAGGCAATTGTATTACTGCCCGCATTTAAAGTGAGTGCTTCAGTCTGATTTGCCCATGTATCCCAGTTTGCAAGGGTTGCAAGACTGGTTTGTTTTATTTTTGTACCGTTTACATAGATGGATACTGTTTTGGCGCTGCCTGTTGCATTGGCATACCTTAGCGTAGTGTTGTAGCTGCCTGCTGAAGCCGCAGATACAGAAAATGTTGCTGATGCACCGCTGGCAGTATATCCGTCTAAAAATCCTGTTCCGCTATATCCTGTGTGATTGGTATTAACCTTTGCTCCGCCTGTGCGAGAGGCATTCTCCGCTTCATATTTGCCATCTGCAGGATAGGAAGCAACGACGTTCCAGTTTGCGCCCCCGTTGCTATCCCAGTAATCACTTGGGGAAGTAATATGGAAGCAGTAGTTTACTGTACTTCCCGAAGCAACAGATATTACAGCTTCGAAGTTTCCGCTGCCTTTATTGGTCATTAGTGTGTCCGTGGTGTTGGTCCAGCCATTTACACCCCAGTGGAGATAGACTGTATTTACACCTGTTTTGTAATAAGTTACGGTATAGCTTACATTAGCTGCTAATGCTGTGCCTGCGGGTATTATTACGCTTAATATAACTGCAAAGACCAGCAGGAATGATAGGAATTTTTTTGACACTTTACTTTTCAACATAAACACTCCTTTTCTTCATTAAAATTTGAATTACCTTAGAGTTATGTATTGACAGGTTGGTATAGGCAATTTTTATGCCATTACTAAACCTGAAAAATATTTTGACACCTCCGATTCTATGGTTTAATCATATGTAAATCCACGGCTTAGTGCCGGTAGATTACAAGCAATAGTTACATTAAATCATGTTGTAAATATGATAATAGCAATTATGGATTAAATGCACACGTTTGCAAGGCGTAAGACTTATATTTAAATCAAATTCCAAATTTTAGTTAGTTAGGAAGAATTTTAGTGATTGAACGCGTGTGCATTAACTGCATTAATAAAAGCGTACACATATAAATAATATTACGATTACGCTTTATAATTAGGTGGGATATAAGTAAAATCATTAGTGAAAGATATTTTTAATTAAGCATGGCAACTAAATAATATTGACTTTAAGTCGGGCTCCCTTTTACTTTGTTTCCACCGATACTATATTTTTTAATCTCAACTACACGTACATTCATACTTATAATTTATAGAAGAATGGAAGTATTTTATTAGTTGTGGTAAAAATTTCTCTATGTATAAAGTATATATTTTTTTATGTATAAAGTCAATAAATTTTACAATTACTATACAATAAACGACTGCAATAAATGACATATTTCTTCTTTTTAAGTCGAAAATAGTAGAAGCGGTATTATATATGTTGTGTACAGTGCCTATAAGGTATAATAAAAATCTTTAAAACTAATTCAGGCTCTTTTCCATGCTTTAAGTTCATAAATAGAAAAAATGCCAGCCAGCAAGTCGGGGATTATATAATGTTCCCGACAGCTGGCTGGCATCATTTTACGATATTAGACCCTTGGCTTTGCGTCACTTCCTTTCGGAAGTTTCGCCTTTTGATAATTATTTGTTATTTCAAGTATGTACCTGTGTCACCAATTTTACCTGGTCCATTTAATACGTAAACCCTCATGTTTCCTTTTCCGGAGCAAGTAGCTGTCAATGTGCCGTTAGTTACAGTAACGGAAGTACCTGTTATAGCGTCTTTGTAAGTTCCATTAGGTATACCGGTAAATGTAGCGTCGCCGGAGATAGTTACCAGTACGAAGCTGTCGATTCCTTTTGTAGTATCAGTAAACCTTCTCTTGAATGCCATTGAACCGGAAATACCATCAAGTGAGTATTGTCCTTTTTGCAGTGCAGGTACAGCTCTTCTAATGAGGTTAAGTCTTCTGATATGCTGTGCTAAAGGATGACTGAGCGTAGTTGCCATTGTGCCGGTAGCGTTTGTATACTGCCCGTAACCTGTAACTGTTACACTACCTTCAATGTTTCCACCGAAGTAAGCTCTTCCTGTAGTGCTCAAAGGAGCATTAGGACCTACGTCAATCGGAGCGCCTTTCATGAATTCGATTTCACTTCCGTAGTAGATACAAGGTATACCGCGGAATGTGAACATGAGTGAAAGGTTTTCTGCCCATGTGTCCTGAGTTCCTGCGAACCTCTGGTTTTCAGGAGCACCGTCGGGAGCATAGTCGTGGGAGTCAACGTAAGTTACATTCCAAGTAGCGTCATTGTAGTATTTATCACCATAGTTCATTGCGAAAGCTTCCTGTGCTGTTCTAAATGCCCAGTGCATTGGGAAGTCTATCTGGTCTAAGTAGGATCTCCTTGAGTAATCCGGTGTATGGTAGTCATTACCATTTAAGTAGTGGTTGTTGGATTCAGGCTGACCTGTAGTTGTTGAGTTATCAGCCCAGTTCTGTTCTACAGAAGCTTTGTTTTTGAGGTAGTCGTTGTAGCCGTCACCTGCGTAAGTCTTGGATTCCTTCCATGTATAGAATGGTGATGATATAGAAGGAATTCCGCTGTTCCATACATTTCTATATCTGGAGCATGTTTCACCAAACATGAAGAAGTTTGATCCGCCTCTTTGCATAAATGCAGGGTTGAAGTATTTATTAAATATGTAACGGTTTATGTGTTTAACTGTATCAACACGGAAAGCATCTACTCCCATATCGATGTATTGGTTGTAAGCGTCGATGAGGTACTGAGCAACGGTTGGTTCTTCTGTATTGAGGTCAACACAGTCGCCGGCGATTTGTCCTGTCTGAACAGTGTAGGATTCCCATGACAGGCTCTTTTCTGTGTGATATTTGTTATTGTTGGTTGTTTCTGTCTTCATGAGGTTGATTCTTGCGTCATACTGCTGTGCAGGAGTCATTGTATCATAGTTTGCAGGGAGTTGGGTTGTTATCTTTACCAGATTTGCTGCAGTATCAGCTTTTGTTGGGTCTTTCTTGAACATAGGGAAGAGATTCTCTTCGCCGAAGTTTCCTGTATGGTTCAATACGATATCCTGTATAACCTTAATTCCTTTAGCGTGAGCTGCAGTGATTAAATCCTGGTATGTTGTATCGGCGGATTCATACCTTGGGTCTACCTTTTTGAAGTTTATTGCATGGTAACCGTGGTAGTCATAGCCGCTGGCATTCTGTACTACCGGTGTTATCCAGATAGCACTGAAACCGAGTGCTTTTATGTAGTCAAGCTTCTGGATAAGACCTTTGAAGTCTCCTCTCCATGCGGGGTCTGAGTCAGGGTTTTTTGCTGTAGCATCATCCCAAGCGTGAACGTTGTTGCTGGTATCTCCATCATAGAAACGGGTAGTCATCAGGAAGTAAATTGTATCTTCTCTGAAGTCGCTTCTGGAGTATGAGCCTATATTGTAGTAGAAGCTCTGAGTAGTTGTGTTACCTGCACCGTCTTTAACAAGGAATTTGAATGTAGTAGATTGTGATACTGTAATGGAAGCACCGGTCAATCCTGCCGAAGCATTTCCTGAAACATAAACAGGGGAGGAGGTGGTCGGTTCGGTTCCATTAGTTGTATAATATGCAGTTGTAGTGGCTGCCTTATTATCCCTTATTGTAAAGTTTACGCTTACTGAAGTAGCTGATTGTCCAGTAGGCAGAGAAGCTGTAATTGTAGGAGGTTCTGTGTCTAAATTAGGGTCTATAACATAGGCAAATGTATATACACTTCCTGATTGACTGTATGTATTAACACCAAAGGCTTTTATTGTGGTTGAAGCGGATACAGAGATAGGAGCTGTGTATAAAGTTGAAGATGTAGTTGGTGTAGTACCGTTTGTTGTATAGTAAATCTTGTCAGCTGTGTTGGAACTATTTAAAGCTACGCTTTGAGTTGAGCCATATGTTCCAGCAGCAGGAGTAGCAGTGATTACAGGAATCTCAGGATTTACATTGTACCATACATTATCAGTGTAGTACCAACCTTCTGTAGTGCTTCTTGAGAGGTCGGCTGTCTGTTTGCCGGCACCATCATTGAATACGATACTTGCACTTGTAGCACCAGGTATTGTGTATACATACCAGTCGTTACCTTCCGAGGTCATAGCGTTTCCAGGCCATGCAGCACATGCTGTAACAGTAGTAGGTACTGTATTCCAGTAGTATATTTTTACTGTGGTAGCCCAGGTTGAAGGTTTCTTAACGTGGACTGTCAAACCAGCAGTAGCAGCTTGTCTTGTTACTGTCACAGTATAAGTCTTTTTAGTAGCTGCATCGGAAGCTGTTACTTCTACTGTTATAGTGTTGGTACCTACATCAAGAGCTACGGGATTGGTTACGGTAGTTCCGTTTTTCTTAATAACGTATGTAGCGTTAATATCTTGTACAGTAGGTGTTACGGTTGTTGAGCTTACGCTGTTTGCTACTGTTGAAGTATATGTGGTGGTTGCTGCGGCAAAAGTAGGGGAGAGAGTTACTCCCGTTAATGCTAAAGCTGAAAGGTTGGCATTGGTGCTTGTGTTTCTAACAGTAACACTTACAGCTGTTGAAGTTGTGCTAAGGCTTGCACCATTATAAGCTTTGGCTGTCAAACTGTAGGTGCTGTTTATTATTGTGCTAGTATCCCATGTAATGCTGTAAGGTGAAGTTGTGTCTGTTCCGATTAAAGTAGTTCCGTTGTAGAATTCTACTTTAGAAACTCCAGATTCAGCATCGGCAGCATTAGCGCTTAATGTAACCGCTGAACCGCTTACTGTAGCTCCAGCAGTAGGTGCTGTAAGGCTTACTGTTGGTGCTGTAGTATCGGAAGGTCCGGTAACTACTACACTCCAGTTTGCACCTCCGTTATTATTCCAGTAGTCGCTGGGGGAAGTGATATGGTAGCAGTAGTTTATTGTAGTTCCGGAGGGGACAGTTAGTACTGCTTCAAAGTTTCCGCTGCCTTTATTGGTCATTAGTGTGTCCTGAACGTTGGTCCAGCCATTTACACCCCAGTGAACATAGATCGTGCTTACACTAGTATCCGTATACGTTATGGTGTAGTTTACATCAGCAGCTAATGCTGTGCCTGCGGGTATCATTACGCTTAATACGACTGCGAGCACCAACAGGAAGGATAGGAATTTTCTTGACACTTTACTTTTCAACATAAACACTCCTTTTTAAAATTATAATTTTGATTTACCTAATAATTAGGTAGTGGCAGGTTGTTACAAGTAAATTTTACGGCATACTTTGACACCTCCAATTTTATGGTAATTATATGTATATCTACAGGCTTAGTGCCGATAGATTACAAGCAATAGTTAGCCTAAAGCATGGGGATATGCGGATTATAACAAGTATGATTTGAATGCATACGTTTGCAATGGTGATTAAATAGCTTCATTTTCAATAGATAGATGAAGTTTACTTAATGCATACGTTTGCACTAATTGTATTAATAAAAGCGTACACCGATAACTAATACTATGATTACGCTACAAATGGGGGAGATATAAGTAGAATGATTAATGAAAGATACTTTAATAAATAAGATGACTAAACTATAACTGACTTTCAAACTAAGCTACGTTTTACTTCAACTCTACCGATACCCTAACTATATTTGTTAATTATACTTATATATATATATAAATACTATAATGTATAGAAGTATATAAACATTATTAATTATGGAAAAATATTCTTCATATAAAGTATACAGTTCATTTGGAACAAAGTCAATAAAATTTATAATTACTATACAATGAACGACAAATTAATTTCTCCATAAATCAAACAGTTTAAAAGCTAAACAGCAAGTGATACTATATAATCACAGCTGTTATTTAGGTAACGGTATGTAGGCTGTAGTATAGTTGGTGGCTTTTATATCTGTTGCAATGACTACCCACGTATTTTATATATTTAAAAGAGAAAAGATGGAGAGCTGATATTGTATGGTTTGACGGAGGAGTTATGAAAAAGGATGTAAGCATTATAATATTTGATTTTGATGGTGTTATTGTGGACTCGGGAAGGGATATCGCAAATGCAGTAAACTATGCGCTAAGGTATTTTGGAAGGCGTGAGTTGGCGTATGAACAATTAATAAGCTATGTAGGCAGAGGTGTAGAACACCTCATAGGCAAAAGCTTTGAAGGAGGCAGTGATGAGATTATTAAAAAGGCTATACCCGTGTATAAGAACTATTACCTTGAAAATTGTATTAAAGAATCAGTACTGTATCCGGATGTAAAAGAAATACTGGAGTACTTTAGGGATAAGAAAATAGCTCTGGTTACAAATAAACCCGAGGACTTGACTTTGAAGATACTGGATGGAATGGGGGTAAGGCAGTATTTTAATATGGTAGTGGGGCCGGAGTCGGTATCAAAAATGAAGCCTAATCCTGAGGGGCTATTAAAGGTTATTGGGTACTTTGGCGAGGAGGCAGGCAGAACTATAATGGTAGGGGATTCCTATACCGATATTGAAGCCGGAAAAAATGCTGGGACATATACATGCGGCGTAACATACGGACTTGGGGATGTGAATGCTCTAACAAAGTCAGGACCGGACTTTATAGTGGATGATATAAAAGGGCTGACTGAATTTATAAAGTAAGAAAATATATTGAGCGGTAAAAACTGAATTAATGCAAAACAAAGGTTGTATCCTAATTTGTGGATACAACCTTTGCTTTCACAATAAAACTTTTAAACTCTTTAGTGGTAAATCTAGAAGCCTAGCTCCAATAATTTAAGTTTTGCTTTGGCAGCATAAATTGCTTCCTGTAAAACTGTTATATCACGTATTAGCTGTTCCTTTAAGGATTCGTCGCTTAATAAGTACATGTATTTTTTTGCACTATCAATTTTTTGCTGTGCAGCATCGATAGCTTGCTGAGTTGTAAGGGTACTTAGAAACTTATTTACATCAATAGTGGTTGTTGTATTACTGGATATGTTTTTGGTTATTGCCTCACTCCAGTTGCTTGTCCCGATCGTATTTCTAGCCCGTACCCTGTAAGTATGCTGTACGCCCGGAGTCAGATTTGCATGTGTATAAGAGGTACTTGAACCGCCATCACGTACTTCGCCGTCAACTTCAATATCATAGCCTGTTGCACCTGTTACAGAGTCCCATTTGATTATAATTGAAGTACCGGACACTGTGGCAGTTATATTGCCGGGAACTATAAGCGGCATCGGATCACCTATATTTAGAGTGGTGCCGGTAATAGGGCTGCTCCAGTTGCCTATCCCTGCTTGGGTTCTAGCTCTTACTCTGTAAATATGTGTTGTATTGGGCATCAAATTATCAGCTAAATATGTGGTATTAACTCCGTTGTTAATTACTTGACCGTCGGCTTCGATATCATAGCCGACAGCTTCTGCTAAGCTATCCCACTTTACAGTAATAGAAAATTCAGTTGCCGTTGCAGTAATGTTAGAAGGTACACCGACAATTGCTTCAGCTACCAGACAGCTTACGGGGTTGCTCCATTCACCTGTACTTGTACTATTCTTTGCTCTTACGGTATATGTATGAGTTCCCGCAGTAAGGTTGCTGCGTGTATAAGTAGTACTAGAGCCATTATCTACAACTGTTCCATCGGCGGTTATATCGTAGCTGGTTGCACCTGTTACAGCATCCCAGCTTACAGTTACCGTATTGCCTGTAACTGTTGCTTTTAGATTAGCTGGTATGTCTAGTGGTACCGATGGTATTTGGAGGCTTACTGAGCTGCTCCAGTCACTTGTACTCAGACTGTTTTTTGCCCTGACCCTATATGTATGATTTGTTCCTTGAGAAAGTCCTGAATGTGTATATGTAGTATTTGTAATGTTTTCTATAATAGATCCGTCTGCTTCTAAGTCATATGCAGTAGCGCCTGCTACCGTATCCCATGTTATTGCAGCAGAATTACCTGATAATACGGCTTTGAGATTAATCGGGGCAGGGAGGAGTGACTGTGCAACTGTATATTCCTCAACCGTATTAAGATAATAGCCGTTATAGCCTCCCATCACATATATTTTATTGCCAAGGGCGGCTGCACCGATGCCTTCCCTTGCAGTAGGCATTTTTCCTCTGGTTGTCCATGTATTTGTTGCAGGATCATATTCTTCAAGGGCATTGAGATATGAGGTAGAGCCATTAGCTCCTCCAATTGCGTATATCTTTCCTCCGACAGATACCGCTTCAAGACTGGATCTGTTTGTTGGCATTGGTGCTCTTGTGCTCCATGCATCGTTTACCGGGTCATATACTTCTACAGTATTGAGGTAACTGGACGAATAACCGCCTATTGCATATACTTTACCGTTGACTGTATCCAAACCGAACAATCTTCTTAAGGTAGGCATTCCGGTTTTTGTTGTCCATGTGTCCGAAACCGGGTCATATTCCTCAACGGTATTTAACGTACTGCTGCCGTTATAGCCTCCTATTGCATATATTTTTCCGTTTACTACAACTGCTTTTAGCTGAGAACGGGCAGTTGGCATATCGGCTTTTGGAGTCCATAAGTGGGTTTCGGGGTCATATTCTTCTACTTTTTTCAGGTAGCTTCCGTTGAATCCGCCTATGACGTATATCTTGCCATTGACTGCAGCCACTCCGGCTTGTTTTCTAGCTGTAAATATTTCAAGCCTTGGGTAGTAAGTACTGGTCTGGAAATTATATTCCTCCATTTTATAGGTATATGAATTGAGTGATGTTTCGCCGCTTATGGTATATATTTTACCGTTGAGCGCTACGACGCTGGCTCCATAGCGTGTATAAGGCATAGGATTCTTTGCTGTCCAGGTATCTTCAGAAGGATAATATTCTTCTACCAGACCTGAAGCAGCGGTATCGTAACCACCTATTATATACATTTTATCATTTATAGTGGAGGCACCGAAATAATATCTTGGATAAGCTTGGGTCGGTTTCGTAATCCATGTATCGGTCAAAGGGTTGTACTCTTCTACTGCACCCAGCCTTCCGGAACTATTGTATCCGCCCACAACGTATATCTTTCCATTAATTTCTCCAGCACCCATATAGCCTTTTATTGTAGGCATTAATGCCTTGCTGGTCCATTTATCTTCTATAGGGTCATACACTTCTACAATGTTTGTATAAGTAGTATTTCCTGTTAGTCCGCCTATAACATAGATTTTTCCGTTATGGACTACTGCAGCCATTCCGCTTCTGGCAGTAGGCATTGAAGCTTTTGTTGTCCACGCATCGGTAACAGGATTATACTCCTCAACTTTATTTAACTGCGTTCCATTAGCTCCACCGATAACATAAATTTTTCCGTTGACGGAAGCTGACACCATATAATGTCTAGAGGTAGGCATAGCTGTTTTTGTTGTCCATTTATCAAGTGTAGGGTCATATTCCTCTATAGTACTTACTATGGAGCCACTTGAATTATTTCCGCCTATAGCATAGATTTTACCATTGGCAGCTGCTACTTCAAGAGCGTATCTTGGTGCAGTCATAGGAGTCTTTGTTGTCCATTTGTTTGCTATAGGATCGTATTCCTCCACAATGCTCTGGGCTGCAGTATTAAGTCCCCCTATGGCGTAAATTTTTCCGTCCACTTCAGCAGTTTTTAGTGAATAGCGCGCAGTGGATAAACCTGCTTTCTGGGTCCAACTGTTTTGGGCGTAGGCGGTGCTTATAGCTGCTGCAATTACCGTGGTGACTACAAGAACAGTTAGAAATAGCTTGAATAAAATTTTCCTTACCAAGTAAATTCCTCCTTTATTGGTTATTGTATTTATGAAAGCTTCTAGAGCTTCATAGGTCTTATCTAAAAAGTAGAAGTTTATTTAATGCACTCATACCAAATGTGACAATAAATGTTAACATATATATGTTAATATTTTAGCACAAAGTGCTAAAATTTTCACCATAAAAATCTGAAAAAACCAAAAAAATTTATAAACATAAAGAGTTACTGAAGTCGGGAGATGTTTGATTGTTTCTATACCAGACGTGGAGAGAGAAATCAAATTCATTCATATCGCATATAAAAAAGAGGGAAGGTTAAAACCTATCCCTCAGGTGCTGCTATGGCTATTTTCAACATAACGCTTGATTTTTCTTGTAGTAGTTTTGATAAATTCGTTTTCGCGGATACTAAAATCACGTATATGCTTATATAAAGGCATGTTTTTGTTAATATTCTTTATTTCATTTTTTATAACCCTCAGAACGTCTTCCTTGGTTATATCAGCTAGCTTTAGCCTCTCCTTTATGGCCTCGAAGTTGGGGACAATTTGAGCGTTAACTAGAGTTTCACCGGAGATTTTGTCGTAAAGACCCCATACGAGGGATTCTTGTACATAAGCGCTTTTATTGATATATGATTCTACTTCCTCAGGAAAAATGTTTTTACCGTTCTTAGTTACAATAACATTTTTCTTTCTTCCGGTTATATAGAAGAAGCCGGATTTATCGCGGTATCCCAAATCACCGGTATAAAACCATCCATCTTTTAATATCTTATCAGTAGAAGCTTTATCGTTAAAGTACCCCAGCATTACATTGTCGCCTTTTACAATTAATTCTCCTATACCGTCCTTGCCTGGGTTATCTATCCTCACGTCAACACCGGGTAAGGGAAGGCCTATTGAGGCATCTTTAAAATGTGTATCGTTATTGCCGGTTACAAGGGGAGAACATTCTGTCAGTCCGTACCCTTGCAAAACCATAATTCCCATTGACCTAAACCCTTTGGAAACGGAAGGGTCTATGGCTGCAGCTCCGGTCAGAACCAATCTTAACCTTTCCCCGAGACTTTCATGTATAGGCTTAAAAAGCTTCCTTCTTAAATCTATGTTAAATATATGCAGAAGATTGCTGATAGTGATTGCAGCTTTTAACTTAAACTTTCCTCCTTTTTGCTTAGAAGCCTGTTCCCATATTTTTTTGTATACATTTTCAAGGAGCAGTGGGACAACAAACAGTACAGTAGGCTTAACCTCTTTAAGGTTTTTAGCTATATGCTTCAATCCTTCGCTGAACGAAATGGTACAGCCGTTATATATCAAAGCAAGAAAACCCAGTGTACATTCATAGGTGTGGTGCAAAGGCAGAACCGATAGAGAAGAGTCGGTGCTATCTATATGCACGGTAGAGCAAACTGCTGTTATATCAAAGCAAATATTTTTATGCGACAGCATAACACCCTTTGCATGGCCCGTTGTACCCGAGGTGAAAATGAGTATCTTCGCCTCGTCAGTGCAAACTTTAGCATCGGTGAAGATTTTACTGCCGCACGCTATAAGCTCTTTACCTTTTTCAATCAACTGCTTAAAAGATAAAAAGCCTTCTTGATGGCTATCAATATCCATGTTGATAAAATATTTTACCGATGGAAGCTTTGCAGACAGGGTCTGAATATCTTTATGGAACTTTCCCGAATACACTAGAGCAGAAGCTTTAGAGACCGATAAAAGGTTTTCTATTTCATGAAGCTTGAGTTCTTTGTCCAGAGGGACGATAATACCGGTCCCATTAACTGTTGCAAGATAGGTCACACACCACTCATAACGATTTTCGCCGAGGACCGCAATATACTGATCCTCTAGCCCCATATCCAGTAGAGCTGTTCCAAGAGCTTCGATATCACTACCAAAATCCGTATAGCTGATATTTGTATAATTACCTTCGGAATTCTTTATATAAAATGCATTCTTGGAGCCAAAGAGATTTACGCTTTGCTTTATCATATCCTTTAGATTGTCGATGTTTCTTACTGCGTACTTCGTAGTACTCTTCATAATAACCCCCCTTTGGTTACTGACCCTATATATATACTATACTATTTAGTAGATACGCTCAACGCTATATTTATAAACAAAAAAGTTATTATTAAGCATAAATAAAATTAGCCCTTCAATTGCTTGCTTATGAAGGGCTAGTCGGTCTGCTAATTGCCTAATTTAAGGAAGTATGCTTATTAACCTACTTTTTCTGCATATCGCTTGATTTTTTTAGTTGTAGTTTTTGCAAATTCCGATTCTCGGATAGTAAAGTGACGAATACGTTTGTATAAAGGTATATTTTTGTTTATACTTTTTACTTCGTTATTAATAATTTTAAACACATCTTCCTGCGAAACATCAGTGACATTAAGTTTTTGATTAATAGCGTCATAGTCAGGGACTATCTGTGCTGTGACATATGTTTCGCCGGAATCCTCATCATCCTTTCCCCATACAAGGGATTCCTTGATATAGGGGCTATTGTTAAGATAGGCCTCTACTTCTTCGGGGAAAATATTTTTACCGTTCTTTGTTACAATAACATTCTTCTGGCGTCCGGTTATATAAACAAATCCGGAGCTATCCATGTGCCCAAGATCCCCTGTATAAAACCAGTCATCCTTAAGGACTTTTTGGGTAGCTGTTTCGTTTTTAAAGTAGCCAAGCATTACATTGGGACCTTTGACTACAATTTCACCGATACCATCGCTATTAGGATTATTTATTTTTACATCAACACCGGGAAGGGCAAGCCCTGCGGATTCGTGCCTGAAGGATTGCTCCCTATTGACTGTTACGATAGGAGAGCATTCGGTAAGGCCGTATCCTTGCAAAACTTGTATTCCCATGGCTCTGAAGCCTTTTGAAACCTCGGGATTTATGGCTGCTGCACCGGATATTATAAGCCGTACCCTACCACCTATATTTTCGTGTATTTGTTTAAACAACTTTCTGCGGACATCTATTCCCAGTCGGTTGTATAATAGGTTGCTTATAGATAACGCTATTTTGAGTTTAAACTTCACACTTTTTTTCTTGGAAGCCTGATCCCATATTCTTTTGTACATGCTTTCAAGTATCAAAGGAACCATAAAAAGGAGAGTAGGCTTTGTTTCCTTAAGATTCTTTGCTATGTGCTTCAACCCCTCATTAAAAGACACGGT
Organism: Clostridia bacterium; assembly: GCA_026416815.1. Lineage (GTDB taxonomy): Bacteria > Bacillota > Clostridia > Acetivibrionales > DSM-2933 > SKW257. Next base: position 52,579 of record JAOAEJ010000065.1, on the reverse strand, counting down.
ACAACCGTTATAAATCATGACAAAAAAGCCACAGGTACATTCGTAGGTGTGGTGAAGGGGAAGAATCGATAAAGCCGAATCATTGCAGTCGAGATATATGGTTGAACATACTGCCATAACATTGGAGCATATATTTTTATGGGAAAGCATTACACCTTTAGCTAAATCTGTAGTACCCGATGTAAACAGTAAAATACTCATTTTTTCTTCATCAATCTGTGCATTAATAAAAGATTTGTTTCCTTTGGCGAGCAGCTTCTTACCCTTATTAATCAACTGTTTGAAGGATAAGTAAAAATTTTCGTCCTGCTTTGCATCCACATTTATAAAATATTTAACGGTGGGTAGAGTAGAAGAAATAGCCTGTATTTCCTTTTCATACTTGCCTGAAAATACTATTGCAGAGGCACCGGAACGTGAAAGGAGGTTTTCTATCTCAGCCTGAGGAAGTTCCTTGTCAAGAGGTACTATCACTCCCGTGCCATTTACAGTTGCAAGGTAGGTCACACACCACTCGTAGCGGTTTTCACCTATCACAGCTATGTAGCTGTCCTTGAGCCCCAGGTCTATCAAAGCTGTTCCCAGGGCATCTACATCGGTCTTAAACTCAGTGTACTTAATACCTGTGTAGCTGCTGTCGCTGTTTTTTATTAAAAAAGCATCCCTATCTCCAAATAACTTTGCGCTTTGTTCCAACATGTCTTTCAAATTTGTTATATCCCTGACAGTGTATATAGCTTTATTCTCCATAATTAGCCACCCCTTTGTGGAAATACAAAACAACTTATCATATTATATATTATATATCAGTTTTACTGTGCTGGTAATAAGGACAATGGGTATTTACTTTTTAATATTATACAACATAAAATACATAAATAAAGACTTGAAAATAATAGTTCTGTATTTATATTTTATTAATGAAGGCTTAGGATTTATGAAAAGCTTCTAGAAATTAAATAAAAAAGCTTAAAGGTTATACCCCTTAAGCTTACTGTCGATTGTTATTATAAATGATTTATTGTAAACTATCTATATCAATTAGCTTGTTTTTTAGAGTTTACCATTCTTGATACCCTCCTAAGTATCATTCTGATGAAGATGAAAGATATCAGAATAACGGCGGAGACGGTGAATACTTTTCGAATTAACGGATTACTTACTGTGTTTTTTGCTTTCTCAGCAGTTTCTGACACAGTACTTTTTTCGATATTCCTGGAGGCTAAAACATCAATCTTGCCTATAGAAACACCATTCTGAAAGTATTCTAAATATCCAAGGACGTCACCTTGCTTTATAGGAGCTTTTATATTTTCGTTTAAATGTTGTTTGACGCTTATATTTCTTTTGCTTTCATCTATAGGCAGTACAGCACTAAGCTCACCGGATGTAATAAGATCCAGCTTGGATTCATCAGCAGAATCGATAACGGGTACAGCTTTAACAAACTTTTTAGGTTCTACCAGCTTCTGAATGGAAAAGTTGGTGAAGCCGTACTGTAAAAGTTCTTTAGTATGGCTGAAAATCTTATTGGAGGCTTGATTTTTTACACCAAGAATTACTGCTATAAGCTCCATACCTTCAGCAGTGGTTGCCGATGAAACAAGATTATTTCCTGCTGCATCGGTATAACCGGTTTTTACACCATTTACAGTATAGTGCTTTTTTTCGCCATTCATGTAGTAGGGATAATCCCGTGTGCCCCACAAAAGCTTGTTTGTGGCGCGTAAAGTATCCCATTTTTTATGCTTATTTGTAGGCTGCATATCGCTAAGATATTCCTTTCCTACAAGTTCTCTGAATTTAGGTATTTTCATAGCATGTTGAGTTATTATTGCAAGGTCGCGGGCAGTTGAAAGATGATTGGCATCTTCCTTACTGTTGTCCTTACCGCAGGGATTTACAAAATAGGTATTTACAGCGCCTATCTCTCGGACTCTTTTATTCATCAAATCCATAAAATCCTTGCGAGTAGGGGATATATTTTCTGCAATAATGTTGGCCGTTTCATTGGCTGATCTTATAAGAAGTGCGCTTAAAAGATCTTCCATGCGCATTTGCTCGCCTGTCATTATGCCAATATTCATACCTCCGGGTCCTATATCGTATACTGCTGCTTCACTTGCAGTCATAATATGGTCCAGCTTACCGTTTTCCAGAGCAACGACAGCGGTCATAATCTTTGTAGTGCTTGCGGGTCGCAGTCTTTTATCAGCGTTATATTCGCTCAGCACCTGCCCGGACTTAGCATCGATGAGTATATATGAAGCGCAATTTATATTGGGCGAATCAGCGTAAACAATCGTAAGGTTTATTAGTATTATAGAAAGTATTATAAAAATAGATACCAATCTTTTCATAGTTCCTCCGAAATATTTATGTATGTCATTATATTGTTGGATTTATATTTCTTAATAACAAAGCTATTATAAATAAGTAAATCGATATCGTCTAGGGATAGATTATAAATTTGCAAAAATTTTTAATGCCAGACGCAAAATAAGGAATCGGAACACCTAAAATGTTCAAAGGTCCCTGAACTGTAGTTATAGGTTTATATAAACATTTATAAGTATACCAGAAAAGTGTGTAAAGTTGTACTACTCGAATCAAAAACTAGTATACTAAAAAAAGGAATAGGAGCAAATATAGAGAATAATACAGTTATATGGGATAAAATCAATACTTTGGTCGAAGTTATATTTGAAGTTGGAGGGGAAATAATGAATTTTGTTCTATTTGGTAGGGAAATACACATTAAAAAGATAGCTATTGCCGGTGCAATAGTTTTTGTAGCAGCAGCTTTGCTGACAATAGGAATATTTTCAAGCCGCGGCGGCGATAGCATTGTTATTGAAAAGGAATCCGATGGGAAAAATGTAAGCAATGTAACATCAGCCAAGGATACCGACATAAAGGTTACCGACGAACAGAGTGATTCCAAAAGCGAAGAGGATAAGATTAAGGTTTATGTAGTTGGGTGTGTAAAAAAACCGGGAATAGTTACTCTAAATAAAGGTCAGATAATATACGATGCTATTAATGCGGCCGGTGGAGCAACTGAAGAAGCGGATGTAAATAACATAAATATGGCCTATGTGCTAAACGAAAACGTAATGCTTAAAGTAAAATCAAAAAAAGAAGCTCAGCAGGCTTTAAAAGCAGCCACAGTTCAAAAACCAGCTGTCAGTGCTTCACAACCTCAAAACAGCAGTGGTATTGAGATTGTAAAGGATAGTGGGGGAGTAGTGGCCAATGAGGTGGTAATAGCAGCCAAATCCGATGGGAAAATCAATATAAATACAGCAACTATAAAAGAGTTGGATTCGCTCTCGGGAATTGGAGAAAGCATAGCACAGGATATTATAGACTATAGAGAAAAAAATGGGGGATTCAAGTCCATTAATGACATAATGAAGGTAGCGGGAATAAAGGAAAAAACTTTTAATAAGATAAAAGATCGTATAACAGTAAAATAAATGTAATCCCTTCCCTTATTACCATAATATACTAATAGTGAAAATAAGTATAGGGGGAGGGAATTTGTCAGGAACTATTATGTTACCTGATAAACAATAAGCAATGAAAAAACTAATATCGGTAGTTCTTATATGCATAATGGCTTTTTGGGTTTCAGCGTGCGGAGATATGTCAAAGAATACTACTGAAGGAACATCTCCGAAGAATTCGCCTAACGAAATTTCCATAACAACCGATACATCTTCTGATGAACTAATGAGTAGGGGCGTAAGTAAGGTAAAGTTGAAACTTTATTTTACTAACAAAGATAACAGCGCAGTACCCTTTGAACTGAGAGAAGTTGTTGTTAGGGATGGAGCAATAATAAAAGCTGCTGTTCAAGCTCTATTAGAAGGACCAAAAAATACAAAGCTTAAAAAGGCTATACCTAACGGTACAAGACTCCTTGGAGTAAACAAGAAAGGTAATGTGGCAATAGTCGATTTTTCAAAGGAGTATTCTACAGCTGGTGGCGTAGCTGAAATAGTAGAGCGGGTTTCCATTGTAAATACCCTGACTCAAATACCAGGTATACAAAAGGTAAGGATTCTGGTGGAAGGTAAGGCTCTTATAGGCCCCAGTGGAATGCCTTTGGGGGACTTAGCATATGTAGAACTGGATAGCAACGGCTATCCCATAAGTCAGGAGAAAAAAACAATAACAGTTTATTTTGGTAATTCCAATGCTGATGGTGTAGTTGCTGAAAAAAGAGTTGTAGTAGTTAATAAAGGGGCAGGTCTTGAAAAAGCGATATTCGAAGAGCTTAAAAAAGGCCCTACCAAGAAAGGTCTGTTTCCTGTAATACCCCAAGGAACGAAGCTTTTATCTGTTCAGACAAAAAGTGGGTTATGCACCATCAATTTGTCCCGCGAGTTTGTAGACAATAATCATACCGGTACAGCAGGAGAATCAATGACCATAAACTCTATAGTGAATTCGTTGACAGAGCTTTCGACAGTGAAAAAAGTTCAGTTTCTCATAGAGGGGAAAGTAAGGCCGGCATATATACATCTTGTGTTTGACAAGCCTTTTGTAAGAAACGAGAGTATGATAAAGAATAATTAGTTGGGGAAGAATGTAATTGTGAATATTGATTAATACTACTTTGCTATTCACCTAATTATGGAAGATACCCAAGTAACAAAGTAGTATTATACGCAAATAAAAAGCTGGTAATGACTGTACCAGCTTTTTATCTTAATTAAAGGAGGAAAATAAAAAAATAATTCCGAATATGTTATTAATTATAAAGGTTTGAGTGGATTAATTAAATAGTATTTTTGACGATTTTAGCGTATCTTTTTTGATACTTTTTATATATTTTAGACAAATGATTACATATGGGGTATGTTATACGTAAAAACTGCATATTGTAGGTGTTTAAATCACTTTCTCATTGAGGGTAAAATAACAAGCGACGTTATTATATAGCCTAAAAATATCGACGTAAAAGGTAGTATAAAAGTGACAAAAATAAGTTTTTTAAGCCGCTTGATTCTGTGCTTTTTAAATTTTTCAACTCTCTTAACTCGCATTTTTTCTCCCCCGTTATTTTAAAGTTTTAGTTTTAACGCCGTGCTACATTATACCATGATTTCTGCTATAATATTATTACCTGGAAATACGGTATTAATCACAAGGAAGGACCAGTAGAGCCAAAAGCCTTTACGAATATCCATTGGTGAGTAAAAAATATAATGTCCCTATAATAAATTTTGGAGTAAGCAAAAATTACAAAGGATGGAGGAAACACCATGAAATACTTAAGATTCAGTTATCAAGGCAGTGAAAAGGCCGGAATTCTAGAGGATGGAGTTATTAAAGAAGTAGAAGGGAGCTTTTTTGACGTATATGAGTTTACCGGAAAAATCTATCATACAGATGAAGTCAAGCTGCTCGCTCCTTGCAGCCCATCAAAGGTCGTTGCTGTAGGTCTAAATTACGTAGAGCATATCAAAGAATTTGACGGACGTGACATACCTAAAAATCCTGTGCTGTTTATAAAACTGCCTCATACCGTTATAGGCTCCGAAGATACCATAATAATACCGCAGGAGGCAACTAGGGTGGACTATGAAGCGGAGCTTGCAGTGGTTATTAAAAAGACCTGTAAAAATATAGAGCCCGATCAGATTGATGAATATCTTCTGGGGGCAACATGCCTAAATGATGTTACCGAAAGAGATATACAGCGTTCGGACGGGCAATGGACGAGGGGGAAAAACTTTGAGACCTTTTGTCCTATCGGACCTTATATAGTAAGCGGTATTGACTATAATAAATTAGATATAAAGCTGGTCCTGAACGGTGAGGTAAAGCAGGACTCAAACACTTCGGATTTACTATGGAATGTACAGCAGTTAGTAAGCTTTATATCAAAAACCATACCTCTTTACCCGGGTGATATAGTGACTACCGGTACTCCATCCGGTGTAAGTGCAATGAAAGCTGGGGACATAGTAGAGGTGGTAATCGAGAATATTGGAACTTTAAGAAATACAGTGAGCTCAGACGGCTTACTGTAGAGTACCCATAAAGTGAATGTGTGGATGATACTTATAATCCAAATAGAACTCTATTGCGTCTATATTAAACTTAGCATTAGAAAAACGCAGTAGAGTTTTTTACTTGCAGCCGGAAGACAGTAGGGGAAATAACTAAGTTCAACCATAATTATCTATAGGCCGTAGGATTCTATCAGCAACCGAAGAAATTACACCCATCAACTTAAAAAAGTCTACTTTAAACTCTTTAACCTATAGAATAAAATTGTATAGTATCCAGTATTGTGAGAAGGTGGGTGATTGGTAATGAAAAAGTTTTCAGGTACAAAACTAAACGCAGGTGTGGCAGCTATAGTACTGATTATTGTGGTCGCAACGGTAGCGGCGGCATTTATACTAATCCCGAATAGGGACGAGAATAGAACAACTGTCAAAAGAGATCCAAAACTCAGTACGTCAGAGCTTGGAGACATCAAAAGTATTAATACAAGTGATAATAAGGTCGACATATCCTTAGATGTAGGTAAACTGGAGATACAGGTGTGCAGAGATAATATTATCAAAGTAGACTTTATGCCGGGAGGACAATCAAGTCCGAATACCCCTGTCATAGGCAATACCAAATGGGATAATGTAAAGGCGGAAATTGATGCATCCGGGGACCCGATTGTTGTAAAAACAAAGAGGATGACTGTAAAAGTAAGCAGGAAGCCGTGCAGGGTATCGGCTTATGATGAAAAAGGCAGAATGCTTATAAGTGAGAGTGAGTCAAAAGGCGTCTATTACGGAGGGGTCAACTTTACACACAGTTTGGGTGGCAACTTCTATGGGCTCCATGGCTATGACGCATGGGAGAACTCCAGTGAATATATAGTTAGAAATACTGGCGGTGTTGTCAAGGCAGGTGAACAAGGGTATAGTGGAGGCCCTTTTATATGGAATAGTAATGGATACGGAATATTGATAGACTCCGATGGAGGCAGATTTGATATTGATGGAAAGAACATTAAATTCAGTGAATGTTCTAAGAAGGATACTGAATATTATATAATTGAAGGAGAGCCCGAAGAACTTTTCGAAGGGCTGTCGGAAATAAGCGGTAAGCCCCCAATGCTGCCCAAATGGTCTATAGGATTTATAAACAGTGAATGGGGCATAGACCAAAAGGAATTAATCCGGATAGTAGATACATACCGTGCAAAGGGAATTCCCTTGGACGGATATACCCTTGATTTTGACTGGAAACGATGGGGAGAGGACAACTACGGAGAATGGAGCTGGAATACGTCAAAATTTCCTGACGGTTCGTCGGGTAAATTGAAGCAAACCATGGACTCCAAGGGGATTAAGCTTACGGGTATAATGAAGCCGAGACTGCATGTAGATACCGAACAGGGTAGGTACGCCACCGAAAAAGGTTTCTGGTACCCTGATAAAAAGCCCTATGAAGACTACTTTTCCAAGAAGACGGTAAACGATTTGAATTTTGCTTTGCCCGACTGCGGAATTTGGTTCTGGGGTCATGCAAAGGAGGCCTTCGATACTGGATTTGTAGGATTTTGGAACGACGAGGCTGATGTAGGTTTTGACAACATGGCTCACCTGAATATGCAAAAGTCTTTCTACGAGTGGCAGAGAGCCTACACCAATAAGAGGGTATGGTCAATAAGCAGAAATTACTATATAGGGGCTCAGAGATACGCATATGCGATGTGGTCGGGGGATATACTCTCAGACTTTAGCAGCATGGCAATGCAAAGGGAGAGGATGCTTTCTGCAGTTAATCTGGGACAGACTCAGTGGAGCATGGATACGGGAGGTTTTTTTGACAGCAGAAGAAGTCCCGAGGAGAGTTCTAGTCCTGAATTATATGCACGTTGGATGGAATTCGGAGCGTTTACACCGGTTTTCAGGGTACATGGAGCACAATACAAGCAGAGACAGCCCTGGGTTTACGGAGAACAGGCGGAGAAGGCAGCTGTAAATGCTATAAAACTGCGTTATAAATTAGTGCCTTATATATATTCCTATCAAAGGGAAGCCTATGAGGGAGGAGTCGGGCTTGTGCGTCCTTTGATGTTTGAAGACCCTGCAGATGCAAACTTGGCAAACTATATAGAGGCATGGATGTTTGGAGAGTATATGCTTGTTTCTCCTATAGTTGAGAAAGGACAGACATCAAAAGACATCTATCTGCCTAAGGGTGAATGGATAGACTATTTCAGTGGCCAGGTTTACAAAGGAGGAAAAACGATAAACTATAGTATTGAAGCAGGTACATGGGATGATGTGAACTCAAAAGTGTGGCAAGATATACCGCTATTCATAAAGAAAGGGGCAATAATACCTACACAGGAGGTTTTGAATTATACCAGTGAGAAACCTGTAACAAATGTAGATATAGATGTATTTCCAAGCACAAAACAGACTACATTTAAATATTATGATGATGATGGGGAAACCTATGATTATGAGAAGGGTGTTTACTTTACACAGAATATGACCGCTCAAAACAAGCAAAGTGAAGGGGTAAGCTTCACGATAGGAGCTAAGGAAGGAAGCTTCAATGCTGCGCTCAAGTATTATACAGTTAGAATCCACAATAAAAGCGGGGCAGATGTAATGTGCAATGGAAAACCCCTTGCCCGTCAGAGTGATTTGGATATACTAAAAGGCTCATCTAATGAGGGGTGGGCAACAGCAAAGGATGTCTATGGAGATGTGACCTATGTGAAGGTAGCAGCAGGTTCGTCGAAGAATATTATTATAAAATAAATCCGGTTGACAGCTAAAATACTTGGGGATATAATTAATAAATAATTAAAAACTTATTTCACTCGGCTGAGACGAGAAGAGTAAATTGGAACCTTCTTTCAAGAGAGAAAGCACCGATGGCTGAAAGTGCTTTTAAAGAAATCCGGTTGAAGACCACCTCCGAGCTGAGGCGTTGATAACGTTATAATCTTAACGAGTACAAATTAGGGTGGAACCACGGGAGATAGCTCTCGTCCCTATGCATATGCATAGGGACGGGAGTTTTTTATTGTCTAAGAAAGTGCACTTTCTCAGACAATAAAAAATATTGAATTTAAGCGCGTTCCATAATTCCACACTATGTTCGGAAAGGAACATGCGCAAACAAAAGTGGCAAAGCCACCTTTGTTCTTGTCTGGGAAATATACTTTCACCGGACGATAAAAAACTTGTTTAAAAAGACTCATAATTTAGTTAAACGATAAATCCGAGGGAGGAATAGCAATGATTAAAGTTACGCTTAAAGACGGAAGTGTAAAAGAGTATGACGAAGGTGTCAGCATTAAGGAAGTTGCTGAAAGTATAAGTGCAGGCCTTGCAAGAGTAGCTCTGGCGGGAGAGGTTGACGGTGAAGTAAAGGACCTCGGTTATAAGCTTGAAAAGGATTGCAAGCTAAGTCTCTTGACCTTTGATGATGAAGGAGGAAAGCATGCCTACAGACATACTACTTCCCATATAATGGCACAGGCTGTAAAAAGGCTTTATCCAGAAGTTAAACTCGCTATAGGGCCATCTATAGAAAACGGTTTTTACTATGACTTTGACAAAGATAAACCATTTTCTCTTGAAGAACTGGAAAAAATAGAGAAGGAAATGGAAAAAATAATAAAAGAAGATTTAGCGCTTGAGAAATTTACGCTTCCAAGAGAAGAAGCTATAAAATTCATGGAAGAGAAACAGGAAATATACAAGGTAGAGCTGATACGTGACCTGCCGGAGGATGCGGAAATATCCTTCTATAAGCAGGGAGAGTTCGTTGACCTTTGTGCAGGACCTCACTTGCCATCTACAGGTAAGGTTAAAGCATTTAAGCTCCTTTCGGTTGCAGGAGCATACTGGCGTGGAAGTGAAAAGAATAAAATGCTTCAAAGGATATACGGAACAAGCTTCCTTAAAAAGAATGTATTGGATGAATATTTGCAGCAGATAGAGGAAGCTAAGAAACGTGACCATAATAAGATAGGAAGAGAGCTCCAGTTATTTACTACCGTTGAAGCCATAGGACAGGGACTTCCGTTGCTCATGCCCAAGGGAGCTAAAATAGTGCAAACACTCCAGAGGTTTGTGGAGGATGAAGAAGAAAGAAGAGGATATCAGCTTACCAAAACACCTTTCATGGCAAAGAGCGACCTTTACAAAATATCCGGGCACTGGCAGCACTATAAGGATGGTATGTTTATACTTGGAGATGAAAACAAGGATGAAGAGGTAATGGCGTTAAGGCCTATGACTTGTCCTTATCAGTTTATGATTTACAAGGCAAATCTCCACAGCTACCGTGATCTCCCTGTGAGGTATGCCGAAACCTCTACACTCTTTAGAAACGAATCTTCCGGCGAAATGCACGGTTTGATCCGTGTAAGGCAGTTTACCATATCCGAGGGACACTTAATATGTACACCTGAACAGTTGGAACAGGAGTTTTTAGGAGTTGTCGACCTGATTAAGTATATGATGGAAACATTGGGGATTGAGAATGATATATGGTACCGCTTCTCTAAGTGGGATCCAAATAACAAGGGAAAATATATCGATAACCCTGAAGCCTGGGAAGATACACAGGTTAAGATGAAAAATATATTGGATAAAATAGGGTTGAACTACAAAGAAGCAGAAGGAGAAGCCGCATTCTACGGACCAAAGCTTGATATCCAGTTTAAAAACGTACATGGAAAAGAAGATACAATAATCACAGTCCAGATTGACTTTGCAATGTCCGACAAGTTCGATATGGTGTATGTAGACAAAGATGGCGAAAAGAAACGCCCTTACGTTATCCATAGGACTTCGGTAGGCTGCTATGAAAGAACCCTTGCAATGCTTATAGAAAAATACGCCGGGGCATTCCCAACATGGCTTGCTCCTGTACAGGTAAAAGTGTTGCCTCTTATTGAAAAGCACCATGACTTCGCTTCTGAGGTCAGAAAGAAGCTGTATGACCTCGGGGTAAGATGTGAACTTGATTTAAGAAATGAAAAGATAGGCTATAAAATAAGAGAAGCGCAGATGGAAAAAGTTCCATACATGCTGGTAATTGGAGATAAAGAAATGGAAAACAATGCAGTAGCAGTAAGGTCTAGAAAAGAAGGGGATCTTGGCGCTATGCCTGTAGATGATTTTGTAAACAAAATAGTTGAGGAAATAAGAACCAGAGCAAAATAATATATAAAAAACAATAAACATAGGGCTGCAGCTTGTGCGGCCCTATGTTTTTATAAAGTTTATAGGGATACTTACCTATAAATTTGGTTATCTATAATGGGTCTTACATTCCACTGATACTCATGGTATATTATTAATTGCCGAATTACAGGTAACAATAAATTGGAGGTTCCAATAAAAAATGAAACAATACCTTGAACTTTGTGAACACATTTTGAAAAATGGAGTAAAAAAAGAAGACAGGACCGGTACCGGGACAATCAGTATATTCGGTTATCAGATGAGGTTTAACCTACAGGAAGGGTTTCCTTTAGTTACAACTAAGAAGCTTCACTTGAAGTCAATTATCCATGAGCTTATTTGGTTTATCAAAGGGGATACAAATATAAAGTACCTGCAAGAAAATGGTGTAAGAATATGGAACGAGTGGGCAGACGACAATGGAAACCTTGGGCCGATATACGGTCATCAGTGGAGGTCTTGGCCTGACTGTGACGGTAAAACAATTGATCAGCTAACCAATGTGATTAACGATATAAAAACAAACCCGAATTCAAGACGACTCATAGTCAGTGCCTGGAACGTAGCCGATATAGATAAAATGGCGCTGCCGCCATGTCACTGCTTTTTCCAATTCTATGTAGCGGATAACAAGCTTTCGTGCATGCTTTACCAAAGAAGTGCCGATGTTTTCCTGGGAGTGCCATTCAATATTGCCTCCTACGCTCTGCTAACTATGATGATTGCTCAGGTTTGCGGCCTTGAACCGGGTGAATTTATACATACATTAGGGGATACGCATATTTATACTAATCATTTTGAGCAGGTTAAGCTGCAGCTCTCTAGAGAGCCAAGACCCCTTCCGCGTATGTGGATAAACCCCGAAATTAAATCCATATTCGACTTCAAATTTGAAGACTTTGAATTACAAGATTATGATCCACATCCTCATATAAAGGGAGAAGTAGCAGTATGATTTCGTTAATAGTAGCAATGGATAAAAATAGGGCAATAGGGAAGGATAACAAGCTTCCTTGGAATTTACCGGCGGACCTGGCTTATTTCAAAAAGGTCACAATGGGTCATACCGTTATTATGGGGCGTAAAACCTTTGAATCTATTGGCAAGCCTCTCCCTGGCAGGCAAAACGTAGTAGTTACACGTAATAAGAATTATGTGGCTGAGGGCTGTAGCACAATACACTCAATAGAGGAAGCATTGAAATACCGAGAGAATGAAGAGGCGTTCGTTATTGGGGGCGCAGATATCTTTAAAGAATTTCTTCCGTGTACCGATAGACTATTTATTACCCTTATAGATGACGAGTTTGAAGGTGATACTTACTTTCCTCAGATAGAATATTCAAAATGGCTCCTTATCTCAAAAACGACCGGAGAAAAAAACGAAAAAAATCCTTACACCTATCACTTTTTGGTATATGAGAAAAAATAAATGCTACTGATATAGATGGTTTTTAAGTACAACTTTGTTATTTTGGAATTTGCCCTAATTAAGGTAAATAACAAAGTTGTATTAGTTTAAACTTAGTGGTTTCCAGCTCGCTGCCTAGCTGAAAATCACTAAGTTTAATTTTGGTTATCTATAACCTATCCAAAGGTATATTCTGTTTTTAAGGAAAATCACTATTTACTTTTATAACCAATTTACTATAATATGTAATATAATGCTGACAAGATAAATTAATAGTTTCATTAAAACAAAAGTAATAAGGGCAAACCTTGTTATTAGAGGGTAAGTGGTGTATATGAAGAAAAAAATAACCATCCGTGACGTAGCAAAATATGCGGGGGTCTCTGTTGCTACTGTATCCAATGTAATAAATGATATAAATAAAACCTCCGAAGAGACAAAGGAAAGAGTATTAAAAGCTATAAAGGAAATAGGCTACCAGCCTGATTTTACAGCGAGGTGTCTTGCAAAGAGAAAATCAAATATGATAGGCATTATGCTGCCTTTAACCGAGAAAGAGCATTTTACAAGTATACTGTTGAAGGACAACCCATTTTACAGTGAGTTTATAAGCGGTATAGAATCTATTGCAAGACAAAGAGACTATGATGTATTGATTACAGGAATAGAACAGGGGCAAAGCTGTAGGGACTGGGTAAATAAAAGAAATTTGGATGGCTTGATATTCCTTGGGATTTATCCTGAAGTTTTGTTTCAGGAATTTAAATCGTTGGATGTACCTATAGTGCTTATAGATACCTATGAAGAGTACACCAGCCAGTTTCACAATATAGCTATAGACGATACTCTTGGAGCAAAGATAGCAACATCCCACCTGATAGATTTAGGACACCGTAATATAGCTCTTGCTACCGGCAATATCGAAAAAAGCGGTGTAAACAAAAAAAGGTTTGACGGATATAAAAGCGCTATGGAAGAGTCAAGTTTATGTGTAAAGGAGGAACTGATATTTACTGGGCTGGTTTCGTTTGAAGGTGGACATAATATGGCTAAGAGCATATTAGAAAGCAAGGAAGATATTACTGCAGTTTTTGCAGTTGCGGATATACTGGCTTTTGGAATGATTAAAGCACTAAAGGAGTTTGGCAAAAGTGTGCCTGAAGATATATCTATAGTGGGCTTTGATGATCTGAAAATGTGCGAATATCTATCTCCCGGTCTGACTACAGTGAGGCAGGGGATTTTTGATAAAGGAGTTGCAGCAGCAAGTACACTAATAGACGATATAGAATTTGGAGAAAGAAAAAATGAAGGTATAATTCTGCCGGTAGAATTGGTTGTGCGAGAATCAACGGCAAGGAATAAAGCTACTTAGCAGTGTATACATACCATATTGCTTTTGGATTTAGGAAATTACCCAAATTAACATAGTAAAAGAGAGTATACCTTTATATTTTGGAGTATACTCTCTTTTATGTATAAAAGTTGTTTTATAGTGGCAGGGGGGACTATAAAATTTAACCCTACTATAGGTTGATTTTGTATGGTAATGTTATTAATAATAAATGGTTAGCGGTGTGTAAGGGTAATTAGCTAATATTAACATAAAATGAAGCTATATAAATTGCGATAATGATATTACAAGGAAAAATTTGATTATCGCAATATAACTTAAGGTAACAAATTGCAAAAAAGATTTAGGTAGAAATTCGTTGTAGATTCTTTTTTGCAATTTATATAGTGACTTACTTTCGTTTATATAAATAGTTTACGGTAAATAGTCTTTGATTTGCGGGTAAGGTACAAATGAAAAAGGGTTATTTTATTACATAAAAAGTAAAAACGTGACCTTAAGTATAAAAAACGTGACCTTCCGCATAAGAATAGTGACTTCCGGTCACTATGAAAATTCTACGTAACATAATATAATATTTATACAAATTGTAGAAAAATTGTAGCAGTAAAAAATGCTTGTCTTAAGTTATAATTGTTTGCGGTAGAAGATAAAAAGCAAACTCATTTTCAATCCGATTTACTAAAGCTAATGTGCACTTCCAGCGTAATTTCGATGAAGCAAATACAAAGGAACCTAAATAATTTTTATATATACATAGTATATAACTGATGGAACTTCTAAAGAAAGTACACTTCTAAAGTAGTTTTGCTTCTGGAGTAATATGAAATTGAGTGTACGGATTTAATTCACATCATTCTAATCAGTAATCTGCAGATAGGTAACCGGCTTGGGACGTAGAATTTTATCAATTTCTAGTTGCTATTTTCTGCCTTTGGAATACGGTGCAAAATTGGCAAATGGATAGCTGGGGATTTGTGATTATAAATTTGGTTTTCAACAACATAAGTTGACATTTGAATGGTGAAAATTCACAGTATATCCTTGATGTGTTTTATATGGAAAAAATTAAATTAACAATTTACAAATTTGTACATACAATGTATAATAATGACACAAAGTTGCAATGTTGGCGTAAAAGAAAAAAACAGCTCGAATTATGTAGCAACAGAGCAATAGAAACAAGAAGGATATACTTTAACCTTCAAGTCATTTAGATGTTTATTTTATAAAAGAATCTAGTGGATAAAAGGTATTGAGGGCTTATGGTATACGCAGCTTTAGCAAAAGGGATTTTACTGGTATGTGAAGGTATAAGCGGTTCGGGTAAAAGCGAAAGTATTAAGGCACTAACCCTGTATTTAAACAAGCTGGGCATAAATCCGGTTGTTGTTGAATGGAACTCTAATAACTTTATAAGAAAGATTGTGAAATCACTTCATTCCAAAAATCTTCTTAGTCCGCTTATATACAGTGTTTTTCAATGGATGAGCTTTTTTATAGACTACTTTACCAAGTTTATACCTGCGTTACTCAAGGGGAAAATTGTAATTGCAGACAGGTATGTTTATACTGCCTATACTCGGGATGCTGCCAACGGTGCAGGCAAGATTTTAAGTAATATTCTCTGCCGCATTGTCAGGAAACCGGATATTATAATCTTTCATGACACTCCCCCGCATGTATGCTATGAAAGGATTAGGGCAAGAGGAAAGGCTTTATTCCATACAAACAAAATTATTTTAAAGAACTCTTTGCTTAGAAATAAAAACTTGTATTACTTAAAAAAGATAAGAGGCTATTATATAAAGTTATTTGAATCTACCAATATATGCAAAGATGTAGAAGTTGTTTTATGGGGCCAGAATATTGGAAGTATAACCACTTATTTAGACGAGTGTATCGGCAAAAAGATGAAAATACACGCTATCCAGAAACAAGGTATGCAAAGTATGAATTTTTATAAAGGGTTCCACAATAACCCATAAAAATATGCTAGGAGGAGGCCAAAATGGAGAAGTTAAACTCTAATGTTAATAATCCAAATCATGAAGACATAGAAGCAGATATTGAGATAGTTTCTGAAGCAAGAAAATTCAAAGTAATTGATGGTTTTGTAGAAAACACCGACAACTATACTTGGGATGAAACTAATTGTTTCTTTAAATCTATAGCAATTGACTACGAGTCTTTCTCTTCAGGGTACTTCGATTTATTCATGTTTTACTCAACTTTCTATTATACATTCAGGGCTGAGGGATGCTATGAGGATTCAATAGGCATAGGAATGGGCAAGTTCTATAATTCTTTCTTGGACTTCCACAACAGGATTATGGAAGATAGATTTGGAATGGTGTTCAAGACGGTAGAATTTGAAACTGAAGACGAAATGCATGAAAAAATTAAAATAGAGGTTGACAATGAAGCACGGGTATTGGTTCCTGGAGACGTTATGGGACTGTACTATAATATGATGTATAGAGAGGTCCCTCACGACCATTATTTTATCATTAAGGGCTACAATACCGAGAAGAAGATTTACTATATCATGGATAACATGCACATCGATAATGGCGGAAGTGTAAAATATAAAGACTTTATGGTAAAGTTCTCGGATTTGTATGAAATGAGAGAACTGCACCTTAAGAATTTTACCCCTGACGCAACTAAACCATTTTTTTGGTCTGTGAGTAAGACTAGAAACGCGAGAAAATCCAGTTATTCAGTATATGAGACTTTATTAGATCATGCAGAGTATTTTAAAAAGGTAAATACTGGAGAAGCAGAACTAAAATATCTGGAACAAGAGGCTATGAAAAAAATTGAACTGGCAGGCGAGGTTAATCTTTTCAGGATTATTGTCCGCATTATAAATAGTAAGTCTGTTTACTACGGTCTGCTGTTTAAATTCCTTGAAAACGCAAATATAGATAAAGCACTTATTGAGGATTTAAAGGAATTTAAGAAGGAATTGGAAATGAGTTGGTTCGATGTAAGAAGGAAACTTCTATTTAAGGTTTCAAGGAACAACAATGATTTTTCATCGCTTAAGGGACCTATTGAATCTAGTATTGAGAAAGAGAGAATATTCAGGAATAAAGTAATTGAGTCGGTGGGCAGCTCCAAGCTGCAGGAGTTGGTCAGGCAGAGGCAGGAGGCAGAGGCTGACAATGAGTTTATAGAAAAAAATAATAGTGGTGCTCTAATTGTCAAAGACAAGAATAGAATACAAATAACTCATTCCTCTGAAAAGAAATATGAGACGTGGACTATAGAAGATAATGCTCCTCAAATGCTCATATATAATACCGGTGAAGACTTTATGCTGGAAACTAAGATGACATTAAATAATAGAGGTGCATTTCACAGCGGTGTTATTATTAAACTTGCAAACGGTATGAAGCTATTGTATGGAGTATGTATAGATAACAAGTTTGTAATTTTTTGCCCTGAAAGAGGAGATAAGTACTCGTTGATTGAGGAAAATTTCCAAAATCTTTCCGGCAGCAACAGTGTATATATGAGAGTTCAGAAGGAAAAAGGGTTATATACATTCTATAACAAGCTTGACGGCACAGACGATTACAGGAAGTTCTATACAATAAAGTGTGAAGAAAAAACAGTACACTTTGGCTTTTTCTCTAAAACATGGGAAGCTATAGAGCACAAGGTTGAGTTTGAAGATATAAAATATTCAATTGATGGCTAATGAATGGACAAGTTTATTTTATTTATTATACAAATATAAAGGGTGGTCAAACATGTCGCTTATAAAAGTTGAAAATCTTGTTAAGGACTATAAAATTAACGTGAAAAAGAAGGGCCTTGTAGGTGCAATAGGAAGTCTTTTAGTGCCCGAATATAAAATGAAAAGAGCAGTTGACAACATAAGCTTTACTATAGACAAAGGCGAAACGGTAGGCTTCATCGGTCCGAATGGGGCAGGAAAGTCTACCACAGTAAAAATGCTGACCGGGATTTTGACGCCTACATCAGGAAATGTAGAGATTGGAGGACTTTGCCCTTACAAACAGAGAAAGAAAAATGCTTCACGTATAGGAGTAGTATTTGGACAGCGTACTCAATTGTGGTGGGATTTGCCGGTTATTGATACTTTTGAACTCCTTAAGCATATATATAAGGTTCCGGAGAAAGTATACGATGAAAATATAGAATTATTTAGCGAAATGCTCGGATTGAAGGATTTTATAAACCAGCCGGTTCGTCAGCTAAGTCTTGGACAGAAGATGAGAGCTGACATTGCTGCTTCACTTTTGCATAACCCACAGATAATATTTTTTGACGAGCCAACAATCGGGCTTGACGTTGTGGCTAAAGAAAAAATCCGTGAGTTTATTAAATACATAAATAAGGAAAAAGGCATTACTATGCTTTTTACTACCCATGACATGCAGGATATAGAAAAAACCTGCAGCAGAATGATAATTATAGACCATGGTACCACTATATATGACGGTACAGTTGATCAGATAAAAAACAGATATGGAAAGACAAGAACTCTTATCGTAGAGTTTGGGCAGGTATATGACAAAATCGATTTAATACCCGGTGTTGAGGTAGTGGATACCAAAGATAATAAAAAATGGCTTGCCTTTAAAAAAGAAGAGGTTCACATTTCCAGCCTGATTGCCGACCTAACCAATAAGTATAGTATACTTGACCTGACAATCCAGGAGCCTGAGATAGAGAGTATAATCAGGGAGATATACGAAGGGGGGGTCAACTATGATAAGAGCTTATCTGGAGGTGGCAAAGAAGTCCTTTCAAAATAACATAACGTATAGAATGGATTATTTTGCGGGGGTAATTAACACCATAGTTATGATCTTTGTAAACATATCCATTTGGAAGGCCATTTATGAGGAAGAAGAGGTTGTAGGGGGAGTTCAGTTCAAAATCATAATGGCGTATCTTGTACTAAGTTTCCTTCTTCAAAATATTTTTACGATGGAGGACTATCTGATAGAGGGTAGAGTCACGACAGGGCTAATAAGCTCCGACCTTTTAAAGCCTATGAGCTTTAGACTATATGTTTTTTCTTATAATATAGGTTCTCTGGTTTTTAAAGCTGTAATGCAATTATTGCCTGCAATGATTGTAACGGTGGCTCTTTTCGGTATGCTGCCTCCGTTCTCGGCGAGTATGTTTATTTATTTTCTGATTAGTGTAGTACTGGGTTACCTGGTATTGTATAATTTGAACTTTATTATATGGATAAGCTCCTTTTGGTTCTACTTTACCTTCAGTCTTGTAACAATAAAGGACGCAGCAGTAATGATTTTATCCGGAGCGCTTATACCCTTGTGGTTTATGCCCCAATGGCTGTATGAATTCATAAAGCTTACACCGTTTGATTCTATATTTTTTGTACCTATATCCATATATTTAGGTCAGATACCTGCAGAAGAAGTATTTACAAGCATTATCAAGCAGGTTGCATGGGTAGCTGTTCTAGGTCTGGTAGGACACATCCTTTGGAAAGCTGCCACTAAGAAACTGGTTGTACAGGGAGGGTAGAAGATGAAAGATTATAAAGGATTCACCATATTTGAGATAATCGCATTGTTTTTTAGTTATTCCAAGCTCAATTTGAAGACTACACTAGAGTATAAGTTTGATAGAGTACTTCTGGCTTTCGCAATATTTTGCAGGGAGATGGTCAGTGTAATAGTGATGTACCTTATTCTTACTAGATTTGTAAGAATTAAGGGGTGGGAAATGAATGAAATGCTTTTCCTATATAGCTTCCTATTTTTATCCTACTGCATATTTGTATTTATCTTCACAGGTATTAGAGATTTTGACGGCATGGTGTATTCAGGGGATCTCGATAGGTTCCTTATAAGACCGCTGGGACTAATGTACCAGGTTATTGCTTCGAGGGTAGACTATTGTGCAACAATTGGGCATGGAGCTGTTGGAATAATACTGTTTATAAAGACTTCAGGAGATATAGGAATTCAGTGGACTGCTTCTAATATAGCCTACTATTTGACAGCTCTTATCGGTGGAGCTATTATACAGGCTGCGTTGTTCATGTTGTCATCATGCTTCAGCTTCTGGACAATAAGGACAACAAACTTAAGAAACTTGATATTTTTCAACTCAAGAAGATTTGCGGGCTACCCTATAAGCTTTTATCCTGTAATAATACAAAAATTACTAATCTTTGTTGTACCATTTGCATTTGTAAGCTTTTTCCCTTCACAATACTTTTTGAGAAAAACTGATATGAATATGTTCTGGGACGGATACCTCTACTTGACGCCTGTTGTTGGAGTCGTTATGTTCTTCCTGGTATACAAGCTCTGGACTGTAGGATTGAAGAATTATTCGAGCTCGGGAAACTCAATGTAAAAACAGCGGGGCAAGTGGAATAAAAGAGAGGATGGAATTATGAAAAGGTCATATACAAACCTTATAGTACTGATTGTAATACTTATAGGTGCAGCAGCGTTTTTAGGGTATAAGTATGCAAATGTTAATCAGGTACTTTTAAATTTGGGGTACTACGAACAAAAAATAACTATTGCAAATACTGCTGATATCCATGGACATATTGTTTACGATGACGAAGTAGGTACATACTATTCCCTGGATGAAGTCGGCAATATAATGGGACTTCCTTTAATAAAGCATTTTGTAGATGTTGAAAGAAAAAAGGATAACATCTTGTTTCTGGATAATGGTGATTTGTTCCACGGAACCAATGAGGCAAATATAGAAAAGGGTAAAGGTGTAGTTGAAGCTGTCAATATGCTGGGATACACCGCTACTGTGCCAGGAAACCATGACTTTAACTTCGGAATGGATAGATTAATGGAAATAAAATCACAAATTAATTTCCCTATCCTATCGGCGAATATATACAGGGATGGAAAGCTGATTTTTGACGAATACAAGATATTTAATATAGGGGGGAAAAAGGTAGGCGTATTTGGGCTGACTACGCCTGTGTCCCTAAGTTATGTGAAAGATAATACAGTACAGATAGATGATCCTGTAAAGTGTGCTAAAAGAGTCGTTGGGCAGCTGAGGGATAAGGTGGATGTCCTGGTATTGCTATCCCATCTTGGAGATGACCTTGATAGGGAAGTTGTAAAGAGTGTGGACGGTATAGATGTCGTTTTCTCCGGGCACTACCATCAGCTATATGAAGAAGCACAAAAAGTTAACAATACCTATATAGTAGAAGCAGGAAGTTTTACAACACACTTGGGATTGGCAGATTTGTATTTTAAAGACGGTAAGTTTTCAAAAGTTGACTGGAGGCTGGAGACTACCCGGGATAGATCATTGGAAGACAAAAAGGTTGCTGAAGTTGTAGAAAAATATCATAAGATTGCATTGCAGGAAGCCCAAAAAGTTGTGGGTAATACAAAAGTTAAATTAAATGGTGTGAGGACACAAGTAAGGTCAAAGGAAACAAATTTTGCTAATCTCCTGGCAGATGCTATGAGAGATATAGGAGAGGCAGATATAACTTTAATGAATGGTGGAGGAATAAGGGAAAGTATACCTGCCGGGGATGTTAATATGTATCAAATAGGCAAAGCCTTACCCTTTGCTAACTCGCTTGTTACACTTGAGATAAAAGGTGATGAGATATATAAGGCTATAGAACGCGGGCTCAGACAATATCCTTCAGGTTCAAACGGTCCGTTCCTTCAGGTTTCGGGAATAAGCTATGTAATTGATGGCTCCAAACAAGCAGGAGAAAGACTTGCAAGCGTAACCTATAACGGCAGTCCTCTAGATAAGAATAAATACTACAAGGTAGCAACAAATGACTATCTTTACTTTGGTGGAGACGGGTACGTGGAGCTTAAAGAAGCCAAACTTATCAGTCAGGGAGTTTTATTGAAGGATATTCTTATCGAATACCTTAAGAAAAAAGGTACTGTAGAGCCTGCTGAAGAAGGTAGAATTAAAGTTATTAACCAACGGTATTAAAAGCTTTATCAAAGTAAAGCTTTACATAAAAATAAAAAATTAGGAGGCAATTATTATGACAGAATTAGAAGTAAAAGAAAAGGTAAAAAAAATTGTTGAAAAAAATGCAGTAGCAAACATGAGTGAGGTAAGAGAGGATAGCTGCATTAAAGATGTACATGGAATTGATTCCATTAAATTGGTTGGGCTTGTAGGGGACATCGAGGAAGAGTTTGAGATTGAAGTTAAAAGTACTGAATTAAACAGAGAAAATTTTGCAAATGTGGGAATTATAACTGACTTCGTAATGAAAAGGTTACCACAATAAGAAGGGGGATATATAATGCCAGCAACGGTAAGTGAATTAACAAAGGAAAGGCAACTTATACTACTGTGTTCCAGAGGAACTTTAAATGAAGAGCATCAGACGCAGATAAAGGAACTAATGTCTGAAAGACTTGATTGGAAGGAAATACTTTATCAGGGTATAACCCACAGAACATTGAATTTAATGTATTATCATATCAAAAACCTGGAACTTACTGATAAAGTTGAAGAAGAAGTACTGAAGGTAATGAAAACTCAGAGTAAAGTATACGCAATAAGAAATAAGCAGTACTTTGAAGAAATAGATAACATACTGAGCAAACTAAATGAGCAAGGTATTAGAGTAGCCATTCTTAAGGGAAACTTCCTTGCGGCTAAGGTATATCCTTCTATAGAAACAAGGACATTCAACGACTTGGATTTTCTGATTAACATAGCAGATGGTGATAAGATAGTTGAAATATTGGAACAACTCGGGTATGTGCAGGGACAATACGATGACGCCACAGGAGAAATCATACCAAGCTCCAAAAAACAGAAAAGAATCCACCAGATGGCTACAACAGAGCTCCAGGAAGCATTGAAAAAGACAGATAACCCATTTACACCGCTTCTACAGGTTGATTTAAACTTTAGTGTCCTGTGGAAAGGAAATTGCCCTTGCGACATTAATACAGCCGAACTTCTCGAAAGAGTGGTTGAAGTAGATATTAATGGAGCAAAGACGTACATACTTGATTATGAAGATTTTCTTATACAGCTAGCTTGCCACTTGTATAAGGAAGCGGCGCTTCTGAATTGGATTAGCGACCTTAGAGATTTAAAGATATATAAATTTGCTGATATAGCTATGTTTGTAGAAAAATTCTCTGCTCAAATCAAATGGGACAAGCTAATAAACTTCAGCAAAAAAACAGGCTCTGATAGAATTGTTTATTATGCATTCTATTATACAAACCTAATGTATGGTCAGGCAATACCTGAAGATGTAATGAAAGCACTTGAGCCTGAAGACAAGGAATACCTTAATGAATATGGGATAGAAAATGAAAAGCCTGCAAAATGGCAGTTTGACTTCTTTACAAGATTATTTGAAACAACAAGGGTATTGGAAGTAAGCGAAGAGGCTTTGGAGAAAAGAAATCAGTTCTGGCAGGCTAAAGGGAATTAATAAAGTTAAATAAAGTTTATATAAATATCAGGGAAAATCCTCTGTTTCGTCTGCGTGAAAGCCGTTAAAATCATTAGTGATTTTGCGCTGATAGAAATTAGGGGGTTTTTCTCTATAAGCATAGATTAAGAGGTGGAGAATATGGAAAAATGTTTATCCGAAGTTAACTTGAGAGATACCGTGGGCTTTGCCGTGTCTCCCGTCCATCAGAGATTGTATGTTATGGAGAGTATTAGAGATTGTGGAGTGCGATTTAATAACTCATTTGCAATGGCAATAGAAGGAGCGCTGGATGTAGAAAGGCTGAAAACGGTATTTCAAGAGCTAGTGGCAAAGCATGAAATTCTCAGGTCTTCCTTTCATATTGAAAATGGCGAATTGATTAGGCGAATAGATGATGTGGAATTTGATCTTGCACTGATGGAATGTAACGACTCAAATTCTGACGATATTGTTAATGGCTTTTTAAAGCCTTTTAAACTGGATAAGGGACCATTATTTAGAGCAGGGTTGGTAAAGGTATCTGAAGGACGCCATGTGATGGTGCTTGATGCCCATAGTATTATATGTGACTCTCTTTCACTAAAAATCATAATGAATAATGTTATAAAAGCCTATAATCGGGATTGCATTACTACAGTAGAAATGAACTTTAGAGATAATATTTTTGGAGAGTACAGCGCCACAGCTTTGGATAGCAGTGAGTATTGGTATGAGAAGTTTAGGGGCGAAGTACCTCTTCTTAATATGCCGTCAGACTACAGCAGAATGGCTGTTCAGAGCTTTGAAGGCGATTCAATAAGTTTAACATTACCCAGGGAAATAGTTTTAGCTTTTGACCAATCTGAATATGGTGAAAGTACCTCAATGTACACAGCTTTACTGGCAGTATATAATGTATTGCTGTATAAATATACAGGGCAGGAAAATATAACTGTTGGATTGTCTGCGTCAGGGAGGAGGAGTGCTGACCAGGAAGGGGAAATAGGAGTATTTGAGAATACACTTCCATCAAAAAACTATATAAGTGGAAGTAAAACTTTCAATGAGTTCTTGGCTGATGTAAGAAATAATACAAGGGAGGCGTATAAAAGGTCGGATTACCGGTTTGAGGATCTTTTAACAAGGCTGAAGCTTCCTATGGATTTAAGTCGTAATTCTTTATTTGATGTAGCGTTTGAGTTTGAAAACCATACCAGCTTAAAAGTACAGACAAATAACCTAATGCTTAGCCCTTATAAGATGGATGGTAGGACTGCTAAGTGTGACATATCCCTAAAGGCTATAATTCATGAGAATGGTGTAAACCTCAATTTTATATACAGTACAAAACTATTTAAAAAGGAAACAATGCAAAGGCTGGCAGAACACTTTACAAATATCATGGAAAAGGTTGCACAGAATCCTCAGATAAAGTTGGATGATGTATGTATGTTATCCGAAGCTGAGAAAAACCAATTAGTGTTTGGGTTTAACAATACCGACACTGAATATCCAAGGGAGATGCTACTACATGAGTTATTTGAAAAACAAGTTCTCGAGAATGGAGAAAGAACAGCTGTTGTATTTGAAGATAAAAGCCTGACATATGCTGAGTTGAATGAAAAGGCAAATAAGATTGCCCGGGTGCTGAGACAAAAAGGAGTAGGGAAGGATAAAATTGTAGGCTTGATGCTAGAGCGCTCCCTGGAAATGATTATAGGTATCTTTGCTGTATTAAAAGCAGGAGGAGCTTATGTTCCTATAGACCCCGAATATCCCACAGACAGGGTAGAATTTATGCTTGAAGACAGTGGAACGGGTATTTTGCTGACTCAGGGCAGTTTGGCAACCAAAGTTAATTTCAATGGAGAAGTGGTGGACATGGAGGATGAGGAGCTTTATCAGGGAGGCGGCTCAAATCTTGAGAGAGTAAATACCCCTGACAGTCTGGCGTATGTTATATATACATCAGGTTCTACCGGAAGGCCTAAGGGTGTTATGCTTGAACACAGATCGGTAAGCAATTTTATAAAAGGCATAAACGATTTAATAAGCTTCTCACCTGACAGTACCATGATATCAGTAACCACCATATGCTTTGACATCTTCGTACTTGAAATCTTTGTTACACTCACCTATGGAGCAAAAGTGGTGATAGCAAATAAATTCCAGCAGAGTGACCCTAGAGAATTAAGCAAAGCTATTATAGAGCACAATGTTGATATGATACAGACAACACCTTCAAGGATTCAAATGCTGACAAGCAGTAAAAGAAGCAAGATGGAATGCTTCAAAAAGCTGAAGGTAATAATGGTTGGGGGCGAAGCTTTTCCCGATACGCTGCTTGAAAACCTAAGCAAGGTAACTTCCGCAAGGGTATTCAATATGTATGGACCTACTGAAACTACAGTGTGGTCTACAGTAAAGGAATTAACCGGTGAATCAAAAATTACCATAGGAACGCCTATAGCTAATACAAGAGTGTATTTTGTTGATAAAAATAATAAAATGCAGCCTATTGGAATTCCGGGAGAATTATGCATAGCAGGAGATGGACTGGCGAGGGGCTATCTGAACAGGCCGGAGTTGACTGCTGAAAAGTTTGTTCCTGATCCCGCTATAGATAATGCTAAAATGTATAAGACAGGGGATTTAGCTAGATGGCTTGACGATGGAAGTATAGAATTCCTGGGAAGGTTGGATCATCAGGTAAAAATCAGGGGATTTAGAATTGAACTGGATGAAATACGTGCTCAAATGATGTCTGATGAAAGAATAAAAGAGGCTGTAGTAACTGCAAGAGATGATTCAGGAGGGAATAAGTACATATGCGCTTACTATATTTCTGATACCGAGCTGACAATTTCACAATTGAAAGCACAGCTAGCAGAAAAATTGCCCGATTATATGATACCTGCATTTTTTGTAAGACTGGATAAAATGCCCCAGACACCAAACGGCAAGGTGGATAGGAAAGCTCTACCAGACCCTGACAGTATTGAGAAGTTGGATTGGCAGGAACAGAGCCCTCAAAATGAAGTAGAAGAAACTCTAGCGGATATATGTGGCAAAGCTTTGAACCTAAATAACTTGTGTGTAAATAAAAGTCTTATAGAATATGGTGCAGATTCGCTAAAGCTAATTTATATTTATAAACTGGTAAATGACAGGTATCCGGGGAAACTCAAGATAGGAGATATTTTTACTTATTTAGAGATTTCGAAATTAGCAAAATTGATTTTGAATTAAGAGATATAAGTTATCGATAATAGACAAAACCGAAAATAGTACACCAGATATCCAAAAAAATACTACTTTGTAATGATGTGTAAATGTGGTATTATCTATCTAAAGTTACACCAAAACTTGGGAGGTATAACTATGGATGGAAAGGATATTTTTGAGTTGTTTATTTCTGTAGTGGTTTTTATTGCTGCTGCGGTGGTATATTATAAAAGTGACTATAAAGGTTTGATTTGATGGTGATGTAAAATATAAAATAAAATTTGACAACGAATTGTTTTTATGTTATCATCTAATAGCAAAATCAAGAAGAAGTCATCCACTTCTCACCTTACGAATTAGTTTGTAAGGTTAATAATGAAAGTTTTAAGGTTTTACTTGAACTTTGCTTATTAGTAGTGGATTGCGTTTCTTCAATCCACTTTTTTATTTGCCTCAAAAAGGCTTACCTGCCTGACTATGGCTTCAGCGCAGGGAACTTTAAATGCTTATTTCAATAATTTATACAGGCTAAAGCATGAAGTATCGAGCTTCTTGCCCAAAAAGTCAATGGAGGTGTTTGGTTATTAGCAAAAATGAATTGATGATTAATGAGGAAATAAGAGATAAAGAAGTCCGACTAATTGACGCGGATGGAACTATGATTGGAGTAATATCTTGCAAAGAAGCACAAAAACTTGCAAACTCTAAAAATCTTGACCTTGTAAAAATAGCACCTCAAGCGGCACCACCTGTGTGCAGGATAATGGACTACGGCAAGTACATGTTTGAGTTGGCTAAGAAGGAAAAGGAAGCTAAGAAAAACCAGAAGATAATCAGCGTCAAAGAGGTAAGGATTTCGGCTACAATTGAAGATCATGATTTTGGCTTTAAGGTAAAAAATGCGTATAAATTCCTGCAAGATGGGGATAAAGTTAAAGTCAGCGTAAAATTCAGGGGTAGAGAAATGCAATACACCTCATTAGGATTTGAAGTACTCGAGAAATTTGCGGAAGCTGTTAAAGATGTAGGCGTAGTTGAAAAGAAACCCAAGCTTGAGGGAAAGAGTATGATTATGATACTCAACCCAAAACAGCAGTAATATACAGTTTGTTTTCAGAGGTTGATAACTATATACTAGGAGGAGAAAATAATGCCAAAAATAAAAACCCATAGCTCATCAAAGAAAAGGTTTAAAATAACTGCTACTGGTAAAGTAAAAATGAGCCATGCTCAAAGAAGGCATAGACTTGTATCTAAGAGCACAAAAGCAAAGAAGCACCACAGGTTGGGTAAATATGCTTCCGACGCTAACGCAGCAACAATCAAAACGCTTATTCCATACAAATAAAAGGGAGGAAGATATATGTCAAGAGTAAAAGGTGCGGTTAGAACCCGTGCAAGACATAAAAAAATACTTAAACTTGCAAAAGGTTATTTTGGTGCAAAAAGCAAACTCTTTAGAATGGCTAACCAAGCCGTAATGAAGTCTTTAGTATACGCTTACAGGGATAGAAAAGCTAAGAAAAGAGATTTCAGGAAGCTGTGGATCGCAAGAATAAATGCTGCAGCAAGAATAAACGGTTTATCTTACAGCAAGCTCGTTGGTGGACTGAAAAAAGCAGGTATCGTATTAAACAGAAAAGTATTGGCGGATATGGCTGTGAATGACGCTGCTGCATTTGCACAGTTGGCAGAAAAGGCTAAAGCTGCTAAATAAATTATAGAATGACTTCAAGGGGCTCAAGTATGAGCCCTTTAATCATGTTTGTAAATGTTTATGGAGAGAATCTATGAATAAAATTACCAGTAACCAGAACCCTCTGATTAAGGAAATCAAGTCATTAAAGGAAAAGAAGCATAGAGAAGCTAAGAAGCTGTTTTTTATAGAAGGAATAAGATTTGTTGAGGAAGCTTTAAAGGCGGAGACAGACATAGAGAGAATAATTGTGTCCGAGACATTTTCACAAAGTAAAGGTGGAATAGAGGTGCTTTCCCAAGCCAGCAAGAAAAATTATGAGGTCTATGAAGTACCGGACAAGCTTTTTAACGAAATCTCCGACACCGATAGCCCTCAAGGAATACTTGCAGTTATTAAAATAAAAAGAAATAGACTTGATGATTTATTTGATAATAATAGCTTTATAGTAATACTCGATTCTATACAAGACCCCGGTAATATGGGTACCATAATACGTACCGCCGATGCTGCAGGTGCGGCAGGGGTAATTATTTCCAGGGGTTGTGTAGATCTATACAACCCAAAGGTGCTGCGATCTACTATGGGGTCGATATTTCACATACCTTTCTATTTAAGTGATAATCTAATAGAATCAATTGCCACAATCAAATCCCGAGGAATAAAAACATATGCTGCCCACTTAAAGGGTACTGCAAACTACTATGAAGTAGATATTGACAGCTGCTCAGCAATTATAGTTGGGAATGAAGCTAATGGCATAAGTGATGAGGTGGCAAACTCTGCGGATCTTTTGGTTAAAATTCCTATGCCCGGCAGAGCAGAATCCTTAAATGCCTCTGTTGCAGCCAGTTTGCTTATATATGAAGCGGTTCGTCGAAGAGAGTAATAATAGTAGCCAAGTATTCACAATGTGAAGTTAATAAAATATTAATAATTTAAGAAAGGGTTTTCTTAAAATTTGTCGAATTAATAAATTGAAAAATTTTAATAGACGAACAGCAGTTCCAATATTTGTAGTATTATTAACGAAAATTGACTGGTTGGGGGCAAAATATGAGATTAGTTGGAATAAAGTCATTGAAGCCTGGAGATATTTTGGCTATACCTATTAGTACTTCTAGCGGCAAGGTGGTATTAAATGCAGGTATAGAGCTTACTGATAGTTATATAAATAAAATAAATAACTTAAGAATAAATAAGGTATATATTCAGGATGAAAGATTTAGCGATGTAGATTATGTGCAATCCCTCGATATGGTTACTATGAATAAAGCTATACAGGTTGTTCGGGATGCCCACGCCAATATCCATAAAGGCAAAGCACTTGATGAATATATAATTAAAGAGATTGCTAATAGTATTGTTGAATACGTAAGAGAGGCAAAGGATAAGGGTGTAAGTATCTTATCCCTGAACTCCGTTGATGACTATATAATAGAACACTCTATAAATGTAGCCATACTAGCCGCTTTCATGGGAAATCGTATGACCTTCAACTATAATCAGCTCTGTGATTTGGTAACAGGAGCGCTAATTCATGATATGGGTAGGGAAAACTCCAAGGATGAAATGCCTGCCCACGTTCAGAGGGGCTTTGATGTTATGCGTAAGTGCAGAGGATTAAGTCTTCATTCATCCATAGTATGTTATGAGCATCATGAGAACTTTGATGGAAGCGGGTATCCCAGAAAGATAAAGGGAACTGCTATTTCGGAGTTTACCAGAGTAATAAGGGTTGCCGATATGTACGATGATTTTCTACATGGATACAACAATGATGACACTCCTTTAATGCCACATCAAGCCTTTGAGTATATTCTGGCGGCTTCAGGGAGTATACTTGATCCGGCAATTGTGGAGATTTTCAGAGATACAATTGTATTTTATCCCAATGGATGTACTGTTACCCTGAGCAACGGCTTAAAAGGGTTAGTAGTAAAGCAGAATATAGGAGTTCCACAAAGGCCTGTTGTAAGAGTTTATAATGATACTACTGTCTTGGGTGAAATAGACCTTTTGAAGACTCTCACCATTTCCATAAAGGATGTTCAAATTTTATAAAATACGGGAGCAGTTAATAAGAATCTGACCATTGCGGCAACGGTATAAAGTCATTGTATTAATACTATTCTGTTGCATAAAATAGGCATATGGAATACGTTTAATGCCTTATATAGCTAAATCCAGTTTAATGGGAGCTTATAAGGCTAAAATTATGTGCATTTTTATATTAAAATCATCACTGCCCCACCACAAAGGAAAAAAGGATTGTAAGTGCAGGAGCAATTCCAAGCTTTATATAAGCTGCTGGAGAACTATCGAGGGAAGTGGAGTTTATCCGACTAGAAATACCCTTAACCCAAATAATAAAACAGTAGGTAGTCTATACCTACTGTTTTTGTATTGTAAAACTGCCATCTATACTTTGGGGGTTATTAATTATTTTCTGCGTAAGAGATATCCATTTCGATAATCTCTCCATTGTCGAATAATAAGGGGATGCAAACAATTGTAGATTTGGTTGGAGTCAACTGCATATTATCGCCGACAAGAACTGTTGGAGGTGTTATATCTATACTAATACCCTTTTTGGAAAAAATCGTTGCAGTATTGCCAAGGATCATATTGCCGAGTTCAGATATAGCACTTTTAGCCATTTCATCCAATGCTTCAACTGGCATTCCACACATCATTGCAGAAGCAATTTTAAGAGCGAGGGCTTGACTGAAAGAAAAAACCACACTAC
Organism: Clostridia bacterium; assembly: GCA_026416815.1. Taxonomy (GTDB): domain Bacteria; phylum Bacillota; class Clostridia; order Acetivibrionales; family DSM-2933; genus SKW257. Next base: position 21,472 of record JAOAEJ010000065.1, on the reverse strand, counting down.
CGCGTATTTTTCCTGTCAATCCTATAAGTACAGTAACCTTGTTACCGGTGTAAGGAGCGTTTTTGACATAAATTTTTCCTACATTAACGTTAAGTCCTGTGGCTTGGGATATTATGTCCTTACTTGCTGTGAGAAACGGGTTAATATATTCTACATTCATAGTTGCAATTCTCCTTCCTGAGTTCACTAAAATAATTATAACTTAAATTGTTTTTATAAGTCTACATATATTTTTTTCTATTATTAAACAAAACGATAATATTGGACATTTTTTGCAATAATATAAATACATAAAGGAATTTTGCATAAGGGTGCTTTATATTGCGTTGTATATGTCATAAGTTTGTGTTATAATAGTGCGAAAACATTATTTGTTAAAAGCTGTGAAAGAGAAAAGTAAGCAGGTGAGTTTTTTTCAGAGAGAAGATACCGTAGGCTGTAAGTATCTTTATAAAATAAACTGCTGAAGTTCCCTCTGGAGCTGCATTCTGAACTGTACATGATTGTTATACCCTATATTCTGGGGTATGGATTCAGGTACTTCAGTAGGAAATGCCGGAGCAAAACCGTTATAGTAATGAGTGTTTATCGTCTTTTTGGCGATGAAAACTTGGGTGGTACCGCGGAAGTTTAACCTTCGTCCCTTTTTTATGGGCGAGGGTTTTTTTATTTGGCCCAGCAATATTTTTTAAGAGATAGATTCCCAAACTTTGCAATTTAAAAATATAAATAGTAAATATCAAAAAGGAGGAGTTTGGATATATGAAAGAACAGTTAAATAGTATTAAGGATCAGGCAGAGAAAGAGCTGTCCGGTATAACTTCCATTCAGGAACTTGAGAATATAAGAGTAAAGTACCTGGGTAAAAAGGGCGAGTTGACCTCTGTACTGAGAGGAATGGGTGCCTTATCAGCCGAGGAAAGGCCTATAATAGGTCAGTTGGCAAATGAGGTAAGATCATTTCTTGAAGAAAAGTTGGAGGCAGCAAAAAATGAGTTAGTCAGCAAAGAAAGGACCGCAAGGCTTGAGAAAGAAGTAATTGATGTTACCATACCCGGTAAAGTAAAAGCTTTGGGTAAAAAGCACCCCTTAAGCATTGTACTTGATGAAATCAAAGACGTTTTTATAGGTATGGGCTATGAAATTGCAGAAGGGCCGGAAGTAGAACTTGACTACTACAACTTTGAAGCCCTCAATATACCGAAAAACCACCCTGCGAGAGATGTACAGGATACATTTTATATAAATGAGAATATGGTATTGAGAACTCAGACTTCTCCGGTACAAGTAAGGGTTATGGAGCAAAAGAAACCTCCAATAAAAATAATATGCCCTGGCAGAGTGTACCGTTCGGATGCTGTTGATGCTACCCATTCTCCTGTGTTTCATCAGGTAGAAGGACTTGTAGTGGACAAAGGCGTGACTATGGGGGATTTGATAGGTACATTGCAGGTTTTTGCAAAAAGCCTCTTCGGAGAAAATACAAAAATTAGGCTTAGGCCGCACCACTTCCCGTTCACCGAACCAAGTGCGGAGGTTGATGTATCCTGTTGGACCTGTGGAGGAAATGGCTGTAGGGTTTGTAAGGGTGAAGGCTGGATAGAGATTTTAGGCGCAGGTATGGTACACCCTAAAGTATTGGAGAACTGTGGAATTGATCCTGAGGTATACAGTGGATTTGCTTTCGGTTTAGGTGTTGAAAGGACTGCAATGGGCAGATTCAATATTGATGACCTAAGGTTGCTCTATGAAAACGATATAAGATTTTTGAAGCAGTTTTAATTATGTGGATATATTAAAGCAATTTGAGAGGAGTTGTGGGTAATAATGAAGGTACCATTGAATTGGCTTAACGATTATGTTGATATAAATGTAAGTCCTAAAGAGTTTGCAGATGCTTTAACCCTGTCGGGATCCAAGGTGGAAGGTATAGAGGTACAGGGAGAAGAAATTTCAAAAGTTGTGGTAGGTAAGATTTTATCGGTTGAAAAACACCCGGATGCGGATAAGCTCCAGGTAACAAAGGTTGATATAGGCAGCGAGATTATACAAATAGTAACAGGGGCAAGGAACATCAGTGTTGGTGACTATATTCCGGTAGCTCTTCATGGTTCTACTCTGCCGGGAGGGAAAAAGATTACAAAAGGTAAGCTCAGAGGTGTGGAGTCCCACGGGATGATGTGCTCTATAGCAGAACTTGAACTTACAAAGGATGACTATCCAGAGGCAGCAGAGGACGGAATTTTTATACTTGATAGCGATCTTCCACTTGGAAAAGATATAAAAGAGGTTCTGGGGCTAAATGAGAAGATTGTAGAATTTGAAATCACTTCAAATAGGCCTGATTGTCTGAGTATGGTAGGAATAGCAAGGGAGACTGCCGTTACCTTTAAAACTCCTTTGAAAAAGCCTGAAATCAAAGTGAAGGAAGAAGGAGACGAAGCTTCCCAATATGCTTCGGTTGAAATAAAGGATTCCGATTTATGCCCTAGGTATGCTGCGAGGATTGTAAAGGATGTAAAGATAGGTCCATCGCCTAAGTGGATGAAAGACAGGCTCAAGGCTGCTGGGGTAAGGCCTATCAATAACATAGTGGATATAACCAATTATGTTATGCTTGAGCTCGGCCAGCCTATGCATGCTTTTGACCTTGAAAACCTGCAGGGCAAAAAAATAATCGTAAGAAGGGCTAATGACGGAGAAGTCATTAAGACTCTGGATGATCAGGAAAGGAAGCTGGATTCCTCCATGCTGGTTATTGCAGATGCTGAAAAGCCTGTAGCTGTAGCAGGAGTAATGGGTGGAGCGAATTCTGAGGTAAGTGAAACTACAAAAACCATTTTGTTTGAATCGGCTAATTTCTTCGGACATTCGGTAAGAATGACTGCAAAGAAGCTGGGTATGCGGACAGAGGCTTCAGGGCGTTTTGAAAAGGGATTGGATATAGAAAATGTTGTAACAGCTATAAATAGGGCTGTACAGTTAGTAGAAGAATTAGGCGCCGGTACGGTATGCAAGGGTGTAATAGATTGCTATCCAATAAAAAACCAACCCATGAATGTAAATTTCAGGCCTGAAAAGATAAATGCTCTTCTTGGTACGTCTATAGAAGCTGGAGAAATGGTAGAGATATTTAAGGCATTGGAGCTGGAGGTTGATGAAGCTGGTTCATCAGTAAAGGTACCGAGCTTCAGACCGGACATTGAAAGGGAAGCTGACCTAGCAGAAGAGGTTGCAAGATTTTTTGGATACAACAATATAGAGTCTACTTTGCTGTCAGGGAAAAGCTCTACGTTAGGAAAGAAATCCTTCAAGCAGAAGGTAGAGGATATTGTGAAGAACACAATGATTTCCTGCGGAATGTCGGAAACTTATACCTACTCCTTTACAAGTCCAAAGGTTTTTGACAAAATCAACCTGCCAGCGGACAGTGAACTGCGTAAGGCTGTTGTAATTTCAAATCCTTTGGGAGAAGACTATAGCATTATGAGGACAACAACCATACCGGATATGCTTGAGGTCATAAGCAGAAACTACAACAGAAGAATTGAAGAAGCAAGGCTTTTTGAGATGTCGTATATATATATCCCCGAAAGTCTGCCAGTCGATAAACTTCCAACTGAGAAGCAGGTACTGACCATGGGTATGTACGGAAATGCGGATTTTTATGACTTAAAGGGTGTAGTAGAGCAATTGTTCCAAACTCTGGGGATAAGCAGCTATGAGTTCTTACCAGAGAAAGAATGCCTGGCTTTCCATCCTGGAAGGACTGCGAAAATACTGTTTAATGGTCAAAAAGTAGGTATGATTGGCGAGATACACCCTGAAGTGGCTGAGAATTTCGAAGGACCGGAAAGAACATATGTAGGTGTTATAGAAATAGAGCCTTTGGTTTCCAATGCAAATATGACTGCAAAATACAGGCCATTGCCTAAGTTCCCTGCTGTATCAAGGGATATAGCAATGCTTGTAAAGGATGAAGTAATGGTTAAACAGATTGAAGATATTATAAAGCAGAGGTCCTCTAAAATACTGGAGGAAGTTAAGCTGTTTGACGTATATAAAGGTAAGCAGGTTCCTGAGGGTATGAAGAGCGTAGCCTATTCTATAGCGTTTAGAGCTGAAGATAGGACTCTAACCGATGAGGAAGTAAATAAAGTAATGGAAAAAATTCTTACAGGGCTCAAAGATAACCTTGGAGCACAGCTGAGGGAATGATAAAAACCAGATAAAAAATGGTGTCAGGTTGAGAAAACTTGACACCATTTTTTCTTTATTTAATCAATTGACTTTCTGCCATCGCTATCATCCGCTTAACCATTTGTCCGCCTATCGGTCCACCCTGAGAACCGTTAACTTTAGAAGGAAGGTCACCCTTGTAGTGATCGTTATACTCTTTGGTAAACTGCAAGCGTCCTATTTCCTGAGCACATTCCATCTTAAAGTTTGTAAGTGCGTCTCTGCTTTCAGGAACTAAAGGAGTTTTTGGTCTTGACATAGTTTTCACCTCTTCCAGATAAATGGTATTTATAATTAGTTCTATAATTATATTTTAAACAAATAATTAAATTTTTTTCGTGTTAAATAGTTTATAAAATGGTTAAATATATTTTAGTTTATATTAGCGTTCCGATGAGAGAATAATATTAAGAAAAAACTTGGAGGAAGCTATGGAAATAGATTTTAGCAAAAATAATGAGCTGTATAATTTTTTCAAAGAGCTTGACCGATCTATATTTATAGATAATGAATACAAGGATATCGCTCATCATGATAGTGCATTACCAATAGGGCACGAGCAGACTATATCACAACCAAGCCTTGTTTATGGTATGACTGAAAAGCTCAAACTTGATAAGAGTTTAAAGGTACTGGAGATAGGTACCGGGTCTGGTTATCAGACCACCTTCCTTGCAGAATTTGCAGGTGAGGTTTGTACAGTGGAAAGAATAGATGACCTATCTAAAAAGGCACAAAAGAGGCTCGCAAAGCTCGGGTATAAGAATGTCAGATTTAAAATCGGCGATGGAAGTGAAGGGTGGGCTGAATTTGCACCCTATGATAGAATAATTGTCACTGCTGCTGCCGGAAAAGTCCCCGAGCCTCTGGTAGAGCAATTAAAGCCTGGAGGTTGGCTGCTTATCCCTACCGGTGAGCAAGGGCTCCAGGATTTATTAATGATTAAGAAAGATGAGCAAGGGAAGGTAAAAGAGCAGTCTTTAGGGAAGGTGATTTTTGTTGAGCTCAAAGGGAAATATGGTTGGGCACATTAATTAAATAGATAAATATTACAATTAAGTAACAATTAGCATTTGCGCATTGACAATTTTTACATGTGCATTTATAATATCGAATGTGATTGGTAAAGTTTATAAAAAAATAAGACATAAGTTTATATTTATTAAAGATGGGATTCTATTAATAAACACAAAAGGTGAAGGGAGTGAGTTCAATGCTGTTGGGCGTAATTAAATCAAGCATGTCGGTAGAAGTAAAAAATATGCAGAGGCGCATAGCATTGGATGTCGCAATTGCCGCTTTTTGATATTGCCAGTAAATACTATTATTTAATTAATATAGTTGGGGTATCAAGGACCGGCGTCGTGAGATTCCGGTCCTGTTTTATACTGTTTGGTTAATAAGCTGCACTTTATATGCGATACAGATATTTGAATTTATACGAAATAGATAATAGATCAATACATTTGAGGGGAGGTCAGCAATATGGGAGTTTATGTTACTAGTACCGAATAAGTGTGAGAATGAATTTAGGAAAGGGGGATATTCATGAAGCAAAACGTGCATGATCTCGAAAGGCAGATAAGGCAAAAGAACCATATATTGAGTTCTATCACACATGACGAATCAAACAATGAAACAATTCGATTGATAAAAAGTGAACTTGACAGTCTTTTGTACCAATACTATAAGCTGCTTAAATGTGGTTGAGCTAACTAAACAGTAAGTATAATATAGTAGCGTACTTTGGATTTAACTATATATTATCTGGCAAGGCTTATAACTCCAATCCAATATACCGGAAGATAATAAATAAAGCTCAAATAACGCCTGGCTCATAGTTTTTCCGCTATTAAAATCATAAAAAAGCTATATATTGAGCAATCGGTCAGGTAGGATATTTTTGCACAAATACACTTAAAATCTACCGGCATAAAAACAGTAAATATGAAAAAATAGGCTTTTAAAAAAAATATTTAAGTGATATACTATCAAATGAGTTAGTAGTTTATGCTAACTCATTTATTTATTTAAGGTAATAATTAAAAATATAAAATAAATTTATAGTCGGGAGGTAGTTACTAATGCAAAAGCTTAGCTTTGACTATTCAAAAGCTGCCAATTTTATAAAGGAAGAAGAAGTAAAATACCTTGAAAGTTTTGTATCATCTGCTCATGAAATGCTGCACAATAAGAGTGGAGCAGGCAATGATTTTGTAGGTTGGGTTGATTTGCCGTTAAACTACGATAAGGAAGAGTTTGCGAGGATAAAAGCTGCTGCTGAAAAAATAAAATCCGATTCCGATGCTCTCGTAGTAATTGGAATAGGAGGCTCATACCTCGGTGCAAGGGCTGCAATAGAAATGCTGTCCCATTCCTTCCACAACTGTTTGCCTAAAGAAAAAAGGACAGCTCCAGAAATATATTTTGTAGGAAACAATATAAGCTCAACCTACATATCTGACCTTCTTGAGCTGCTGGAAGGCAAGGAAATATCGGTAAATGTAATATCCAAATCCGGTACTACAACCGAGCCTGCACTGGCTTTCAGAATTTTTAAAGAATATATGGAAAACAAGTACGGCAAAGAAGGCGCTCAGAAGAGAATATATGCAACAACTGATAAAGCTAGAGGAGCGCTCAAAAAGCTGGCAACCGAAGAAAACTATGAAACCTTCGTAATTCCCGATGATGTAGGCGGAAGATTCTCTGTATTGACTGCGGTTGGACTGTTACCTATAGCTGTAAGCGGAGCTGATATCGACCAAATAATGCAGGGTGCTGTTGATTCATACAACGACTATAATAACCCTAACTTAATGGAAAATGACTGCTATAAATACGCTGCTGTCAGAAATGCGTTGTATAATAAAGGCAAAACGATTGAAATAATGGTTAACTACGAGCCTGCGCTCCATTTTATTACAGAATGGTGGAAGCAGTTGTACGGAGAAAGCGAAGGTAAAGACCAGAAGGGTATTTTCCCAGCAGGGGTTGATTTTACAACTGATCTCCACTCCATGGGACAGTATATACAGGATGGATTAAGAAATATATTTGAAACAGTAATAAGCGTTGAGAGCCCAAGAAAGACATTGATTGTCAAGGAAGATAAGGACGATGTAGACGGACTTAATTTCCTTGCGGGTAAGGAAGTTGACTATGTAAATAAAAAGGCTCTGCAAGGTACAATGTTGGCTCACACTGACGGTGGGGTACCTAACCTCGTAATATCTGTACCTGCATTGACAGCATACAACTTCGGTTATATGGTTTACTTCTTTGAGAAGGCATGTGGCATAAGCGGATACCTCCTTGGAGTTAATCCGTTCGATCAGCCTGGAGTTGAGGCATATAAAAAGAACATGTTTGCATTGCTCGGCAAACCTGGATATGAAGAAGAAAAGAAAAAGTTAGAAAGCCGTTTAGGTTAATATTTATTCTGAAATAAACAGAAGGCCGGCAATGTCTGAATTAACTCGGATGTGTCGGCTTTACTTATATCTATTATGGAAGGTGAATAACTGTAATTTCAGGGCGGGAGAAAAACCTGAAAGGGAAGAGTACATTGCCTAATCCCCTACTGATATAGAGGTTGATACCGTTAACCTTATGCAGACCTCGTCTGATACCCATATCACAAAGCTTTTCATTGCGCAGCAGCTTAAATTCCAGATTGAAAGGCATCCATATCTGTCCGCCGTGAAAGTGGCCACAGAATAGATAGTCTATCCTGTTTTCAGGAATTTTAAGGACTATATCAGGATTGTGTGAAATACCGATATTTATAACTGCCTGGTTATGGCAGGTACTTAATGCCTTGTGCAGATCGGGCGAGCCGGTCTTTAAGTCTGCAATACCTATTAAGTTATATGCTCGGAAGTTCTTTTCATAGCATATGGCGCGGTTATGCAATACATTTATTCTCCGGACTTCCATTTCCGCAATAAACTTATCGAGGCCTTCTCTGTCCTTTAAAAAGGCTTTATGATCATGGTTGCCTAAGCACAGGTATACGTTATCCTTATTTTTGATTTTGTCAACAAAATCGAGGAATATGGATATATGCTTGGGTTTTTCTATATAGTCACCGGTAAGTATTATGAGGTCGGGGTTTTCGCTATCTATTACTTTTTTTACCTTATCCGCTGAAACCTTCAGATGGTTTACGTGTATGTCCGATATCTGAATTACCTTTAAGTGATTTTTACTCTCGGTAAACTTGATTCTTTCTACCTTAACAAGGGTCGTTTCAAAGCGCATATAAGCAAGTCCAAGAACAGCTAATACCAGAAATATATATAAGTACATATTTTATCCTCCACTAATGGATAAAGGCTACTGAGTTAGGATAACCCGTATCTCATTGCTATCATTACTGCCAAACATTAATATACCAGTTGAAAAGATATTCATCAATATATTTGTTAATACTTTAGGGAGAGGTATCAATTAAAGATAATTTACTGTAAAACTATCTTTAATTGATACCCTTAGTTAATAAAAATATAATATACTTAAAGATTGATGCGATATGGAGATTCAAGCGAACGATGGATAATACATGTGATAAATGCGATGAACTAAAAATTAATACTGAAACTTCTATTGGTTCTAATGTTAAAAAATGCACTTCCTTGATTGTTGTGCCTTGCTGATAGAAATGCATCCTGTTACAATACACTAAGGTTACTGACAGGTGGCATGTACTATACAACTCTTTAAGTACTTGGGGGCATAACACAGCTAAACATTACCGGTATCTTTTTAAGGAATTATAATGTATAGTAGTATGGCAGGGATGAGTGTCTAGTAATAACTATGGTTTAAGACCTAGGAATCATTCCACTAAGGGTATACTATGAAAGTAGCTCGCCTTTAAAAAAAGATTTTTATTTTAGTAGTAAAATGGTATTGACAAAACAGTAAAAGCAAATTATAATATGGTTTGTCTCTAAAATTAATACGTGCGGACGTGGCGGAATTGGCAGACGCGCTGGATTTAGGATCCAGTGGTTAATAGCCGTATGGGTTCAAGTCCCTTTGTCCGCACCAAAAGCAAAAAGTCGTATGATACTAAGTCATACGACTTTTTGCTTTTTCTAATATTTAGAAGATATGTTCTATGATAAGTATAAATGTGTGTTGATTGGATAATACTGTTTGTATCTGGGAATCAGATACAAACAGTATTATTAGCACAAATAAAACCGTCAAACACATTTTTATCATTATGGGAGGTATCATGTATGGAAAGGAAAGCTAACATCAGGTCGTTGCTTATGTTTCTTTTATGTATAAGTATTATAGTGTATATTGCAGGGTGTTCGACTGTACATAAAGATAGTACTCAAATGGGGGATACTCAAAAAGCGGTTGAAAAAACAGTTGGTGCGCCTTCAGTAAATAATAACGTAAGTACTGCACAGTTACCAAAAATTGAACGGGATACATCTCTAACTCAAAAGTTGAAAAAAGAAAGTGTTGTATTGGACGGGCAGGTATACATTCAGGGCGATAGAGCTAATGGATGTATTATCATAAAAGATGGTGTTAAAGACCAAGAAGCAGTTAGAGTAGCACAAAAATACGCTGCGGAGTTAAGGAAGATTTATAAGGGTAAAAAAATTAATGTGCAAGCTGTAAGCAGGGATGGAAAGAACCTGGCAAATATATATTGATGTTCGCATTTGTACGGAACGGTATTTAAAGAATTTAAGGATTTATGTCGTTTAAACAAGTTGAACACGCTTAGAGCTTGTGTGCAAAATAGAACGGCTCGGGATATTGTATTGACGCGCCATTTTATGTATTATAATTATAGGATTAACTATACTCCCCTAAATCCCGTAGCATTCTGCTTAAATGTACGGGAATTTTTTTGTCAATTTTTACTGACTCATATGCCTGTATCTTAACCGAAATCTTAAAAATACTTCTTGATATCATTTAAAGAAATGCAAAAAAATAAGAGGGTAAACCCTCTTATTACCAACGACTTGACCTGTTGTTGCTGAAATTGTTGTTCCTGCGTGCATTTTCTTTTCTAGCTTTTCTGCATTCAGGACATCTAGCAGGTTCATTAGTAAAACCCTTTTCAGCATAGAATTGCTGTTCTCCTACCGTGAATGTAAAAGGTGCTCCACAATCTTTGCAGTTTAAAGTTTTGTCTTCCATTTTCAAAGACCTCCGAAAAATAAAATATTTTTGCTAGCATATAAAACTTATAAAACCTTCTTATACATCACGATAGAATCAGGGTATGAGTCGGGTAATAAGAACTTTATAGCTCTAGCACAATTAATATTATAAATGTAAATTTTCAATAAATCAAGTGAGTGTATCTACATTTTCTCAGGTAAAATAATAGTGGTCAAACCTGAATAATTATATTATCATTAATAGAAAATATATGAATAGGATGTGATGGTTAGATGAACAGAACTCTTATACGATGGATTGCATTAATCATTGCAATAGCGTTTTTTTTAACTTCTGTAGCGATGATAGGAGCTTCAATTTTTACAGGATGGTGATGGTTTGATGGGAAGTATCATCAGCTCTTATATATTTCCCCACCCCCCAATAATCGTACCTGAGGTAGGAAAAGGGGGAGAGAAGGAGGCCCTTCAGACGGTGAAAGCCATTGAGCGGGCTGCCGGGGAAATTAGAGATGAAAAGCCTACTACTATAATTGTTACTACACCTCACGGTGCTGTGTTTGGTGATTATATATACATTTCACTGTTCGATAAGCTTACCGGAGACTTTTCTAAATTTGGCAGCAGGGGTGTGAGGTTTGAGTTTGAAAATAATATTGATTTAGCGGAAAGAATTATTAAAGAGGCAAACCGCCAAAATATTCTTTGTGGTGGAATGGATGAAGAATTAATTAAAGAGTATAACGTGTCGAAGGAATTAGATCATGGGGCTACTGTACCACTCTATTTTATAAAAAAGTTGTACAGTAATTTCAAGCTTGTACACATTTCTACGGCTTTTATGCCCTTTGAGCAGCTGTATAAGTTTGGAATGTGCATTTCAAGGGCTGTACGAGAGTCGGAAGAACGTGTAGTGTTTATAGCCAGTGGAGATTTATCCCACAGATTGTCCGATGAGTCACCCTATGGATATAATGAGCATGGCCCGGCATTTGATCAAATGTTTGTTAAAAGTATAAAGGAACTGGATATCGAAAGATTGTTGGGTGCCGATGAAGACTTCTGTGACGAAGCCGGTGAATGTGGCTTAAGGTCTTTTTTAATCATGTTTGGAGCACTTGACGGATATAAATTGAAATCTGAGGTTTATTCTTATGAAGGACCTTTCGGTATTGGTTATTCTGTAGCAAGGTTTGACGTAGGGGAGCAGGATACAGATAGGAAGGTCTTAGAAAAGGTAAAGGAGAATTACCTCAGGATGATGGAAGAAGTAAGAAACAATGAAAGCCCTTATGTAGCTCTTGCAAGGGAAGCTCTGGAGACATATGTAAAGGGAGATAGGCTAATAAAAGTACCTGAAGGATTACCGGAGGAAATGACCAGGGACAGGGCGGGAACCTTTGTTTCTATAAAAAAGCGTGGGCAGCTAAGGGGATGTATAGGCACCACCGGTCCCGCCATGGATAGTATTGCAGAGGAGATAATACAGAATGCAATAAGTTCAGGAACCCGTGACCCAAGATTCCAGCCCGTAGAGGCGGATGAACTTGATGAGCTGGTTTACTCGGTAGATGTTTTGGGAGAACCCGAGCCTATAAAATCCATAGACGAACTGGATGTAGTAAAATATGGTGTGATAGTAAAATCCGGTATACGCTCGGGACTTCTGCTTCCAAACCTTGAAGGTGTAAATACACCGGAAGAACAGGTTTCTATTACACTCCAAAAGGCCGGTATACGTTCTGGAGAAAAGTATACTATGGAAAGATTTGAGGTTGTAAGATATAAATAAGGCTGTTTATCTGTTTTGCGGGGGCATGTAATATAGATAACTTATTAATATTAATAAGTTGCATTAAGGATACAGGGAGCAGGTGAGCAACTAACATGGAAGCGGCTAAAATAGCCATGTATTTTAATAAGATAGAGGAGTCGAAGGTACACTGTTATTTGTGTCCTCATAATTGTGTGATAAAGCCAGATGGTCTGGGGGCCTGCAGGGCACGTAAAAATATAGACGGTGAGTTGTATTCGTTGAATTATGGGAAAATAACTTCAAATGCCATTGACCCTATCGAGAAAAAGCCTCTTTATAGGTTTCACCCAGGTACTAATATATTATCCGTAGGTACTTTTGGGTGTAATTTGAAGTGTTCATTTTGCCAGAACTGGGGCATTGCTCACGAGAAACCGGAATCATATGATATTACGCCCTCAGAATTGGCAGAAAAGGCGAAAGAGTTGGTGGAGGAAGGTAATATAGGTATAGCTTATACCTACAATGAGCCCTCCATATGGTATGAGTTTGTATATGATACCTCCCGGCAATTGAAAGAACGTGGACTTTCAAATGTACTGGTTACAAACGGTTTTATAAGTAAAGAGCCACTGGAGGATTTACTGCCGTATATTGATGCAATGAATATAGATGTAAAGGCCTATACAGCTTCATTTTACCATGAAATTTGCAAGGGTACGCTTAGTAACGTCAAGGATACAGTAGAACTGGCAGCAAGAAAATGTCATGTAGAGGTGACTACGCTGGTAATACCTGAGTTGAACGACGCTGTTGAAGAAATTGAGGAGATGGCTCGCTGGCTTGCAGGTATATCTCCCGATATACCTCTTCATTTGTCAAGGTTCTTTCCTAATTATAGAATGCAGGACAAGCCTGTAACACCAAAGGAGACTTTAATAAGGGCTAAGGAAAAAGCACAGGAGTATTTGAAGTATGTTTACCTGGGAAATGTGTGGTAATAAGCGTTGATGATAAGCTGCAAGCCTGGCAGCCGTTATAATATGGTGGGTCAGGCTTGATTTTATTGCAAAATTATTACAAAAAGGAAAAATGGCTTACAAATGATAAAAAAGCAGGTATAATTCTATGTATACAATATTATTTTACATAATCGGCTGTACTGGAAGCTGCAGGTATTTTCATAGGTAAGGGTGTGAGGTTTTTTGATTGATTTTCTCAGAAACTTTAATATAGATGATATTGCAAACTTTTTTGCAAATTATATACCTTATCAAAGTCCTATTGACATGTTCAAAGCACTTGTAGATATAGGTATAGTATCCTATATCATTTATAAGCTTATACAGCTTGTAAGAGAGACAAGAGCATGGCAATTACTAAAGGGGATACTGGTTATACTCATAGTTGCCAAGTTGAGTGAATTGCTTGAACTAAGGACTATAGCCTACATACTTAACAAGACAATAGAACTGGCAGGGTTTGCTCTTATTGTACTGTTTCAGCCTGAACTGCGTAGGGGCTTGGAACAGATAGGAAGAAGTAAGTTCAGAGACTTTTTTAATTTTGAAGAGCAGGATAATACAATACAGACTACTGTTGCTATAGAGGAAATTATCAAGGCTGTTTCGGAAATGTCAAAAACTCTTACTGGTGCACTGATTGTTATTGAAAAAGAGACTAAGATTGGAGAAATAATAAATACCGGTGTGCAATTGGAGTCAAATGTATCCTCGGAATTACTTTTAAATATATTTACTCCAAATACACCCTTACATGACGGAGCTGTTATTATCAGGGGAAGTAAGATTAAAGCTGCTGCATGTTTTCTTCCGTTGACGGATAATCCGAATTTGAGTAAGGAGCTTGGAACAAGGCATAGGGCCGCTCTGGGTATTACGGAGGTTTCGGATTCCATAGCTGTTATTGTATCGGAGGAGACTGGGAAGATATCCTTTGCTTTAAATGGGGGTCTGACAAGAAATCTGACTGCAGATACCCTAAGGAAAGCGCTCAACAAAAATCTATTGGAGAAGAGTACGCCGAACAAAAAGTTGACTTTGTGGAAGGTGAAAGTCAAGTGAATAGGCTGTTGAAGAATAGTATAACTTTAAAAATAATATCCATAATGCTGGCGGTGCTGCTGTGGTTCATTGTAAACCCTTTTGAGGAAAAGGTACTGACCGTTCCTCTAAAGGTTATTAATGAAAACACACTGAACGATAAAGGGATAGTTTTAAAAAACAAAAACTATCTACGTAGTATAGCTATAACTATAAGCGGCAGCAAGGAGAAAATAAAGAACATATCTGCAAGTGACTTTGAGGTAATGCTGGATTTCTCAAGAATCCAATCTGCTTCGGAAAAATCTTTAACTGTGGATACCCCTGTTTATCTCGGGACTGAGAAACTGTCATTAAAGGATTTAGAAATAAAACCTAAGGCAATAGCTGTAGACCTGGGCAAAATTGAGGAAAACCCATTTTATGTGCAGGTAGAAACAACCGGAAAACTTAAGGAAAACTACGAGATTATTTCAAAATCCGCGATACCTCACACTATTTCTCTTCAGGGGTTGGATTCGCTGATAAATTCTGTAGCTGCAGTAAAGGTATATGTAGATGTAAGTAAGCTTGACAGGAATATAACGGTTAAAAAAGAGTGTAGAGTATATAATAAAAAGGGTGAAGAAATACCCGAATTAAGCAGAAAGCTTTATGCAGACGTCAAGCTTGAGGTAGCTAAGCGAGTACCTGTAATACCTATTATCAAGGGAATTCCTGCAAAAAATTATATAGGCGGGGATAGTAACGTTAAGCCTGGAGATGTGCTGATAACGGGATTACCCGAGGACTTAGCGGGGATTAATTCGTTGGAGACTATGCCCATAGACATTGAGAATGCAAATAAAACTATAAGTACAGCAAGTCTGGTGAAACTTCCGGAAGGTATTAGGTTGGTCAATGCTTCTAGAGAGGTCGCGGTTAACGTCGCAATTGAGCAGCTTGTACAAAAGAGTTTTGTGATTAAAAAAGAAGATATTAAACTTATGAATACTGAAATTGACAACTCGTTAAAGTATGAAATACAAACACTGGAGCTTAAGGTTGAGATTAAGGGCAGCAAAAAAGACCTTGAAACTCTCGAAACTGAGAATTTTATGACAAGTGTAGATGTAGCAGGTAAAGGTCCCGGTACCTACCAGCTTCCTTTAAAAATTGGTCTGCCTGACAGTGTCAAATTGATTGGTGAGTATAGCATTGATATTAAAGTAGATACAAGATAGGAAGAAAAATATGAAATTTATTATTAACAATATCAGATTATCTTTGGATGATGATATTAATGCCTTAAAAAGTGCTGCAGCAAAAAAGCTGAGGATAAGTGCAAAAGATTTTAAAAGTTTTAAGATAACCAAAGAATCGGTGGATGCGAGAAGAAAGCCTTCCATCACCCTTATTTATTCGGTTTTGGTTGAAGTCCAGGGTAAGGCAGTCAAGATAAGCAGCAATGATGTAAGGACGGTAGAGGAAAACAAAGAAGAGTCTTTAGCTATAGGAGGTATACCGTTAAAAAATAGACCGATAGTTGTGGGAAGTGGTCCGGCGGGGTTGTTTGCCGGACTTATTTTGGCCCAAAATGGGTATAGGCCTCTGGTGCTTGAACGGGGGGAGTGTGTAGAAAAGCGCACTGAGATAGTCCATAGATATTGGGAGAAAGGTGAGCTTGATACCGAGACCAACGTGCAGTTCGGTGAGGGTGGAGCGGGTACCTTCTCAGATGGGAAGCTGACTACCAGGATAAACGACAGGAGATGTGAGAAGGTTCTCGAAGAGTTGTATAATTCCGGAGCGCAGGAGGAGATTTTATATAAGTCCAGACCTCACATAGGAACTGATGTGTTGAAAAAAGTTGTTGTTAATATGCGTAAAAGAATAGAGCAGTACGGTGGAGAAGTAAGGTTTAATACAAAAGTTACTTCGTTAAAAATAGAAGGCTCTGCAGTGGTTGGTGTAGAGGTCAATGGAAGTGAAATGATTGATTCTCAAGCGGTGGTATTGGCTGTGGGGCACAGTGCTAGAGACACCTTTGACGCTCTCCTTAAAAATGGGGTAAGTTTTATTCAAAAGCCATTTTCTATAGGTGTGAGGATAGAACATCCTCAGGAGTTGATTGATAAGGCTCAATACGGTAGTGCAGCCGGGCATACAAAGCTGGGTGCGGCCGATTATCAGCTTTTTTATAAGACTTCAGGCAGGACTGCCTATTCTTTCTGTATGTGCCCTGGGGGTATAGTGGTTGCTTCAGCTTCGGAAAACGGGACTATTGTCACAAATGGAATGAGCGAGTTTGCAAGGGATAGGGAAAATGCCAATAGTGCTCTGGTTGTATCGGTTGAACCGGGAGACTTTGGTGGAAGTCATCCCCTTGCCGGTGTTGAGTTCCAGCGAAGGTGGGAGAGGCTTGCCTATGAAGTGGGAGGGAAGAATGGCTCAGCCCCTATACAAAAGCTTGGAGATTTCCTTGACAGCAAGCCTTCTACAAGTCTTGGAAGTGTAAGACCCAGTTATACAGGAAGAGTAGCTTTAGCTGATATTAACCTTTGCCTTCCGGAGTTTATTACGAGGACTATGAAGGAGTCTATAGGCTATTTTGATAATAAGCTAAAGGGATTTGGAATGAAGGAGGCTGTGCTGACCGGTGTTGAAACGAGAACGTCATCCCCGGTCAGGATACCAAGGGGAGATTCGCTGGAAGCAGAAGGCATTAAAGGGCTATACCCTACAGGTGAAGGGGCTGGATATGCAGGAGGGATTGTAAGTGCTGCGGTTGACGGAATAAGGGTGGCTGAGCGTATTATTTCGGAGTATGCGCCTCTGGGTTGAATATAAATTAATGAGTACTTTAGTGTCAAATTAGGTTATTGTTGTCATAGTATATAATAAGGTTTTGCTTTTATTATGTATCCAAAAGAATTTATTATTATTTATATAGTAGGGTAAAGATTGGATTTGTAATTTAAATGGAAATTTGGGAATTAAACTTGTATTGTTTTTTTAATAAAGTTATAATTACCTTGTGTAACGAAAGAATATAATATTTACATACATGGAGGGTTCAAAGTGGGTAGGTTATTTGGAACAGATGGTGTAAGAGGTGTTGCAAATCAGGAGTTAACTGCTGAATTAGCATATAAATTGGGTCAGGCGGGAGCATATGTTTTGGCTGGGGAGACTAAGCATACGCCCAAGATACTTGTGGGTATGGATACCAGAATTTCAGGGGATATGCTTGAGTCTGCACTGGTAGCAGGTATTTGTTCGGTTGGTGCGGAAGCTATATGCCTTGGTGTATTACCGACTCCTGCAATTGCTTATCTGACAAGGCTGTACAATGCTGACGCCGGTGTGGTAATATCGGCTTCTCATAATCCTTTTGAGTTTAATGGTATAAAGTTTTTTAACGGTAACGGATACAAACTTCCCGATGCTATAGAAGAAAAAATTGAGGCTATTATTCTGGATAATGCGGAAGAGCTTCCGAAGCCTACAGGTAAGAATGTAGGAGTCAAAAGTGAGATAGAAACGGCGCTTGATGACTATATAGCATTTGTGAAAGGCACTATTGAAGTAGATTTGAAGGGCATGAAGATCGCTATAGACTGCGCAAACGGTGCAGCTTATCAGGCCGCTCCTGTAGCTTTGTTTGACCTGGGAGCAGAAGTTAGTGTAATCAATAATGAACCCGATGGAATAAATATTAATAGTAACTGTGGTTCTACCCATATGGGCGATTTACAAAAGTTTGTTGTTGAGTCGGGTGCAGAAATAGGGCTTGCCTTCGACGGTGATGCTGACAGAGTACTTGCTATAGACGAAAACGGCAAGACTATTGACGGTGACCAGATAATGGCTATCATAGGATTGGATTTGAAAAGAAGGGGTATGCTGGCTAAGGATACAATAGTTGCTACCGTAATGAGCAACCTCGGATTTGACATAATGGCTAAAAAGGAAGGCTTAAACATAGCTAAGACCAAAGTTGGGGACAGATATGTGCTTGAAGAAATGCTGGATAAGGGATATGTACTCGGTGGAGAACAATCGGGTCATGTTATATTCCTTGAGCATAACACCACTGGAGATGGCCTCTTGACTGCGCTTCAGCTTTTACAGGTGCTAAAGACTTCCGGTAAGAAAATGTCGGAGCTTGCTTCTGTAATGCATATTCTTCCGCAGGTTTTAAAGAATGCCAAGGTTAGCAATGAAAAGAAGCACAAGTACCTTGAGGACGAAGTTATTGCAAAAATGTGCAAGGAGCTTGAAGATGAGTTCCACGGTGAAGGCCGTGTACTTATAAGACCTTCAGGTACAGAGCCTCTGGTAAGGGTTATGATTGAAGGAAAGGATCAGGACTATATTACTACCAGGGCTATTGAATTAGTAAAGGTAATCGAGGAAAGATTAGGATAGAAAGCATATTGACATATGGAGCATAAATTAATATGATTAATTTGTGTTCCATATGGTTAAGTTTTGTTAAGCAAATTTATGAAAGGGGGTGGGAATAAGAGTTGACAGGGTTAGAAGAAAAGACTGTAAAAGAATAATGGAGTCTTTTACGTCTTAATTTATAAAAAGCGCCAGGACGGGTATGTTGTTTATATCCGTTGACGAGGAGAAGGAGGTCACCGGCATATGTAGTTTAGGCATTTAGTCGGTGAGGTATCGAATATTCGGCGGAAACCTTCCGGTTTGTCACAATCGTAAAGGCTCTACAAAATATACGGGCAACCGTAGAACAAAGCGAGCCGGAGTGACTGATCCTGTTCATATCTGCACATCAAATATCTTTATATGAAAGCATATGCCTGACAAGAAACCCATGGCAAGGTTTATATCGGGTCTTATTTGTTTTGGCATAGTTCAAATCACTTTTGATAAACCTATTTTGTCAGTTGGAATAAGATATGTAACTGTTATTATACCCATGTCGTTAGGGGGAGAGGATAAATACACCTTTTTTTGCTGACACGCAGCAATGAAGGTTTGTGTTGTTTATTTATTGTCATCTCTCTTAGTGGCGGCATTGTGGAGTAAATTTGCGGTAGTTCTGTATCTATCTGTATGGAATTTGTTGTTGCAAATAAGTATATGTGAGAGAAAGCTAATAGCTTCTTATGTCAATTTATTAATTTGTAAAGGAGAAGTCAAATTATGTGTGGAATAGTTGGTTATATAGGGGAAAAAGTAGCAACCCCAATACTTATAAACGGATTGAAAAAGCTTGAATATAGAGGTTATGATTCTGCAGGGATTGCCATATTTGATAAGGGTAATTTAGATGTTATCAAATGTAAAGGAAGGCTTGCTTCACTTGAGGAAAAGGTAGAGAAGGATACACCTGACGGTACAATAGGAATCGGACATACAAGATGGGCTACTCATGGTGAGCCGAATGATATAAACTCCCACCCTCATATAAGCCATTCGGGTAAAATTGCCGTTGTACATAACGGTATTATAGAAAACTATATGAAGTTGAAAGAGTTTTTGCAGTCCAAAGGTTTTAACTTTGTGTCCGATACCGATACCGAAGTAGTAGCGCACCTTGTTGAATACCACTACAAAGGTGACCTTGTGCAGGCTGTTATGGAATCTATCAATGAACTGGAAGGTTCCTATGCTTTAGGTGTTATATGCAAGGATTGTTCCGATGTATTTGTAGCTGCCAGAAAGGATAGCCCGCTTATCGTCGGTCTCGGAAAAGGGGAAAATTTCATAGCTTCGGATATACCTGCGATACTGGAGTATACAAGGGATATCTATATACTTGAGGATAAGGAAGTTGTTGTATTAAAGAAGGATGAAGTACAGGTATTTAACATACACGGAGCTGAGGTTAAAAAGGATATTTTCCATGTTAATTGGGATGTAGCTGCGGCAGAGAAGTCAGGTTATGAGCATTTCATGATGAAGGAAATGTGCGAAGAGCCAAAGGTAATAAGAGATACTATAAATCCTAGAATTAAGGATGGAAAGATTGTTCTTGATGATATAAAAATTACACCGGAGGATTTGAAGAATATTGAGAAGGTGTATATAGTTGCATGTGGTACGGCTTATCATGCAGGGGTTGTAGGAAAGTATATAATTGAGAAGCTGGCAAGGATACCGGTTGAAGTAGATGTTGCTTCTGAGTTCAGGTATCGCGACCCGTTGGTTGGGGATAAAAACCTCGTTATTATCATAAGCCAGTCCGGTGAGACAATTGATACATTGTTTGCTCTTAGGGAGTCTAAGAAGCGTGGTGCAAGAGTACTTTCTATCGTTAACGTTGTAGGTAGCTCTATTGCAAGGGAGTCCCACGATGTACTTTATACATGGGCTGGTCCGGAAATTGCGGTTGCTTCTACAAAGGCGTACAATACTCAGTTGGCTGCATTGTACCTGGTAGCACTGGATTTTGCTTATAAGAAAGGCACAATGGATGAGGAGGCCTACGCTAGGACAATCGAAGAATTAAAGAATCTGCCTGCTGCTTTGGAACAGGTATTGGCGAATAAAGAAGTAATACAGAAGTTTGCTTCACAGCACTATAATGCAAAGAGCACTTTCTTCATCGGTAGGGGACTTGATTATGCCCTTTCTATGGAGGGTTCACTCAAGCTGAAGGAAATATCTTATATCCATTCAGAGGCCTATGCCGGTGGGGAATTGAAACACGGTACCATAGCGTTGATTGAAAAGGGAACGCTGGTTATCTGTCCTATGACTCAGGAGTCGCTGCTGGAGAAGATGATTAGCAATATTAAAGAGGTTAAGGCAAGAGGTGCGGTTGTATTGGCTATAACCCAAGAGCGCAATAAAGAAGTAGAAAAGGCTGCGGATATAGTGGTTTACGTACCTGATGTAGATTCGCTTATAGCTCCGGTTGTGGCGGTTACTCCAATGCAGTTGTTTGCGTATTATATGGCAGTTGAAAAGGGCTGTGACGTAGATAAACCAAGAAATTTGGCAAAAAGTGTAACCGTTGAGTAATTTTAATGGAGTAACCCATGTTGTTGTGAGTTATAATTAAATATTGTCATACGATATAAAACCTCCAATTGCGCAAACCCTTGTCGCAGTAGGAGGTTTTTATTATGCTTAATTTTTGTAAGCATGAAGAACAGTGTGCCTTTAAAATAAAGTTTGATAATTTAAAAAATAGTTTGATAATTTAAAATAAAGATTGATAATTTAAAATAAAGATTGATAAAAACACTTTCTTTGTGATACAATTTTTGCAAAGGGGGTGTTGTTTTTTTATGGCA
>JAOAEJ010000091.1 GCA_026416815.1 Clostridia bacterium | reverse complement strand
CGGAGGTTATGGACGATATGATGCCGTGGTCTGAACGTGTACAGCATGAATGTAAGAAGTGATTAATTTTAAACAGCTTGACAGTTATATTATGAACTGTCAGGCTGTTTTTGCGTAGACACTTTATTATTAGGCGGTTACCCTTATAATGCTTTTGCTGTACTCCTTGCTTAATTTATTCCTCGCCCTGAATATCTTCATCTTTACCGCCTCACTTGAAATTCCGTGAATCCGTCCAATCTCCTTAAAAGAAAGCTGATGAAAATGGTAAAGTATCATTATCGCCTTGACATCATCCTTCAGAGAGTTGAACATTTTTTCTATTAGCTCCTGCCTACCTGTATTTTCTATGTACTCTTCCGGTGAACTGTTTTCCCTCGAAATTGCATAGTCCTGCAATTCTTCAGTCTTAACCCTCTTTTTCTTTTTAAAATCCTTATAGGTATTTGCCGCAATCTTAAAAACCCATGTGGAGAAGCTCCAACGCTGATCATATTTGTACAAATTGTTGTAAACCTTGATAAATACATCCTGAGCTATATCCTCAGAGTCATGCCTGGATACGCTCATTTTATATATAAACGAAACAATTTTAGGGTAATATTTGTTAACCAATTCTGTAAAGCTTTCGATGTTCCCACTTAAAACTCTTTCTACAAATATCCTATCCGAATCCATACATTCCTCCAATTTTGCCCGATATTCTTTACATTACTTTATACGATTTGCATCTTATACCAGTAACGCCTATCCAATTTTTTTTACAAAAAAATGAAAGGTAATTCATCACCTTTCATTTTATCAAATACTTAAGTACTTTACTTTCTTAGAAAATAAAAAACAATTCGAGAATTACCCGAATTGTCTTAGTATTTTATTCAGTTTTCTACAGTATAATGCATATCAGCCCGCCGCTTCCTTCATTTATAATCTTCTGTAAAGTTTCCTGCAGCTTCAACTGAGCATCCTCAGGCATTCTGAAAAGCTTGTTGTGAAGCCCTTCGCTGACCAGCTCATGCAGTGATTTGCCAAAAATATTTGACTCCCACATCTTGCCCGGATCGCCTTCAAACTCCCTGAGCAGGTAATTTACAAGCTCTTCCGATTGTTTTTCTGTTCCAACCAACGGAGCTATCTCTGTCTCGATGTCAGCCCTTATCATATGTATTGAAGGTGCACTTGCTTTGAGTTTTACTCCAAATCGACTGCCCTGTTTTACTATCTCCGGTTCTTCCAGTGAAAGTTCATCCATCTGAGGAGTTACCATACTGTAACCTTTGACTTTAACCTCATGGAGAGCGTATTCTACCCTCTCATATTCCTTCTTAACTCTTGAAAGGTCTTTAAGCAGGGATATAAGCTTGTGTTCTCCCTCTATCTCCATTCCGCTTTCTTCACTAAGTATGCGGTACAGTAAACCGTCAGGAGTACTCAACTCTACCAGCACGTTGCCTTCGCCCAAATTTATTTTATCAATATAGGCTTTTTTGATAAAGTCATATCCATCAAACTGAGCTATGGAGCTCTTAACTTCTCTCAACTTGCTTACATTCTTAAAGCTTTCACTTATAGCATTAAGCATATCAACTTTCATCCAGTGGCCGTCTTCCAGGGTTTCAACCCATCTTGGTATATTGATGCCGATTTCTGATACAGGGAACTCAAATAATACGCGTTCCATTATAGCATCAATATCCTCTATTCTCATTTGAGCACAGTTAACATTCAGGACAGGAACGGAATACTTTGTCTCCAATTCTTCCTTTAACCTCAATGTTTCATTATCATGTGGGTTCACTGAGTTGAGTACGATAACAAACGGCTTATTTATTTCCTTAAGCTCACTTATTACCCTTCTCTCTGCCTCAACATACTCTTCCCTTGATATTTCTCCAATGCTTCCGTCGGTAGTAACAACTATACCTATTGTGGAGTGCTCATTTATTACCTTCTTGGTCCCAAGCTCAGCAGCCTCTTCAAAAGGAATCTGGTGCTCATACCAAGGTGTTGATATCATTCTTGGAGTATTGCCTTCAAGATATCCCAGCGCTCCTTTTATCAAATATCCAACACAGTCTACCAGCCTTACTCGTAATTCAATATTTTCACCGACAATAACCTCTACAGCTTCATTGGGCACAAATTTTGGCTCTGTAGTCATAATTGTGCGTCCTGTAGCGCTTTGTGGCAATTCATCCTTTGCTCTTTCCTTTTGATACGCGTTTTCTATATTAGGAATAACCAGTAAGTCCATAAACCTTTTTATAAAGGTTGATTTTCCTGTTCTAACCGGTCCTACAACGCCTATATAAATATCTCCTTGTGTTCTTTCAGCTATTTGCTGGTAAATGTTGTATTTTTCCACCCGCAAACCCCCCCTATTTTATTCACACAAATTGATACGGTTGATTTAATGTGTACTAGTACCTTTTATCAATATAAATATATGTCTATATTTTTTTAATATTACAAAAACATAAAAAAAGCTTGATTGAGTTTTAGACAATAATTCAACCGTATTGGATGTGCTTACTCTAGCTATAGTAATATAAATACTACAGAGGTTTATAATTTATGCACCATTATCAGGCTTTGGAGCAAAAAACATAAAAAAAGATTCCATACCCTAATGTGCATGGAACCTTAACCATCTTTTACTCTATTCGTTTTTTATTATAGAAATAACTCTGAATCCGTTTTTCTTAAGTTCTTCTATTATATCATGCACATTAATGGTGTTAATCCTTACTATAAGCTCATTTCTAAAAACCGCAAGGTGGGTAATATTTAAATCAAAACTGGCAATTGTCCCTGCGACCTGAGCAAGAACACCGGGCTTGTCGTCCTCCAGTTCTACAGCTATTCTGCTGCCCTGGTCCTTTAAGCCCATTATTTCTATAAAGGAATCAAAAATATCAGTTTCAGTGATTATACCTACTACCTTTTCCTGATCCACTACAGGCAATCCGCCTATGTCGTACTCTCTCATTTTGAGAGCAGCCTCTTCCAGTAAAGTACCGGGCGTTACTGAGACAACATCCTTTGACATCAGTGATTCTATTTTAGTTTTTGACAGGAGGTAATTTATTTCAAATATACTTAATGACGTAGCAGGTGAAGGAGAAACCTCCAGAAGCTGCCTTTCGGTGATAATACCGACCAACTTGCCGCTCTTTACTACAGGTACTCTTCTTATCTTCTTGCTCCTCATGAGTTCAAGTGTTTCAGCCACAGTTGCATCGGGAGCTACTACATAGGGATTTGCTGTCATACGATTTCTAACATACATACGCAAAACCTCCTTATTTTTATGTTTTGCAGCTTAAATATTATATTCGCCAAATCTCTCTCTAATCCCTGCTTTTAAGGATATGCAGGAGAAAAATAATTGCTGTAACTGCAACTCCCCTCCTCTTAATCATAGACAGTTTATAGTTAGCTATCTTTAAGAGAAGGGGAGTATGAAATAATAAATATACTCTAGTGTATTGCCTTTACTGTAGTAGAATTAGTTTTATTATAGATATATAAATTGCGATAATGATATTACAAGGAAAATTTTGATTATCGCAATATAACTTAAGGTAACAAATTGCAAAAAAAATTTAGGGAGAACTTCTTTATAGGTTCTTTTTTGCAATTTATATAGCCTTCTATTTAGCCGCCAAGATATGCCTTCCTTACTTCCTCACTGGCAGCAAGCTTTTTGGCATCCCCGGATAATGCTATATGTCCTGTCTCCAGTACGTACGCCCTGTTGGCAATTGAAAGAGCCATATTTGCATTTTGTTCAACCAAGAGCACTGTTGTGCCTGCTTTGTTTATATCCTGTATAATTGAGAATATCTCTTTTACAAAAAGCGGCGCCAATCCCATAGAAGGCTCGTCAAGTAGGAGAAGCTTGGGCTTTGACATAAGAGCCCTTCCCATTGCAAGCATTTGCTGCTCTCCTCCGCTCAGTGTACCAGCCAACTGCCTTATTCTTTCCTTTAAACGGGGGAATCTTGTAAATACTACCTCATAGTCCCCTTTTAGGTTGCCCTTGTCTTTCCTTGTATAGGCACCCATTTCGAGGTTTTCCATTACGCTCATATTTGCAAATATTCTTCTGCCCTCGGGTACCTGACACAAGCCCATTTCAACAATCTTATTTGCAGCTACGCCTGTAATAGGCTTGCCCATAAAGCTTATCTGGCCGGATTTAGGCTGTATTATCCCGGAAACAGTGTGGAGTGTACTGGTTTTACCTGCACCGTTGGCACCTATAAGGGTGACTATTTCACCTTCATTTACCTCAAAACTTATATCATGCAAAGCATGTATATTTCCATAAAATACATTCAATCCCGATACTTTAAGCACCAGCATCCACCTCCTCGCCAAGATATGCCTTTATAACCCTAGGATTCTTGCTAATTTCAGCAGGTGTACCCACAGCTATAGTCTGACCGTAGTCAAGTACTACTATCTTCTCACATATACCCATTACAAGGCCCATATCGTGTTCTATCAATAGGATTGTAAGGCCAAACTTGTCTCTGATAAATTTTATTAAATGCATTAAATCCTGCGTTTCCTGAGGATTCATACCGGCAGCCGGTTCATCTAGTAAGAGAACCTTAGGGTTTGTAGCAAGAGCCCTTACGATTTCTAATTTCCTTTGTTCACCATAGGGAAGGTTTTTAGCAAGTTCATTTTCCTTGTCCTGTATGCTGAAAATCTTTAAAAGCTCTCTGGCCTTTTCGGTCAGCTCCATTTCCTCTTTAAAAAAGGCTGGAGTCCTCAGAATAGCTTTCAGAGCATTATATTTCACATTAAAATGCAGTGCTATCTTTACATTATCAAGCACTGTGAGATCCTTGAAGAGCCTTATATTCTGAAATGTCCTAGCAACACCCATCTGAGTTATCTGGTAAGGTTTAGCACCTACAATACTCTTATAATCACCGCTGTCATTTCTATCGAATACTATATTGCCACTGGTAGGGTTATATACACCGGTCAACATATTGAAAACCGTTGTTTTCCCTGCCCCATTAGGCCCTATCAGCCCTACAAGTTCATTCTTCTCCAGTTTTAAGTCAAAGTTGGATACCGCCTTCAGTCCTCCAAACACTATAGATATGCTTTGTGCCTCCAATACAGCCATCTATTTCACCCCACTTTGTACCGAACTTTTACTTACAGGTCCGCTATCTTCCTCGAACCCCTTTAGCTTAAATACCTTTGCCAGAAACTTTCTAATCGGCTTCACAATAGAAAGTTCTTTTGTTCCAAAAAGACCCTTTGGCCAGAATATCATCATAACTATCAAGAGGAGTCCAAAGAATACAAGCCTGTAGCTTCCCAAGAACCTCAAAACCTCCTGCATGTATGTCAAAACAACGGTAGAAACCACTGTACCCGTTATACTTCCGAGGCCGCCGAATACCACATAAACCACAAAGAACACCGAGCTTAGGAAGCCTGTACTCTTTGGATCCAGATACTGCTGCAAAAGGGCGTAAAGTCCTCCTCCCACACCTGCAAGAAAAGCTGACATGATAAATGCGAACATTTTGTAGAACGAAACATTTATTCCCATAGAATTTGCCGCAATTTCATCTTCTCTTATAGAAATGATGGCCCTTCCATGAGAAGATCTTATCAGGTTGCCTACAATCAGAATAGCCAATACACAGAACCAGAATACCCAGATAAAAGAGTAAACGGGTTTCATTAGATAGTCATCAGTAAAGGTAGGAATACCCTTCAAGCCCGAAGCTCCTCCGGTAAGGTTATCAAGGTTATTGATAATAACCCTTAATATTTCACCAAAACCAAGAGTTGTAATAGCTAGGTAGTCACCCCTAAGCCTTAGCGTAGGTATACCTATAAACAAACCGAATATCCCCGCCACTATTCCACCTGCAATAATTGCAGCAAAAATAGGTACATCAAATCTTATCAGAATTATACCGGTAGTATAAGCTCCTACCATCATGAATCCTGCCTGACCAAGTACAAGCTGTCCGGTAAATCCGGTGATCAGATTCAGACCCAGTGCCACAATAGTGTTTATGCCTGCCAGTGTAAGGATTAGTGCATAATACTCGTTTATCACACCGGTATATATAAGTCCAAGTAATACTGCAAATATTATAAAAGATACTATCAACAATATAGATGCATTAAATATTTTGCCTTTTAACAACCCCATCACCTACACTTTCTCCCTTATATTCTTACCGAGTATACCCGAAGGCTTTACTACCAGTATAACTATCAATATTCCAAACACGATAGCATCTGCAAGGGTTGAAGATATAAATCCCTTTGTAAGAGTCTCAGCTATACCAATTACAAATCCTCCAAGCACTGCACCCGGTACACTTCCGATACCTCCAAGTACAGCTGCAACGAAAGCCTTTAAGCCCGGCATTATACCCATATAAGGTTCCACCTGAGGATATGCACTGCTAAAGAGTATACCGGCAGCAGCAGCCAGAGCAGCGCCTAAAGCAAAGGTAAAGGAAATTACCCTGTTAACGTTTATACCCATCAAAAGGGCAGCTTTTGTATCGTGGGATACAGCACGCATTGCTTTTCCCATTTTTGTGTAGTTTATGATTACGGTCAAGACTATCATGAGAATTATAGATACTGCAAATTCAATTATTTGAACATTACTTATAGTCAATCCAAGGAAGGTATGGCTCTTATCGGTCATTGTAGGAAATGCCTTAGGCTGTGGACCTATAAAAGGCAGTACAACCGCCCCATTTTCCAATAAAATAGATACTCCTATAGCAGTTATAAGTGCATTAATCTTTGGAGCATTTCTTAAAGGCTTGTAGCATATTTTTTCAATTAAAATACCAAAAACCGCACACACCAGCATTGAAACCAGAAACGCACCAAACAGCGTAACCGGAGTTGCGTCACCCATAGCTGACATTGTAAAAAATCCCGCAACAGCACCGATCATCAGAACATCGCCGTGAGCGAAGTTTATAAGTTTTACTATTCCGTAAACCATGGTATATCCTAGTGCTATAAGTGCATAGACACTGCCTAGAGAAATACCGTTTACCATCTGCTGCAAAAACTCCATTTTTTCACCCCTTATGGAATATAACTAAATAATGGGAGAATGATATTCTCCCATTATGTCAATCTGAGCTAATTATATATTAAAACAGCAAATTTTTAAATACCTGCTCGAATGCAATTTATGGATTAACTGTTGTTATATAAGTCGCTGCAAGCTTACCGTCCTTGCTGTCTATTTTATTTATAACCGCGGATTTAACAGGGTTTCTCTTATCATTATAAGATATTGTACCTGTGACGAACTTTCTGTTTGTCTTCATCATTTCTTCCTGAATCTTATCAGAATCGAAGGATGCTGCTCTATCTATGGCTTCAGCCAAGATATATGCTGCGTCATAACCGAGGGCTGCAAGTGCATTTGAATCTGTCTTATATTTTTCTTTAAATTTAGCAACAAATTCTTTTACATCCTTATCGTCTGCATCCGGTGAATAGTGGTTACTGTAGTACGCACCTACAACTGATGTATCAGCAGTTGATGTAGCTTCATCCCATCCGTCTGCACCCATCATCGGAGCTGTGATACCTACACTCTTAACCTGAGGAGCAAGGTACTGTATAGTACTGTAGTAATCAGGGATGAATAAGACATCAGGATTAGTACCCTTTATTTTAGTAAGCTGAGCTTTAAAGTCCTTATCGCCGCCGCTGTAAGATTCTTCAGCAACAATTTTTCCGCCCATTTCTTCAAATTTCTTTTTAAAGTTTTCTTTAATACCCTTGGAATAGTCGTTTGTTGTATCGAAAAGTAATGCTGCATTTTTGCCTTTCAACTCTTCAAAAGCGAACTTTGCAAGAACCAAGCCCTGGAATGAGTCGTTAAAGCATGCTCTAAAGATATATTTACCGGCTTCGGTTATTGTATCGTTTGTAGCCGATGGAGTAATAAGTACAACTTTTCTCTGTTGAGCCTGTTGGTTGATAGAAAGGGTACATGTGCTTCCCAAAGAACCTATAATCGCAGCAACCTTATCCTGTGAAACTAGCTTTGTAAAGGCATTTAAAGTCTTTTCAGGCTTATTTTCATCATCTTCTACAACGAGCTCGATTTGTTTGCCTTTAACTCCGCCTTTTGCATTGATTTCATCTACTGCCAACTGTATAGCGTCCCTTGTTTTTGTTCCATACATAGCAAGATTTCCTGTAATAGGCTGGATAACACCGATTTTAACGGTTTTCGCCTCATCAAAATTTTGTACCTTGTTTCCTGCTGCTCCACAACCTGCAAAAAGTGAAGCTACCATCGCACCGCTCACTGCTAAAGCCAGTAATTTTCTCTTTAACATATTTATGAAACCTCCTTAATAAATTGTAAAAAGTAAAGAACATAAAATAAGACGAAAAGACTTAAGAACCAAAGCTCCATTGCCTGTTTCGTCCCTACTACACCACTTGGTTTACTTAAGATTATATTATATGATTTGACATTTTGGCAATAGTAACTTTCATTTTTTCATTATATTTTTTCAACACCGCGCCACCAAAGCCTTATACCCCAATCAAGGGGTATACTGTACCCTCCCTTGTTTTCACTATTTTTACATTTTAGTTTCTGCATCCCAAATACTTTACAGCAATCTGCAGGATTCGCCTTCTAATTATGCATATTATTTTTTTCTGCTTAGTAATAATATATGCTGTATTATAACAATTTAAGGACAAAAAAAGGGCTAGTAAAGTTATTTTACCAACCCTCTTAGTAAATTAAACATCCAATTTTTAAATCTTCCAGCAGCTATCTGGAATTATTTCTTCAAGCTCATGCTTTTTATCCCTCATCATCAGATCGCCAACTGCCTGCCTTGCATTTTTATTATTAAATAATATATTATATGCTTCCGTTGTAATGGGCATAGATATATCATGTTTTAAAGAAAGCTCATATGCAGGCTTTGTGGTAGCTACGCCTTCTACAACCATTTTCACTTCGTCCAGAGCCTCTTTAACACTCTTACCCTGTCCAATCAGCATACCCGCTTTTCTATTTCTGCTGTGCATACTGGTACATGTAACTATAAGGTCACCTATGCCTGTAAGACCACCAAAGGTTTGTGCTTTGGCTCCCATAGCCACACCTAACCGTGAGATTTCTGTTATTCCCCTTGTCATTAAAGCGGCCTTTGTATTGTCTCCAAACCCTAAGCCATCGGAAATCCCTGCACATAACGCAATAACGTTTTTTAATGCTCCACCAAGCTCTACCCCTATCACATCGGGATTTGTGTATACTCTGAATTGGGGAGACATGAACGCATCCTGTATAAACGAGGCGGTTGCCTTATCCTCAGAAGCCGCTACAACGACTGTAGGCACATCTCTTGCAATTTCCTCGGCATGGCTTGGCCCCGAAAGTGCAGCAACCCTGGCGTGGGGTATTTCCTGTTTCATTATTTCCGTCAAAACCATGCAGGTGCCTTCCTCAATACCCTTTGAGCATGTTACAACAATACCTTTATCCTTTATATAGCGGGATATATCCCTGGCATTTTTTCTTGTGGTCTGGGAGGGGACAGCTAATACAATGAGCTCGCTATCACTTAACGATTCTTCAATATCATCTGTGCATACAACCACGTCGGGCACCTTAACTCCAGGCAGCCTATGTATATGCTCCCTTACACTATTTATCATATCTACTTCTTCTTTAAACGGTGACCACATTTTTACTGAATGCCCGTTTTTCGCAAGCAGAATGGATATGGCAGTACCCATACTCCCCGCACCTATTATTGATACATTTCTTTTCATAAGTGACCTCTTCACTATTTATCTTTTTTCTTTTCACCAAGTTTTGACTCGGTACCCTTAAGCAGTCTTTCGATATTGGATTTATGCCTCTCAACCGCTAGTATAGCCACAGCAGCAGCAAATGCTATAAATACAACACTTTTGCCATAATCAAAAATAACCTTGAGTATAGCTGTTCCCACCGGGAATAGCACAGCTGCCATTATAGAGCCTAACGAAACATATCTGGTAATTCCAACAATTATTGCAAATATTACAAAAAGCCCAAGACCTATTTTCCAATCCATCATCAGCACAACCGAGAATGTAGTAAGGATTCCCTTACCGCCTTTAAAGCCGAAATATACAGGCCAGTTGTGGCCTACTATCGCGGCTACGCCCCCTACCATAGCTCCAAGATAACCGATGTCCTTAACATCACCAACAAAATAATAGCCTATCAGATAGGATAATATTCCTTTAAAAATATCCCCAAAAATTACGAGCAGAGCTGCAGTTTTCCCCAAAGTTCTCAATGTATTGGTCATGCCTGCATTTCCACTTCCGTGCTGCCGTACATCAGTACCGTAAAATTTTCCCACTATTAAGGAAGTATTCGCACTCCCTAGCAGATACCCCACAATGGCAACCAAAACTAATTTTAACCCAAGTATCATATCTATACTTCACTCCTTAATTAATTACCCATACCCCGATTCAAAACTACATAATCAACTAAGCTTATTTATATACTGCCACTGCCATTTTATATTTATTGGAGCAGCATACTTATTAGTCCTTATCCCGCTCCCTGTGTATAAACTTGATAGGTGTCCCCTCAAAGCCAAAGCTCTTACGCAACTGGTTTTCAAGGTACCTTTCATAAGAATAATGCATTAATTCCAAATCGTTTATAAATATTACAAAGGTAGGCGGCTTTACACCTGCTTGTGTCATGTAGTAAATCTTAAGCCTCTTGCCCTTATCTGAAGGTGGCTGCACCATTGCAACTGCCTCATTTACAAGGTCATTGAGCATACCTGTCGATATCCTGAAAGCTGCCTGATTTGCAACATATTTGATCAACTCATACAGCTTATTGACCCTCTGCCCGGTTTTAGCGGATATGAATACTACCGGAGCATAAGTCATAAATCCAAGACTCTCATGCACAACTTTACGGTATTCTTCCAGAGTACCTGTAGTTTTCTCAACCAAATCCCACTTGTTAACAACTATTATTGAGGCCTTACCCTGATCATGGGCATATCCTGCAATTTTGGTATCCTGCTCGGTAACTCCATCCTCGGCATCTATCATTATCAGGCATACATCAGCCCGCTCTATAGCTGTCCATGAACGTATTGTACTATACCGCTCAATATTCTCAGTTATTTTGCTTTTTCGTCTTATCCCCGCCGTATCAACAAATACGTACTTCTGGTCTTCCATTTCAACAAATGTATCAATCGCATCTCTTGTAGTACCGGGAACATCACTTACTATTACTCTCTCTTCACCCAATATTTTATTAATCAGAGATGACTTGCCTGCATTCGGCTTCCCGATTACTGCAACCCTGATTACATCCTCTTCATAGGGATCTTCAATTTCCTCCGGAAAGTGCTTGTAGATTTCATCAAGCAAATCCCCCATTCCAAGACCATGCAGTGATGATACCGTCATCATATCGCCCAATCCAAGGTTATAGAATTCGTACACCTCCGGCGGCGGGTCCCCTACCCTGTCTACTTTATTAACTACCAGTATGACAGGTTTATTTGCTTTTCTAAGCATTGTAGCCACTTCTTTATCCGAGGCTGTCATTCCATCCCTTGCATCAACCATAAATAAAATGACATCCGCTGTCTCTATAGCCATTTCTGCCTGTTTTTTCATCTGCTGCATTATCAAATCCTCAGAGTAAGGCTCGATACCTCCTGTATCAATGAGGGTAAACACCTTGCTTCTCCACTCAATCTCGGTGTAAATCCTATCACGTGTAACCCCTGGTGTATCTTCAACTATGGAAATTCTCCTGCCGGCTATATAATTAAAAAAAGTGGACTTCCCTACATTTGGCCTTCCTACTATTGCAACTATCGGCTTTGCCAATTTTAATACCTCCTATCTATATGTATCTATATAATTCCTAATACTTTATTAACGAAATCCTTACCGCTGTTTTCTACAATACTTACTTTTATATTTAATTGTTTTTCAAGCATGTCAACAGTATAGTCATCGAGAAATAGAGTCTCCCCGGATTTTAACATGCTCCTGCTAATCAACAGCTCTGTGCCTAGTTCTTTCCCCGCAAGTTGGGAAACCAGATCAGAACCAGTCAAAAGACCTGTTACTGTAACATTTTCCCCGAAAAAGTTGTTTTTTATTTCAAATACATTTACTTTCAAATTTTGATATTTACTCATTAGTGTTTCGGCTAATTCAAATATATAGTTATAAGGAGAAACCCCTGTAGCTATACTTACATGGCGTAACTTTCCGGCTGATTTAGACATAGCCCAGCTTCCAGACTCCAGTTCGTCCAGATATTCGGTGAACTCCTGCTTTAGCAAAGCTATAAGCCCTACCCCGTTTTCTATTTGGGGAAAATCCTCGTAGTGTTCGTATTCCGGAATATGTGTATCCGCCATTATATAAAATTCATCAGCAAGATAAACAACTCTTGATTTGTGCTGCTCCAGCAACCTCTCCTGCCATGCTTCAACCTGCTTTATAACATTGCTCGAAGCCTCACGGTCAAAAGGCTCTAAGTCGCAAAGCCCTTCTCTGTGCCTGGTAATACCGACAGGAACTATAGATATACTTCTAACCCCCGGGTAAATCCCTGTCAAATCAGAAATTGACTTATCCAGCTCCTTACTGTCGTTTACATTCCTGCACAGTACAATCTGGCAGTTGACGGTTATACCACTGTCTACAAGCTTTTTTATCTTGCCTATCACATCTCCGGCAAACCTGTTTTTAAGCATAAAAATCCTCAAATCCGGGTTTGTTGTATGTACCGAGACATTTATAGGAGACATTTTATACTTGATGATACGATCTATTTGTTCGTTATTGATATTTGTAAGGGTGATATAGTTACCCATGAGGAAGGAAAGCCTTGAATCGTCATCCTTGAAGTACAGTGTCTCCCTCATGCCTTTAGGGAGCTGGTCTATAAAGCAAAATATGCACTTATTTGTACAGCTTTTTGCCTCATCCATCATAGAGTTTTCAAACTCTATTCCCAAATCTTCGTATTCATCTTTCTCTATCTCAACTTCCCAAATTTCACCGTCGGGTTTTTCAATCTCAAGGAGCAGCTCCTCATTTGCAATGAGAAATCTATAATCGAAAACATCTTCAATCTTTTGTTCATTTATAGCCAGCAGGATATCTCCTGCCTCCACTCCTACTTCTTCTGCAATACTGCCTGTCATGACATTGCTTATAACAATTTTTTTAGACTTCAAACCAAAAGCCTCCCGGTAATATGCTGTGGAAAAGTGCCATTAAACACCACTAATAGTATTGCCCAATTTATACAATTAGTCAAGCAAAAAGCAGCAGTTTTTAGCTGCTGCTTTTTTGATTATGCTATTTTATTTGGATTCTACCTTAATTACTTCCTTACCATCATAATATCCGCATTCTTTACATACCCTATGAGGTAATTTGAAAACGTGACATTGTGGACAACTTACTAAACTTGGTAAAGATAATTTCCACTGAGACCTTCTTGCACCTGTTCTAGCTTTAGACCATCTACGCTTTGGATTTGCCATCAATAACACCTCCCTATCACAACGCAGCCATAGCTTACATCTTAGTTATTAAAAAAATTTTTTAAGATTTCCATTTTAGGGTTGATATCTTCTTCCTTGCATTCGCATGATTTTGTATTCATATCAATTCCGCATTTGGGACAGAATCCTTTGCATTCATCAGTGCAAACCTGCTTCATTGGCAGATTTAAAACTATGTTATCCTTGAGAGTCTTGTCTAACGAAACATAGTTACCTTCATAAGTATAAGTTTCAGTATCGGAACTTTTTTCGCGATCTACAAAATCTTCCTTAATACTAATATCTATTTCCCCATTTACATCATCTAAGCACCTATAGCACTTACTGCTGTAATCGGCCTTCAAATGCCCGTCCAACTTCATAACTCCACCGATATTAACCAGTCTTCCTTTGAAGTGTACAGGATTATCGAATGTAAAGTCGCCTACTACCGAGTCCAAATCGGTAAGTTTTTCGACAAACTCTACGTCCAGCGAAGCCCCTTCAACCTTTACAATATCGGATATATTAATGTTCATAGCGTCACCTCTTAAAACCGACAGAAGTTATTATACTAACTAATACATGTTTTGTCAATAATTCTATTGATGTTGTGATTATGTTTTTTCACGTGCTATTCGTTAGTTTGTAGTTTGTATACTCATATATCTTAGTATATATTAACCGTTCAAAATCCTATTTATACCATCAAGGCAAATTCTTTATGCCTCAGCACCAAAATTCGCTATAACGCATAAGGTATTATAACCGAGAAAAAGGTTTAACACCATAAGTACTAAACCTTTTTCTCCGTTATCTTATACTATGCATTTTGTTCTAAAGCTGCCTGTCTTTTAAGCCCTATACTAGTACCACCTCTAATAATATTTAGAACAAAGAATACTATGCCTATGCATACCAAAACCGCCAGAGGCTTAATTACTGCTTCAAGACCCATACTTCCAACCACTGTACTTGTAAGAGCCTTCATCGCCCAATACTGTGGGAGGAATGCGGCTATCTGCTGCATATTTTCCGGCATTATCTCTACCGGCCAATAACAGCCTGACAGCATTGATGAACTTATTATAAACACCGAGCTAAATGCTCCAAGCTGTGCATTAGTCTTTACTATTGAGGCTAAAAACATTCCTATACTTGTTACACTAAGCAGATATACACTCATCACTATTATAGTTGCCGGGAGTGAACTTCCCCAGTTCACTCCCATTACAAACTTTCCGAAGATTATTAGTAAGAAAATCTGTACCCATCCTTTAATAAAAGTGCTGAGAATTCTGCCAAACAACAGGGTAGAACTATGTGTAGGGCTGGTAATCAGCCTTGCCCACGTATTTTGCTTTTTCTCTTCAAGAATTTGGCCTGACCCCATTATAAGTGTAAACATCACAAACATAACTGCCATACCTATAGAGCTTTGAGCTTTTCCATTATACTGAATACTTTCTTTATCTCCTGTATAGCGTGTATTCTGTACCGATACCACAGGTGTTTTTTGTAAGTTTTCCCCGACCTTTTTGCTTATATCTTCAAGGATTACTTTCTTTGCTCCCGAATCCAGTTTCCTCATTTTTTCACTAAAGTAAGCTTTTGTACCCTCCATCATACCTAGCTTAGTAAAGGCATTGTTTATTATTCCTTCAATAGCTCTGTAGTCTACCGAAGAGGGTAGTTTCAATACCTTAATTTCCGGTGTTTCCCCTTTTTCATACTTCACTCCAAAGTCTTTAGGTATAATAAAGCCAACTTCAACCCTAGCATTTTTTACTCTATCATATATTTCATCTTCTTTTAACTCTTCAATATATATAGTCTTATCCTTTTTGATTTCATCCATTAAATTCATAGAAAGCTTGCTAGTATCATTATTGACAATTGCCACAGGTATCTTAGGCTCTTCGGTAGAAGTCGCACTCCCCATAGCCGCCCCTATTACAAATGTCAGGAAAATCGGAAGTATAAGTATGAAAAACCACAGTGTCTTATCTCTGGATAGCTTTATTAAATCAAATTTTATGATATTTAGTATTTTCATTATCTTTACCTCACTCCACCTTAAATCTTGCTATACCTACACTTAGATAGCCCATTCCCATAACAATCAATATACCGCAGTATGGTAGAATAGCATCTATTCCCATGCCCATCATCAAATCATTGTACCCTTTTGTGGCCCAGCTGTTCAGAGTAAAGTTAGCCATATATTTTACAAAGTCCGGCATTACAAATAACGGTATCATACCCCCGCCTATAAGTGTAAACACCTGTATAAACGCCTGACCTATACCGTCAGCAGCACCGGGAGTTTTGGCAATAGTTGCTATCATCATCCCAAGAGCAGCGCCTGCAAATACGGCACAGAAGGTTATTAGCAACAGTCCCGGTATGGAATTTCCCCAATTAACCCCATATACCACACGTGTAAACACAATAAGTATCATTGACTGAGTAAAGCATATAAACAACAGTCCCAGGAACTTACCCATAATCAGATTAAGTTTGCCTACTCTTGTACTCATAATACGGCCAAGGGTTTTTGATTCACGTTCCTCTACCATCACTTTGGTTCCCTGGCTCATTCCAAATAGCATAAACATTACGAGCATTGTGGCCGAGTAATATTGAATGCCCGATAGATTCTTCTGTCTTTCCTCATTTGACTCGTTGAATTTAATCATTTCGGTGCTCAACTTCTTTTGTAGTTCCTGCATTATTGCCATACTTTCCGTCATACCTTCCATAGGCGGCTTCGGCACCGGTATATTGTGCTTTTTAAATATATCCAGCGCTGCAAATGCAACAGCAGAACTTTGCGACAAGCCCTGGGCAAATCCCTCAGTTACACTTTTGACTATGCTTGATTTAAACTGCTGATCTATCTGTGACTTTACCTCAATGTTTACAGGCTTGTTGCTATCAATATTTTTTGAAAAATTTTGTGGAATCACTATTATTGACGGAACTGTTTTATTACTAAGCATTTTTTCCGCTGTAGCACCTTCAACAACGAAGGTATTAAACATATCCCCCATACTTTCTCTAAGCACTTTATTTATAAAAACTTGAGACATTTGCCCGTCATCGTTGTTTACTACAGCTATGGAGAATTTATTTATTTTAAGCTCATCTGTAAATACAGAACCCAATGCCGATCCAAGTATCAACATAATTATGGCAGGCATGAGCAGCATAATCATCAGAGCCTTTTTGTCCTTAAAAATTATTTTCAAGTCTTTCAAAGCAATATGCAATATCATATTATGCCTCCCCCCCTAATCCCTGAGGGCTCTGCCCGTAAGGTGTAGGAAAACACTTTCCAGATTTGACTGTTCTACGTTTACCGACTGTATCTTACATCTTTGAGAGTCCAGGATTGATATGACTTTTGCAAGGAGTTCGTCTGCGCCTCTAGCTATTATCTTTATTTTGCCGTCCTCTACAGATAAACTTTCAACTCCGTTGGTGTCCCTTATTGTAGATAACACCTTATCACTTGCATTAGCTACACCAATGTTTATAGTATCCCTATTACCTACAAGCTTTCTCAATTCTTCTTTGGTTCCTTTTGCAATAACCTTGCCGTGGTCCACTATAGCGATTCTTGTACAGAGAAACTCCACTTCCTCCATATAATGGCTTGTGTAGATTACCGTCATACCTTCTTTATTTAATTTTACAACAGTCTCCAGTATATGATTTCTTGACTGTGGATCGATACCTACAGTAGGCTCATCCATAATTAATATTTTAGGATGGTGCATTAATGCTGCTGCTATATTGATTCTTCTCTTCATGCCCCCAGAGTACTTATCTATCCTATCCTTGGCTCTGTCCTGAAGGCCTGCTATTTCCAGCGCCTCATCAACCCTTTCCTTTAACTGGGTACCCTTAAGACCATACATTCTACCCCAAAAAACCAGGTTTTCCCTTGCTGTAAGTGTAGGATATAGGGAAATCTCCTGGGGTACAAGCCCTAGAATTTCCTTAATTTCCATAGCATGTTTTCCAAGATTTAGTCCATTTATTATTACATCTCCGCTATCCGGCTTTAACAAAGTTGTGATCATAGAAATGAGGGTAGACTTACCCGCGCCGTTAGGTCCAAGAAGTCCAAACACCTCACCTTCTTCAACTTCAAAACTTATATTATCTACAGCTTTCAAATCACCGAATTTTTTACTAATCCCCTTAACTTCTAAAAAACTCATATAATCTTACCCTCCTACTTATTCTCGAACATATCGGAAATCTGTTTAAAATGCTCTAAGCTTTTTTTATCGAAACTCTTCATATCCACTAAATCTTCTTTCTTGATTTGAGGTATATTTACCTTCACCTGCTCATTGTTGATGTTCCACCTGCTTGTGTGCACATTAAAATTAACTCTTATTTCGCCTTCATATTTTATTACTAAAGTACCTTCAAGGGTTTCATCAATTATATAAGAATCTTTATCTATTTTTGCAGTAAGCTTTAACTTTTCCAGAGAAAACTTCTCTTTTGCTTTATTTGTATTCTCTGATAAATCTTTAAACCACTGGTCAACATTTTTGTTTACTTCAGCTTCCGTTGCCTTACCCTCAAAAAATTTGGCAGTATTCTCAGCAGCCATCTTTTTTACCGACTCGTTTTTTGATACTATATCCGTCAATTTACTTAGTATATTTTTCGCTTTATCATCGGTTAATTCAAGGGACAATTGGGTTACCTTTATATCTCCATCCGGTGTGTGCTCAACCGAGTTTCCCTGGCTTGAAAGTATTTCATTC
Source organism: Clostridia bacterium (assembly GCA_026416815.1). Taxonomy (GTDB): domain Bacteria; phylum Bacillota; class Clostridia; order Acetivibrionales; family DSM-2933; genus SKW257. The sequence goes on along the minus strand of JAOAEJ010000091.1, from coordinate 23,640 downwards.
TGAACAGATTCCTTCCATATAACAGCCATACCATCGTAAAGTTCCTCATAGTCCTTAACATATTTTTCTATATCCGCTTTTTTCTCAAATTCCTTGTCAGGGTATAATTGAATATACTTATCACCTAGCTTCATGAATATTTTGTCTCCGTCCACATAGGTCTTGGAAGTAGTTATTATATCACCTGCACTGAGAAAAATATTGCTTTCTTCCTTTTGATTTTTCCTATCAACTGTTTCATCCATATTTATAGTAATATCTTTGAATTTCTCTAGTTTCTTTTTAGTTTCTTGATTTGTTTTTGATAAGTCAATGTTTACTGTACATTCTGTTTTAGACTGAAGTGAATCAGCATTCTGAGTATTATTTAACGCACTCAGGTATTTGTTCGTAGTATCAAGAAGCATAGTACAGGCCGTTGCGTTAATCATAAATACAGCTGACACTATAAATATAAGTATTTTTTTAAACATTTAATTCACCTTCCATTTAACTGATTTAGTTTATATTCTAATTATAGTGGATAGAAGAATGATATACATCTATATTAAGTAATGTTTTCATATATGACTTTAGTCATGGTTTTTTACATACAAACATTTCTTCATAACTATAAAAGGAACGACTTAAACTAGCGTTCCTTTTATAGTTTATTCTCTACTACATATAATGCAATTTGTGTCCTATGGCTGAGATTTAGCTTTGATAAGATATTTGTTATATGGTTTTTTACCGTACCCTCTGTTATAAAAAGTCTTCCCGCGATATCCTTGTTTGAGAGTCCTTCAGCTATCAGCCTTGATATCCCCAGTTCACGCTGGGTCAGCGGCTGGACAGTCTGTGTAGCTTCATTGCTTCCGGTAATTTTCCCCATAACCCTGGCAGCTACGTTATTGTGAAGAACTGTACCTCCAAGATGAATTATTTTTATGGTGTTTACGATTTCTTCCGAAGCCATATCCTTTAAGAGATAGCTGCTAGCACCGTTTTTGAGAGCTTCAAATATAAACTCGTCATCATTAAAGGTAGTTAGTATAATAACCTTGGTGTGGGCATTATTTTCCTTAATAATTTTTGTAGCCTTCACACCATCCATTATCGGCATTCTTATATCCATCAAAATTATATCAATTTCATTATGCTTACATGCTTCTACCGCCTCTTCCCCGTTTGACACAGTCAATATTACTTCAATATCACTGCATAGAGATAGTATCATTCTAAGTCCATCCCTCACCAGGGGTTGGTCATCCACAATCATAACCCTTATTTTAGACATTTAATATTCCCTCCATCGGAACGACAATATTAATCATAAAACCATCATTCTTGAAAAAGTTAACTTCTCCCTTAAACTGGCTCACCCGCTCAATCATTCCGTTAAGTCCATTGCCCATATCTAATTCTTTCGTACCACATCCGTTGTCCTTTATAAATAGAAAGAACTTTTTTTCTCCATAATCTACCGAGACCTGTACCTGTGTAGCCTTTCCGTGCCTTATCGAATTGGTTATAGCCTCCTGTACCGCTCTATAGATTACAATATTAAAGTCAGGCTTGGTTTTATACATTGCCCCTTTTACCCTAAGCTCTATTTCAATGCTAAACTTCTGTTTCGAACTATTTATCAGCTCCTGTATTGATTTTACAAGGGGCAGCTGATCCACCGACTGGGGTTTCAGCGCCTGCACCGACCTCCTTATTTCAGCAAGGCACTCTCTGGCAATATCTCTGCACGCAGTTATCTGCGACTTAGCTTTTGAAGGCTCAATATCAACAACCTTTTCACAAAAATCCAGGTTCATTACCAACCCCGTCAGATTGTGGCCAACACTATCATGTATATCCCTTGCTATCCTGTTTCTCTCTTCAAATATGGTCAATTCCTTTATTCTTTCATTCCTTTCTTCAAGCATTTCATTAGCTGCCTTCAGCTCACAATTAAGCTTATCAAGCCGTTCCTTTTCCTCCGAAAGCATTCTCGAATAGTTAAAGAAAACCGATACTGTTATAAAAACTGCTAAAGTGAATATTATATAGGAAAGAATGAAGGTTAAATTATATACATCAATCAGCCTGTAGTACTTGATAAAGGCTGCAAATATCACAACGAAGCTTGTTATAAGACTCTGCTTTCTCTGAAGCATCATTGCTACTGCAATGAGGGCAAAAAAGTAGTATATATTAAAGTAATAATTAACCACGTACTTGGAGCTATTATCCAGCATTGCAAGTAAAACTATATCTGCTGCAAATGAGTAAGGCAGCAATTTGGGGTATTTATCCCTGAAAAGCTCCCTTATATGCATCCATAAAAAAAATACAGAAAAAAGTGCTATCATCAGCACCACCCTGTTTGCACTTGCATGCTCTAGAATTACAGCTAACACAAAAGTGGTCAACATAATAATATCTCTAAAAACAGTAAATAAAGCGTTGCTTTGTTTTTTCAAAGTAACCCCCAGCGTAATATAAATTGCTATTTTTATATTTAAACAGTATATTGACTATTTTATCAAAAAAACCTCAAAATCGAAAGATAGAAATGCAAAAGCCGCCTATTTGTTATATATAGGCGGCTTTGTATAAAATTATATTATTTTAACAATTTTATCGATTCCCTAGCTATTGCCAACTCTTCGTTTGTTGGAATTACAAGGGTTCTAACCTTTGCATCCGGAGTGCTTACATCGGTTTCTTTTCCTTTTACTTCATTCAACTTAGAATCAACTCCTACACCCAGGAATTCTAATCCTTCGAGAACTTTTTCCCTTATCAGACCGTTGTTTTCTCCGATACCTGCTGTAAAGATAATAGCATCTACCCCGCCCATAACTGCCGAGTATTCTCCTATATACTTTTTAACCCTGTAGCAGAATATATCCATAGCCAACATAGCTCTTTCATTTCCACTTTCAGCAGCAGCCTGTATGTCCCTGAAGTCACTGCTTACACCTGAAATACCCAGAACGCCGGATTTTTTATTAAGATAATCGTTTACGTCCTTTACAGACATCTTTTCTTTTTCCATAAGGTATGATATTACAGCCGGGTCAAGTGTACCACACCTTGTACCCATAGCTAATCCTGCAAGTGGAGTGAAGCCCATACTGGTTTCTACTGATTTACCATACTTTATAGCACAAACGCTGGCTCCATTACCAAGGTGACATGATACAAGTCTCAATTCCTCGATAGGCTTATTGAGTACTGCTGCAGCCCTTTGAGCCACATACTTGTGTGATGTACCGTGGAATCCGTATTTCCTTACTCCGTACTTTTCATATATCTCGTAAGGAAGTGCGTACAGAAACGCATGTGTAGGCATTGTCTGGTGGAAAGCAGTATCAAAAACCGCTATCATAGGCGTATTTGGCATTATTTGCTGACAGGCTTCTATACCTATTATATTTGGAGGATTGTGAAGCGGTGCAAGCTCTATGCAATCCTTTATTGCCTTCATTACTTCATCGTTTATAATTACGGAATCATGGAATTTCTCTCCACCATGTACTACACGATGTCCTACGGCAGCTATTTCATCCATGCTTGCAATAACACCAAGCTTTTCATCTACTAAAACATTGACAACCTCTTGTATAGCAACTTTGTGATCCGGCAAATCCTTTTCTATAACAACCTGATCGCTTCCATCTTTTGAATGCTTCAAAACAGAATTTGCTATACCTATCCTATCGCATAAACCTTTTGCAAGAACAGCTTCATTTGTCATATCGATAAGCTGATATTTCAAAGAAGAACTTCCGGTATTGATAACTAATATTTTCATACTCCTCTACTCCTATCATGAATATAATTGTAATAATTGATACTACTTTGTTATTCACCTTAATTATAGTAAATTTCAAGCTTAATTTGCTGATGAAAAATAATCAACAACGCTTTTGTGTTGTTATTTCTTCATCATAAATTCCAAAATAACAAAGTAGTATTAAACAGCAATACTAGTAGTGCATAATATAAGCAAGTAAGGAATAGGAACAATTTAAGAGCCTATCCTACAATTATATAACTATTATACGTTCTGAGCCTGAACAGCAGTTATAGCAACAACGCCTACGATATCCTCAGCACTGCAGCCCCTTGACAAATCGTTTACCGGTTTTGCTATACCCTGGGTTACTGGGCCGTATGCTTCTGCTTTAGCCAGTCTCTGTGTCAATTTATATGCGATATTCCCACTGTTCAAGTCAGGGAATACGAGAACATTTGCTTCTCCTGCAATAGCACTGTCGGGAGCTTTTGACTTACCAACCGATGGAACCAATGCAGCATCTGCCTGGAGTTCTCCATCCAATGCAAGTCCGGGAGCTTTTTCTTTTGCCAGCTTGGTAGCCTGTATAACCTTTTCGGTCAACTCACTCTTCGCGCTTCCGTAAGTTGAGTAAGAGAGCATACCTACCTTTGGTTCAGCTCCAACTAGAGCCTTAAAGGAACCTGCTGCTGCTATAGCTATTTCGGATAATTCATCAGCACTTGGGTTTTCTACAAGACCACAATCGGAGTAAACAAACGTTCCGTTATGTCCATATTCGCAGTCAGGTACTACCATAATGAAGAAGGATGAAACCAGTTTAACACCAGGTGCTGTTTTTAGTATCTGAAGTGCAGGCCTTAAAGTGTTTGCAGTTGAGTTGATAGCTCCCGCTACCATACCGTCAGCCTCACCCTTCTTAACCATCATAACACCGTAAAACAGAGGATTTTTCATTGTCTCACGGGCTTGCTCGATAGTTACACCTTTTGCTTTTCTCATTTCATAAAATGTATTCGCATAATCCTCTAATTGGTCAGAATTTAAGGGATCTACTATTTTCGCTTTGGAAATATCCAGATCCCCCGCCAACTTCTTTATTTCAACCTCATTTCCGATAAGTACAACATTAGCAATCCCCTGTTCAAGAATCATAGCGGTTGCTTTTATAGTCCTGATATCCGTGCTTTCAGGTAACACTATAGTTTGTATGTTTGATTTAGCTCTTTGAGTTATTTGTTCTAAAAAGTTCATACGCGAGACCCCTTTCATGAATTGTATAAGTAATTATTTGTAATTTATATTAACAACTTTTAATACCAGGTAATAAGACCAAGTTTCTACTTTGCGCTCACAGCGCACCTTTTAAACCATAATACATTATATACAAAATGTTTATTGTATACAAGATTAAATTGAAATTATTTCAATTCTAATACTACTTTGTTATTTACCTTAATTATGGCAAATTTCAAGCTTAATTTGCCGCTGAAGAAACAATCAACAACGTCTTTGGGTTGTTATTTCTTCAGCGTAAATTCCAAAATAACAAAGTAGTACTAATCCACCTAACATTTGCTCGTCTTATAAGCCAATACTATACTAATTTGTTCAGTTTTATCCATTCTATACTTTCCTTTAATTATCTGTTTTTTGCCTTTTACTACTTACCCATAATCGAAGCAAAAGACGGCCTATAAAAAAGCCGTCCTTGCTTTACATTTTATCCAATTCCTCTTTCAATATCTTATTAATTATCTGAGGGCTAGCCTTACCTTTTGTCTCTTTCATTGCCTGGCCTACCAAGAATCCGAAAGCTTTTTCTTTTCCACTCTTATAGTCCGCCACCGACTGTGGGTTATTTTCCAATATCTTTGTTACTACTGCAACCAGAGCACCCTCGTCGCTCACAACTTCAAGACCTTCTTCTTTTACTATTACCTCAGGGTCCTTACCGGTATTAAACATTTTGTCGAATACCTTTTTAGCTATGGCGCCGCTGATAGTACCCTTATCGATAAGTGCAACCATTTTCGCAAGATATTCACCGGAGAATGGTATTTCTTCAGCTTCCATGTTCTTTTCTTTGAGTAATCTCATCAAGTCGCCCATTATCCAGTTACTTACTGCTTTGGCATTGCTGCTTTTGCTTACTGCGTCCTCAAAGAAATCCGAGAGTGCCTTTGATGATGTTAATATCCCTGCATCGTATTCAGGAAGCCCGTATTCCGACACATATCTTTTCTTTCTTGCTTCAGGCAGTTCAGGTAAGGATTCTCTGATTTTTTCTATCCACTCCTTATCCAATACTATTGGTACGAGGTCAGGCTCTGGGAAGTATCTGTAGTCATGAGCTTCTTCTTTGCTTCTCATGGCATAGCTTATACCTTTATTGTCATCCCAACGTCTTGTTTCCTGAACTATCACACCGCCGGACTCTATCTCATCTATCTGCCTTTTAGTTTCAGCCTCTATTGCCCTTATTATACCTCTGAAGGAGTTGAGGTTCTTCATCTCTGTTCTGGTGCCAAATTCTTTCTGACCCTTCGGCCTGACCGATAGGTTTACGTCGGCTCTCAATGACCCCTCCTGCATTTTACAGTCGGATACATCTATATATTGCAGTATAGCCTTAAGGTTTTCAAGAAACACCTTTGCTTCTTCCGCGGACCTTATATCGGGCTCGCTTACAATTTCTATGAGGGGTACGCCGCACCTGTTGTAATCCACTAACGATCCGGTATCCCATTCGTCATGCATTAACTTTCCTGCGTCTTCTTCTATATGAATCCTTGTCAACCCTATCCTTTTTGTTTCACCATTTACTTCAATATCAATATAACCGTTTTTACAAATTGGAAGGTCATACTGTGATGTCTGATATGCCTTTGGCAAGTCAGGGTAGAAGTAATTTTTTCTATCCTGCTTGCTGTACTCAGCTATTGTGCAATTTGTTGCAAGGCCCGCTTTTACAGCATATTCTACAACCTTTTCGTTTAGTACCGGAAGTACACCCGGCATACCGGTACAGATAGGGCAGCAGTGCGTGTTTACTTCCCCGCCGAATTCAGTAGTACATGTACAATATATTTTAGATTTGGTTGAAAGCTCAGAGTGTACCTCCAACCCTATTACTATTTCGTATTCCATCTATTTCACCTCAAATCTTCGCCTTATTTTTATGAAATTCGGTATTTTGCTCAAATGTATACCCTACTCTTAAAAGAGTACTCTCATCAAAGTGCTTTCCTATCAACTGGAGGCCGACAGGAAGATTGCTGCTGTCAAGACCGCAAGGTACTACCAAGCCTGGAAGTCCTGCGATATTCACCGAAACGGTATATATATCTCCCAAATACATCTCTAATGGGTCATTTGCTTTTTCACCAATTTTAAACGCTGTAGTTGGGGCAGTAGGCCCTACTATCAGGTCGTATTTGCTGAAGGCTTCGTTAAAGCCCTTGCTAATCAGTGTTCTAACCTGTAAAGCCTTTTTATAATAAGCGTCATAGTAACCCGAGCTTAAAGCATAGGTTCCAAGCATTATTCTCCTTTTAACCTCATCGCCGAACCCCTCACTCCTGGTCTGCTTGTACAAATCCAGCAAATCAGTATATTTTTCAGCTCTATATCCGTATTTTACTCCGTCATACCTCGCCAGGTTTGAGCTTGCTTCGGCGCAGGCAATAAGGTAGTATGCAGGGATGGCATATTCAGTTATAGGCAGTGAGAACTCTTCACATTCTGCTCCCAGCTTCCTTAAAACCTCAATAGCGTCAAGAATGGACTTTTTAACTTCAGGATTTATGCCCTCACCTATATACTCTTTAGGAATACCGATTTTCATGCCTTTGACATCGTTTACCAGAGCTTTTGTGTAATCGGGATACTCTATATTTATAGATGTGGAATCCATTGGGTCATGACCGGTTATTGCATTGAGCACCAAAGCACAATCGGTTACATCCTTTGTTAAAGGCCCTATTTGATCCAGAGATGAAGCGAACGCTACAAGTCCGAAACGGGATACCGCACCGTAAGTCGGCTTTATACCTACTACGCCGCAGAAGGAAGCAGGCTGCCTGATTGAGCCTCCGGTATCGGAGCCCAGTGTAAATATTGCTTCGTTTGAAGCTACTGCAGCAGCCGAACCGCCGCTTGAGCCCCCTGGAACTCTTTCCAAATCCCACGGATTTTTTGTTTGCTTAAAGTAGGAATTTTCGTTTGAACCTCCCATGGCGAATTCGTCCATGTTTAGCTTTCCTAAAAGTATTGTATCCTGGTCATATAATTTCTTTGCAACAGTAGCGTTATACGGCGGGACAAAATTGTTAAGCATCTTCGAAGCACAGGTGGTCTTTATTCCTTCGGTGCACATATTGTCCTTTAGTGCCATAGGTATGCCTGCAAGAGGAGATTTCGTCTCGCCCTTGTCAATTTTCTCCTGCACATCCTTTGCTCTTTTAAGGGCCTCGTCTTCACAGACTGTTATGTAGCTTCCTACCTTTGAATCAACTTTTTCTATTCTATCCAAAACCGTTTTAGTTAGTTCCACAGCACTTACTTTTTTATTTTTAAGCAGCTCCCCTAGTTCATGGGCCGTCAATTCGTGTAGTTCCACTCTATTTCACTCCTTTATATCCAAAACTATTCTACTATCTTAGGTACTTTAAAACAGCCATCCTCCTGTGATGGAGCATTTGCCAATATTTTTTCGCGGTCAAAAGACTTTTTAGTCTTGTCTTCCCTGAAAACATTTTTCACAGGCAATACATGGGCTGTCGGCTCTATCCCTGATGTATCCAATTCATTAAGCTTGTCCACATAAGAAATAATGTTTTCCATTTCATATGTTAATTTTTCTTTTTCCTGTTCAGTTAGGTTTAATCTTGCAAGATTCGCCACATGCTGGATTGTTTCCTTAGTAATCTTCATAAGTCTCCCTCCATTCATATTGAATATTATATTAAATGAGGTATAATGCGTCAATTGCTCACGAAATATTATTGCCATAACTGACAATAAAATAATACCCCAACATCGATGATTATAAATAATCCCGTTGTCAGGATATTGTATTAATTAACATCTGCAGCGCTGCAGCAGTTCTAGAATTATTTCTCCGAGTTCTTTGTTCTTTACATCCGCCGGGGCTATTCTTTCAAAGCCATGGTAGTTAAATTGGTAAGCCCCGTCAACATTTCTCCTTGTAGTATTGAAAACAATTCCATAGCCTTCATGGTAGTGAATGGATATATTCCTCTTCCCATAGGAAAACTCCTTCCACCCTGTGGACTTAAGGCCTGACATTAGCTCTGAATCGGTACAGGGTATGTTATTCCTACTAAGATTCATAGAGTGTTTGACGATTGCGCCCAGATTCTCTTTGTTATAGGGCTTGTTTAAAAACTGAGGGCTACCTACCGCTCTTCCTACACCAAACTTGTCTTTAGAGTATGGTATGATTGTAACATTTTCATCTTTATCAAATAATATGCTTACACTGCCCGAATCTATTGCTTGGGATGATTGTTTGGCCCGAGCTCGTCCTTTTACCTTCCTGAGTATCAGCCAAAGTACTCCCAGCAATGAAAATAGTATTACTCCTATATAAAACAGGTATTTATAGAAATTTCCTTCCATTCTCTGCTCCTATTCTATCTGTTCAAGTTTGTACCCCTTTTCCTGAAAAAGTCTTATGCACGCATCTACCACATCAGGATCATAGGCTGTGCCCCTATTCATTCTAATTTCCTTCAGGGCAATTCCAATCCCCAAAGCCGGTCTGTACGGACGGTGAGAAGCCATAGCTTCTACGACGTCGGCAACCCCTACTATCTTTGCTTCAATCAGTATGTCATTCCCTTTTATACCGTTAGGGTACCCCAGCCCGTCAATTCTTTCGTGGTGTTGGAGAACCACCTTAGCAATGGGCCAAGGGAATTCTACCGACTTAAGTATATCATAACCTACTTGTGCGTGGGTTTTTATTAACTCAAATTCTATTTGGCTCAACTTACCCGGTTTACTTAAAATTTCTGCAGGTACAGATATCTTGCCTATGTCATGAATAATTCCAGCCATTCGTATGCCGGTAATTATTTCTTCGGAAAATCCCATTTCTTCCGCAATGGCAGAAGCAAGCTTTGCTACTCTTCTTTGATGCCCTGCAGTATATGGGTCTCTCATTTCAACAACCCTTGCGATAGCTTCAATAGTACCTTCCATTGCCTTCTGCAGCTTTCCATAGCTCTGACGCAGCCGCTCTTCTGCTTTAGCTTTCTCTTCCCTCGACCATTTCATTTCAAGGGAGCTTTTTACCGCTGAGGATATTCGGGCAAGACGCTCTTTTATGACGTAATCTGCTGCTCCAGCCTTCATACAACGTATAGCAGTTTCTTCATTTATTGAACCGGTTACCATTATAAACGGTACTGACGGTGCAAGCTCTTTTGCGAGCAGGAGAGCAGACATACCGTCAAAATGAGGCAACTGATAATCGGATATTATTATATCAGGATAAAATTTGTCAAGCTGCTTCTCAAAATCCTCTTTTGTATCAACACGAAGAGATGTAAACATTATTTTTCCTTTTCTTAATTCCCACTCAACAAGTTCAGCATCACTGGCTACATCTTCAAGCATTAGTATACGTACTTCCTTTTCCATAACTGCCTCCAAAACTCCTTTTACCCTGCATTTGCTATACTATCCGCACCTTATTCTTTATCCCCTTGCAGTGTAAAATAAAATATTGCACCTTCATTTACTTTGGCTTCTGCCCATATTCTTCCACCATGCCTTTGTATTATCCTCTGTACTGTAGATAGCCCCACGCCTGTGCCTTCAAATTCCTCACTGCTATGTAAACGCTGAAAAACACCGAAAAGCTTATGTGCATAGCCCATATCAAAGCCTACGCCATTGTCCTTTACATAATATATACGTTCATTCCTTTCTTTTAAGCATCCTATTTCAATTATCGCCTGTTCTCTGGTCTTTGTGAACTTAACTGCGTTGGATATCAGGTTTATAAATACCAGCTTTAGCATTGACTTATCACCGCATATTGGCGGTAGTTCATTAAGTATCAGAGTTATACTGCGACCTGGGTTAATAACCTTGAGTTCATCAAAAACGGCGCCAGCCAGGTCTTTCACATCAATCTCCCTTTTGTCCATTGCCGTGCGGCTTAATCTTGAAAAAGCCAGTAAATCATCAATCAGCTGCCGCATTTGGGCTGTATTTTTTACAATTACACCTAGCAGGCGTTTCCCTTCTGAATTAAGACTCTCACAATACTCTTCCAGAAGCATCCGGCTAAACCCATCAATTGCCCTGAGCGGGGTCCTGAGATCATGGGAAACTGAATAACTAAAGGTCTCAAGCTCTTTATTTGCAGCTTCCAGCTGTGATGTTCTTTCAGCCACCCGGCCTTCCAATTCTTCATTGAGCTTTTTTATTTCGTCCTCTGCCCGTTTACGCCTTGTAATATCCTTTGCTTGCTGGACATTCTGCGTAGCCAGCGTGGATAGTTGTTTTGCAATAAGAAAAACTGTATGACACACTGAATTAAACTGTTCTCTGGACATACGGGTTACTTTGGTAATGGCTTCCGAGTATTCTTTCTCATTCACTCCTATTTCCTTTGCATACGCCAGTATCTTTCTTTCATCTGCAGCTTCATCCATCACCTGACCTACCAACCAGTTGGCAATATGGCGATTACCCAGGTATATACTTGCCCCTCCGTCTAATAGGCCTACACTTAAGCATCTCTGGATAAACGGCCCCTCATCGCTTATTTGTACAAAAGAAGCATTGGATTTTGCACAATTCATTAACCCCTTTGGAGACGTTCGTATCATAGTACATAGTTTACTATAATTACTGGGTCTTGTTATAGGATTACCTTCAACATCGGTGATAATTGCAGCTACACCTGTAGCTTCTGAAAAAGCATTTTGAATCGCCTGAATTTCCTCAATGTTAAACAGGTTTTCAAATTTTATTTCTCCATCATCACCCAACGGCTGCGAAAGAGCTATAATCCTCTCCTGTAAGGCCCTTTCAGCCCTCTTACGTTCTGTTATCTCTTCCAGTAGTTCTTTATTTAGTGTGCTTAACTGTGTCGTACGGTTTCGTACCTGTTTTTCCAGTTCTTCATGCCACCTCTGTATCTTTCCTATCATTGAATTAAAGGTTTCTGCCAAAATGCCAACCTCATCGCTGGTTTCTATGGCAGCCCTTACATCCAGTTTACCTGCTTCAACCTGTTTTGCTGTATCACTTAAGTCTTTTATGGGCTGCGTTATTTTATCTGTAAAAATCACCAGAGCGCTGCACATAAACAGTACTCCAACCAGGCCTATAATCAAATAATTAACCATATTTCTGTTTAAAGGCGCATATACCTCTTCCTGGTCACACTTAACCACCATACCCCAACCGGTTTCAGGAGATACTTTGATATAACTGTATGCCGCCAGCACCGGCACATCCCGGTAATCCTTATCCAGCATAATTCCTTCTTCACCTTTTAAAGCAAGAATTTCCGATTTACTTTCTGCATTATACTTTAAGGGTTCTCCTTTGCTACCATTTTTTAAAGGATATTTCATCCGGGTAAGATTCTGCCCTTCATCGCTTACGAAATAGACTTCTGCCGACTCTCCCAATATTTCATCGGAGTATGGAAGTATATTAATTATGTCATCCATCTTCACATGTATAATTAATATTGATGATAATTTTCCTTTTCCATCACTGGATATGTCACTTTTTATGCGGGATATAATAAATAGCTCCTTACTGCCGCTTGTAGGATCGTCTGCAATTTCAACTGACTCACCTTCGAGTGAATTGAGACTCTTTAGAAATAATCTTTCTTTTGAAATGTTCAAACCGATGTCATGTTGGTTAATAGCTGCTACTATATTACCGCTCTTTGCATCAACCAACTGGATGTTCTCATAAATTTTTCTACTGTTTTTTAAAAGCAGCAGCTGTCTGTTCAATAATATAAAGTTTTTATCAGCTTTTATTTCCGACCACAACTGCTTTTTGTCATAATACCTGCCAATATTTTCATCTATAGTTGAAATAAGCTGTTCTGCTATAGGGCCAAACATATTGCTGGTACCCAATAATTTTGCAATTTCCTTCTGATCACTTAGCCACTCAAGAATATACTGCTTTTTAATATCAGCCCTATTTTTAAGGTTATTGGCTACCTGTGACTGCTGCTGTTCGTAATCCCCTCCAAAACTTGTAAGGGGTACTCCGTATATACATGCCAGTACTACTGCCAAAAGTGTTGCAATCGAAACCGGCCCGAAGTATAAAAGTATCTTTGATCGTATTCCAAAAAAACGCTTGTTAACTACCTTACTTTTGCCTAACTGAGGACCTAAATTACTCATTCTTCCTAACCACCCCTTTCATACCTAAAAAATTGGTCAGGTGTATAGATAGTTTAATGTATACTTAGTAACTTCCAGTTAGGCAATGAACTATAGTATGTAAGGCTTGCCTAGCTGCATATAATCACTTTTACAGTAAACTAACTATAATCTCCTACAATGACTAGACAGACTATTTTTCATAGTAATCTTCCATCATTAAGTTCTCTTCATAGAACAAAATATGCCCGGAAGGATATTAATTAGAAATAGTATTAGTAACCTGTGGAAAAGTCGGGTCCTGTTCCGTGTTGTCAAAATAAGTATAGCTGCCTATGCCCTATTTGGCTAACCCTTATAATGCAAATAAAGATTGGGCTTTAGTATGTGCCTTAAAAGCTTCTGTGTATCACCTTTGATAGCTTCAGCTTTTATTATCGATTGTGCATTATAGTATTTTTATCCATAACCTATGCACACGAATGCGCTACTAGGGTTATAACAGGGCATTAAGTATAAAATATTCAGTTTTATAGTTAACTTAAATCAATTAGAAATAGCTATACTCCTGAAATTATAAATGAAATGAAAAACAAATGTGAAGTCTGTTTCTAGTGTGAAAAATGAATATGATGTTATATTGCTGCGTTATGGTTTACAATTCAGTTAAACTTATATTTATTATATAATCGGATTAACCACAAATATGGGAATCTATCTAATCTAAAAAGGAAATAATTTACTGTTATATTTCCAACGTTACCTGTATTTAGTAATTTAACACACAATATGCCTTATGTCAAGAAAAAGTGGGATATGATTACACTACTTGCATAGCTATAATCACCCACTTTTCATCAAATATTTATGTAAAATCACCCAAATTGCCACACTAATATCCAAACTGGCGAGTTTCGAATATATAACTGGCATCTTTCTAGAATACATTAAAATGTGCCACTTACCTTTTTACCGTCCTCAAATATAGCTACAATACCGATATTCCCAAATCTATCCACTGCAACTTCAACATAGGACTCTATATTTGCATTACTTGCTCTTCGTTCAATATCCAAACCTGTTCCTTCAGGCACGTAATACGACTCTATACCGTATTTAAACCTCACTATTGGTTTGTCTCCCCAGCTATCGTAGATTCCTTCACGTCCTTCAATAACAACTTCCCCTTTTTTAACTTCAGGCCTTAAACTTGTAACCGAAACCGGCTGCCAGAACTTTGCTCCATCCTTCTTCACAAGTTTTACATAAGCCTTTTGCAGTTGTCTGTTGACAAGTATATGCCTTCCTGCGTTAAAATCCTTTTGCAGTTTTTCTGTGTCCAGATCGGTATATACAGTTTTCAGATTTATTCTGGATATGTCGTAGTTGAGCATAACATAGTCCCCGCTAAAAAGGCTCCTCGGGTCTATTGGAGAGGTTTTTAGCAGTATAACTTCTCCTGTATGAAGCGTAAAAAGCTTACTTCCTGCCAAAGCTGCAAGAAAAAGCAGTTGTATTATTACTATTATTATAAACTTGGTCCTAAATCCTAATCTGCCCTTCATACATTCACCTCAATTCACTTATTATTTTTCTCCTTCTTTTTTCAAGTATTATGCCTCCGACAAGGAGAGCAAGTCCTCCAGCCATAAAGAAAATAGACCTATCAAGAAGCTTCCATAGATAATCAAAATACCTGGTAACTACATCTATCAGGAAAAATATAAGGGCCATATTTATAAAAACCGGCTTTCTTTCCCGAAAACCTAATGCTAGAACAAAAACCACCATTCCCAGAAATAGAATATTAATAGCTAATGTATAGGGGTATATGCCTGCAAGCACACTTTCGTCCCTTACAGGTACAACCATATAAGCCAGACTAACCAATACCATCAGTAGTAACCCTATTTCTTCATACCTGGCATTCCGTCCAGGGGTAGCTTTGAAGTAGTTATAACCTATCAAACCTAACAGGCTTATAATTAAAGTAACATAAATAATTATTGAATCCATCGGAAGATATGAAATACTTGAAGCCTTACGGACCAAATCTTCCATCCCTCTGAAGGTCATAGCATAAAGCATTATAAAAATCCCGAATAGGGCTACGACTTTTAGTGGGCTCTCCATTCCCGGAGCATTAAACAGGCTTCGCTGGACCTTTGAAAAGGCATACAGGAAAATAAAAAATACCAACAAACTACCTGCTATATAGGAAGGTGAAGGCCTTAAAAGGCCTATTGTCTGCCAGCTTATGTTTGCTGCCGAAAGCCATATTGAAAACGATATTACTGCCAGTACAGCACCCAACCTCGATTTTTCCTTATAAACCAAAGGGATTACCGTTACAAGCATTAGTATCAGATAAAGATAATTTACATTATAAAATCCGCTTTGCTCCATCACTGTCCATATTGTAAGCAGCGCAATAGTCAATGCTATAATGGGCTTCAGACGGGTTATGTATGCTACCAGCAATCCCCCCAGCGACCAATAAAGCATACCATTAGGGTAATGAGCGTTAATGTTGAATATTTGCGCTATAAGCCATATACCCGCTCCAAAAAATAAAACTCCGAGGAAAATAAGTGCCTTACCGGCTCCGGTATAAATCTTTTTCTCAAAAGCCATCCAATAGCCGACCATATAGGTAGCGGTAATTAGCCCGAATATTATGCCTAACTTTACTGGTATACTTATAAACTTCCAATTATGAGCGAAGAACAGTATAACTCCTACCCCTAGCAATATTGAACCAAGTATTGAAATCATTGCAATAAATTTTGAGCTCTTTCTATCCTCAGCCCTTATGTTTACCTCTGGCTGGGCATATCTCTTCAAAATATCAGAGCTCTGCTCTTCAGATATTATTCCTTCCTGCTTCCATAAGTCTATTTCGCTATGCAGCCAACTTATCCACTGTCTGGAAACACCCTCACGGCTACTTCCTTCATACCCCATATTAATCACCACCCTTATATTAATCACATTTTCCAACTAATATTCTGCCTATGTCCTGATATTATAACACTATATAAATTGCGATAATGATATTACAAGGAAATTTTTGATTATCGCAATATAACTTAAGGTAACAAATTGCAAAAAAGATTTAGTAAGAACATCGTTGTAGATTCCTTTTTGCAATTTATATACATTATTATATTTACCCGGTAAAATACAAATAAATTCAGTTAGTACAACCTTATTATGCTTTATATTTAAAGGCAGTTATAACCACCTTGACAGATATTCTTTAAAAGTAATATAATTGAGAAAATTGATAAAGTATATGCGATGAAGGAGAAGAGTAGGTAAAGGGGCCATCTTAGAGAGCCGATGTCGGTGGAAATTCGGTATGGTAATTTGCTGAAACAAGCTTTGGAGCATCGGACTGAAAGATGGAGTAAGTTTGACGGAGATTCCACCGTTAAAAGGAAAACTGTAAAAATTTGCAGTCAAAGTGGGCATGAGCCAATTTAGGTGGTACCGCGGAAGATCAAACCTTTCGTCCTAGTTATTAGGATGAAGGGTTTTTATATTTTTAACCCCGCTACCGCTACCTATTGCTTTGTTAATAAAAATACTTTTTACATAGAAAGGAGAATCAGCGTAATGGCAAAGGAAATCAGAACCAGATATGCACCCAGCCCTACAGGTTACATGCATATCGGAAACTTAAGAACGGCACTTTACGAATACTTGATAGCCAAAGCGGAAAACGGTAAGTTTATTTTAAGAATCGAGGATACAGATCAGGAAAGATATGTAGAGGATGCAGTAGATGTAATTTATAAAACTTTGAAAATGGCAGGATTAGAACATGATGAGGGTCCGGATATCGGTGGAAACTACGGTCCGTATATCCAGAGTGAAAGAAAACCCCTCTATATGGAGTATGCTAAAAAGCTCGTTGAGCTTGGCGGAGCATACTATTGCTTCTGTACTAAAGAAAGGCTTGCTAAGCTTAAAGAAGAACAGGAAGCAGCAGGAGGCGTGTTCAAATACGACCGCTGCTGTGCAAAGCTTAGTAAGGAAGAGATCGACCAAAAGCTTGCTAACAATGAGCCTTTTGTTGTGAGACAGAAAATGCCCGATACCGGCACGACCAGCTTTGATGACGCAGTATACGGTACCATTACTGTTGAAAACAGCTCACTGGATGATCAGATATTATTAAAATCCGATGGGCTCCCTACTTACAACTTTGCTAATGTAGTAGATGACCATCTTATGGAGATTACCCACGTTGTAAGGGGCAATGAATATCTTTCTTCGGCACCAAAGTACAACCTGCTGTACGAGGCTTTCGGTTGGGACATTCCTACTTATGTGCATGTACCGTTGATACTCAAGTCTTCGGGGCAAAAACTGAGTAAAAGGTCCGGTGACCCATCGTTTGAGGATTTGGTGTCCATGGGTTATCTCATTGATGCTATTGTGAATTATGTGGTTTTATTAGGGTGGAGCCCTGGAACTAACCAGGAAATTTTCACTATGGATGAGCTTAAGCAGGCGTTTAAGATAGAAGGTATCAGCAAGTCTCCTGCTATATTTGATATTAATAAATTAAATTGGTTTAATGCGGAATATATAAGGAAAATGTCCCTTGATGAATTCCATGAGATTGCAAAGCCATACTATGAAGGGGCAATTAACAATGAGAATATTGACCTTAAAAAGGTTAGCAAAATATTGCAGCCTAGGACTGAGGTTTTGACCTCCATTCCGGGGAATGTAGATTTTATTGATAGTTTGCCTGAGTATGGTAAAGAGTTGTATGTTCATAAGAAAATGAAGACTACTGAGGAGAATTCGCTGGAGAGTCTTAAAGCGGCTTTGCCGGTGCTTGAGGGTATATCTGATTGGAATGAGCAGGTAATTCATGATGTGGTTATGGATTTGGTTGTGAAGCTGGGGATTAAGAATAGTCAGATGCTGTGGCCTATACGTACGGCTCTTAGCGGTAAGGCTGTTAGTCCTGGTGGAGCTATGGAGCTTGCGGATATACTTGGGAAGGATGAGGCGATTCGCAGGGTTAAGGTTGGGATTGAGAAGTTGTCGGTATAGTGATTTGTGGAGATTTAGCGTTTGTTAGGGATGGGTTTTAGAGTGGCTTTGTTGTCGTCTAAAGCGGTTCCCGAGAGGGAAACCCATCTTGCTGGGTTTCCCTCTCGGACGCTCCCTTCCACTCGCTTATCCTAGGAGGACCGGCTTCAAGGGGCGTCCTGCCCCATGAAGCCTAAAACGCACGTCCTATGCGTTTTTCCCTTGAATCTTAAGGGGCTTCGCGGGTTGGCTTTGGAGAATAAGGCTCTATATTACTTCGTAATATATTCGCTTTAGGGTATTAGTGTTATCTTATACGGTGTTTCCTTCCCTTTCCTGCGGAAAGGTTCAGGGAATTAGTTTTAAAAGGAGGAAGTAGAATGGCTGAGGAAATTAAGAGTGTTGCTGAAGAGATAAGGGAAGAGGCTGGCGAAGCTAAGCTTTATTCTAATTTTATTCAGGATTTTATAGATAAAGACCTTGAGGATAATAAGTATGGTGGGCGTGTTCATACCCGTTTTCCGCCTGAGCCTAACGGATATTTGCATATCGGGCACGCTAAGTCCATATGCCTGAATTTCGGACTTGCTGCTCAGAATAGAGGGCTTTGCAATTTACGTTTTGACGATACCAATCCAAGTAAGGAAGATACTGAATACGTGGATTCCATTCAGGAGGATGTTCGCTGGCTTGGGTTTGATTGGGAAGATCGTATGTTTTACGCTTCCGATTATTTTGAGAAGATTTATGATTTTGCTGTGGAGTTTATTAAGAATGGTAAGGCTTATGTGTGTGACCTTACTGCGGATCAGATCAGGGAGTATCGCGGTACTCTTACGCAGCCGGGTAAGGAAAGCCCTTATCGGAATCGTTCCGTAGAGGAAAACCTTGATTTGTTTGGGCGTATGAGGGCTGGAGAGTTTGCTGACGGGTCAAGGGTTTTGCGTGCAAAGATTGATATGGCTTCGCCGAATCTTAATATGCGTGATCCGGTTATGTACCGTATACTCAGGGCTCACCACCATAGGTCCGGTGATAAGTGGTGCATTTATCCTATGTATGACTTTGCTCATCCACTCTCGGATTATTTGGAAAATATAACTCACTCTATATGTACTCTTGAGTTTGAGGCTCACCGTCCGCTTTACAACTGGTTTTTGGAGACGCTTGAATTGGACAATCGTCCTCAGCAGATTGAGTTTGCAAGGCTAAACCTTAATTATACGGTTATGAGTAAACGTAAGCTTCTGACGCTGGTTAAGGAAGGGTATGTTAACGGATGGAATGACCCTCGTATGCCAACTATTTCCGGGCTTAGAAGACGTGGATATACGCCTGAGTCAATCCGTGATTTCTGTAGCCGTATTGGTGTGGCAAAGGTGGATAGTACGGTCGATATCGGACTTTTGGAGCATTGTATAAGGGAGGATTTGAACAAACGTGCTACCAGGGTTATGGCGGTTTTGAATCCTTTAAAGGTTGTTATAACAAATTATCCTGAAGGTCAGGTTGAAGAGTTTGATGTTGAGAATAATCCCGAAGACCCGCAGGGCGGCACCCGTAAGGTTCCTTTTTCCCGAGTAGTTTATATAGAGCAGGATGACTTCATGGAAGAACCACCTAAGAAGTTCTTCCGTCTGGCTCCCGATCGTGAGGTAAGGCTTAAAAATGCTTATATCATTAAGTGTGAGAACGTAGTAAAGAACGAAAATGGAGATATAGTGGAGCTTCACTGCACCTATGACCCTGCCTCCAAAGGTGGCACTGCTCCTGACGGACGTAAAATCAAAGGTACTCTTCACTGGGTATCGGCAGATCATGCTCTTGACGCTGAAGTACGCTTATATGAACAGCTCTTTAGTGTTGATGACCCTGATGATGAGAGTGAAGGAAAGACCTATAAGGATTATTTAAATCCAAACTCTCTGGTTAAGCTGACTACCTGCAAGGTTGAGCCTAGTCTCAAAACTGCAGCCTCCAGTAGCCGCTTCCAGTTCCTCAGGCAGGGGTATTTCTGTATGGATTCGGTTGATTCATCACCGGAGAATCTGGTATTTAACCGGATTGTAGCATTAAAGGATTCGTGGTCAAAAGTTGCAGCGAAAGAATAGTTAAATTATAGCTTATGTATATGCAGGTGACATTGTCTCAAGGTAATGTCGCCTGTTTTTTATGCGAATATATTTGCTATAAGTAGTATAGGAATAGATATTGGATATTAGTTTTATAGTTTGATTAAAGGTGAAAACATGCTTAAAAAAATCATGGCAGCTATTCTTTTAAGTCTAACCCTTTACATTTCTCTGTATTCCAAGGCAGAAAACATTGATACCAAATTACGACCTAGCCCCTCTAGCTCTACTCATACCAATTATATAGATATAGATAGTTTAAAAAACTTTGATATAAAAAATTTTGATATAAGGGATGTAGTAGAAAAATTTTCATCTGCTGAGTTCACTGGAAGGCTTGTATGCTCTGAGGGAAATAAAAAAGCTGCTCTTCTCCTTTCATCTATTTTTAATGAAATACCCCTTCAAGCCTGCAATGGAAATAGCTATTTTATGGAGTACAACGAAGTTATCCCTGAAAGTATAAGACAAAAACTAAACTTGAGTGATGAAATAATAGCAGCTTCCAACGTTGTAGGAAAAATACAGGGTAAGTCTAGCAATAAGGCTCTGGTACTGTCAGCTCATTTTGATCACATAGGATTTCAGGAAGATACTCTGTACCCCGGTGCTTTAGATAACTGCTCGGGGCTGGCAGTATTATTGGATTTAGCAAAAAAACTCAGTGCTCACTCACTAAAGAATCCTACAGAGTACGATATATTAATATGTGCTTTCAACTCAGAAGAATACGGCTTACAAGGCAGTAAAGCCTTTGTTAAAGAAATCAATGGTACATATGAAAATATTTACAATATCAACCTGGAGTATATGGGATTAAAACAAAATAAAAACCTGATAATACTAGGAGACCCTTTAATCAGCAATAGCTTGTGTTATGATGTTTACCGATACTTACGTGCAAAAAACTTTAGCTGTAATATACTTTGGGATAGTTATATAAGCGACCACCTATCCTTCAATCAGGAAAGTATCAGCTCTATAACTATCGGACAAAAGCCTTCGTCGGAATACCACTCTATAGGCGATACCGCTGATAAACTGGACTATGAATTTCTTGATAATGTGAGTAAAGCACTTTTTGATTTTATTATCACCCATGGCAATTTAAATTTTGAATGACATATAAGTAAAGTGTTAGATAAAAAACAAAGACTACTATCGGGCATATTGTTCCCGGTTAGCAGTCTTTGCCATATATTATTATGATTCTATCATTTTCTTAAACTCGTCTTCGTCAATAATCTTAACTCCAAGCTCCCTGGCCTTATCTAATTTACTTCCTGCTTCCTCTCCTGCAAGGACGTAATCGGTTTTTTTCGAAACACTTCCCGAAACCTTCCCTCCAAAGCTCAGCACTATTTCCCCAGCTTCACTTCTGCTATAGGTTGGCAGCGTACCGGTGAGTACAAAGGTTTTGCCTTCAAACCTGTTGTCCTTTATCTGCTTCTTACCGAAGCTTTTTAGATTAACACCTGCTTCCCTGAGTTTGTTAACGGTATCAAGGGTTTGCTCCTGCTTGAAGAATACAACTACGCTTTCGGCCATTTTTTCTCCGAATTCCGGTATTTTTACTACATCCTCAAGGCTTGCACTGCTTATCTCATCTATTGACTCAAAATTTTCGCTGAGCAGCTGCGCCGCCCTAAGCCCTATATGTCTGATACCGAAGCCGAAGATAAGCCTGTCTATATTGTTAGCTTTTGATTTCTCGATAGACTTCAAAAGGTTATCCGTTGATTTTTTCCCCATTCTCTCCATCTTAATAATCTCGTCTTTTCTCAAATGAAGGTAATAAAGATCAGCTATCCCCTTTATAAAGCCGTTATCCATCAGAGATTCTATTATAGCCGGACCCAATCCGTCTATATTCATGGCATCCCTTGAAGCAAAGTGTACTATGCTTCTAAAGAGCTGCGCAGGACATTCAATCCCTGTACACCTATAGGCCGACTCTCCTTCCTCACGCAGTACCTGTGACCTGCATTCAGGGCAATGCTCAGGCATTACAAACTCCCTTTCATCCCCTGTCCGCTTCTCTTTGTCAACTTCCACTACCTCAGGAATTATATCTCCAGCCTTCTGAACCCACACCGTATCGCCTATCCGTATATCCTTATCTCTAACATAATCCATGTTATGAAGGGTAGCACGGCTAACAGTTGTACCAGCCAACCTTACCGGCTCCAACACAGCATTTGGGGTCAGCACACCTGTCCTTCCAACATTTACCCATATTTCCTTAATTACAGTTTGTTTTTTCTCAGCAGGATACTTGTAGGCAGCAGCCCACCTTGGAGTCTTTGTAGTGCTTCCGAGAATATCCCTCTGACGAAGTGAGTTTACCTTTACTACTGCTCCGTCTATTTCGAAGGGCAGTTCTCCGCGCTCCTCCCCTATACGGTTGATTTCGTCCATAGCATCTTCAATATTAGAGCATATCTTATATCCGGGACTAACCTTAAATCCGAGACTTTTCATATATTCCAGAGTTTCTGAATGAGTATTGAAGGTCTTGCCTTCTATCCGCTGGATATTAAACAGGTAAATGTCCAGCTTTCTTCCAGAGGTTATTTTAGGGTCAAGCTGCCTTAAAGATCCGGCAGCAGCATTTCTGGGATTTGCAAACAGCTGCTGTTCCGCTTCTTCCTGCTCTTCGTTTAACTTTATAAAATCGCTTTTGGATATGAAAACCTCGCCTCTGACCTCTATCAAGGGAATTTCTTCCTTTAATTTCATTGGAATAGATTTTATAGTTTTGAGGTTCTGAGTTACATCCTCACCTACAAGCCCATCCCCTCTGGTAGCTCCCCTTACAAACCTGCCATTTTCGTATAGTAATGATACCGACAACCCATCAATCTTCTTTTCTACTACATACTCTACACTGCTGCCAATACCCTCTCTTACCCTCTCGTCAAAGGCAAATAACTCACTCTCATTGAACACGTCCGCAAGGCTCTGCATTTGGACTGCGTGCTCAACCTTATCAAAACCCTCCAGGGGTTTTCCTCCAACCCTTTGGGTAGGTGAATCGGAAGTTACAAGGTCGGGCCTTTCATTCTCCAGATTTTCCAGCTCCCTAAGCAGTGCGTCATATTCAAAATCAGTTATCTCCGGGCTATCTTCTACATAGTACTTATGATTATGATAATTTAGGGTGTCTCTTAGCTCGTTTATTCTTTTTTCGATATCTGCAGCCATGTTAATCCTCCATTGTATGTATTGTATAAACCATGAATATAACAAATGTGGCTTTGCCACTTTTGTTTGCGCATGT
>JAOAEJ010000015.1 GCA_026416815.1 Clostridia bacterium | reverse complement strand
CATATTAACTATCATTCCTTTCGCTGTGCTCAAGGCACAAAAATTTATGAAAATGTATATTCTGTACAAACTCTGTCAATAATATGGGCAAGTATGCAGATATACTACAGAGCACGGCGGGGTGAGTGTGATTACACTTTACTGTAATCCGCATATTAACATGTGCCGAATGCCCTTTTAAGTACAAATAAGTGTGCCATCGAGCACGTAAGTTAATCTTTGTTTAAACAAAGACCGTTTATAGCATGGGTATCCAGTCAATGTCTGCATACTCTATTTTTTTATCTAAAAGGTGATGTATATGTTAAAGATTATCTATCCAATTTGTTGTGGCATCGATGTTCATAAGAAGTTTGTTGTAGCAACTATAGCAGCTACCGATAAAAACAATGTCACAACATATTCAACCAAGCAATTCAATACTTACTCTAGAGATCTTCAAAAACTTAAAGAATGGTTATCTTCCCATGATTGTAATGAGGTTTGCATGGAAAGCACAGGTAAGTATTGGATTCCTATCTACAATATACTTGAAGAGTGTTGCAAAATAACTCTCGCAAATCCCAAGTATATTAAGGGTATCCCTGGTAAAAAAACAGACAAACGTGATTCTATCTGGATTGCAGATTTACACAAGCATGGCCTCGTTAGAGGAAGTTTTATCCCACCTAAGAAGATACGTGAGCTTAGAGACCTAATGCGCTACCGCTTCAAACTTACTAATTTTCGCTCAAGTGAGAAAAACAGGTTTCAAAATTCATTAACAGTGTCAAATATTATGATATCTAACGTAGTATCAGATACCTTCGGCAAATCAGCTTCTGCTATAATTAAGTATGCTATGCAAAACCCTAATGAAACTAATATAGACTTTACTCAGTTTCTACACAGAAGTATGCTTCCTAAAGCTGATGAAATTAATATCTCTATGCAAGGCTCTATTTCCAAAGAGCAATCTGCCAAAATGTCTGTATGCTTAAATCACTATGACTACGTTAATGCCTGTATTTCTCAACTAGATACTGCTATTTCTTTAATCTCTAGCGAGTTTAAACCACAACTTGAACTTTTAGCTACTATACCTGGTATAACCCTACAATCCGCAACTAATATAATTTCTGAAATAGGTGTAGATATGTCAGTATTTCAGGATGCTAAGCACCTAAGCTCCTGGGCTGGACTTACGCCACAGAATAATGAAAGTGCAGGTAAAAAGAAAAGCGTACGTATAAGCCGTGCTGGAGCTTATCTAAAACCTCTTCTTATTCAAGTTGCAAATGCTGCAATAAAAGATAAATCTTGCCCTTACTTTAAACACCGTTATGAAAGTATCAAGAAAAGACGTGGGCATAAAAGAGCTATCATTGCAATTGCAAGAATGCTTCTGGTATGTGTCTATAACATGCTCGTAAAAAATGAGTGTTTCAACAATTCCATTTATGAAGAATATCTCGCCAGAGATACAAAACCTCAAACTAATATCAGCAAGATGATTATTTTTCTCCAATCTCAAGGATTTGTTGTTTCACAAGCTGTACCTGATACATCATCACCTTAATTTAATATCGCTATTTTGTATAGATCCTATAAGAGATCCTCTTTTTTTCGAACAAAAGGAATGGGTCTTATTTGTGTGCCTTCATTTATGGTTTTCATTTTCAAGTTA
>JAOAEJ010000044.1 GCA_026416815.1 Clostridia bacterium | reverse complement strand
ACAGTAAAACAACTGTCTTCTGTCAATTATCAAATTCTAACTGAATTTTCTGTTGGCTATTACGAGAAGGTCACACCCGTTCCCATACCGAACACGGCAGTTAAGCTTCTCAGTGCCGATGATACTTGGACGGTCGCGTCCCGGGAAAGTAGGTCTCTGCCAGATTTATACCAAGGCCCTATGGTACAAACCATGGGGCTTTGTTTATGGTGCGCCCAGCATGTGCTCAATCTAACATAATAATTCTAAAAACGTGACAAAGATTACTTCATATGGTTATAATTGTATAGGGCGCTACCTGTTGTTTTTTGTTTAGTTGAAATAAGATGGGTAGCAGACTAAAGCAACGATATGTAAGAAATTGGTGGTAGAATATATAGAGGTACTTATGATTAAAAGTATTTTAAAAACCCTAATATTAATCATATTAATTGGTATAATATTATACGCTAACTTAGCGGACGCTTCAGCTCAGAATATTAAGTTTGTGATAAACAGTTCTAAAATCGCTCAGGACTTTCAAGCTAAGCTTATAAATGGGGTAGCATTTGTTCCGGTAGGTTCTGTATTTAATGCTATGGGATGGGAAGTCGAGTGGAATGGTGCTTGTAGAAGTGCTATATCTACAAAGGAAGACAACAAAATAGTGCTCAAGGCAGGCAGTAAAGAAGCGGACGTAAACGGTGAGAAGGTACTATTGGATGGTACGGCAACAATAATTAACAGCAGGCTATATGTTTCCAGTAGGTTTATTGCCAACCAATTGGGTATGAAAATAATATGGAATAAAAAGGATAATCTCATCATTCTCTCAAATAAAGATTTAAGCTCGGTTACAATAAATGGAGGCGGAAATATTGTAATAGCTGGAAACGGGATTATTGTAAGCATAGTTGAGGCATATAGCTCGGAAACGGTGATGGTCATGCTAAATTATGCTGACAGGCTTCTTAAGGCCAATAACCCTACAGAGGCACTGGCTAAGTACAAGAAAATACTTGAAAACATCAGCAGGGAAGAAGACACCCATACATACGCTCACGTAATGAACAATATGGGCAATGCTTACAGCATGCTTGCAGAAATAAATGACGTGCGTAAAAATATTTTCTACGCATTAGATAAATACAATGAGGCTTTAGGTATATACGAAAAAAACAGCGATAGCATTAACTACGGTATTACGTCAAACAACCTTGGGAATGCCTACAAGATTCTGTGGGAAGTATCCGGATATAAAATGTACCTTATAGAAGCCAGAGACCAATATGAAAAAGCATTACAGTCCTACTCCCTGGAAGGCTATATACTGGACCGCGCGCTAATCCAGTATAACCTGGGTATAGTGTATGAGGAATTGGGGCAAGGCAACGTTGCAAAGGAAAATTTATCAAAAGCACGGGAGTTGTATGAGGAAGCGTTGCAGGGGTGTGATAATGAGGATATGGGTGTTGCAATTCGGTATAATCTTGGCAACACATATAAAGTTTTATCCAAACTGCCAGAAGGGATAAGTTACCTGGAGAAATCCAAAGAGGCATATCAAAGTGTACTAAAAACAAAGACCCTGGAAAGCTACCCGATGGATTACGCAAGAATTCATAAATCCCTTGGAGACATTTGCAAAGGTCTGTTTGAAGCTGGCGGAGACAGGGACAACCTGTCCAAAGCGCTTGAGGAATATAAGGAAGGATTGAAATTATATACCCTGGAAGACCGCCCTGTATGCTATGCAAAAATACAGTTTGAGATTGGAAATGTATATACGCTTATGTCAGGCAGTGAAGATATAAAAGAGGCTTGCAAAGCCTATGAAGAGGCTTTAAACGTAT
Source organism: Clostridia bacterium (assembly GCA_026416815.1). Lineage (GTDB taxonomy): Bacteria > Bacillota > Clostridia > Acetivibrionales > DSM-2933 > SKW257. Next base: position 43,613 of record JAOAEJ010000044.1, on the reverse strand, counting down.
TTACAGCCTCCGACTATCCTTTATTCAATAAGCTTGTAACTAATGCACTGAATCGAGTAAAAACCACAGATAAAGATGATTAATTGGATGATTAAGATACACAAAAAAATGTTAAGAGTTCTTTTAGCTTTATTAATAATACTTGGGATTTCGCTGCAAATTACTTTTGCTGGGGCAGACCCAAAAAGCATAAGGGTAGATATAAACGGCATGCCTGTAAATTTTGACGTGCAGTTGCAGATAATAAACGGCAGACTATACATACCTGTATGGTATCTATATGGGATATTAATATAGACGGCAATGATAATACCGTACTGGCAGGCAGCGGAATTATTGCAAATATCACCAGAAGGCATGATGTAGGTAAAGTTAGCGATATGATTAGTACAGCGGATAAACTTCTGGAAAATAAAGATTATGTAAATGCAATAAGAGGCTATGAAGCGGCTATTGAAAACATCTCCAGTCAGAAGAATCCATTAGAATATGCTGAGGCCAAAAATAGCATAGGAATCGCATTTAGTGAGCCGGCAGGAGCGGTAAACAAAGAATCAAATATCACTAAAGCTATAATTGCCTATGAAGACGCTTTTAAGATTTATACCGTCAAAAGCTATCCAACTGATTATGCCAGGGTTCAAGGTAACCTGGCAACAGCATACTTGGAATTGTCAGAGATTAGGGATAAAGAAAAAAATCTCACAAAAGCTATTCAAGCCTGTCAGGATTGTCTCAAAGTTTTTACACTTTCGGAATACGCTAGTGAGTATGCGCAGGTACAAAATCTCCTTGGAGTTGCTTATAATGATTTATCTCAAATAAGGAAAAATACCCATTAGAGTATGCTGGGGTAAAATACAACATGGGAAGCTATTATTACAATTTAGCTAAGGCAAGAGATAAGGAAGAAAATATTTCAAAAGCTGCTAAATCATTTGAGGAGGCTTTAAGTGTTTTTACAATTGAAAAATATCCTAAGGAGTATGCAAGTATTCAAGATGCCCTAGGGGCTGTTTACGGGAGCTTATCTGAAGTGAGGGATAAGGAAGAAAACCTAATAAAAGCTATTAAGGCTTTAGAAGAGGCCTTAGAAGTGAGAACTGCTAAAGCCTATCCAATAGGTTATGCCTCAACCCAAACCAGGCGGGGAATTGCTTATAGAGCACTGTCGGAATTAAAAGGGAGAGAGGGAAATCTTATAAAATCTATAGAAGCTTATAAAGAAGCTCTGCAAATTTATACACCCGAAAAATATCCTCTGGACTATGCGATGGCTCAATCCAATTTTGGGGTAGCATATTGGAGACTATCGGAAATAAAAGATACAGGGAAAAACCTTGCAATAGCTGTTAATGCTTTCAAAGAGGTCATGAAAGTTTATACGATAGGACGATACCCTTTAGAGTATGCACGGCAGCAGAATAATCTGGGTATTATATACTACAGTTTAGCAGCGAAGAAAATTTCTACAAGGCCAATAAAGCCTATGAGGAGGCTATGAAAGTAATCACCAAAGAGGACTATCCAATGTATTATGCTCAAATCCAATATGAATTGGGAAATGTCTATTCAGCTATGTACGATATCAAGGCTGAAAAGGAGTATATCAAAAAAGCAATTGAGCTTTATGATAAGGCCTTGGAGGTGTTTACTAAGGAAGAATATCCTCCAACTCACGAGGCGGTAATGGAAGAAAGGGTGGCAGCAGAGAAAAAAATTGCTAAATCACAACTGATATATGTTTTTGCGGTAACTAAGCAACAAAAATCTGTTACATTATGGACAACAGACTACCCGGAATTTTGGGGGAGGAGGCGAAATGTAATAGATTTTTTATATTGACTGTCTATCTTAAGCTCAGAAGATTTTCCTTATTTAGAAATGAGTCAAGATTTTTTATAAGTACATCTAAATACTTGAGTATACTCACATCATTGCTTGAGATGTTTTTAAACACATTGTATAGATCTTCCTCAAAATTAGCAGGGACTTTCTTACAGGTGTTTTTGACTATTTTAACAAGTTTTTTCTCACCCGGATGAGGGAGTTCATTTACTGCAAATATGATATCAAAATAACTTGATAAAAACTCGGCAATGCGATGATTCGTACTTATAAAATCACCCCTGCGTATTGATTTTTCAATTTGTTCATAGTAGGATGAAAAGCACTCTTTTAAGGCAGGATAATTTTTGGCTACAATATTATACTTTAACTCTTTGGGGTAGCATATATCATATTTTTCCTTTAGAACCTTAGCCTTATTGTTTCTATCAAATAAAATTACCGACGTCAACAGATTATGCCAGAAGCAAGTGGTATAGCCTGTACTTGCAATATGGCTAAACAGAGTGCTTTCCAACTGCTCATCTAGCCAATTGAAGCTTCTGTAGATTATGTCAACCATCACCTTAGAGTCTCTAAGATACCATTCATCACTTGATTCCCATATTTTAAGATCAATTTGAAAGTTATCGGAGAACGCACTGGCGATTTTCTGCCTTTTAGTTACAGGAACTTCCCTAGTGGAATAAATGTACAGGTCAATATCAGAGCTGGAATCCTCTGTATTCACAGTCCTTGATCCTGCCATTAAAATAGATTCTACCTCAGATAATCTTGAATACTCATTTACTATATCTTCTACGGTTTGTATTTCAAACATTCCCATTTCCTCTTCAACTAATAATTTGACTAAACAATTTAATTATACCAGCCGTAAGGTGACGAATCAATGTCCGGAAATGCATCAAGGAGTTTATTATGCCGACATAGGCGGTTTATTTAATAACACAAGCTGTAATAGGCTTAAAACACTTGACAGTACAAAAGGCCAGAATTATAATTATTTTGTACACGAAATATTTGCACACGAAATTAGAGTGACATTTTTTCGGGAATTTATTAATAGTTATAACTGAGAGGTGGGTAGGTGGAAAAGTCAAATAGGAAGGTAGAGTTAGCAAGACTATTTTATGAAGCAGGACCATCAAAATTAATTTCATGAAAAGACCTACTAGGGTTTTATCATAAATATTTAGCTTTGCAATTTAGGATAGGAGATGAGGATTTTTGATTAGACTATTTAAGTTTTTAAAACCATTTAAAGTTTTTATTGCATGTGTTTTAGTCCTGGTTTTTTTTCAAACACTTGCAGACCTATACCTCCCAACCCTGATGTCTGACATAGTAGACAAAGGAATAATGAAAGGCGACACTAATTATATTTGGAAAATGGGAGGATTTATGCTGCTTATTGCAGCAGGGGGAACTATATGTGCAATTATAGCGACTTTCTTATCTTCAAAGGCTGCTATGGGTTTAGGGACAATTCTTCGCAGCAAAGTCTTTAATCGGGTAGAAAGCTATTCATTACACGAATTTGACAAATTAGGTACATCAACGCTTATTACAAGAACCACAAACGATATTACACAAATACAGACGGTAACAATGATTATAATGCGTATGATGGTTAGTGCTCCAATGATGGCTATAGGAGGAATCGTACTGGCATTTTTGAAGGATAAGTACCTCACATTGGTTTTTGCTGTTGCTATCCCTGTACTTGCAGGTGCAATAACTCTTTTGGCTATCAAGGGAATGCCGCTCTTTAAGCTAATGCAGGTTAAACTGGATAAAATCAATCTTGTTCTCCGAGAGAATCTTACGGGAATCAGAGTAGTACGCGCGTTTAATAGGATTGACCATGAACAGGCTCGCTTTGAAGAGGCAAATATAGACCTTACCAACAATTATATAAAGGTTAACCGAATAATGGCTTTCTTAATGCCAGCCTTAATGTTAATTATGAATATCACATCAGTTGCAATCCTCTGGTTTGGAAGCCTCCGAATTGATAATGGGGATATGCAGATGGGAGCACTTATAGCATTTACTCAGTATGCGATGCAGATTATGTATTCCATGCTTATGGTTTCTATGATGTTTATCATGGTACCCCGTGCGCAGGCTGCTGCGGTCAGGATTAACGAAGTCTTGGACACGACTCCCGGAATCAGTGATGCGGCAGAGATTAAGGAGGCTAATGAAAAAAGAGGGTTTTTAGAATTCAAGAATGTTACTTTTAGCTATCATGGTGCAGAGCAGCCTGCTTTAAGCAATATCACCTTTAGTGCAAAGCCCGGGGAAGTGACGGCTATAATTGGTGGCACCGGCTCGGGTAAATCGACTCTAGTGAACCTAATCCCACGTTTTTATGATGTTGACAGTGGGAGCGTATTGGTTGATGGAGTAGATGTCAGAGAAATGTTGCAGGAGGCCCTACGTTCTAAGATAGGCTTTGTACCACAGAAAGCTGTCCTCTTTTCAGGTACTATTGCCCATAACATAAGATATGGTAAGGTGGAGGCGACCGATGAGGAAATCAGGCATGCTGCCGAAGTCGCTCAGGCAAAGGAATTTATCTCTGAGATGAGCAGCGGTTTTGAACATGAAATTGCCCAGGGGGGTATCAATATTTCGGGAGGTCAGAAACAGCGTCTCTCCATTGCCCGTGTACTGGTCAGAAAACCTGAGATATATATATTTGATGATAGTTTTTCGGCACTTGATTTTAAGACCGATGCAAAACTTAGGGCAGCATTAAAGAATGAAACAGCCGATGCTACAGTGCTAATAGTTGCTCAGAGAGTAGGGACGGTTATGGACGCAGATCGTATTATAGTTTTGGATGAAGGACAAATAGCAGGAATGGGAACCCACAGAGAACTTTTAAATAGTTGTGAGGTATATCGTGAAATTGTATCCTCACAGTTGTCTGAGGAGGAATTAGCATGAGTGAAGCACGTAGAGATAATACATCCATGGGAAGACAGGGGGGAGGACTCCACAGGGGCGGCCCCGGCGGTGCATTGGGAAGGCCGGTAGAAAAAGCAAAAGATTTTAAGAAGACTCTAAAAAGGTTACTAGGTTATCTAAAACCCTATAAAGTAAACCTTATAGTGGTCTTGATATTTGCAATTGTCGGAATGGGCTTTACTATAGCAGCTCCTAAAATATCAGGAAAGGCTATGAATAAATTAGCTGATGGCTATAAAGCCGGAATGGTATTAAATCAAATATCGGAACAGCAGAAATCAATGCAGCAGCAAATCAAGCTGCAAATGCAAAAAAGCCAGCAGCTCAAGGGCAATGCACAAGCACAGCAAAACCCTGAAACAATAAAAGCAATACAAGAGATAATGACTTTGCCGCAGCTTGATAAAGTAGAAGATCCACAGCAGAAGGCAGAGATTGTTAAAAAGTTTATAGATTTAGGTAAGAAAATGCCTGATAGCCAGCAAAAAATGAACATGTCTCAAGAGCAGATAGACGACATTTTAAGAGCGATAAAAGAGACAGGCGGGAAAATAGACTTTACTTTTATAGGCCATATAATGATTGTATTACTTGGATTTTATTTATTAAGCTCTGTATTTACTTTTACAATGCAGTTTGTTATGTCCACTGTTGCGCAGAGAACTGTGTATAGTATGCGTAAGGATGTAGATAGCAAGCTTCCAAAGCTGCCGCTGAAATACTTCGATTCAAGAACTCATGGTGAAATATTAAGCCGTGTTACCAATGATATCGATACTATTTCTACAACCCTGCAGCAGAGTTTGACTCAGTTAATTACATCCATAGTACAGATTGTAGGCTACATCATTATGATGCTGACCATAAGCCCAATACTGACGCTAATTGTTTTAGCGACATTACCACTTTATATTTTTTCAACAGTATTTGTTGCAAAACGCTCACAGAAATATTTTGCAGCTCAGCAGAAGGAACTGGGGCAGCTTAGCGGTCATGTAGAGGAGATGTATACCGGACATAAAATTGTTAAGGCTTTTGGGCACGAGAAAGAATCTATAGAAAAATTCTCTGCAATCAACGATAGACTCCATGAAGCAGGATGGAAAGCACAGTTTGTATCGGGTATAATGTTCCCTCTTATGAATTTTGTAAGCAACCTGGGATATGTTCTTATCAGTGTTGTTGGTGGGCTTTGGGTTACCAAAAACAGGCTTCAGATAGGTGATATTACAGCATTTATTCAGTATTCCAGGTCATTTACCATGCCGATAGTACAAACCGCTAATATTGCTAATATCATTCAATCCACTGTTGCATGTGCTGAGAGAGTTTTTGAAGTACTCGACGAACCGGAAGAAATCCCCGATAGTCCAAATGCGAAGGTAATTGAATATCCTAAAGGTGAAGTTAAATTTGAAAACGTAAAATTCAGCTATAAGGAAAGTGAACCCTTGATTGAAGATATGAGCATTGATGTAAAGCAGGGTCACACTATAGCCATAGTTGGACCAACCGGCGCAGGAAAAACTACACTTGTTAACCTGTTAATGCGTTTCTATGAAATTGGTGGTGGAAAGATTACCATTGATGGAGTAGACATCAGGGATATAAAGCGAGGAGATCTTCGCAGTATGTTTGGTATGGTACTTCAGGACACATGGCTCTTTAACGGTACTATCAGAGACAATATAGCTTACGGACGTGAGGGTGCTACTGAGGAAGAAATTATTCGTGCAGCAAAAGCAGCTCATGCAGACCACTTTATTAGAACTCTGCCCGACGGCTATAATACAATCCTCAATGAAGAGGCAACCAATATTTCACAAGGCCAGAAGCAGCTTTTAACCATAGCACGTGCAATCCTTGCCGATCCTACTATCCTTATACTGGATGAAGCTACAAGCAGTGTTGATACAAGGACTGAGGTCTTGATACAGAAGGCAATGGCTAACCTTATGAAGGATAGAACAAGCTTTGTAATCGCCCATAGATTATCCACTATACGTGACGCAGAGTTGATCTTGGTTATGAACCATGGAAGTATTATTGAAATGGGCAATCACAAGGAGCTTCTTGCTAAAGGCGGTTTTTATGCTGACTTGTATAACAGCCAGTTTACCGGTGCAAATCTGGAGAGTTCAGCAGTATAAAAGGGCATATTGGCGTATTGCCTGGAAGGTATAGTAATATTGCTCTTTCTGAAACTTAATATAGATAATTTAGTTGGTATAGGCACTCAGTATAGGCTTTTGTACGGGTGCCTATATTTTATAAAAAGTACTATTTTTACAGTACAAATAAAAATTATGTTGAATGTTAATCCATTGCTAGGTACAATATAATTAGGGTAAAATTATATATTTATAGATTATCTATACACTTCGGTTTTTCTAAAGGTTAATTAATAGTTGTACATAAAAATACAACTTCAATCGGTTTTAATATAATGGCAATACCTAAGTACTTGAAGATACCAGTAAATAAAGCTTTGATAAATATACGATATAAATTGCAAAAAAGAATCTACAACGAAGTTTTCCATAAATCTTTTTTGCAATTTGTTACCTTAAGTTATATTGCGATAATCAAATTATTCTTTGTAATATCATTATCGCAAATATATATATTTTCAGTGCGAGAAAATCGGATGCTCCAGGCAATATAATATTACTATGCGTGAGAGGAGTGAGATAATGGACAACAGCACTATCTTTAGTAATGAATATCTTAGATTTATTTCGTATCATGATGGAGTTTATATAGAAACCTATAAGAATGGCTTTCCTTTTGAACAGATGAATAGTATCCTCTCCGCGCACCCCGAAATAGAAATAACCAGCTTTAATGTACTTAAGAACTCCCTAAATAACGCCCCAAGGCCGCCTGAAAAGATTGGAAGGCTTAAAGAACGGATTATAATTCAAACCCTTGATAGAGATTTAAAAGCAACGATAGTCTATAACCTGCCTAAGGAAGAGTTAAGCGCTGCAAACAGAGAAAAGCTTGTCATAGAAACAATGGCTAAACTTAAGGAAAAGGGTATAGTTTTCGGAATAAAAAAAGATTTCTTTGCAGGTGAAATTTGCAGTGGCGTAAGCTACGTTATTGCTGAGGGCGCTATGCCTATAAACGGTAAGGATTCGGTCATAAAAATGTATCAAATACAGGAGGCTAAGCCGGAAGTAGAGGAAGATGGAACTGTTAATTTCTATGAAATCAAGTTGATTAACAGGGTCAAAGAGGGGGACTGGCTTGGAGAGAGGATAGATGCAACATTAGGAACTCCCGGTCAATCGGTAAAAGGTCAGCCGATAAAGGCGGGTGATGGCAAAACAATCGCACTGCTATATGATAGGAACACTGTTGTAGAGACTCCGGAAAGCCAGAAAACTGTACTCTATTCCAAGATAAATGGTGCCGTCAGTTATGTAGACGGTAAAGTCACTGTATCAAACCATCTCGAAATTGAAGGGGATGTAGACTTCAGGACAGGGAATATAGACTTCGACGGATACCTTACGATAAATGGGACTGTTATTGACGGATTTCAGGTAACTGCTACAAATGATATAGAAATCAACGGGAATATGGGCATTAGCAATGTAAAGGGTATAACCAGCAAAAACGGAAGTATTTTTATCAAGGGGGGCATTTCTTCAAAAGGTAAAGTAGAGATTAAAGCTGCCAAAAACCTTTACACAAAATTTGTAGATAATGCAACCATAAAATGCGGAGAAGCGGTCTATATCAGCTCCCATTGCATTAACAGCAGCATTGAGGCAAAAGAGGTCATAATTGACTCATCAAAGGGGTCAATTGTCGGTGGAAATATAAAAGCGCAAATAAAAGTAGTTGCTCCGGTTATAGGCTCTGAGCTTGAAAAGAAGACTGTTATAGAAGTAGCAGGCTTTGATAGGGCTGCCTTAACTGCCGAGCTTGCTGACATAATAGAAAAAATAAATTACTCTAAGGCAGAACAGCAAAGAGTAAAGAGCATAATGCTTCGTTTGGAGGCAAGAGATAAACTAAATCCTATTCAACAAAAGGAATATAATAATAACTTTCAAAGACTGCTTGCTTTGAGAGAGGAAGTTAAAGAGCTTGAGGTTAAGAAAAAAAATATTTCCCATTACTTACTAACCAAAGGTGAAGGGGAAGTATGTGCTACAAAAAAAATATATCCTAATTGCGTGATAGTAATAAAGAAAAATCGAATTGAAATAACCTCATTAACACTTGCAACATCTATATACTGGCACGAGGAAGAAATAAAGTACACGTGATACCAAAAAAGTCAGTATTAAATTACTGGCTTTTTATTGTCATTCATTTATTATAATTGTGGAAACAACATAATTGACATGTGTATATAGTGTGCTAAAATATTAGTATAGCATAAAATAGCAGGGAGAGCTTAAAATGGCAAAAGAATTAACCAATTCGTTAAGCAGGCGTGAGCGTCAAATAATGGATATCATATATCGCAGGGGGGCTGCAACTGCGGGAGAAGTCCTTGAAGAGCTTCCGGACAGCCCAAGTTATTCTACCGTGCGTGCACTACTGCGCATACTTGAAGAGAAAGGCTACTTGAAACATGAAAGCGAAGGAACTAAATATGTTTATTCGCCGTCAATTTCTAAGAAAACTGCGGTTAAAGGTGCGCTAAAAAACTTAATGAATACATTTTTCAATGACTCAATAGAGCAGGCTGTATCTGCACTGTTAGAGTTTAAGAAATCAGATATTACCGACAGTGAAGTCAAGCGTCTTCAGGAGCTTATCAACAAGGCTAAAAGGGAGGATGGCAGTAATGAATAGCCTTTCAGAGATAATCGGAGTTGCCAATAGGGGATTTTCTTGGATTATGCGTCTCACCGATTACTCAATTAAAGGGGCTTTAATCCTAGCTGCCGCCATCCTGATAACAACGTTCTTTAAGAAAAGATCATCCTCAGAATTTAGGTATGTTATTATATTTATTGCTATTTGCGGTGCAGTTGTTCTTCCGTTTTTATTCCAGATAGCAAATTATTTAAAACCATCGTATTTATTGCAGCCTGTAATAGAAGCAGCAGAGCCTATTAGAGGGACAGGAATTCTAAAGGGTACAGAGTTTGAGGGGGTATATGTGATTGATGATTCAAAGCCTTCAGATGAGTACCAGCCCCAAAAGGGTTCCTCTAGTTGGGTAATTTATTTTCTGTATATATGGGTTGCGGGTTTTGTATTTTTTATTGCAAGACTTATTTTTGGTATTTTAGCTATTTCCAAAATAGCCAACAAATCAATCGGTATTTCAAATCCTTCTCATATAAAAACCTTCGCAGTATTAAAAAGTAAAATAGGAATAAAGCGGCCTATAAAAGTTTTGTTAAGCCCGTATTCCATCCCACCGATAACTTATGGAACTATCCAACCCATCATAATACTACCTCTTGAGGCAGACTACTGGTCTGAGGAGCAGTTTAGAGTGGTAGTCCTACATGAACTGATACATATAAACCGTTTTGACAACATCATTCAAATAATATCACAATTTACGTGTGCATTATACTGGTTTAATCCCTTAGTATGGAGTGCTGCAGCAATACTTAAGGAGGAAAGGGAAGAGTCTTGCGACGACAGGGTTCTACGATTCGGCGTAAAATCATACACATATGCGGAGTGTCTTCTAGAGGCTGTAAAAGCGTATAGTATTCCACGGCTTCTGAAAGTAACTACGAACCATATGGCAGATATATCAAACAGCGAGAAGCGTATAAGGAGTATACTTGATACCGGGAGAAGGCGCAATACTTTAAGTGTAAGATTGGTTGTGAGTTGCGTATTAACTGCATTGATTTTGATTTTACCTATTTCATTAGTAAGTGTGGTAGCTGCAAAAGATAGTGTAAAAATAACTTTTAATACCGATAGTACGGTAAATATTATAAACAGCCAAATGCAAAGTAATATCTATAGTGCTAAAATTTCTGATGTTCCTACACTATGGCCGGTAAAAGTAATAGACGGCGTCGTATCGTCACGCTTTGGAAGTATAACAAGCAATGCTAAAAATAAACAGACAATTAACATGGGTATCGATATTCAGGATGGGTCAATGTGGCCCTCGGTTCTGGCTACTGCTGATGGAAAGGTACTTGAGGTGGGATGTGATAAGGAACGTGGTTTCTATGTACTCATAGAGCATAAGAGTGGATTAAAGACGTATTACTGCTATTTGGAAAAGGTTTCTGTAATGACTGGTTCCAGTGTGCAGAAGGGAAAGATTATAGGACAGCCGGGCAAGGCCGGCTTAGTACACTATGAGGTGTGGTGGGGAAATACTCCGGTTGACCCTGTACCTTTTGTTCTGAACTTAAATCCATAATGTATTACCAAGCTACAGAAACAATTATACTTGTAATAGTTTAATCCTGTACTATGCAAAAGTTAAGATAAGGCGGCTGATAACTGTCTTATCTTTATTTTTTATAGGGATAGTAGTAGTGTCTTAGAGTAAATACTTACCGCAAGGTGACTGAAATAATTTTAAATATTTTAAAGGATGATGCAAACATTTGTAGAATATTTATAGAGGACCTAGAGTGTAATGAAAAATATTTATAAAAATTTACAAATATGGGAATGTATAGAATGAAGATATATGGATTGAATAAAAACTTAAAAATAATAATTTACATTGCTATATTAATCGGTATTATTTCTACTCTTATACTGTCACAGCAGGGAGAGAGTCTTCCGAAGAAGCACCAAAAGGCCGTTGGTGGAATACTTGATTTAGCACGGTGGGATTTGAGCAAGGATGGCAACGTGAATCTGGAGGGAGAATGGGAATTCTACTGGAATGAACTATTGTTTTCGCAGGATTTTAAGGAAGGCAGTAAGCTGTCCAAGCCTGAGATGATAAAGCTTCCAGGTACATGGAATAATACCGAAATAAATGGTAAAAGCATGCCTAAACATGGATATGCTACCTATCGTCTTACTTTAAAAGGAAGCTTTTCTCATAAATTGTATGGATTTAATGTACCTAATTTAAGTACCTCCTACAGACTATGGGTTAACGGGGAGCAGATTGCCTCCAATGGTACGGTAGGAAGGAATGAGACGGAAGCACAACCTCAGTACCGCACGATGGTTGGGAGCATATACATGCCCGCCGAAACAAACCGGATTGAAATAGTTATCCAGGTTTCAAACTTTGCTTATAAAAAAGGTGGAATATGGCGTCCTATTACATTTGGAACATTGGAGAATGTGAATAAGGCTAAGGAGAAAAGTCTTATTTTTGAAATATTCCTTTTAGGCAGCTACGGGATAATGCTTGTATATCATCTGGGATTTTATATACTCAGGCGTAAGGACATGGCATCTCTTTACTTTGGTTTTTTCTGCTTTCTATTTATTATAAGAATAATTTCTACCGGAGAGATATACCTGACACAGCTATTTCCGGATTTTCCATGGGAATGGAATGTAAAAATGGAGCTGCTGTCTTTCTATGTTGCAGTACCGGTATTTGCTTTATTTATGAAACTCATTTTTCCCGATGAGTTTTCCAGATTGATTGTCCGAATACTTTCTGTAATAGGATTGATATTTTCGGGTATAGTTGTAGTTACCCCTGCAAATTTTAACGGGCAGACAGTGCAAATGTACCAAATAGTTACACTTGGGTGTATTATATTTGTTATTTCCGGAGTTGTAAAGGCGAGTATCCGAAAACGTAAAGGAGCTTTTATAGCCTTAGCCGGGCTTCTTGTTTTTGGCGGCACGGTAATTAACGATATGCTGTATGCTAATGAATTATATTCGATATTTGGTATCATAAAAGTAGGTAGATATACAGCGCCTATAGGGCTTTTTGTATTCCTTTTTTCTTACTCCATTATGCTTTCCAGCAGATTTGCAGGTGCATTTACTACTGTAGAGAGACTTTCTGAGAGGCTGCTGTCTCTGGACAAGCTCAAGGATGAGTTTCTGGCTAATACTTCCCACGAAATCCGTACACCCCTAAATGGGATTATAGGGTTAACAGAGTCAATGATTGATGGAGTGGCCGGCAAGCTTAATGACCAGCAGGTTAAAAATTTATCCATGATAGCTACAAGCGGAAGAAGACTTTCCCATCTTTTAAATGACTTGTTGGATTTTTCAAGGTTGAAGAATAAAGACATAATCCTCCAGAAAAAGCCTGTAGATGTAAAGCAGGTAGCTGAAATAGTAATATCTCTTTCTATGCCCCTTGCAAGCGGCAAGTCCTTACGGATAAATAATGATATTAAGGAAGATATTCCAATTGTTTATGGAGATGAAAACCGTCTGCACCAAATTATACACAACCTGATAGGTAATGCGGTAAAGTTTACAGAAGCGGGTGAAATTAGGGTTTCAGCAAGGATACATGATAACTTGGTTGAAATTGAGGTGTCGGATACGGGTATAGGTATTCCAAGTGACAAGCTGGAAGATATATTTAAATCCTTTGAGCAGGTAGACGGTTCAATTTCTCGCAAGTATGGAGGTACGGGGCTTGGCTTGTACATAACAAAACATCTGGTAGAGCTCCATGGAGGAACCATTAGAGTTGAATCGGAAGTTGGTAGGGGGACAAATTTCATATTTACATTACCAATATATACAGGTAAGGCTATAGAGTCTGAGGAACAAAACCAAGCCGGACAGCGCGAAGTTTTGATGGTTGATTTCGGAGACTCTTTGAAATCGGTATATACCGATGAAGTTGCAGCGGGAGGCGGCTATATTAAAGAAGGGGACTTTGCCGCACAAAAAGTAAAGATACTGGTTGTAGATGATGAGCCGATAAATGTACAGGTATTGGTAAATCAATTGGCTCTTGAAAATTATCTGACTGTGACAGCTTCAAACGGAGCGGAAGCCCTGCAAAAAATTGAGCAGGATAAAGAAATTGAGCTGGTAATACTCGATGTTATGATGCCCAAGATGTCGGGTTTTGAAGTTTGCAAAAGGCTAAGGGAAACCTACTCCCTAATAGACCTTCCAATAGTTATGCTGACAGCTAAAAGTCAGATTATGGATATAGCTGAAGGCTTTGCAGTGGGTGCAAATGATTATGTAACCAAACCCTTTAGTAAGGTGGAGCTGCTCGCGAGGATAAAAACGCTCATAACTTTAAAACGTATTAAGAATGAGGCACTAAATAATGCTCATCACCTTGAATACGAAAAACAAAAGAGGGTGTTAGTTGAGAAACTTCAGGAAATTTCTTCCGCTTTGACATCCACATTGGATTTGAGAGAGGTTCTAGGGCGGTTGCTGGACAGTTTGGGTAGTATGATTAATTATGACCATGCTGCTGTATTGCTAAAGCAAGGTGAAAGTTTGCATTTGATGGCGGCTCAGGGGTTTGAATATGGAGATGGACTTACCCCTGCTAAAATAGATATAGAGAGTATCACGATTCTTGCAGAAGTAGTGAACAATGGAAAACCTGCTTTGTTCACCAATTTAGAAGATAAAGCACTTTCTAAGGAAGTGTGCTTCAACTTCAATAATACATCCACTCTTCTTGCGGTGCCTCTTATATCTAAAAAAGGAGTTATAGGGATTTTGACACTTGATAGCAGTATACCGAGCTTTTACGGGAATTATGAAATGGAAATTGCGCTGGCTTTTGCCGGTCAGGCCGGTATAGCTATTGAAAATGCTACCTTGTTTAGTGAAGTTAAAAAGCTAGCTACTACCGATGCCTTGACGGGCCTTTATAACCGACGATACTTTTTTGAGGTTGCTGAGGCTGAGTTCAAAAGGCTAAAAAGCCAGAAAATCCCTATGTCGATGATTATGTTGGATATTGACTATTTTAAGAGAGTTAACGATACCTACGGGCATACTACCGGAGATGAAATTCTACGTGACGCGGCGCAGAGATTTTTGAGGGTCTTAAGGATTGAAGATGTTATCGGACGGTATGGAGGGGAAGAGTTTGTTGCTCTTCTCCCGGGAACAGATTCAGCTGCTTTTGTGGCAGAACGCTTGAGGAAATCAATTGCCCGTGAGCCGTTTACCACCCAGGAACATGGCTTATTAAATATTACAATAAGTATAGGAGCTACCATTGCGGATGAAAATACCAACGACCTGGATACTATGATAAAGCGTGCTGATGAGGCCCTATATGAAGCAAAGAAAGCGGGAAGGAATTGTGTAGTCCTTAAATAAATATTTAATTTATAAAGAAATAGGCATCCTGCTAAATGTTCAGGATGCTTATTTCTTTACGGTATTCATCGCTTTTTTTAGGGATTTTTATCTCAAGGATTTTATTTTTTACTGATGCCCCTGCTTTGTTTACTAACACATCCGGCGGAAGTTGAATAATCTGTTCCAGATAGCCCTTATCCCATTTTATAATAGTATGGGTTGGATTAACAGCAATTTTAAACTCATCTTCATTAATGCCTTCGGGAATTACTAACCTTATAATGAAAAAGCTGTGGGTATCCACCACCTCGGGTTGTAAATGAACTATCTTCCTGACAGAGCCTGTGTACCGAGGTTCATGAGGTTCATTTACTGTATAAATTGCGGGGGAAGCCTCATTAGGGGATTGTAGCGGCTCAACCGATTCTATTAAATCATTTTCAGGAGTCTGTTCATACCTGTGCCCTTGCGCTGGAATAATTTCATTATGTATTGACTCTTCAAACTCAGCGATTTCAAAGGGTTCCTGGCAATCGGTCTGTGAGGGCAGCTGCAAACTTGGTACTATGTCTTGAGGCTGCTTGAAAAACTGTTCAAAATACACACCGACAGATTGGTCTACAATGTTTTTTATATAATTATCTAAGGCGGAAAAGTCCCTTGAGGTATTTGCTGGTTTTGATAGGTTAAGCCATCGCGTGAATACATCCATAATAGGTTTATTGATTTGATTGGAGTTTTCTGACTCAAGTGCATTTATAATACTGGTAATGAAATCAAAGGCGTCAATCTTATTGTCGGAGTTATACATTTCCATTCCTCCTATCATATTGGGCCAAGAAACAGCCGGTTATTCTGATTAGTACTACTTTGCTATTTCTTCATCGGCAAATTCCAAAATAACAAAGTATATAAATTGCAAAAAAGAATCTACAACGAAGTTCTCCCTAAATCTTTTTTGCAATTTGTTACCTTAAGTTATATTGCGATAATAAAATTTTTCCTTGTAATATCATTATCGCAATTTATATAGTATTAGACTATATTAAATCGTACTTGTAGTATTATACGCCTATATGCTCTTGTGAATATCTGTACCCTACAGTTATATTTTATGTAAATTTTTAAGAACTGTTACTTATAGATAGTTTTTATGAGGGGTTTCAAACAGGGGAGATATCGGCGATGTGAGCCTTGGCATTAAATCATATAGGTAAGGTTCACTCTAATGGAACATTTATGTATACAAATGCATATGATGAACAAGAAGAAAGATATTCATACCTGCACTCAAAGGTGAAGGCTATAAGAGATAATTGAGTGTATAAAGCATAAAATAAATTATTTTTTATATAAAGTAACATATGTATAAGCGTTAACATAACCTATATTAGGAGTGAAATATAAGAGTTAACACACGAAGGGAGAGTAGAGTTATGGCTGATGGATTTGTTGGCGGTAACTTTGCAGCATTATTAGCAAAATATATCGGCGAAACAGTTACTATTTTCACAAGCAGCGGCGGAGAGTCCGGCTCCGGATTTACAGGAGTTATTCTTTCGGTAAATGACTGCTTTGTAAGACTTTTATCAAGGATTGGACCTCCTCCAGGATGTTCTTTGGGTAATGCCTGCAGCAACTTTAATGTTGGGTATGGCTACGGTCCTGCTAATATAGGACCTTGTGGCTGTGGTGGAGCTGGCTACGGCGGTGTTGCTGGAGGACCTATTCTTCCTGCAAGCCAAAACGGCGCAATGACAGCTGGTGGTTGGAATGGATACCCTGTTTACACAGTTGGTTCTGTTACTGATATTCCTATAGCTAGTATAGTATCTTTTGTACACAATGCTGTATAACGGCCAATACCTCATTGTGTAGAAAGGCAGGGCGCAGTCTAGTACTGCGCCTATGTGTTTTGTACACTTAATATTCTTACCCACGATGGATGTATATTAAAGTGTACTTTATTTTCCCGCATATAAAACTCATCCCCTCTATTAACCAGGTCAACAAGCTTCTTGCCTTTTATATGAAAAGGGATTGTATGCTCACTTGTATCCTCCGAAAGGTTTAATGCAATTATTAGGTGCTCTTCTCCGTGAGTTCTTTCATAAATAAGCTGCTCGTTTCTGACCAGTACCTGACGGTAATCTCCATATTTTAATGCTGCAGAATTACGGCGTATTTGTGAGAGACTGATTATTGCTCGCTTTAAAATTCTATTGGGACTAGTTGTATCCACCTCTTTCAAATTTAACCTGGGTCGAAGCTGTATATCTGAATTTGTATCTTTTTTTCCTTCTATTCCCCATTCACTTCCATAATATATGGATGGTATACCGGGCATAGTAAACAGAATAGCATACAAAGGATAGAGGTGGTAAGCTTTAGAGAGAACGCTTGCAACTCTATTTACATCGTGATTATCTACAAAGTTGTATAACAATAAGTTTTTGTAAATGCCGGAGTCACCAAACTGTCTATTAAGGGAGTAGGCGATTTCAAAGTAGTTACGGTCATTATGGCTTGAGTATAACCCTTTATAGCATTCATAATTTGTTGATGAATCAAGCATTTGACTGTTTACTATCTTATTATAGTCTCCGTGTATCATTTCTCCCATCAGCCAGAAATCACTTTTCTCACTTTTACAAAGGCTTGACAATTGCCGTAAAAAATCAGGCTCTATACAGTATGCTACATCTACCCTTATTCCATCAATATCAAATTCTTTAATCCAATATGAAACAGCACTTAGTATATGATTTCTCACATCGGTATTGGTTAAGTTAAGCCTGACGAGATCGTAATGGCCTTCCCATGACTCATAGCTAAACGTATCGTGATAGGGACTCTGACAGTTTTCATGAATATAGAACCAATTAGCATACTTTGAGTTGATGCCATTTATACGTACATCCCTAAATGCCCAAAAATCTCTGCCAACATGGTTAAAAACTCCGTCCAGCACAACCTTTATGTTTCTGCTATGCAGCTTTGCTACAAGGTCTTTAAATGCAGTATTGCTGCCTAGCCTTCTATCAACTAGAAAAAAATCAGCGGTGTCATACCCGTGATACTTTGATTCAAAGATCGGGCCTAATAATACAGCACCGATGCCCAAATCACTTATATGAGACTGCCATTCATCGTTTATATCATCAAGACGTATTAGGGGAGTAGACGTATAGTCGTTTTCATATAGTGCTCCACAAAACCCTAAAGGGTATATGTGATAAAATACTGCTTCTTCAAACCACTTAGACATAAAAACACCTCATATTTTATAAAAGTTAATGGATCGTAACCTTTAAATAACTCTAATCAATGCTTCATAGCAAAGCATATAGATTTTCCAATAGTCATACGTACCGGTAGGTACATAAAACCCAAAAAATTATGAAAAGATTCCATGCATAAATTGATGTACAACATTGTAGACTAAATCGTCGGTTAGGCTTACATGCTCATTTAACAGTAAACTGATATATGTATTCAGCATTCCTATAAATGAAACCGCATACCTCATATGCCTCCCTTTCAAATTACCGTGATTATTTGAAGCTTTTATAAAAAGCTCTTCAATAAGCTGAAACTGTTCTGTAAGAAAAGGAGTCACTGTTTTAAGTGTGATACTTTCCGGTGGGTCAAAACTCATGGACAGTATCATTCTATAAAAGTTTTTATTATCTTTTGCGAAGCTAATAAATGCAAAAGCAACTTCGTTCAGGGTTTTAGGCAGGTCACCGTGGTAATCGGCAGCTTGTCTCACAGCATTGTTAAATGGCTTGAAGTGTTCGCTAAGCAGTGACTGAAGAAGTCCTTCTTTACTCCCATAATAATGGTACAATGTGGGCTTTTTAATGCCAACTTTATCTACGATATCTTGAATGCCTATACTATTAAAGCCGTGTAAAGAGAATAATTCCAATGAACATTCCAGTATTTTTGTTTTATTATCCAAATATCCACCTCAATAAGTATATTTGAAATTAGTGTACCAACCGGTATAGTGATTGTCAAGTATTATCCTGCTTTTTATGGATAATACATAATTAGAGATATAATATTATACTAATGAACAATAAAAATATATCGAATAACGATAAATATTTATTGAATAATAGAATATAATATTGTATACTGAAATGGAGCAAAAAAATGGAGGGTGATAATTCTATGGTAATCTTAGGAGAAAGAGGCTTATCCGCATTGGTGAAATATTTGCTGGATTGTATTTTTTTAGGTGGTATAGGGATTTTTCTTGGGCTTCCCTATTTGGTAAGATGGTACCTTGAACTTCTGAATGTACAATCCGGTAAGGTGTATTATTTTCTTCTGGGATTTTTGTACATAACGGGCCTTTTTTCATTACTAATTGTAAACGAAATCCGTAAAATCTTTAAAACCTTGAACAGGAGAAATCCGTTTATGATGGACAATGTAAAGAGCCTTAACCGTATCGCAGCTGCTTCTTTTATAATTGCAGCAGCTTATGTAGTAAAGATATTTGTCTACAACTCTTTTCTAACAATAATCATAATGATGGTATTTACTATAGCAGGCTTTTTTTCGGTAATATTTGCTGAAGTGTTCCGACAGGCAGTGATGGTAAAGGAAGAAAATGATTTGACGATATAGGAAGATTGAATAATTTGAATTGATTAAGCAATTTTCTAATATATATGGAGGAACAGTATGGCAATAATAATTAACATTGATGTGATGATGGCAAAAAGAAAAATGAGTTCTTCGGAACTTGCTTCAAAGATAGATATTACACTGGCAAATCTTTCGGTTCTGAAAAATAATAAGGCGAAGGCTATCCGGTTTTCTACGCTTGAGGCTATATGTAAAGCCTTGGATTGTCAGCCGGGAGATATTCTGGAGTTTGTAGACGATGATAAGAGGTAAGGGGGTATAGATAACAAACTTTAAAACAAAAATGGGGTGCAGGCGTGAGGGCAATATTTCAACAACTACTGCATTTTATAAAATTTATGTTTGGGAAAGGGGATTTTGATTATGGAAGATTTATCTACAGCAAGGGTGGAGGATTCCGCAGCAATCCTGAAAAGGGAGAACATCTACATGCTTTTGGGCAGTATATTGCTGGGTTTGGTTTTTGACTTTTTATTCTACGGAAAACCTTTTGGTGTATCATATCCGATATTTACAGTGGTGTTTTATGTAGTTTTGTTTTTCAATGCTAGGGGAAGAATAAGTATAAAATTTGATTTTGGATGGTTTTTGATTATACCTATACTGGCCCTATCTTTGGTATACTCTTTATTTTCCAGTGAGGTATTCTCTGTTTTGAATTTCCTTGCAATACCTATGCTTTTAATAATTCAAACAATACTGATAACAAAAACTAATAAACACAGTTGGTTTGTTTTAAGATTTTTGGAGGATATAATCTGGGCCTCACTAATTAATACATTAAGTAATATTCTAAAGCCGTTCAGGATAATTTCGCTTATAACCAAATTCAGAGTAGATTCAGGGAAGAATGCGACTTTGAAAAAGGTACTAATTGGTTTGGTAATATCAATACCCCTATTATTGGTGATAACTATATTACTAGCTTCAGCCGATCAGGTTTTCGCAAATCTTGTAGGTGACTTACCCGATGTTTTCACGAATATAGGTTTGGGGGAAGTCATAGCACACACTATACTTATCTTGGTTATAACTGTATTCTCTTTCGGATATATCTTCGGATTATTGAACCCTATACAAAGATATGATAATCCTTCACACCAGAAACAAGGCCGGGATGTGAGGATATTGGACAATGTAATAATTATTACTATTCTGAGCTTGATAAATATAATCTATGTAGTATTTGTAATGATACAGTTTTCATATCTGTTTGGGGGAGCAAGTTTACCCGACGGATTCACATATTCGGAGTATGCAAGGAGAGGGTTTTTTGAACTGAATCTTGTTACTTTAATAAACTTTAGCATACTACTAAGCAGCATAAACTTTACAAAGAAAGGCAGCGCTGCAGTTAATAGGGCTATGCAAATACTACATTCCCTTGTCGTAGCCAATACTCTCATAATGCTGCTTTCTGCACATTTAAGGATGGCTCTGTATGAGGAGGCTTACGGTTATACCCACCTAAGGATACTGACCCATGCTTTTATGGCATTCCTGTTTGTACTATTTATTGTGACACTTATTAAGATATGGAATGAGAAAATATCCTTACTTAAAGCATATATTGTCATAGCGGTAATTTCCTACGTGATAATCAACTATGCAAACGTTGATGTGATTATTGCGAAAAACAATATTGAGCGGTATTATAAAACACAGCAGATAGATGCAGCCTACTTATCAAGTCTTTCCTACGACGCAGTACCTGAGCTCACCCGCCTCTTGAATGACAAAAACAAAGGTGTTGCAGCTCAGATTGAAAATGGTTTATACCTGAAAAAGGAGAAGTTAGATGAGGAAAAGAGCTGGCAATCGTTTAATTATTCCAAGTATAGGGCTAAAAAGGAGCTTGATAAGTATAAGCTGAATTATACTGAAGGGCTGCATTATTATAGGGATTAATCCATATATAAATCGAATTATCAGGTATAGATCTTAAATGAGCATAAAGGTAGGCAATTGCCTAAAATCTTAAACTACAGACTAATGTCCAGTCTGTAGTTTTTTTGTAACTAAGAATATAATGTAATACAAATACATTTATGTATAGGTTTGTAGATTAAAAACTATTGTATGTAATTTTTTAAATCCAAAGGAGATTTTAAAAATTTGTAGAATTATATTTGTAGAATTATAAAGGATAAAGTAATTTAGATTATTATATGTCATTTTGCAAAAGCACTGTGGGTGACTTTAGAGTAAACTCAAAATTTTACAGTATAGCACTGTGAAATTTTATAATGAGGCAAAAAGGCTGGTGAGTATGAAACTTAAAATGAAAAATATAAACTTAAAAATAATAGTTCCTATAATATTGTGTATCCTTTTGGCCGGCTTATTTGTAGCCCCAAAGCAGGAAATAGTTCAGCCAAAGAGACAAGCCAGCGCCAAGCTAGGTACGCTTGATTTATCAGGGTGGAGTTTGCAAAGGGATGGAAATGTAAGGCTTGAGGGTGAATGGGAATTTTATTGGAAGCAGCTCTTACAGCCCGATGATTTTAAAGAAATTAGTAAAGCCAAGAAATCAGAATTGATAAAAGTGCCGGGAACGTGGAATAGTATGGATATTAATGGGGAAAAGGTGCCGGGACATGGTTATGCTACATACCGTATGCTTGTAAACGGTAATTTTGACAGCGGAATCTATGCAGTTAGGGT
Organism: Clostridia bacterium; assembly: GCA_026416815.1. Classification (GTDB taxonomy): domain Bacteria; phylum Bacillota; class Clostridia; order Acetivibrionales; family DSM-2933; genus SKW257. Next base: position 21,275 of record JAOAEJ010000044.1, on the reverse strand, counting down.
TCCGAGTCTGGGTACTTCATTTAAAGTATGGATTAATGGTAACCATGTGGCTTCCAATGGAATAGTAGCTAAAAGCAAGGAAGAAATGAAGCCTCAGTATCTTCCGAAAGTTGCGGAGTTTTATATAGATAAAAACACCACTAGGCTCGAAATAGTTTTACAGGTTTCGAATTTCGTTTATAAAGAGGGTGGAGCCTGGGGAAGTATTGAGCTGGGTACGCTTAAAAATATTACTCAGAAGAGGGAATATAATTTAATTTTTGAATTATTCCTTTTGGGCAGCTTTACTATTATGTGCATTTATCACCTAGGGCTATTTGCATTGAGACGCAAGGATAAGTCTGCATTATACTTCGGATTATGCTGTTTTTTATTTATTTTAAGGACCATTGCAACTGGGGAAACCATTCTGGTTTATTTGTTTCCTGACTTCCCCTGGGAGTTTAATATTAAGATTGAACTGGGTTCCTTCTATGCGGTTGTTCCAATGTTTATTACTTTTATGAGTTTGATTTTTCCAAAAGAGTCTCCCAAAATAGTTGTCAGAGCATTCCAAGTTGTAGGAGGGGCGTTCACTGCTATAGTGTTGTTTACCAATGCAAGTATACATTCCTATACAATTCAGCCTTACCAGATGGTTACACTTGCATGTATTATATATATAATATTTATGGTAGTTTTCGCGAATATAAGAAAAAGAGAAGGGGCCTTAATAACGGCTTTAGGTATAGTTATTTTTGCAGCTACCATTATCAATGATATCTTATATGCAAACCATGTATATGCTATTGGAAATGTAATTCAGATTAGAGGGTTTATCGCCCCTATAGGTTTGTTTATGTTTTTGTTTTCACAGTCAGTCATGCTTTCTATAAGATTCTCAGGGGCATTCGCTACTGTTGAAAAGCTGTCCGAAAGGCTTCTGTCCTTGGATAAGCTCAAGGATGAGTTTTTGGCAAATACATCCCATGAAATAAGGACGCCCCTTAACGGTATCATAGGGTTGACCGAGTCTATGATTGATGGAGCTGCCGGGAAGCTTAATGATAAACAGCTTAAGAATCTTTCTATGATTGTCATGAGTGGAAAACGGTTGGCGAGTCTTATAAACGATATACTGGATTTTTCCAGGTTGAAAAACAAGGATATAATACTGCAGAAAAAGCCTATAGACCTGAAGCAGGTAGTTGAAGTTGTAATAACACTTTCAAGACCTCTTATTAACGGCAAGGCTTTGAGGCTGGTAAATGACATAAATGAAGATATTCCTTTAGCTTATGCTGATGAAAACCGTGTACACCAGGTTATACATAACCTTATTGGTAATGCTATAAAGTTTACCGAAGCGGGTGAAATAAGAGTTTCGGCAAAACATGTCCAAGGTTTTGTAGAGATTTCAGTAAAGGATACGGGGATTGGCATACCCAAAGACAAGCTGGAGGATGTATTTAAGTCTTTTGAGCAGGTGGATGGGTCTATATCACGTAAATATGGAGGTACAGGACTTGGCCTGTATATTACAAAAAACATAGTTGAGCTTCATGGAGGTACAATACGAGTTGAATCTGAGTTAGATAAGGGTGCGAATTTTATTTTTACACTACCGGTGTGTAAATCCAACTCAATGGAAGTCGATTCATCAAGTCAGATTGAACAGAGAAGCTTGGCAGTAACAGAGTGGGAGCCGGTTGCTGATGGATATGAAGATACAGCCGCAGCAGCTGAGCCAGGGATAAGTAATGACGAATGGAATGGGAAGAGGATAAAAATTCTGGTGGTTGATGATGAGCCTATTAACGTGCTGGTGCTTGTCAACCAGCTTTCTTTAGAAAGCTATATCACTGTAACAGCTTCAGACGGTAAGCAGGCATTGGAAAAGATAGAACAGGATAGTGAGATTGAGTTGGTTGTACTTGATGTTATGATGCCTAAAATGTCGGGGTTTGAGGTTTGCAAAAGGTTAAGAGAGAAGTATTCCCTTATTGACCTTCCTATAATTATGTTGACGGCAAAAAGTCAGATCATGGATATAGCTGCAGGATTCGGTGTAGGAGCAAATGACTATGTAACCAAGCCTTTCAGTAAGGTTGAACTACTGGCGAGGGTTAAAACGCTGATAACGCTGAAGCATATCAAAAACGAAGCTCTTGCAAATGCTCACCGATTGGAGTTTGAGAAGCAGAAGAGGGTTCTGATTGAAAAACTTCAGGAGATATCTTCTGTACTGACGTCTACCCTTGACTTAAGGGAGGTACTTAAGAGGCTGCTGGACAGCCTTGGCAGTATGATTAACTATGACCAAGCAACGGTAATGCTAAAGCAAGGTGAAAGGCTGCATTTGATGGCTGTTCACGGCTATAAGGAGAGAAGTGCTGTTGTAGGGGACGATATAAGCATAGAGGACATCGGAGTATTGAAAGAAGTAATAAGAAGGGGTAAGCCGGTCTTAATAGAGGATTTGGAAAAACATGCAGATAATAAAGGCGAGTATTTCAATACTGTGGACACTCGTTCACTACTGGCAGTTCCCCTCATTTCAAAAAAGGGAATTATAGGGATTCTTACACTGGATAGCAGTACCCCTGGCTTCTATGGAGACTATGAAATGGAGATATCCCTGGCATTTGCGGGCCAAGCAGGTATAGCTATTGAAAATGCCACACTCTTCACTGAAGTTAAGAAGCTGGCTACAACTGACTCTCTGACAGGCTTATTTAACCGCCGCTATTTCTATGAACAGGCTGGATTGGAGTTCCACAAGTTGAAGCAGCAGAAAATACCGTTATCGTTGTTTATGGTTGACGTGGATTACTTCAAGAAAGTAAACGATACTTATGGGCATTCTACCGGAGATGAGATTTTGCGTGGGGTAGCGGAAAGGTTTTTAAGAGTTCTGAGGATGGAAGACATAGTAGGACGCTATGGTGGAGAGGAATTTGTAGCTCTTCTATGTGGAACCGATTCTGCGGAGTTTGTTGCTGAGAGGCTGAGAAAGTCAATTGCCGGGGAGCCCTTCCTTACACAGGAACATGGATTGTTGAACATTACGGTAAGTATTGGAGCGACTATAGTAGACCACGAAACAGATACTCTTGATTCAGCAATCAAACGTGCAGATGAGGCGCTTTATGATGCTAAGAGAAACGGACGAAACCGTGTAGAACTAAAATGTTAATTATATAAGATTCTTAAATAAATAAAGAAAGAGGAGAAAGTATGATTAAAGAAAGATTAGCTTTAACCTATGACGAGTATGAAGAAGGCAAAACTTTTACCGAACTCATGGAGAACTTTGTAGGCAGCCCTAATGCTAAAGAAGTAGAGTACCTGGAGGTAGGGTTCTGGGGCGAGCCTTACGACGAAAGCTCTGACAATATTGTCAAGTTTATTGCCGAAAACAGCAGTAAGCTTCCCAAGCTTAAGGGAATATTTATTGGGGATATGGAGTCGGATGAATGTGAGATTTCATGGATAGAGCAGTGTGATATGGCGCCGCTTTTCGGAGCTTTTCCACAGCTTGAGGAATTGGTCATAAAAGGAAGTAATAATTTGAGATTGTCAAGCCTTAATCATGCTAACCTGAAAAAGCTTGTGATTATATGCGGTGGACTTGGAAAAGATGCTATAGAGGATATAAGTAAGGCACAGCTTCCTAATCTTGAACATCTGGAGCTTTATTTAGGAGAGGATAACTACGGTTTTGACGGGAGTATCGAGGATATAAAGCCTCTAATGAAAAAAGGACTTTTTCCAAAGCTAAAGTACCTCGGACTCAAGGACAGTGAAATACAGGATGAGATTGCTGTAGAGATAGCTGAAGCTCCCATACTGGAACAGCTTGAAGTATTGGACCTTTCACAGGGTACTTTGACCGATGAAGGTGCTCAAACATTGTTAAACAGCAGCAAAATCAAGAATTTAAAAAAGCTTGACCTGAGCTACCACTATATGTCGGAAGGTATGATGAAAAAGCTGAAAACAATAGGAATTGACGTGGATGTTTCCGATCCTCAGGGTGAGGATGAAGAGTATCGCTACCCGGCGGTCACAGAATAATGAATATTGATTTTGTTATAATAGGCAACCCTGAGAACAGAAGGGTTGTCTTTTTCCAGCAGGCTTTAGAATTACTCAATCTTAAGCCTGCTAAGGTTGTTTCATATATTGATTTACTTACTGGTGCAAATAAGATTGAAGATTATATAAAAGACGACGTAATCATAAGGCTGGAGTCCCCGGGAGAGAACTTTCTTGTAGAAAAGGAGCTTATTGCTTTGGGGGAGGAAGATGGATGGATTTCCGCCGTCGAAGCAAGAGGGCTTGAATATGAGAATGGGAGGATTTATTACCCTGCCCAGTGGTATCGGGGCTTTTGTAGCTTTCTAAAAAGGATTGATGATAGGGTAAATAAAGCCGGTAAGAGGTTTCAGTGGATGAACCCACCGGGTGATATTATAACGATGTTTGATAAGCGCTTATGTCAGAAGCTTCTTAGGGATAGCGGCGTAAGTGTCCCATCTGTGTTGAAGAAATGTGGAAGCTATGAAGAAGTGCAGGAGGTAATGAAGGAAACAAATATAAGAAGGGTATTCGTCAAGCTTGCTTGCAGTTCTTCAGCTTCGGGAATATGTGCTTATCAGATAAATCCACGGGGAGACAAGGAAGTAATGTATACAACTGTTGAAATAGTGAGAAGAGATGGAGAACTCGCACTATACAACTCCCTTAAAATAAAGAAGTACACCTCCAACAGGGATATTAAGGATATAATTGATTGGATATGCGGGCAAGGTGCGCATATTGAGGTATGGATTCATAAGGAAACCTTTGAAAGACAGGTTTTTGACATGCGTATAGTTACCATAGGGGAAAGTGCATGCCACAATGTAGCACGACTCAGTAAGTCGCCAATGACAAATCTTCATCTGGGAAACAAAAGAGGCAATGTGGCTGATTTAAACCTATCTCCTGACAAGCTGGTTGGTATATTTCAGGAAGCTGAAAGGGCTAAAGGAGTTTTTAAGCGCTCGCTGTATGCTGGGATTGACGTTCTGGTAAGTAAAGGAGGGCATGTACCTTATGTAGTTGATGTCAATGCCTTTGGTGACCTTATTCCGGGTATCTTATATAAAGGCAGGGATACCTACGGGGCTGAAATAGAAGAAATGATAAATAATATAGAGCGCGGTGATTAGACAATGTTTAACATGAATGAAATAGTAGGGAACTATGATATTTTGTTTATAACCCTGGATACATTGAGATACGATGTTGCAGTACGGGAGGAGCAGAGAGGAAACCTACCCAACTTATGTGGTTTGGGTAAGTGGGAAAAGCGCCATTCACCGGGAAGCTTTACATATGCGGCTCACCATGCGTTTTTTGCAGGCTTTTTGCCTACTCCGGCAAGCCCGGGGAAGCATGGTAGGTTGTTCGCAGCTAGGTTTCCGGGCAGTGAAACTACGGGAGGCAATACCTTTGTATTTGATTCACCACATATATCTGAAGGGCTTGCGGCAAGGGGGTACCGTACTATATGTGTGGGTGGAGTAGGATTCTTTAATAAAAACTCACCCTTGGGGAGCGTATTACCTTCATATTTTCAGGAGAGCTATTGGTGCCCTGAGTTTGGGGTGACAGACCCAGATTCTACTGAAAACCAGGTTACACACTGTATCGAGGTGTTAAGTAAGTTTGAGCGGAATCAAAGAGTGTTTTTGTTTTTAAATGTTTCAGCACTTCATCAGCCCAATTATTTCTACTTCCAGGGCGCTAAGGATGATTCCATTGAGAGCCATGCTGCAGCCCTTCGGTATGTGGACACCAGACTAGGGCCTTTATTTCAGGTTATGCGTGAACGGGGACCTGTATTTTGCATAGTATTCTCCGACCATGGAACAGCATATGGTGAGGATGGATACCAGGGTCATAGGCTGTGCCATGAGGTTGTATGGACTGTGCCATATAGAGAATTTATATTATAGTGCGAATGGATATATAGATAAAGAACTTTAAAACTAATATTGGGGGTGCAGGGGGCGATAGCCCCATGATGGCCACTCCGCGGCCAAATAAAAGTTTCCCGCCCGCGGGGCGGGGCAGGGGTGGGGGCAACTTATCTTGATTGTAAAATTACTTTATAACAACAATTCGGGGAGTAAATTATGCATACTTCAGACCAGACAGATATTAAGCATTTGATTTATACCAATCCATACAATTCCTATATATATTCATATCCCCATAAGACGGCTTACAGAGAGCTTAATCCTCCTATAGAGCTTAAAGAGTTGTGGGAAAAGGAGAGGAAGGATTCCCTTTTTTTATACATTCATATACCCTTTTGTCTTTCAAGGTGCGGATACTGCAACCTTTTTTCGTTGTCTACGGCAAGCGGTGAACTTCATGACTCTTACATAAAAGCCCTAGAGAGACAGGCATATGAAACAGCAAGTATCCTCGGGAGTAAGTCTTTTACAAGGTTTGCTATCGGAGGCGGTACACCGACCTTGCTGAGTGAGTATGATATAGAGCGGCTTTTTGATATTGCAGATAAGTATATGGGAATTGATTTTGACAGTGTTCCAATTTCGGTGGAGACTTCCCCCGAAACTGCTGAAGCGGCAAAGTTAAAGCTTCTGAAAGAGCGGAAGGTAGACCGGATAAGTATAGGCGTTCAGAGCTTTATGGAGCAGGAGGCTTGTGCGATTTACCGCGGGCAGAATACCGAGGGTGTCTTAAGAGCACTGGAGAGAATAAGGGAGTACGAGTTTCCGGTTTTGAATATAGATTTGATTTATGGCATCCCGGGACAGACTCCCGATTCGTGGATTTATTCGCTGGAAAGTGCTTTGAAGTATATGCCGGAAGAAATATATATTTATCCGTTGTATGTGCGACCACAAACCAAGTTAAGGTTTAGTGGTATACCGACATCATCAGAGGAGCGCAGAATGGAGTTTTATAAAATTGCCTGTGATGTTTTGGAGAGTAATGGTTATAAACAGCTTTCTATGAGGAACTTCCGCCGGAAAAACACAGGGAGCATAAAGGAATGCCCTGAATATTCATGTCAGGATGATGGAATGGTGGGGCTGGGGTGTGGTGCAAGGTCTTATACTCAAACAGTACACTACTCGTGGGAGTACGGTGTTGCTGATAATACGACTAGAAAAATCATAGAAAGGTATATAGCGTCGGAGTCCTTTCAATATGCTCATTACGGCTTTGTGCTGGATATAAGTGAACAGAAGCGTAGGTATCTTTTGAAGTCTTTGCTTCATGTTCAGGGAGTAGGCATAAAGAGTTATTCAGATAGGTTTGGGGCAGAGCTTTTTGAGGATTTTCCACAGCTTAAGGCATTGGCATCACTTGGACTGGCGTATGTTGCTGGTGACAGCTTAAAGCTCAATCAGGAAGGTCTGGGATACTCCGATGCAATAGGACCTTGGCTGATTTCCGAGGATGTGAAAAAGAGAATGGAAGGGTATAGTTACCTATGAGGTATACTTTATATTATAGAGGGGCGCTTTCAACGTGCAATTACCTTTGCTGGTACTGTCCGTTTCACAAGGGTAGTGGAGATGATAAGAGCCTAATGTTGGATAGAAAGCAGCTTGAACAATTTGTTGGCTGGATAAAGAGCCGGGGTGATAAGAAGGAGGGCATTTCCATAGTCTTTACTCCTTGGGGAGAGGCGCTTATACACCCGTGGTATACAGAAGGTATAGTACTCCTATCGCATTTGCATGCTATAGAAAAAGTAGTTATTCAGACTAATCTTTCGGGCAGCCTTGAATGGGTGAAAGAGGCTGATAAAAATAAGGTTGCCCTATGGACTACCTATCATCCTGAGCAGGTCAGTCTGGAGGAATTTGCTGCACAATGCAATATCCTTGACGAGAGCGGTATAAGGTATAGTGTAGGCGTGGTAGGAATTAAGGATGATAAGAAAAAAATACTTGAGCTTCGCCAAAAGCTTTTGCCTCAAGTGTACCTATGGGTAAATGCTTACAAGGATGAGAAGGAATACTACTCAAAGGAAGATGTTTGTTTTTTTGAAGGTATAGACCCTTACTTTAGGTATAACCTTAGGAGCTATGCTAGTAAAGGGGAGCAGTGTTGTACCGGGAAGAGTGTGTTTTTTATTCAGGGTGATGGAGCTGTTAGGAGATGTCATTTTGACTCGAAGGTACTGGGGAATATTTATAATGATGATATTAAAGATGTTTTAATTAAAGAGCCGTGCAGGAATGAAAGCTGTGGGTGTTATATAGGGTATGTTCATATGCCACGGTTGAATTTTAAGAGTATCTATGGGAATGGATTGCTGGAGAGGGTTCCGCTTATATAAATGTAAAACAAGACGAACCATGAGATTGTAGAGGTTCGTCTTGTTTATAGATACCGAACTCTAAAACTTAAAATTGGGGGTGCAGGGGGCGATAGCCCACCTGATGGCCGCAGCGCGGCCAAATAAAAGTTTCCCGCCCTCAGGGCGGGGCAGAGGTGGGGGTAAAATATTCTTACCCTCATGTTTAGTCATTAGATGTCTATTATTTCAAATTTATCAGCAAAAGTAAGAACCGGGTACAGGGCTGTCGGTGCTGAACATTAGGCGTTTTGTTCCGGCTTTTGTACCGCCTTTGAGGTATTCTTTTCTTTCTAAGTAGAAGCTTAGTGTTTCTGCAAAGCTTGGATCAGTGTTTGGCTGTTCCTTTGCTATGTTGGAGGCAATCTCCTCGGCTGGTCTTTCGTCGGGTTGGGTTTCTTCCATCTGGTTGGTTTTCGGGTTTGCTTTCATACCGCCTTGCCAAGGGAAGTTGTACAATTGTGTCATAACTCCGATTATGTCGGGAGTTATCGAGGTGTTTAGCAGCCAATTATGGTTTAGTGCAAAGACTGTTTGCCCTTGTTTTATTTCGGCTATAAAGGGGAATTCATTGAAGGCAGTGCTGTTTCCTGCTACTATTAGGCATTTGCCGGACGCAGCGTTTTCTTGGGTAAGGGTTTCAAAGTTTGTGACTAGTATTTTTGCAGCTGCGCGTCCAATGATTTCTGAGTCTCTGTCGGGGAGTGCCAGTACAGTTTCGGGCTGCCTGTCCAGTTTGGTTAGGAGTTGGTTTAATTTTGAGATTATGCCTGATATATCGGCATTTGTACCCCATGAAACCACATACCTTCCGCCTGCTACATTCATACCGTCGTCGGCTGTTCTGCTGTCAAAATAATCAAGGATAGCACTCCCGTACTGGATGAAATGCCAGTCGCGTATAATGGGCTGCGGAGTTGGTACTGTATTTAGTCTTTTGTAGCATTCTTCCAGTTTGAGTATCATATCCAGACATGGTTGAAAGTCGGTTTCACCGGATTCTACAAGCCTTTTTAACTCGGGCTTGCCTGTATATATAAATTCTTTAATACCTTCAGGTTTATTGGATAGGAGTGAACACCAGTAGAATTGATACCATGCCCAGAAGTTGTCGCCTATATCCACCTTGTCCAGCACAGCGCGGGCTTTTTGAGGCTGAAACTGAGCAGTTAGAGCAATGGACAGCTCAAATGCTGAGTCAAGGTTGTCCGGTGAAAGCTCAGTAGCCCGTTGCAAAAAGGGAATAGCAAGCCTTGTATGGCCTACGTCGATAAAGTGGTATCCCAGATTGTAGAATGGTTCAAACTTATTAAAGCTTGAAAGAGCCTTTTCAAATAAAACTGATTCATCCCTTCCTCCAAGGAACTTTAGGCATTTAACCGAAAGCTCATAGAGGGGCCTGTATGAATGGTCTTCCTCAAAAGCAAAAGTTAGTATTCTGAGAGTTTCCTGATAGTTACCCTCTTTAAATGCTTTTTCTGCGGACTTGTATTTTTCGTATGCTGGGGAGTTTGATGAAAGCGACATAACGAATTCCTCCTGACATGCTTATATATAGGTAGATTATAACAGAAAGGAAGGTTTATTTAAATATGTTGATAGCAGCTAGAAATTTGTAATGTTAAAAAGCACTATGCTATAGGGAAAAAATATATTAGACTTAAAGTAATTAAGGGTATGAGTGTGAAAATGCTGTATTATTTGTGGAAAAGTGGCTTAAAGGCAAAAGCACATGTGAATAGTTTTATTTGCCTAAAATGTTTGTTTTGACAATTATTATTGAATAAAGAAAAAACAAGCTATTTGTGAAGTTGATTACATGTATTAAAAATCAGCTTGTGATTAAAAATATTATTGTTCAAAAATAATGTTTTCACAGGAGGGTAAGATATGAGAGTTAGCAAAATGGATCGTGCAAATCCTGGAATAAAATGCGTGGTAAATACATGCTACTACTATATGCAGGGAGATAACTGCTCTGCTGAGAAGATAGAAGTACAGCCTAAAAATGCTCATGATACTCAGGAAACAGACTGTGCTACCTTTATACCTGGCAAAGAGTAATTTTATATAAAACAGGCCTACTGGATGACTCCTGTAGGCTTTTAATTCTTTATCCTATCTTATAAATACTTAGCAATCAAGAAGCAAATTGGGCTAAAAATTGCACACCATACAACAAGTGCTATCTTTCCTGTATACAACTCCCCTATATGTAATAAAAAATTTTTGAGTAAATTACAACAGTAAATGAGTAATGGTATATAATATTGTCAGATATTAATTACATAATAGATAGTTTACAATAAACTTAATGAGTAAATTTCTATGGATTTAGTGTTGCTAATAAAACAAGGATTGGAAGCTTGATAAGAATGTAATGGATAAACTGGGAAATAGGTATTCCATTTCACAGTCAGAGATAGGTATAATATAAAAGAGTGATGATTATATCAGATGTATTTAAATAGTGCTGTATTCAGGTAGACTTAAGCGGTTTATAACTTTGAATATAACGGCACGATGGCAGCTATAGAGAGCGGTCGGTTTGAAATGGAATATATTACATATACAAGAAAGCAAACCTTTGCATAAAGAAAGCTTAAGTTGAACTTAGTGATTTCCGGTCATACAATTAGTTGTGGTAAGTGCGACTTAAATGACAAGATAAAATTGCTTTTAACTTAAACTGTCTATATAAGGTATTATAGTAGATAGGAGTGAGGTGTTTGGAAGTTCTATATGATAAACCTATTAAAATATGGAGTATGAATTCTGCTAAAGAACTGGGCACATTAGGTGGTTTTGATGACGATATATGTTCCCTGGCATTCAGCCCCAACGGGCAGGCTCTTATATCCGGTGACTGTAAAGGTGCTATTAAGGTGTGGAACGGAAAAGGTGAAATACTCCACGAAATTGAAGCTCGCCAGGGCTTTGTATATTCCCTAAGCTTTAGCCGGTATGGAAATGCATTAGTTTCAGGCGGGAGTGAAGGAATTGTTAAAGTTTGGGATACGCATAGCTGGAAGCAAGTATATTCTTTAGAAGGGCATAAAGGGTGCGTTACTACCGTATTATTTAATAAAGACAGTGGGATACTCGCGACAGGAAGTCTTGATAAAACTATAAAACTTTGGGATGTAAAAGAAGGCACAGAGCTTTGCACGCTATATGGAGATGGAGGTATCTATTCGTTGGATTTTGCACCGGATGGAAAAACTCTTGTTTCTGCCGGTGTTGAAGGGGAAGTAAGACTATGGGATTTATCCCAGGGAAAAGAATTAAAGATTCTTGCAGCAAAACAGGGGTGGATAAAATCAGTAGCTATAAGTCCATATGGCAGCGCGGTGGCGATTGGCAGTCTAAGTGGAGCAATTAAGCTGCTGGATATAGAGACAGGGATAGAAGTTTATACTATAAATGCTCATAAGGAAATACTTACGTCTTTAGCTTTTTCTATAGATGGCAGTATGCTTATGTCTGCTGGATGGGATGGAGATATAAAGCTTTGGAATGCAAAGAACGGGGAACTGGTAAAGCAAATAAATGCTTATAGAGATTATTCGAAGTGTTTTATAAATGCAATCGCTATTAACCCTAATGCCGAAGTTGTAGCAGCAGGGGTCTGCAGTTATAATGCAAGTCAAGGGCTTATTCCTAAGTCTGAATAGTGTATAGAATCTAACTTTGTAGCTTGTTTACTAAAAATTTTGTATAGGGGGAAGTCCTATATTTTAAAATATGGCTAACTATCTATAAAAGCAAAAGTGATGCACTTTAAATTAGATTTAAAAGGAGAGGTAAGAATGTTTAACCCTGATCTGTCTAGTATAGTAAAGGTTTTGGAAAGGCGTGAAGGTGAAGGAATAATACTGGAAGTAATACAATATGAAAAGCTTCAGGGGCATTATGGAGGCGAGGCTGCAGCTTACAGGCATGTTAATAAGCTGCACCAGGTAAGGGCATATCTCAAAGGAGGAGAGCTTGTGACGGAATCGGGAGCACTGCAGTTTATGAAGGGTGCAGTGGCCATGAAGACGGATAACTCGCTTGGTTCAATTGCCAAAGGGCTTTTAGGAAATGCTTTGACGGGGGAATCCTCTGTGAAGCCGAGATACACAGGTGTTGGAGAAATATACCTCGAGCCAAGTTACAAGCATTTCTTTAGCATAGAGCTCAATAATGAAGAGCTAATTGCAGATAAGGGGACATTCTACTGCTGCGAATCGAGGGTAGAGGTAGGGGTATATGCCCAGAAAAATTTATCCGCAGCTATTGCCGGTGGAGAGGGCTACTTTCAGACAAAGCTGAGGGGAAGCGGTATAGCAGTACTACAAAGCAGTGTGCCTTCGGAGCAGATATTGGTATATAAACTCAACAATGAAAAGCTTCAGGTAGACGGTAACTATGTCATCGCTAGAAAAGGCAATATTGAATTTACAGTAGAGAAATCCACAAAATCAATAATAGGCTCATCCAGAAGTGGAGAAGGGTTACTCCATACATATAGAGGAACTGGAGAAGTGTGGCTTATACCTACACTGAAGTTTGTAGGATAATTCAGTTTAATAGCTTAATACTACTTTGTTATTTTGGAATTTATGATGAGGAAATAACAAAGTAGTATTATTCAAATAAAAAAACAAAGTGCTTTCGGGTACTTTGTTTTTTTATGCTGATAACTATAATAATGATTTTACATTTTTGTGTAAAGTAATGCTTCCATAACATAATAAGCCGGGGTATTGAATAATATTTAAAGTAAGGCCTGAATGAGTTTACGGTTGAAACTGATACAGGATATTAAGTACTCAGGAGAATCGGTTTATGAAGAGATTGTATGTATTTAGTATTAGAAAGAAAAATGTTGTACTTTCCTTAGTTTTAGCTGTAGTTGTATCGGCAGCTGCATTTGTGTATATGTGGGATAAATTTGGCTACAAATCGGAGATTTTAAGCGCCTCCAACTTTTATGGGTATGACGATACACTTCCTTCAAAGGAAAGGTATGATGAAGGTAAGCTTGCTATTGTGATTGATGATTTTGGGCAAAGCAGAAACGGGGTAAAGGAAATGATGTCTATAGAAAGGCACATGACTTTTGCGGTAATGCCTTTTTTGGAGTTTTCTGAATCGGATGCAGCGATAGCCCATCAAAGGGGATATGAAGTTATAGTCCATCTTGCAATGGAGCCTTACCGCGGCAAAAAAAGCTGGCTGGGGCCAAGGCCTATAATGGCAGGTATGGATGGAGCAGATGTCCGTCAAATTGTTATGGACGCCTTTGATAATGTGCCCTTTGCCTCAGGGGCTAATATTCATATGGGCTCCAAAGCTAGCAGTGAAGAGAATATTATTGCCAATGTACTTGATGTGATAAAAGAAAAAAACTTATATTTCCTCGATAGCAGGACCAGTCCGAAGCCTGTGGCAAAGCAAATTGCTGATTCAAAAGGTGTGCAATGTTATGATAGAAATGTATTCCTTGACGGCACACAATCAAAGAAGCATATAAAAAAGAAGCTGCATGAGGCTGGAGAGACAGCGTTAAAACTGGGGAAAGCAGTAGCTATAGGTCATGTAGGGCAGGATGGAGGAAAGGTGACCGCTGAGGCGATATCCGAAATGATTCCGGAGTTTGATGATAAAAATATAGAATTAGTATTTTTGTCCGAATTGGGTAGTGATGTGTTAAAATAAAATTAAAAATCTTGAATTCCCTTTGCATAGAGGATAAAACCATGTGTTGCTATTATTACAATAAAATAATAGCAATTTTTATTTTCGTGGTATTTATCTGAAATACACTACAGCGACCATATATTAAACAACCCAAAAAACCGAATCCATTAATTTCTATTTATATAATTTGCGATAATGATATTACAAGGGAAAATTTGATTATCGCAATATAACTTAAGGTAACAAATTGCAAAAAAGGTTTAGGAAGACATTCGCTGTAGATTTTTATATAGCTTAGATGAAATCCACCCCTCAAAATGATATACTATATAACTGGAAATTGGTATTTTATAGATATAAGCTCATTTATAGACAAAACATAGTGAAATCAGGGGGAATAAAAGAAATGAACGGGTTAAACCTAATCAACATAAAAGAAATCAGCTCAAACTTTGAGAATTACCTAAACTTAATCGGGGGAAAGGCTGTAGGGCTTGCTGCAATCGCTAATCTTTCCATCCTACATCCAGATACCTGGGTAGTCACGACTCAATTATTCCACCAGTTTAAAGAAAAACTCCAACTTGAAGTATACGACAAACCTGATGTTAGGGAGGAAATTCTTAAGGAAGCAGAAGAACATATTTCCCGGGCTATAGGATGTACACTAAAAAATTTACCATATGATAGGTATGCAGTGCGTTCATCGGCAGTAGTAGAGGATTCCGGGGAGCAAAGTTTTGCGGGGATGTTTGAGAGTGTACTAAATGTTACAGTAAATGAACTCCCTGCTGCTATAGCAAGGGTGTGGCTATCGGGTATGGGGCAGCGGGTGCAGATGTACTTCGGAGAGTATACACAATGGCCCCCTATAGCGGTAGTTATACAGCCTATGATTGACGTAAGCTTTGCCGGCGTATGCTTTTCAAGACATCCTTCGCCGAGAGATGTGCGGGATAATGGAAGGATACTAGTGGAAGTGATATCCGGGTTGGGAGAGAGCCTGGTACAGGGAGCAGTTACACCGTTATCTGTCACTGGAACATCGGGTACATTGGTAGGTAATCTTGGGTATCCATGGATTGAGGAACTGGAGGAAGTTGTTACTCGGCTGGAAGAAAGTACTGGCGGGCCGGTAGATGTTGAGTTCGCAATAGATAGGGAGGGGTGTCTCTGGCTGCTTCAGCAGAGACCGGTGACAGCTATACAGGAGAGTCACATTTTGCAGCTTTCAGAGTATAAGAAGGCTTATAAGCGAACTCTATGCAGTTTGGACATAGAATTCCTTATTGACGGCTGTACGCGTTACCTGGCTCCGTACTATGAAATTAATCTAGACCTTTCGCGGTGGATGATAATGATAACAAATCCCTCCGATGGACAACAGGAACTTTGGATACATAAAGCGCTGGATAGTACAATAATTAGGCTTCTCAAACATCGTATAAGTAGCGATACCGGGTATCTGGAACGTCTCATTACCCGATATCGTCATTATTATAAAAAAATGTTGGCATGGAATACTATGTGCTGGGCTGACGACGCTCTGCCTATTACAGAAAGAATCAAAGACTTCTTTGAGTCTATAGTACCGCTTAATGCACATTACTATGTACCAATGCACATAATCGAGGCTTTGAGTGCGTTAATGATTGAAAAAATGAAACAGATAGATCCTGATAACGCTGAGGATGACTTTTTTACCCTTTCTACATTAGGTATTACTACCCTTGGGCAGCTTTTTACAAATGACTGCTTAAACTTTAAAAAGGGTATTACCGATACCTTAAAAACATTGCCCTTAAGATGGGAAGAATTATCGGAAGAGCTTATAGTAAAGCTTGACAATATCGTTTGTAACTATGGGTTTCTGAACTGCCATTTACCCTACGAGGAGCCCTACAACAGGGATGAGGTATACCGATTTATAAAGGAATCATGTGAGGAAGATAGAACTGAGGGGATTGACAGCAAAGCTGCTGAATTAATGGAGAAATACAGCTGTATAGAAGGCTGGGACAAACTATCAACTTATCTCAAAGTATGGTTGAACATACGAAACCAGCAGATGGAATACCTCTATTCAGTATATGCCAATGCTCGCCCGCTGTTAAAGGGTGTAGGAGACATACTGGGAATGAGTGTACGAGAAGTATGGAACAGCAGCAGGCAGGGATTAATAGCTGGAATTCAAAGAGGAAAAAACTCCTTACTATCGGCAGATTATAGTTCTTTATGTCTTTTTCATGATGGAGAAAAGGTTTGCTTTAGGGATGATGTGAAGCCTGTATACGATTCATGTGAAGGTTCGGGTAGTAAAGTGTTGAAGGGAAGAACTGTTTTTGGCAGTGGAAAGGTTGAGGGGCTGGTTAAGATAGCATTTTCGCCTGAAGACCTGGAAAACATTGAAGGTGAAAATATAATAGTGGTAACCGGAATGACTACACCGGATTTTGTACCGGTTTTAACTAAAAAGGTTGCTGCCTTGATAACTGATGAGGGCGGAATTCTCTGCCATGCTGCTATAATTGCAAGAGAAATCAAACTGCCTTGTATTGTGGGTACGGGATTGGCGACTGAGAAGCTGGCTGATGGTACCGGTGTAATAGTAGATTTAGATACGGGTAAAGTAAATTTCCAGGTTTAATTCCGGTGTTTTTGGTTGTTGTAATATAAATGTAAAGATAAAAAAATGTCTAATGAGTGTACATATGGTAAAATATGATATAATAATATGTAATATGCCACTGTATATAGATAGTTTACAGTAAACTATCTATATACAGTAACTTATGCCTGGGGGCAAAAACTATGACAAGGTACGTATTGATTATAACTGTTATAATTTGCAGTATACTGCTTTTTGGATGCAATTTGGCTAGAGACGAACAGGATATAGTTAAAAAAGATGCTGCTGTACATGCTCAGGATAAAAGCAAGGCTGATGAAAAAAACAAATCGGCTGAGGTAGCAGCTGAAGTTGTGGTATTGAACTGGGCTGATTACATACCTGAATCGGTTTTTGTAAAATTTCAAGAAAGGTATGGTATCAAGGTTAGGCAGGTAAACTTTTCTTCTGAGGAAGAGATGAAGGAAAAGCTGGAAAAGGACGCTGGAAAATTTGATGTTACTGTGGCAAATGGTGGACTGATACCTGTGCTTATCAAAAGTGGACAGGTCCAGCCAATTAATTTAAAAAATATACCCAACATAAGAAATGTGGGAAAGGAATACCTTGATAAGACTTTTGACAGGGGAAATAAGTACTCTGTTCCCTTTACGCTAGGATATTCAGGGATAATTGTCAATACCGATAAAGTAAAGGAGCCTATCACAAGTTATGCGGATTTATGGAACCCGAGGTTCGTTAATAGCATTTCTTTTGCTGAAGACTCCAGAACGATTATTGGAGTTGTATTAAAAAAGATGGGGTATTCGGCAAACGAAACCGATAAAAAGGTTCTGGAAAAAGCAAGGAAAGAAGTGCTCAAGCTTCGACGCAACGTAAAAGTAATAAACAGTGATGCGAATAACAGGGCAGTTGCAAAAGGGGAAGCCAGCATAGGATTTCTTTGGAGTTCTGAGGTAGTTTACAACCAAGTTGATAACCCAAAAGTAAAAATGATTTTTCCTAAAGAAGGCTTGATTGTTTTTCAAGATAACTTCCTTATTCTAAAGGATGCTCCCCACAAGCAATTGGGAGAAAAATTTATAAACTTCATACTTGAGCCTGAAATTAGTGCGGAAGTAACAAGATTGGTACCTTACGCCACTACAAATATAGAAGCCTACAAGTATATGGATAAGAGTATATTGCAAAACAAGTCCATTTATTTACCGCTGGAAGAAGTTGAAAGAGCAGAACATGTTAATAACAATGTAAATCCTGATATACAAGATATTTATGATAGTATTTGGAGGGAATTTACACAGCAGTAAATTCCCAATAAGAGGATGTATGCAAGAGGTTGCGAAATGAGGAAGTTGTTACCGGAATTGAAAATGAGGCACAAGCTTTTTATAATGTTTTTGGTTGCTGCGCTTATACCAATAATAGCAGCATCCTTCTTTATGTATATGAAGATAGAAAGAAGCTTGGATCAGATAATTAAGAACAATACTGAAAATACCGTAAATGTTATGAGGGGATACCTCGATAATAAGGCGAATGATGTACTTGATTTAGCAGAAGGATATGCTGAAAATCATGATCTCGTTGCAGCACTGGAGCAGGACAACCGCTTACTTCTGGATTACAGAATAACACCCATTTACAATACTTTAAAGCGAGAAGAAAATATTACCGGCTTTGAATTTTATGACTCAAACGGAAGGCTGTATACCCAAGCACAGAAGTTGGGTGTGTACGGGCATGATAAGAGTAAGGACGTATACATCACTGGGGCTTTGAATGGAAAAAAAGTTAAAGGCTATGAGCTGGAAAATAACGAACTATTAATTAAAGCTGCTGTACCTGTAAGGATATTGGGTAAGATTATAGGCGTATGCCAAATGAAACTAAAATTTACCGATAAGACATTTTCGGATATGAATATGCTTTTATCACAAGAAATAGATATCTACAGCATTAATGCGCTCATTCTAAGCTCGAAAGATAATCAAAGACTGTTGAAAAGCTCTGCGGATAACCTCGAAGTTTTCAAGCGTGTTGTCAGCGGAGAATTGGTTAAAACCCATCAAGGTAATACCGTCAAAATGTTTTACCCCCTTAATGACGTTAACGGAAATATAATAGCTATCATAGGAATTAAAGAGGATATATCGCAACTTAACAATTCCAAAAGAGAGTTTTTCTATATATTTGTGGGGATATTTTTCTGTGCAATTATACTTTCTACAGTAATTTCCTTTGTAATCAGCAACAAAATAACTAAACCCATTGTTTTTGTAGCCAAAAGCCTTTCGGAAATAGCCCAGGGGACAAGTATAAACCGTGAAAAGAGAATAGCAGTGACTTCTAAGGATGAAATTGCAGATCTTATTAATGCCTTTAACCAAATTCAGAAACTTGAACAGGAAAATATTAAAAGGATGAAGGAGACACAGCAAAAGCTAAAGACTTTAGCGGAGCTTGATGGTCTGACCGGTGCTTATAACAGGAGATTTTTTAATGAGTATTATGAGCTGGAAGTAAGAAGAGTTTTAAACCATAAGAAATACAATCCCAATGAAAAGTCAAATATGAACTTTGGGATAGCTATACTGGATATAGACAACTTTAAGAAAATAAACGATACTTACGGCCATTTAGTTGGAGACAACATATTAAAACAAGTAGTAGAAAAGATAAGGGAAGTGTTATTTACAAAAGACATAATTTGTAGATACGGAGGGGAAGAGTTTATAGTCATATTTACCAGGACTGCAAAGGAAGGGGTAATACAGGCTGCTGAAAAAATTCGGTCAAGTATTGCCGAGAGTAAGTTTTATTTCAGCGAAAATTATCCGGAGGGAAATATTACGGTTAGTATAGGTACGGCTTCCTTTGAAGAGGATTCCAGTAGTGAATCCAAAGATATACTTAAGGTAGCAGATGACCGACTGTTAGCAGCAAAAGCACAGGGTAAAAACAGGGTAGTCCATGAAAGTTTAGCTTATAGGCCGGCTGGTAAAAAAAATATTGGTTTATAGAATTTAAAAAGACAAAAAATATTAAAAAGCTGTTGGGTTTTATTTAACTCGACAAAATTTCCCGGGAAATTACTTTGTTTTTATTAAATACATTTTGTAAAGATAGTTTACTGTAAAACTTTAAATTGGGGGTGCAGGGGGCGGAGCCCTCCTGATTGCGGCTTCGCCGCAAAACAAAAGCTTCCATCCTTTGAGGAGGGGCAGGGGTGGTGGCAAAATGTTTTAAACTTTACAGTGACTTATCTATAATAGCTTTCGCTCAATAGAATAGTTTAGAAAAAAGTTTTAACTCCAGGGTTTTGTGGTATCATTAAAAGCGTATTACCAAAATTTAAATTTTATCAGGGAGGTCATTAATTATATGAAAAAATTTGTTTGTTCTATTTGCGGTTATGTACATGAGGGGGCAGAAGCACCGGACAATTGCCCACAATGCCGTGCAGCCAAGGAAAAGTTTTTTGTAAAAGAAGAAGGAACTTTACAGTGGGCTGATGAACATAGAATAGGTGTTGCAGTAAATATAGACGCTGAAGTTATCGAAGGGCTTAAAGCAAACTTTCTTGGCGAATGCACAGAGGTTGGTATGTACCTTGCAATGAGCCGCCAGGCTGATAGAGAAGGATACCCTGAAATAGCAGAGGCTTATAAAAGGATAGCTTTTGAAGAAGCAGAACACGCTGCAAAGTTTGCTGAATTGCTTGGAGAAGTGGTTAGTGCCGATACAAAGAAAAACCTTCAGTTAAGGGTTGAAGCTGAGTTTGGTGCATGTCAGGGCAAAAAGGATCTTGCTACAAAAGCAAAACAGCTCAATTATGATGCAATTCATGATACTGTACATGAAATGTGCAAAGACGAAGCAAGACATGGGGCTGCTTTCAAGGGCCTTCTCGAAAGATATTTCGGTAAGTAAGAATGATAATGAAAAATTGTTTTTGACATTAGGTAAATCAAGGGTTTCATGAGTTTTTAAATTTGATATTTAAGCCAAAAATTTTGAGGAATGTTGCAATGACAGCATTCCTCAATTTTATGTTATTGGAAAATTTCAAGGGAAATCCAAGGGAAAAAGGGCTGTTTTTAAGGGTGAAAATTGAGCCTCAAGGGAAGATTTCCCTTGAGCATGGTTATAGCCATTTATATTGTAAGGATAGAGAGGGGAATCATGCTGAAATCGAAGTCGATAAACATTTAATATCTCCTTTCATGATTGCTTTACAATACTGAGAATGGAACAGTTCAACATCAGTAAACTCTTTTAAGAATAACCTAATTCTACGCGACTGAATTTTACCTTTCTATATTATTGCTTATCGATCTTTAATATTTTAAATATAAGTGAATTCGACAAAGTTATAGAAAACATTACAAATATAAAAACCCACCGAAATCTTTTAGAAAGTTTATGTCAACCAACATTAAAAGAAAATGGTGGGTTCATATGCAAGAATTATTAACTGAAATATTTTGCAGCGTTGACGACTTTTGCATAAGCTTTAGTAATTACTGTAAGGCTACACTGCTTGCTCAGAATCAGAGCAATGTAAGTAACTTTAAAGTTTGTAGCAGC
>JAOAEJ010000032.1 GCA_026416815.1 Clostridia bacterium | reverse complement strand
AGCTTCTGCTGCGAAAGCAGGTACCATAGCTGTCATCATAACAGCGATAGCTACTACTACTGCTAAAAATTTCTTGAGATTTCTCATGCTCTCAAATCCTCCTTGTAATTTTATTGGTAGTAGGCTTTACCAAATTTAAAGATTAGATTACGCCTACCCCGCTTTTGTGTATAACCTAACCCCTTGTTACTATTTGCTCAAGACAAGCGTGATTTACCTATCTTGAATTCAAACCCATTATATCATCGGCATATTTTTGAGTCAACACATTGATTTTAAGTGTAAAGAAATTGTAACAGTAGTGAAACAATCTATCTATAATAGGCACAAATTCATTGTTAAAAGATACAAAACTGAGCTAATCAGGCGTGATTCAAGATATATTACAGGTTTTCCTTCATATAATATATAGTTTAACATAAATTATTGAAATAAGAAAATGGACATAATAAAAGCCGGCATACAGCCGGCTTTTATGCGCTAATCGGACGACTTACTTTCCGTTGAGGTTTCTTTCAGCCATTTCTATGGCTACTTTTACTATATTACCGCAGTTCTTTGATGAAACCGCTCCCCAACCTTCAGACTGCACTGTGTTATAGACTCCAAGCTCCTTAGCTATCTCTGCCTTTAAAGCGTCTGACATAATACTTCTGTGTCTACTCACATTACATGCCTCCTTTTTAGCGACGGATTTTGATATTACAATACTTTTATAGAAGCAAAGTAATATCCTTAATATTATTTACTTAATCAAACAAAATACTAATTGAAATTTTTTCATTACATAAAAACGAGAAAAGTTTTTTTATGCAGTTACACTTTATTCCTTATGTTAATATACTGTACTATGAATTTATTTCCCGGAAATACAATGGAAGAAAGGTGATGAATTATGCCTTTTTCTGCAAGAGAACTATTTGCCAGATTAATAAAATGCGAAGCCGGTGGTGAAGGCGAAGCCGGAATGAAGGCGGTTGCTACCGTTATTATGAATAGAGTTCATGTCTCAGGCGGGCAATATCTACGTACGGGCGGAGGAGATCTGAGACGGGTAATTGAGGAACCCGGGGAATTTACTTGTCTCATGAGCACTGTTTACGGAGAAGTGAATCCGCAAACTATTTGGGCTACCCCACCGGAAGACATTCACTATGCTGTAGCTGATTGGGCTTTGGCAGGTAATCAGCTTCAGGGCGTAGACCAGAGCCTCTGGTATTATAACCCTTTCAGGCCGGTTTGTGCGTCCCTGTTTCCCCGCAATGGCTCAGGAAGTCTTCACAACAGAGTGCGGGACCACTGTTTCTATCTGCCAACCGCAAGGTATTGGGAAACATAACTCTACTATAAAAAAGTTCATTTTCCACGCTTAACCCATTGCACAAATTTTGTAAATTAGGAGGTATTCAAATGAACGATTACTATGATTACTACAATTACTTACCCTGTATGAGAGAAACAACAGGTACACAGACTATGCCATCAACCCAGGCAATGCCACATTCACAAATGTATAATCAGACCGGTGGAACAACACCAATGTTTCCCCTTGCTCCAATTGGTACTACCTTGCCAACAGGAGTGCCCTTGGGTCCAGCGACTACCGGAACTGTTCCTGTTCCCTTTCCCGAGCAGCCGGCACAGACACTAACCAGTACACAGTTTATACCCGGATTTTTAAAAACACAGATTGGCAGAAGAGTCAGAGTTGAGTTTTTAATAGGAACAAACAGCACTACTGACAGGCTTGGTACACTTGTTGGAGTTGGAACCAGCTACATTTTAATACGCCCTGAGGATACTGATGATATAATGCTTTGTGATATGTATTCCATTAAGTTTGTAACTTTTTACTATTAAATAAAGGTAAGGAACATGGGTTTATATAATTTGACCCATGTTCCTTTTTTAAAGCCTTTAATAATTTGTTTTATCAGTGTATTCCTTATAAGAGTCTTTGTGGTCTTGCAAAGAACAGTATCGTCCATGTTCCCTGCACCCTCCACTCGCCCTCATTTGCCGGGCAGGCTGCCTCCGTTAACCGGCGGCAATCTTCATCCGGTCAGTGCCGCCTGAGCCCTCATCCAGTCGGGCTCCACACTTCGGGCTGAATACATAAACTACGTTATATTTACTTCTTTGACAACTTGTCTGGTTTTGCCGGCTTGCTTATTTCAGTCAGTGCTTCCGATGCTTCTGTGTCAAAACGGTTGTCTGTTGCCAGGTCACCGATTGCTACCATTCCTACCAACAAATTGTTTTCAACTACAGGAAGTCTTCTAACTTGGTTGGCTGACATTATTTTTGTTGCAGAATCTATATCCATGTCTGGGGTTATAGTTGCAACACTCTGGGTCATTACATCCTTTACAGGTGTACTCTGTGGATTTTTTCCGTGTGCTATGTTCCTTACAACTATATCTCTGTCCGTAACGATTCCTAAAACTCCGGTTTGATCACAAACTGGTATAGATCCCACATTGTGCTTTTGCATTAACTGTGCTGCCTCTACAACAGAGGACATTGGGTTTATATATGCTACATTTTTAGTCATTATATCTTTTACTTTCATAGCAGTCATCTCCTTAATTTTTTTATTGCCTGCAAATGTATAAGAATATTATAATTTGCTGCATTCCAACATTATTTTCTCCACATTAATAATAATTATTAGATTCAAATTTTGAAAAATTTATAGTGAAAAAATAATCATAAAAATCTATACATTATTTACAATTTTATTCAGTAGTCTTAAATGTTATAATTAGTAATAACCTATTATCCATAACCGCGCACGCTAGTGTGCAATTTATCTAGATAGGATGATGCATATGAGTACAAGGATAAAGCTTAATTTATCTGCAGCATCGCTTGCTTTGGTTATAGTAGTTTCTTTACTTGTTCAAGTGTCTGTTGGGTTTGCAGAGGTGGCAAACTACATTAAATATAATTTTTATGATAAAGATAACTTAATTCTGAATTTATCGCTTGTCAATCCCGCTGTTAAATCTGTAGCAGCAGACCCGTCAAATAAAGTTGTTTTGCGAATTGAAGTCAGGGACCGTAAAGGCAATCCTGTGCCTATGGCACCGGTCACACTTTCCTTAGATGGAAATACAAAAGCACATGATTATCTTGGCGATTTAACTCCTCAATTGCTCAGAACTGACGATTATGGCGAACTTTTGGTTGTATACTCGCCTCCGGAAGCAAGCAAGGAGTTTCTTACACAAAAAGAAACTAATATTAAAATAACAGCTGCCGTAAAAAATACAGGAATCAAATCCCAGCAAAGTATTAAGCTTGTACGTAATCCAGTAGTTTTTATACATGGCTATCAAGCATACGCCTATATTTTTGAAAACTTCGGAGAATATCTGAAATCTAAAGGCTTTCAAACAAGTGCAATTGAATATAAATCCGTAAACGGAATAATTGTAGCCTCAAATATACTTAAAGACTTTCTGTTGAAACAAAAAATGCAGTACCTGGCAAAAGGGCTGCAGGTGCAAAGGTTTGATTTGGTAGCTCATAGTATGGGTGGGCTGGTAGCCAGATATTACACATGCAGTGAGGATTTTATCAGAGATAATAATGTAAGAAAAATAATTTTTATTTCAGTACCTCAGAAAGGTTCCCCTCTGGCATCTTTGGGAGCAAGTTTTTTTGATGATAAGGGAGTAAGCGATCTAATACCCGAAAATCCCCTATTGTCAAAAGCATTGCCACAGATGCTAAATAAGGGTCTCAACAACACAATACAAGTAGGCAGTATTCTAGGGCAATATGATGAAGTTGTAAGTCCCGAAAGTGCATCTCTTGAGGAGTGGAGTCTAAACACAGAGTTATTTTCCATTGGTGAAAGTAACCTGAATTTTGACAATATCCTAAAAGGTAACTTTAGTGAAGCAACCAACCACATGAATATATTAAGTAACAGGAAAGTTTTTGAGCGCGTTGAAAGCATGCTCTATGAGAAGCTTCCATACCCGTCTTTGAAAAAGTAATCAGTATATTTGTTGAAATTTATGTGTAAAACTAAAGATATCCACATGATTGTGGATATCTTTTTCACTTATTCACACGGCTCTAAGTCTCTTATATCAAAGGTTTACCGGTTTTACATTATGTAATTGTGAAAAACTTCAGGATTTTTTGTGGATATCTTTTTGTTTTATCCACAAGTCGTCATTACAACCTGACGGTATACCGTCAGGTTGCGGGCTATAGGCTATGGGCTATAGGCTATGGGAATAAAGGCAAATTAAACGCTCTCCTACAGAGAGCGTACTTTTATTAGGGCTCCTAGCCTTTTTCCAATTACAGAACACTTATCCAAAATGCTATTTGAAGTTTCACTGTTTATGTAGCCTATCTCATGTGCAATCACGATTTGTGTAATCAACTCAGCTAAAGAACCTTTTGCTATGTATAAAAATCTAATTGATTCCTTATCAGTAAATCTTTCATCGCCTTCTGCTATATTGCTTGGTACACTTACAGCCGCACGCCTAATTTGGTCTTGTAAACCGCTATCTTCTTTGAATAGCCTGCTACTGGTTATTCTGTATACATATACTGCGAGTTCTTTAGCCTCTTGCCAAACCTCCAGTTCTCTAAATCCGCTTTTCCCCATCCTTACCCCTATCGCCTATTGCCCATAGCCTATTGCCTGAGCTTAAAGGAACTTTAAGCTAATATCAAATGCTTTCACAGAGTGTGTCAGCGCCCCTACGGATATAATATCCACACCTGTTGCGGCAATATCGTAAACTGTATCAAGATTTACATTTCCTGATGCCTCTACAATAGCTCTCTTATTAATCAACTTTACTGCGTCTCTCATCATATCAAGAGTCATATTGTGAAGCATAATTATATCTGCCTTTGCGTCAAGAGCTTCCTGAACTTGTTCCATGGTTTCAGTTTCTACTTCAATTTTAATTGTGTGAGGAACATTTTTACGTGCTAACTCTACAGCCTTTTTTATTCCACCTGCCGCTTTTATATGATTATCCTTAATCAGAACTCCATCGGACAAGCAAAATCTGTGATTCTGTCCCCCACCTGCTCTAACTGCATATTTTTCTAAAAATCTTAAACCAGGGGTAGTTTTTCTGGTATCTACTATGGAAGCATTTAAGCCTTCTATCTTTTTGCAGAACTGATTTGTTTTTGTTGCAATGCCTGAAAGTCTTTGCAGCAGGTTTAATGAAGTTCTTTCTGCTTTAAGCATGGCACGGGAATTACCCTCTATTTCTGCAATTACCTCACCCTTGCTGACAAAATCTCCGTCATTGAAATTTCTTGTGAATTTTATGCTGCTGTCTAAAAGCTTAAAAACTCTCTCTGCCACATCAAGACCCGCTAAAATGCCCTCTTCTTTTGCAATTAGTAATGCATGGGACTTGGCATCTGCGTCAATTAGATTGTCCGTAGTAATATCACCCAGGGGCATATCTTCCTTCAAAGAAGACATGATTAAATCATCTATATATAAGCTGTCTATCATTTATTAGCTCTCCTTTCAGTCGTGCGGTAATGGGCAATGGGTTATAGGTTATAGAAGTTTAAACCAGTTATAACTCATTTTTTCATCCGCATTTGCTTCTCACATTAATAAGTGAACCTAACATTTTACCTATTCTTACACACCTATTTTCTAAGTATTCAAACAGTTCTTTTTCTATGTATCCGATATCCTTTGCAATTTCCAGTTGGGTACGGAGTTCTGCGAGAGAACCTTTTGCGATATATAAAAAACGTACAGCCTCATTATTAGTTCCTCTTTCGTCACCTTCTGCTATATTACTTGGAATACTTATAGATGAACGTCTTATTTGACTTCTTAAATCAAAATCCTTATTAAAAGCGGTACTTTCTGTTATTTTATATATTTCTACTGCTAAATCCTTTGTATTTTTCCAAACCTCTAAATTCTTAAATCCGGTTTCCCAATGACCCATTACCTATTACCTCACCGAAGGTGCCGATTTTATTATGTGAGTTCTCCAATTAATATCATCAGTACAAGGAAAATCAGATCTATAGTGTGCGCCCCTGCTCTCTTCCCTTTCCAATGCAAACTCAATGACTATTCCAGCCAGAAGTACTACATTCTGAAGCTCGAAGTGCTTAATCTTTGAGTTTCTCATATCTGTAATTGTATCAGATATTTTTTTTATCTCTGCTTTAGCATGGAGCAAACCTTCTTTGTTTCTTATAATACCTACATACTGGGTCATTATCTCCTGTACTTCTTTAATCAGCTTCTCTGCATCAATATCGTTAGGAACTCTATCTGTATTTACAATAACAGAAACACCGGTTTTTTCATTATCCTGTAAAATGTTGTCTACGGCATTTCCAATCTTGTGTCCAAAAACAAGTCCTTCAAGTAATGAGTTACTGGCTAGCCTGTTAGCTCCATGTATTCCATTGCAGGCAGCCTCACCACAAGCATAAAATCCTTTAATGTTTGTACCGCCATAAACATCCGCGCGGATTCCGCCCATACTGTAGTGCTCTGCGGGAGAAACAGGTATATAATCCTTAGACATGTCTATACCGTAGCCTAAACAAGTCTTGTAGATATTTGGAAATCTGTTTTCCAGGTAGTCTTTGCCCTTAAATGTTATATCCAAATAAACATGACTGGATCCAGTCCTTTTCATTTCTTCAAATATAGCCCTGGAAACAACATCTCTCGGTGCCAGCTCATTTAACTCATGGTATTTAGGCATAAACCTTTCACCATTTATATTTCTGAGCAAAGCCCCCTCTCCCCTGACTGCTTCTGAAATCAAAAAGCTTTTGTTTTCAGGATGGTAAAGTACTGTAGGGTGGAACTGAATAAACTCCAAATCCATTAATTCGGCACCGGCTCTGTATGCAAGGCATATTCCATCACCTGTGGCAACCTCAGGATTTGTAGTATTTTTATATATCTGTCCGATTCCTCCTGTAGCACAAATAACTACATTAGACAGGTATATTTTGTACCTGGAGGTATCTTCGTCATAAGCAAGCAACCCTCTGCATTCCCCGTTCTCAGTCAACAAATCTATAGCAAAGGTTCTTTCCTTAATTTTTACATTTGCCCGATTTTTCACCCCGGATATGAGTTTGTCACAAACTTCCTTTCCAGTGGTGTCCCCGGCATGAATTATTCTATTCTTGCTATGGGCCCCTTCTCTGGTAAGAGACAATTCCTGCGAATTTTTTCTATCAAAGTTAACTCCATACTCACAGAGACATTCAATGTTTGATGCTGCTTCATTTACAAGGACCCATACAGCATCTTCATCACATAGGCCGGCTCCGGCGTAAAGAGTATCCTTCAAGTGAAGCTCCGGTGAATCTTCCTTATCAAGAGATACCGCTATACCTCCCTGAGCTAATACTGAATTGCTTATATCAATTGTTTCCTTAGTTAGTATTGCCACATCATATTTCTCAGGTATCTCCAGTGCAGTATAAACCCCAGCAATTCCACTCCCTATAATCAAAACATCATGGTACTCGGTTTCAAGGTTGTCCGAGTTAAAATCTAAAAGATATCTATATTTAATCAAATTCTATCATCCTTTTATCCGACTTGGAGCATTCTCTCAAGGGCTTTCGCAGCTCTTACCCTTACATCCTCATCCAGTTCTATTTGATATTTCATCTCATTCAATGAGTTATAAACACTCTCAAGGCTTGTCTTCTTCATGTTTGGACAAAGGAGCCCTTGAGACATCAAATAGAATGTTTTATCAGGATTTTCTTTCTTTAATTTATATAAAACTCCCATTTCGGTTCCAATAATAAACTTGGAGTTTTCTGAAGAATTTGCATAGTCTATAATTTGTTTGGTACTGCCTACAAAATCTGCCATCTCTACCAGTTCAGGCCTGCATTCCGGATGAATCAACAAAAGAGCATCAGGATGCAATTTTTTCATCTTTTCTACTTCATCTGTTTTTATTTTGTGATGAGTTATACAAAAACCCTTCCAGAAGATTATATTTTTTTCAGGGACAAGTTTTGATATATAATGTCCCAGATTCTGATCAGGTACAAAAAGTATATCCTTTTCTTTTATAGACTTAATTACATTAACCGCATTTGATGAAGTACAGCATACGTCGCATTCTGCTTTTACTTCGGCAGAAGAGTTGATATAGCATACAACTGCTGCATCAGGATATTTCTTTTTTTCCTCTCTTAATGCTTCTGCAGTAACCATATCAGCCATTGGGCATCCTGCATCAATCTCAGGCAAAAGTACAGTCTTTTCCGGAGATAGTATCTTGGCACTCTCAGCCATAAAATGAACGCCACAAAATACTACTACTTCTGCATCGGTAGTAGCACAATATTTACTAAGTGCAAAAGAGTCTCCAACAACATCCGCAATTTCTTGAACATCATCATGTTGATAATTATGAGCCACTATTACAGCTTTTCTTTGTTGTTTTAGTTCTTGAATTTTTTGTTTCAATTCATTCTTATCCATTTTTTATACCTGCCTATAATGATATTTAGCACATTGTTGCAAGTTACATTGTTTAAAATTTCACACTTTCATTAATTGTAATACTTTAGGCTGTTTTTGTAAAGGAAGATTTACATCAAAAGTCTTTTTGAAGCTACATATACATTTATTTTTCCACAAATAGTGCTACTAATATGTGAAATTGTTTAAATACAAAAAAAGAAGTATATTTTTAGCTGTGTTTCATAGCAAAGCATCAAAGAATCAGCTTTAACAGAATTTTATTGTCCTCTGATTTTTTCAAACATCATGCTAAGAATAAAATAATTATATGCCATAAATGACTTCTTCAAAGAAAAAATATGTACACAGCAAAGCCTCTATGGTGTGACCATAGAGGCTTCATATAAATCTGGCGGAGACCTACTTTCCCAGGACGCGACCGTCCAAGTATCATCGGCACTGAGAAGCTTAACTGCCGTGTTCGGTATGGGAACGGGTGTGACCTTCTCGTAATAGCCAACAGAAAATTCAGTTAGAATTTGATAATTGACAGAAGACAGTTGTTTTACTGT
>JAOAEJ010000048.1 GCA_026416815.1 Clostridia bacterium | reverse complement strand
GTTAGTGTAAAGTTATTTACACTTGGTTTATATTGAATATGCTATTTCCCAAGGGTTTCATGGATTTTGAGATAAAAAAAACAATGACCCCCTATTTTCCTGTATAATTATAGTTCTCACACAACAAAAATCCAGGAAAGGATGTCATCGTTTGAACTCAATTATAACAGTTTTAATAGCATATAATCAATTTTTACTTTTACAAATTCAAAAATTACTTTTGTTCATCGCGAAAAATATACCTCTAGATACCCCAAAGTACGATATTGCGAGCCTTAAGTACAATAAGTTTACAGTTGATAAACTCCCTGTCATTAAAAAGCTTGATCAATTGAACTACATCCTTTTGCTTGAGGAATACAGTGTAAAACACGGCAAGAACCTCAAACCCGTAAAATCTCGTGGTGGAAAGACTGTTCCTGTTGATTGCATCTGCCCTCGTTGTGGTGCTCCCCATAGCTATCTCTACGATAACACTGGTGGTCGTGGCCAACTCCTTTGTAAAGTCTGTAATTTTAGGTTCAATAAGAGCAAGAAGGATTTTAAACCGGTTGCCTTGCACTGCCCTTACTGTGGACATTCCCTTGTACAAAAGAAGGATCGTAAGCGTTTCAACATCCACAAATGTGTAAACAAACACTGTTCTTTTTACCAGAATTCACTCAATAAGTTATCGCCAGAGGATCGTATTGAGTACGAACAGGATAAACAAAAATTCAAACTCCACTACATATACCGTGAATTTACTATCGATTTCTTTAAGATGGATTTATCCTCTATGCCTAAAGGCTCTTGTAACCTGACTTTCAGGAACTTTTCGTCTCATACCATGGGGCTTTGCCTTACTTACCATGTAAACCTGGGTTTGTCTACCCGAGCTACCCAAAAAGCACTTTGGGAAATACACCAGGTGAAAATCTCTCATACTATGGTCAGTAATTATGCCAAGACTGCTGCAGCCATTGTTAAACCTTTTGTTGATAATTATGACTACAAACCTACCAATTACTTGGCTGCCGACGAAACCTACACAAAAGTTAAAGGTATTCGAAGTTACGTTTGGTTCGTTATGGATGCTGTTAAAAAATCTATTCTTGGTTATCAGACATCCAGCACCCGTGATATTGGCCCCTGTATCCTAGCTATGCGTATGGCATTCTCCAAGTTTAAGGAATTCCCCGGTAAACTTCTTAATTTTACTTCTGACGGTTATTCAGTTTACAACCTTGCACAACAGCTGTTTATGCAGCAAAACATGGATTTTAACCTTATCCAAGTCATAGGGCTAACCAATGATGATCCTGTTTCTAAAGAGTATCGCTGGCTCAAGCAAATCATTGAGCGTCTTAACAGAACCTTTAAGTTCTCTTACCAAGTCACTAATGGATACGGTAGTGGAGAAGGTTCTAACAGCCATGTCGCATTGTTTGTAGCGTATTACAATTTCCTACGTCCACATACTTACACCTATTGGGAGCCTTTAAACTCTATTCCTGAACTTGATTCTCTGCCAAATATGCCTGCCAAGTGGCAAAAGCTGATCCAACTCTCGCAACAGTTAATCCTTTCAAAACAAGCTGCACAGTAGCGTTTATGCCGCGAAAGCCTCTTGATAATGAGTAGCGGCATGATATGCTATACTGCAAGGCATCAGCCATTCTCCAAATTCCTGCTCCATATTCAGCATGGGTGGTGCCCTTGATGCCTAAATTCATGCCGTTGGAGGCTCATTGTCAAGAGGACCGTGGAATAAATGCGGAAATTTGGTATATTCTTCACTTTTCAAAGTACATTTTTTTCAGATAGCTTTAAGTCGCGTTTTTCATAAGCTACTTTACACTATC
>JAOAEJ010000001.1 GCA_026416815.1 Clostridia bacterium | reverse complement strand
TTAGCTCTTTTATTACTTACTCACTTTTTATAAAGTTCGCAAGTTACTCATTTTAATTAACAAGTTCCTTTACACTTACACTGTTTACTTTTCAAAGTCCATTGTGTCTCTTGCGAGACAGCTTATACATATTACCACGCTACGTCGCTTATGTCAACACTTTATTTTCTACCAATTTATTCTTCAGTAGTTCTCCTATTGTGTTGCTCACTTACGAGTCGAACGTTATCTTAACACGATAAATATATTCTGTCAACAAATTTTTTCAGGTACTCCTTACCACAAATTATAAGCTAACCTACCTTCAATCTTTTTACTGTATATATACTGTAGACATTAGGAATATTTGATAAAATAAATATTGCTTTAATAAAATCGAATAAAAAGAGAATTACCCAACTTTGTAATAGAGTATTCTGTAAGAGAAATGGAGGAAAAAAAGTTGATCTATACACTTGCACGAACAAAAAATTTAGAACTGCTCGAAAATGTTCCCCTTGGTAGGTTATCTATGGAGGATATCATCTGGTATTGGGTTGATTTTGATTCTGCAAATAACCATGAAATTGAATTATTAAGTACTTACTTTAAATTTCATGATCTGGCTATAGAAGATTGCCTTGAACACTTAGAACGTCCTAAAGTGGATTACTATGGTACCTATAATTTTTTTGTCTTACACTCCATTGACTCCAACACACTAGAACCTATCGAACTAGATTTATTTGTAGGCGATAACTATGTAGTGTCCTTTCACAAGTCAACTCTAAAAGAAATTGAAAGTACACGTCAAAAAATCTTAAGTAGTGTAAATGCCAAAAAGGACGACCATATTTATGTTGCCTATTTAATTTTTGATAAGATTGTGGATTATTACTTTCCTATAGTATACCGGATAGAAGACTCTTTGAGTGAAATTGATATAAAATCAAGAGATAGAAGAATTTATGATCTAATTGATCAAGTTTTCGAAATCCGAACAGACCTACTGAAACTTAGGCATACAATAAACTCTATGAAGGAATTGCTATATAGAATTCTAAACTCAGAGCATCTCCAGGGCTTTAGAGATAACAAACGGCATTTTAATGATATCTATGATCATCTTTTAAGGCTTTCGGATATTGTTGAGTCAAACCGCGAAGTTACTGCAGATGTTCGTGATAACTATCTTTCCATCAATTCTCACAAAATGAATAAAATTATGACAATACTTACAGTTATAACTTCAGTTTTTATACCGTTAACTTTTATTGTAGGAATATATGGTATGAACTTTGACTATATGCCCGAATTGAGATGGCAATACGGTTATTTTTATGTCTTAGGACTTATGGCGTTTATCGGTATGTCTATGCTTCTTTGGTTTAAACGTAAAGGCTGGTTTGATATAAAAAAATAGTTGTTATGTAAATTGC
The DNA here is from genome assembly GCA_026416815.1 of Clostridia bacterium. Taxonomy (GTDB): domain Bacteria; phylum Bacillota; class Clostridia; order Acetivibrionales; family DSM-2933; genus SKW257. The sequence goes on along the minus strand of JAOAEJ010000001.1, from coordinate 96,109 downwards.
GATAATGATATTACAAGGAAAATTTTAGTTACCATAATATCACTTAAGGTAACAAATTGCAAAAAAGATTTAGGGAGAACTTCGTTGTAGATTCTTTTTTGCAATTTATATAGGTATAAAAAGCTGAAAGCTTTGATATTTAAATATACTATTTATGAAATCACCTATATATAATTGGTTTTAAAACCAATTATATATAGGTGATTTGAAAAAATGTGGTAGTATTAAATTCAGCAAAAGATAAGTCACAAACTGTAACTTCTCTTTGGATTATTTATATAAACCGAATCATACATATTCATTATATGCAGTTACTCCAAACAATTAAGTGTAAATCATTAATGCTACTACATCTCAACTGACTATTGCAATTTATTTGTAGAGTTTATATTACCATCGCCAACTATATCATTTCTGTTATCCATTAAGTGATTCATACCTCTTACAAGTGAATCATCCTCAAGAATACTGTAGAGGTGATAACCTAAATCTTCACGGTCTTTTAATATTTCTTCTAAAGTTTGCACTGTACCAAAATCGTTTAGTTCATGAGCACGTCTTATTGTCTGCCTTAACATTTGCTGAATTTTCATTTCATGTTCCAAATCATTTCTTAAAAAGTCTCTTAAGCTATACCTTCCTTCTACCTCATGCTTGATATAAGAAAGTTCGTGCTGCGTAACCGGGTGTGCAGTAGGCACTCCCCCGAGCCTAGCCACGCGCTCCCCTATTTCATCAATATGCTTATTAGTTAATTCAATATGTTCATTCAATAAATCATGTACACTAATAAAACTTTCTGCACCTTCAGACAGCCAGTGGTGTTTATTATATTGGCTAAGTGCAGTATTTAATGCACACTGGTGGTCATCGAGCATTAAAGCCATTTCTTTACGTACTTCATAGGGAAGATTTATACCTGATCCTTCTTGTTTAACAGTCCTAGGCTGCTGACGAAGTATCATATCATGACTTGTCTTATGTCCTGGCATATTTTCATTAAACCCTGACTTTTCCAAGTTAAATCTTCCTTCAAAGTTACCGACATTCTTCATAACAGCCTTTATATCTTGTGGCACCTGCGACGTAGTTTGTACTGGTTCCATTATAAACACTCCTTACAGATATTTTTTCATGGGTATTTTACCCCAAATATGCAAAAATAATTATAGGGAGTATTTCACATAATTATTTATAATAGTCTAAATGCAATTCAAATTTGGAATTAAAATCCAGAAGGAGAGGTTATATATGAAAAGGGAGATTAATGTTGGCTTAATAGGGTATGGTATGGGCAGTCGAGTTTTTCATGCCCCTATCATAGACAGTATCCCTGAACTTAAATTATATAAAGTTTGTGTAACTACGCCGGAGAATGTGAAGCAATTGAAAGAAAAATTTCAGTATGTCCAAGTCGTTTCAACAGTAGATGAAATACTAGACGATCCAAACATCGAACTTATTGTTGTTGCAACACCAAATACGGTTCACTATGAGTTAGCCAAAAGGGCATTAGAAAAAGGTAAGAATGTTGTAGTTGAAAAGCCGTTTACAGTGACAGCCGAAGAAGCTGACAAGTTAATTGCTCTTGCCGAATCCACAAAGAAGTTATTAACTGTACATCACAATAGAAGGTGGGATAGTGATTTTAAGACAGTTGAAAAGCTTGTCAAAAGTAATTTACTTGGAGATATTGTAGACTTTGACGCCAATTACGATAGATATAGGGCTGAGTTAAAAAACAATTGGAGAGAGAAAAACGTGGCAGGTTCAGGTATTTTATATGACCTTGGCTCTCATCTTATAGACCAGGTACAAATTTTATTCGGACTTCCTCAAGAAGTGTTTGCCCACCTTGAAGTCCAAAGGAGCGGTGCAGAAACAACTGATTATTTTAAGGTTATTCTCAAATATCCAAATCTAAAAGCAACACTCAAATCCGGAATGCTTGTAAGAGAGCCTGGGCCACGCTTTGCCATATACGGTACAAAGGGGTCTTTTATCAAGTATGCATTGGATGTTCAGGAAGAAGCTCTTAAGAATGGGCTACTACCCAGGGATGTCGAAGGCTGGGGAAAAGAGCCCGAGGCACTGTGGGGGAAAATAAACACTGAAGCCAATGGCTTACACATAGTTGGGAAAGTTGAAAGCGAAAGTGGTGACTATAGAGAGTTTTATAGGAATGTTTATGAGTCTATATTGGATAAAAATAAGCTTATCGTAAAACCTCAGCAAGCAAGAAATACAATACGGATTATTGAATTAGCAGAACAAAGTCATTCTCAAAAACGTTGGGTTCCATTTAGCTAACTAACTACATGAAGTTAATGTTGAGTAGCCACAGTGAAAACATTGATATACTGACCCAATTATGCTATAATTAGGTTGAGAAAGTTAATTTAGTATTAACTTCTCCCCTAAAAACGTGCTTCATATCTAAATGGCACGTTATTTTTTTGAGCCTGTTTGTTTACTTAACTCTGAAGGCATTAAGCGTTCCACTGATTTTACATTTGTTCGTAGGTATGAAAAAGGTAGTTCTATTCACTCCGTTTATCTCTGGTAGCTGGCCTACACATGAGGTTTATTCAAGCTTTTTCCAATCCCCATATTCCATATACATCCTAGTCTTATTGGCTATATCTACTCCATAAAGCTTCTCGGTAATATGGAGGGATAGGTCTATGCCTGCAGATATACCTGCCGAAGTAGAAAGTTTACCATTATCTATAAACCTATTATCTGTTTTAATAATTGCTTTTGGTGCTATTTCTCGCAGGTGCCCCATTACCTCGTGATGTGTTGTACATTCCAAACCATCAAGTAGCCCTAATTTCCCAAGCAACCTTGCACCCGAGCATACAGACATTGTAATCTTGGAATTATTATGATTTTCTTTTATCCACTCAAGAACACCCTCTTTTAGCATTTCAGACTTTGTACCTGCTCCACCGGGTATAATTAAAATATCTATGTTTGGGTGATTACAAAAACTAAAATCAGGTAGGATTTTAAGCCCGTTTACAGACTTTATTTCTTTCCCGTTTTGTGAAACTGTAAAAACGCTAAAAAGCTTATAGTCATTTAATTCCGATGTAACTGTAAAAACTTCATAGGGTCCTGCGAAATCTAACAATTCTACATTATTGAATAAAAATATTCCGACATTATACACTTGCATACCTCCATTATTTATGTGACTTTTTTATCTATTCTCAACAACTATGCCCCTATTCAACTTTGGCTTTATAAAACCCAAGAACTCTTCATCTTAATTTGCACTATTTAAACAAATATGCCTTAATTAAGGCTACCATACAGTAAGGTATTAGTAAACAGAAATTCCCATCAAAAAAAAGGGCGACTATTTAAGTACGCCCCTCTCACCATGTTTCAGATATATTGCATAATTTACAAATTTTAGGTTTGCTTCTTATATAATCTACTTACACACTGCGCCTTCCTTCGCCGAAGAAACCAATTTTATGTATTTCGAAAGATACCCACTTTTTACCTTTGGCTCAATTGCTACCCATTGTTTTTTTCTTCTTTCTAGCTCTGGCTCGTCAACTAAAAGATTAAGAGTTTTTATGTCAACATCATATTCAATCAAGTCCCCTTCTTGAATTAGCGCTATAGGTCCTCCTTCATAAGCTTCCGGTGATACATGCCCTATACAGTTCCCCCTTGTGCCACCAGAAAATCTTCCGTCTGTAATCAGTGCTACAGTATCTCTTAACCCCAGTCCCATCAAAGCAGAAGAAGGAGACAACATCTCTCTCATACCCGGTCCGCCCTTTGGACCTTCATACCGTATTACAATAAAGTCCCCAGAAACGATTTCATTTCCCAAAATGGCCTTCATAGCTTCCTCTTCGGAGTTATAGACTCTCGCCTTACCTGTAAACTTCTTCATATTCTCACTCATGGCAGCAACTTTGACAACAGCTCCTTCAGGCGCTAAATTTCCATATATAATAGCAATACCGCCTTCAGGACTGATGGGATTATCCATCGGCCTTATAACTTCCTTATCCGAAACAAACCCTAACTCTGCCAATTCTAAAATACCGCCCCCTGAGACAGTGATATTATCTTTTAATAAAGGTTTAATGGCTTTCATAACGGCCATTATACCACCAGCATACTCCAAATCCTCCATTGTATAATCCCCTGATGGTTGTAATGGAGAAATGTATGGGGCTTTCGAATTTATTTCCATAAATTTATCGTAAGAAACCTGCATACCGCCTTCATATGCAATTGCCGGCAAATGCAAGACAGTGTTTGTTGAACCACCTAGTGCCATATCAACATAGATTGCATTCTCTAATGCAGTTTCATTTATAATTTTTCTTATAGTTATTTCATCTCTGACCAAATCAACTATTCTTTCCCCGCTTTCAAATGCTATCCTCTTCTTCTTCGCAGAATTCGCCAGAGCAGTACCGGAGCCAGCAAGGGAAATCCCCATAGCTTCACATAAGCAAGCCATTGTATTGGCTGTATACAAGCCCTGACACGAACCTGCACCTGGGCAAGCCTCCATTTGGAAGCACGAGAGTTCTTCCTCGGTAATCCTTCCGGCCCTATACGTTCCTACTGCTTCAAAGGCATTCTTAATCAAGGTCAGTTTCTCGCCCCGGTATCTGCCTGTCATCATCAGGCCGGCAGTAACTACTATAGTGGGTATATCAAGCCTCATAGCACCCATGAGCATTCCCGGCGTAATTTTATCACAATTTGTTAAGAGAACTAATCCATCCAATGCATGGGCAACAGCTACTGATTCTATGGAATCTGCAATCAACTCTCTGGAAGGCAGTGAATAATGCATTCCGATATGCCCCATAGTGATTCCGTCACACAGTGCCGGTATTCCAAATATAAAAGACTGTCCCCCTCCGGAATGAATTCCTTTTTCAATTTGCCTTTCAAGACTTCTCATATCGACATGCCCCGGAACAAGGTCGGTAAAACTGCTGGCAATGCCTATAAATGGCTTTTCAATAGATTTTTTAGTTAAACCTGTGGAATGAAGCAAAGCCCTGTGTCCTGTTTTCTCATACCCTTTTTTGATTTTGTCACTATTCATATTAACCCTCCTAAATTTCAAAGTTAAAGTAATGAAGTGTTGATTCAGAACAATATCCCAAATTGGCTAAGTAAAAATTCTATATATCCATGGATTATAATCATATTACCAATATGATAAGGTTTTTGATATAATAGAAAGGAGAAAATCATTATAGATTTTGGCGATTTTCTTAATTGGAGGAATTGATATACAGGCAAAACTAGAGTATTTATTCTATGACACACACAGCAAGTCATTTTATTATGAGTTTCATAAACATCCCTGTTGTGAATTGGTTTACTACACTTCCGGAAAAGGAGTTTCTAACATTGACGGGGCAAATTTTTCTTTTGAGAAAAACACCTTTTCTTTTATGCCTGTGAACAGCTTACATAACCGTTGTTATACTGAGGACACGGAGTTTTTGGCTATAGGTTTTCTATTCAACTTACCCATTGAAATAAAGGGTGGGATATACCAAGATATTGGTGGCAAAATACTATCTTGTATGCAGGAAATCAAACAGGAATTTATAAATAGGAAAAGCCATTTTCAATTACGCCTAAATACATTGATTGTAGAAATAATAATCCAAATCGACCGCATGTTAAATGCCTCCAGGAAGCAGGATGATTTGGATTGCTTTACATATATCAAAAACTATGTTGATGTACACTATAATGAAAAAATCAATTTTTACAACCTTGCAGAACTATCGTACTATAGCTATGACCATTTTAGGCATAAATTCAAAGAGTTCACTGGTTATTCACCAAACCATTATCTTATTTTCAGGCGCATTGAAAATGCAAAGGAAAAGCTTGTCCGAACAAATAAAAATATCATAGAAATTGCTATGGAATGTGGTTTTTCAACGTCCGCCCAATTTTGCTATCTGTTTAAGAAATACGCTTCTAAAACACCTCTTGAATACCGGAAGAAATATAAATAGGCGGGGCTTATGTTTTTTTCACTTTTCATATACTATGCTGATTGGAAAGAGTTTCTGGATTCAAGCATGTAAAATGTTTTACATAGTCAAATCCATAAATTCCTACATCATTTAGGCCTAAAGTGCACTTTGAAATCCGCGCAATAACTTGTAACATATTCTTCTGTTACAACGTCCACAAAGTCATCAGCTCTACTAATAGGTAATGGGAAAATAATTTTTTCATCTATCTCATTTTCAACCATAACGTTCCTTGAGTATGGAAGAATAAATGGATTGGGCATACCCTCATACGTCAATCTATCAAAATAGGGCACACTGGAAATAGTACTTGGCATAGGTTCGGTCGTACAACTCATGTGCACTAAATGATTCTGATACAAGTCGTTAATAAATATTATATCAACGTTTTCAAATTTCACTATATTTCCAGCTTCATCTTTAAACCAACTGTTTTTTGTTAATAATCCATGCCATGGGTCCTTTAATGCTGTAGCTGGTTGGTCAGTTTCTGCATTCCAACAAATAAATAGGATATTATAATGGGAGTTCCAATTTCGCTTTTTAAATTTTTTATTTGCATCAACCAAAAAGTCTTTTACCCTAGAATCGGTAGACAGTAAACTCTCTTTTCGTATTTCCTCTGGAATAAATGGGAATCTTGAATCAAACTGCATTACAGATCCTCGCTTATCCAACTGGGCATTTAACTTGTTTTCTTGATTTTCCATATTGGGTGCTTTTACTTCAATATAGTATGTAACATCGGCTATCTCTATTGAAAACTCAGGATTTTTTTTGCTCCCGGGATTAGGCTTTGGCTCATAATCAAAGGATTTAGGGTTATTTGATTGGATTAGCATAGTATTCAAAATTGACAGCTCACACAAAGCTGAAAATAGATTATGAACATCGTATGATTCTTCTCTTTTTGATCTAATCTTATTATTAATAAAATCCTTGGCAGCTTTTGTTGATACTTTATTAACATTAATTATGGCTTTACAAAGGAAGGAAAGGTAAGACCCAGGGAATGGTAAATCACTTTTATCCAATAGATTTTTTATCGGATGGTCAGCGGAATATGTATTTATTACACCAAGTATATCGTTAGTTTCCATATGTTTTTCTCCTTTTCAAAACTCAGTATGTCATTAAATATAATAAAGCATTATTAACTCAGGAAACTCCCAACCTCCAGAAGTCATACCTCATATAGATAGTTTAAGTCTAAAGTGATTCTACCCATCTGGGCAAATCGCACTTACTACAGTTCTACCTAAACTTGCCGTCCGTGTTATAAAGTTGACTACATCTCGTGCTATTGTACGCTTTTTTGTAATTAATCCTGCACGTCCACATGAGTATAGTATCCTTTGTGGTCTTCCCCATGAATTGTACATTATAGGAAACTGTATGACATGGTGTTAACTAAAATTCATATTCCATACTTTTGTTTGTACTCATTTAAAAGCAATTGAATAGCTTCCTTACTATCAGGATAATCATTAATATAGGCTTCACATGCCTTTACTAAATAAAAGTATAAAGCCTTATAGTCTACTACTACTTCATCTTCACAAACTGCAATTCTAACGCCTGTAAATGCATCTCCCCCCGAATCTAAATCGTTTGAAAACTCACAGTGTGCATTATTAAAACTAAATCCGATCCCGTTTACTAAGTTCTCTAAGACCTTCACAAAGTAATCGTCAGGTACTGCATTAAGGAATGCCTTGATAGGGAAATGTTTATCATAAAAATCCTCGGAAACAGGTATTCTAAAGTCATTGTGCATACTAAACCAACTCCTCAAATACTAATCAATATAAAGATATCTTACTCACTATTTGTATTTAGGTATCCTCTTTATTTTGCCGTTATTTGAGTATTTTATAAATTCATTAAGATTATGCATTCATCCTAGATAACTCTAATCAATTTTATCCTTTTGAACTTGCCAAAATCGATTTTAGCCAAAGGCTAAAATTATGACTAGTTTTCACACATTTATCATAACCCCTGCTGGCAAAGTAAAACTCATTATTATAGACATATACATTAATTGAATACCCTATTCCCTTTAAGTTAGGTGAAATCAAGTCTATTCCATATACATCTTGTGGCTTTAAACTAATCCGTGAGTCTTTTACTTGCTTCAAACTTTTTATAATATCTTCGTTAAGCTCATTCGTTATAGTTAACTCTCTATTGAATATTCTTATCTTATTAAATTTCATATTTGAAAAATTAATCGAAGGAATTGACGCTTTTCTAAATATAGTAGGTATTTGCATTTCTCCATAGTCAAGAAACATTATATAGTTATACTCATCTTGACCAGTTATTGAATAAACCTTATTATCATTTTTGTCTCTTCCTATAACTTCGTCCCTAATATTATTTAAAGGTTCTAAACAAAACTCATCATAATCACTAATATACAGTTGATTTTTAAATATAATAGTAGATTTTACAAAGTCTTCTTGTTGTGATTTTTCTTGTTTAAATGAAAAGTCAGTGACAGGGACAAGCTGAATTTTAATAAAGTTATAAACGCCATATAAGATTGGTATAGTAAAAATAATGATTCCCAATAATATAAATTTCTTTTTTCCTTTTACACTCAATTCTTAACCTCCTCCAATTAATCAATCTTAGTATAAAAGTTTGTTATTTCACCTGTTAACTTATCAATATATCCTCCAAATTTAAGCCCATTGGACGCTATATGTATTCTTCATAACAGAATGATTCTACTTGTAAGTTTCCCTGTTTAAACACAGGCAAGAGTTTAACAAGATACCAATTTATATCCGTTATTCCTAAGTTATCATCTTCCATCTGCTTTCGATTTATATTTAAGTTTACCGAAACGCTACTATCCGTTCTGAGTAAAAACTCCCCGCCAATATTTGTTCCATCCCAAGTCAATACAATACCAATAGTCTCCTTGTTCTGCTTTTTTTGTCTCAATATTGACATTAATAATTTTTCATCAATCGTTTCCCTTTGCCAGTCAAAATCATCCTCATCTCCAAGCGGTAAATATGAAGTTTTATCATTATCATTTAGTGTCCATCCATAATCCATAAGCCTCTGAATCACTTCTATCGGACAAACACCTCCATCTCCTGTATTAACCATTTTTATTTCAATAGATGTTGACACAGACATTAAATCACCTTTTCTCATACTAATCCCATTCTGTGAATGGAATGCCTTTTTTTCTTAACCATTCTTTAATATTATCGGGTATTGGAGTGTTTGAATGCAGTTCATAAGTCGCACCATTATCTTTGGCAATCTTAAGTCTATGCCCCATATCAGATTTGAATTTTTCAACGTTCCTTGGGTTTGAGTTAAGATAATCCCAATACTGCCCAGATTTTGCTTCCCACCATCGTTTCGTACCATTAATCTCTATTCCTCCATCGAAATCACGCCCCTCAACACTAAAGCTACCTTCGCCTCCAATATTTTTAGTAAGAAAATCTTCAAAGTCTTTACCTATTAACCCCTTTGCACTAGGACTTTCTTTTGGTGTTGGCGTAGGTGTCGAAGTTGGCGTGGGCGTTGGAGTGGGTTTTAGTGTCGGGGTAGGTGTAGGCGTACCATGCCCTCCATCTACCGTTCCAGCTTCATCCTCGCTCTGCTGCGGACTTCTGCCATATGCCTCTTTAATAGTCAGTGTTATTCCCTTTTCAGCGGCATACTTTATACACTCATCCAATACAGCCCTAACCTCAGGTGTTATTGAGCCTTCAGGAACAACAAGAATGAGTGTCCTTGACGTTACCTTTATTACCTTATCACCATATGTACCATCCTTGAAATTGGCAAACTCATTTATGAAGCTCCTCACTTTAGACTTCACATTGCTTGGTTTAAGATATGTAGGAGCATCCAGGTCAATACTTCTGACCATTACTGCTTTACCGCTATCATAGCTGGTCAGCGTAGGGAAGTTATCCGGGAGATTACGCCCTTCTAGCTTCTGAATCTCCTTACCTCTCTCAGCTGGCCCCTTTTCCCATACACTTGTCTGAGGAGTGCTTTGCGGTTTTTCTTCTGCCCTGGTTAATTTGGTACCATCGCCATTCAGCCATGCTCTTACGGTGGACCTTTGAATTATATATAAATCAGGGATTACTTTTATAGGTAGAATTGTCTTTACCTTATATCGTACAACAATGTCTATGCACTTTTTATCACTGAAAATCCTGGACTCACTAAAGTCAAGTCCGTCAAAACCGCCCACTATGTTCAGTTTATCCAGGCGATCATTCAGCCTTTTTGTATATTCGTCCCCGCTTATCCCATCGGCTTTAAGGAAGTGCTTTTTTATGAGAAGTCTTGTAAGAGGTTCGGTCACCGCAGTCTTGGCGTCTTCAAATGCTCCATCGGCAAATACACAAGCTATACTTATTAGTTCTTTTTTAGGATCATTTTTGACATCATTGAATATATTCCTAAAGGTTTCAGCGTCTTTTTTGCCTTCTTGGATCAGTTTTTTCAGGTTCTCCACATCATCGGCCTGAAATCCGTTATTTATGGTGCTATCAACACTATCTTTTTTTGCGCTGAGCGCATTATATGAATCAAATGCTTGAGTCAGGTGGTCATTGAATGGCTTCTTACCTTCTTCCAGATAACCTTTGGCCTTGTCATGCATGTCCTGAAGCGTTATGGAATAAATGTAGCTGTAGGACGCCATTTCGTTGGCGGTCTCGTTAAGCGCATGCTGCATTACATTGTGGGTATGCACTACCCTCATGAAAAACGCAAAACTCAGGATTACGCATATAAACAAAGGCATTATTATTGCTGCCTCAACGGTAAGTGAACCTTTCCTATTCCTCAAGCCATTGATAAACCTCATTACATTCAACCTCACACAAGTAATATTATAAAACCATTACAAAATCTCAATTATGTAGTTTATTCGCCTTCCGGAAACATATATGTTGTCTCGTTTACTTTATTACCGTTTTCGTCTACTTCATAGAGATAGAACCTGTCAAAAAATACAAACGCTATTACTACACCCTTGTTTTTTGGATTACAGCCATAAGTCATTTTACTTTTATCTAGTTTATCAAATGGCATGTTAACTATGGCAACAAGGCTTGCAGCATATTTATCTAAACTAGTATCCGTTTTAGATAAAATTGTATGATATTTATCTATAGCATAAATATCTGTACTTTTGTTAATAGGGTTAACTATATTACCCTTATACTGCAAATCAAACTCAGCTAAGAATTGGCCAAAACCCATAACCCCTACTTTTTTCTTAGCTTCTTTCATTAGTTCAAGCATTGTTTCCAAATTATTTTTCTTAGTTGCATTATCGTTGCTTGTTTGTACAGAAGTAGTAGCACTAGTGCTGGAAATACTACTAGTATTAGAACTCTCCTTATTCTCTTCCTTTCCACACCCTACAAAAACGGATATTGACATTACAACAGCTATGCCTAAGCTTAATAATCTTTTTTTCATAATTTATTCTCCTTTTGTAAATTAGTATTTATATCTTACCACAATACGTAATAACCCACAATTTTTACCAAATATATAAATCTTAATACCCCTGGTATGTTAGTACCTTAAACGGATACCTGTTTCTATCAGCTGTCTCAACCTCTCTCTTTACAAAGGCTTGTGTCATAAATAGATACTTCATTGATACTGCAGCCTCTACTCTTATATATGTATTGCACTCCGACATCTTAAAACTCTCATATCCCTCTTCTCTCATATTTAACTGTATTAGGTCTTCTATACGGTTCATTTTTGAATCCTTATTCTGTACAAACAGGAATATCCTTAGGTAATCCTGATAGCATAATGAAAATAGGCTTGTCTTTATATCATTTTTTACCGTTCCTCCCTTTGAGGTTCCACCAATTGAATCAATATAGTTATTAAGCTTTTCTTTACCCGCATCGGCAGCAGTTGTAATTTCATTTATAAGCTTGAGTTGTAAGCTAGATATAGCTTCATTTGCTTTAATTTTTACACTTTTTTTCGCATTCTCAATTATTTCTCTAGCTTCTTTTGCTGGCTTATTTATTATCTGTTCCTTTAAACTTGCATTCATTGAGTTAAATTGCTGTTGAGCTACCTCATATATTTTCTTCTCAATATCATTCATTGTCTGGTTTTGCTGTCCACCTATCGGATTCTGCAAGTCGCTAATAGCTCCATCATAGGCTTGGCTTGCATACTTCTGTTGGTCGTCTACAATTTTCTCTACAGGAGCAAACGTCTTATCTACTACTATGTTAATTTTATTTTCGATTATATCAATAACCCTTGAAATAGCTGCATCGGCAGCATCTTTAGCCTCGTCTACAGCATAATCAACAACCTGCTTAGCAGCTTCCTTTGCTTTCTCTTCCGCTGTCTCTTTAAGCTTATTGATAGCCCCTTCCTTTCCTAATACCCATGTGTCCTTTGTTTTAAATATAGGAACTCTTTCTCCATCCATCAGGTATTTGACGTCAAGTATAGACTCGGCCATGGACCATCCAAGCATTATGACCGTATGCACTATAGGTACACCAAAACCTGTCCATCCTGCGATGGCTGTAGCTGCCCACATTGCCTGCTGGTACTTTTCTGCGTCGAGGTAAATGTAGATGGTATTAAGTGCAAAGCGTATAAGGAGTATCTCCCCCTGTACTGCGTATGCATTCATGTTTTCATCGGAGCTTCCTATAAGTATGTATTCAATTTCGGACTTCTCAAAAAATGTCTTCCTAGTACTTTTTAGGTTGTCTCTCAAGTCCCTTTCCGGTTCTATCTTTTTGTTTGGGTCATTGGCAAACTTATCGGTAATTGTGTTTTTGAACATACCCATTGCATATTCGTTGACATACAGCTCATCCCGCATTCCTTCAAGGCCCTTTTCAATTACCTTGAACAGTTCTGTAACCCAGGCAAGCCCCTTCTCACTGGAGTCGGTTTTGTTATCCGAGAATCCCATATCCCCCATCAGCGCTTTCATATCATCCTGCGTATCCTGGGGATTTTCACTGGAGTCTACCGCTTGCTGTAAAGCTGCGCTTATATATTCCTGATCCTGTTTCGTAAAGTCGGGGCTTGTCACCTTTTTCTTTGACGGCAGGTCGTCTGGAAGCTTCTTCTCCTTCTTTTTATTCAACTCCTCATTATTAAGAGGATTGTCACTACCTTTGATAAAGCTGTCCGCATCCTTTCTGGGGTCTGGAACATCCTTGTTTTCTACAGGCTCTATCTTTTGAAACCCTTCTATTATGTTATATTTGTTTATATAGTCGCTGATTAGTGTATTTACCGCCACTTTGCTTTGGATATTGGCATAAATCTCACTGTAGTTTTCGGTGGCAAAAGGAACCATCTCATGGGTTACACTTCTGTGGTTGAATACATTTACTTTACTCCTGAAATTTTCTAATATCTTTATGTTATCGCTAATTTTATCTTTTATAGGAATCAACTCATCGGGAGAAATCTGTGATTTTTTTTGGCTCACTTCATCCTTCATTTTTGTGGCAAAGTCGGTTGTGTCTCCATCCAGTTGGTTATTTATATTAGTAAGCTTTTGGTCTACGCTTCCCGCCTTCGATATTATTTCTTCTATATCCGAATAAGCCTTAGTATTAAATTGGTAATATGTATCTATGCCATTTATTATCTGGGTTTTCAAATTATCTGAAGCTGTATTATGGCTGTTAATTTTTTGAGTTAATTCATCATATTCTTTGGTCAGTTTATCGTATTTGGTTTGCAGCTCAGACCTTTCGCTCTGGAGTCGGCTTAAGTCAGCTTTTAGGCTTGTTGTGTCCTGCTTATTCTTCTCTGCTTCTGATATAGCTTTCCTCTTGTCGCTGATAGCTTGATCCTTCGCAGATATATCCTTACTTACACTCTTCCTTTCCTCGTCCTTCCTCACCCGTTCCTTCTCATACTTTATTCTCATGGATATATTGGTTACATAGTCGTTTAGATTCTTCTTGAATGTATCCGCATTAAATCCGTTGAGACCTTCTATGTTCTTAGTAAGTGACTCTTGGAGCTTCCTTATCTCCCCCAGTTCCTTATCCACCTCTACCTTTTGGTTCATAACCTCTGTTTGTCGGCGAAACCCCTTCATGGATATTAGCTTATCCATGAACCCTTCAATGAGCACTTTTGGCCCCCTGTATTTCATGTAGTCCACAATCTGTTTTCTCATTACAGGATTTTCACTGAGGTTGTATAATGGAGTCACTTTTGCATCTTCTACATTGTAGTCATACATATTGAAGAAGTTTACGTCTTCAAACTTTCCGTCTCCGGTAAACATTTTCTTCAAATAGTCGTAGGTCTTATCACCCATTGTTTTCTTATCTATGCCAAGCTCTGTCATGAGGGTTCTGTTTAGGTAATGCTCCAACTCTTCCTTCAAGGCATCGGGATTGTTTTCCGCTAGTGCAAATATTCCATATAGGTCTTTCAATGCATTGTTGTAATCAGCTACCACAGATTTTGCCGCTGAATCCACTGCACCCTGGACCTGTGATTCCCCAGCTCTAATTCTTGAACCATCTACAACTACCCCTGTCAGTACAAGCATTGCGGTCAATATAATACATAGAAAAATGGATATTGCACCCTCAACTTTTTTTATGAATTTCATTCCCCCACACTCTCCTAGTTCCGTAAAATACATTTTCTATTTCTTAAGAAAATCCCCAAGCTTGCCCATCACTTTAGAGAAGAAGCCTTTTATCTGATCAGCAAAGTTTCCTACTTTATCATTGAATATCCTCCTGTCAATTTCCCGCCCTGTATCAACAATAAAATCCGTATTCCTTATAAATTCTGCCGGTTCATTAACAACTGCTTCAGCACTTGCTTCAAGTGTAAACTCGTCACTCAAGCCGAAGGTTGTGAGCATTCTTCCCAGCGGTATTTTAAAAGACTGATGTACTGTTACTCTTAGCTTTTTATATATGATATAGTTTGTCAATTCCGGGGTATCTACGGTGACATTAGTACTTTTAAGTACGCTATAGGATTCCGCATGCAGTTTAATATAGTCTGTGATCTTTTGCAGCTTCATCCCTTTATCTGAATCGACAAAGCTCCAGTACGGATCATTGTCCTCCATATCTTTCTTAGTTATTCTCCCTATATACATATCCTTTGCCGGGCTTGTCCATATAGCAGCTCCCCTTTGTGCGGCCCTGTCTGCCAACGACTGTATATACACTTGCTGATATAACAACAGGCATATGTATATAACCGACAGAACACAGAACAAAACTGTTGGTACTATTATACAGGCCTCAATTGTCATACTTCCTTTTGTACTTAATTTAAACTGCTTTATCACATGACCACACCTTTCGGTAAAGCAAAATATCAATAACCTTATCATACCAAAAAGTTACTCTATTTTACAGTATTTATTAAATAAGTTCATATTTATTAGCAGATTTATTCAATATATGCAGTATAATCAGAGCAGTACTCTGTATACCAAAATCTAAGTATACTAAATCTGTTTATAACAAAAAGTGCCATCCCGAAAATTAGTTCAGGACAGCACCTTTCTATTAGTGACTTCCACCTTCAGTGTAGTCGTCTGTAGACTTCTTGTTGGCATAGTAGAATATAACATCGCCATTATTCAAAGTGAACGTTGCTCCATTAGAATCGGTCTTATTGTAGCTAAAGCCCTCCATATTCCACATATTGCAGTTTGGAGCATTCCAATAACCCAAATAAGGACTGTTGAAGTTCTTATTCTTAACCGCTCTTATGTCGAAGTTAACAATTACATAGCCATTTTTAAGCCAAAAGCTTTCTTTTCCATCAAGCCCGTTATGGGTTCTTGAGTACTCCATGACATCGGTGTTTTTTGGTACTACATACAAGTCATTGGGTAAATAATACTCCCCGTACCAACGCTGCTGCGACTTTTTAACCTTGTTGGAGTCTACACCGCTCGGTAACCCTGTGTTATTGCCTATATAGGTCCTTAGTGGCTTGGAAAGAATAATGTTACTGAACCACCCAAGTCTGGAACTCTGATTCCTAAACGTATTCTCATTTATACTAAGAATGCGGGCAGTATCACTTATTTCCTGGTTAGGAACATTTCTATAGGGGTCACCAAGTTTAATGTATTTGGTATTAGTGGTATCTTTATCGCTACCTACCTTAACAAAGTAATTCATCTTCCCGTTGAATTTTTCATTATACCACAGGTCAACTTCCTGCCTGCTTCCCCCGTTCTTACCAACGTAGTAAAACTTCGGTATTATGTCTATACAGTCATAATCATCGTAGTAATTGCCTATAGTTTGAAGTTCAAACCGGAACCTATAGCCTGTTTTCACTGCTCCTACATTTTTCAGCTGTGTATGACTGCCTTCGAGTATAGGCAGTGTCAGCTTTGGAGAATTGCGGACTACATTACCGTCCTCGTCTCTCGTACCTACCCAGTAGTAGTTTGACGAGTGGTTGGTTGTATTTTTATTAGCTCTGAATACACCTTGCCAGAGCGGGTAGTCCGATATGTCGGTTATTTTAAAACCGAATAAACGCCCTATTACCCTTACAGGTATTTTATCCGTAGCTCTGTAGTTATTCAGATTCAGATTGGCATTATCTTGAGCGCCTCCCGAACCAGGGTCGTTTATTGCAATCTCCTGGAATTCTACTTCATAATCTCCCTCATTCACCCATATAGGGACGTAGAAATTCAAAATGTCCTGGCTAAGCGGTACTGTATACCACTGATTGGCTTTTAGGTAAGTCCCGCTCCTGCTTGTACCAATGTAAACATCAAAGGGAAACCTGAGCATCTTTTGTTTTGTGTATTTTTCATAGTCTTTATTCCCATACCCGGGTATTGACCTGTGCTGCCCTGTTGTTGGCAGGTTTATCTTTGAAGGTCTGTCTAGTATAAGTGAAGCCCTGCTGCCACTAGGCCTTATCTCTTGGTTGAATCCATCATCACTCCATACCGATGGATTGCATACAACCGGAGTATGCACCGTTACAGGGTTTATGGGTATATCCTGGCTTATTACATCAGGGGCAGTATCATTCACCTCTACATATCTATTATAGTATATTGTACTAGTGCTGTCGTAGTCACCATTTGGTGTAGTACCCCTTATTGTAATCCCATTCTTATAAAGAACATTGTTCCCAATCATAGGACTTTCGGGGAATTCTTCAGGGTCGGGAGTATCTACTTCACAAGTACGGTCATCTATAACAGTTGTCCCTTTGAATATAAGACGGTCATTTTTTACTTTAATTTGTCCTACTGAATTCTCAGCCATATTTGTCCAGTCAGGACTAGGTACTGATGGCCTGCCACTTCTACCGCCGCTTATACTTTCACTTCCAAGATTAACATCGTTATGTTCCGGTTCAGTGATGTGGTCACTTTCCCTAGCACTGTGCCATACATTGACATCAGGCCGTGTATAACCATTCGGATTAATAGTTTCACTTTTGTTTGGCAGTGCATCGTTTTCTACTTCCACTTTATCCAGACTATAAACCCCAAGCCTGTCCATTATCCAATATGAAAAATCTCTCGTAACATTATAGTTTTTTGAAACCGTAACCGAGTCAGACATACTTACCCAGTTTGATACCCAGCGCGAACTGCTATGTGATACCCCATCACTATCAGTCCATGAATATGACTCCCAGTGACCATGGTCCTCCTCCCACGAGAGGTTATATGTCTTACTTACAGTTATGGGATAGCTTTTTCTTCCCCTATTTTCAATAGGCTCAGTATAATTATATAGGTATTCTTTAGCTGTAGCGTTTATATACAAGTCTTCGCTTGAGGGTATACCTTGAGAAACGTCAAACTTTTCTGCTCCTCTGTTATCTGCTTTTATTACAGCAGTCCCCTCTGAGTTTTGTACTCGTATAGGAGCTATTTGTGCATATGCTTCTGCAGTAGCTGGTGTAACACCAGCGTCATCAAGTTCTTTACTAAACACTCTTACCTTGCAATAAATTCTCGTATTTGGAGGTACGTCGGGAATTGGAAAGTTGTATGTGGAATCGGTTGTAACATGCCCATATCTATCCTCCTTCAAATCTGACTGCCTTGTACTTGCCCAATATCTCCTTAATGTGATTTTTGCAGGTTTACCATCCAGTGAAGCAACCGATTGACTTGAGTCTAGCGCCACAAAGCCCGCATCTGTAGGATTACGGGTTGCGGTTAAGCTGGCAGATATACCTCCAGGAAGGTATTTAATGCCTATAGGTACTTCTACAATTTCTTCTGCAGATGCGTTAATTGCTTCACTGTATACTCTTACCTTACAATATATCTTTGTATTCGGAGGTACGTCCGATATAGGAATGTTATATGTAGCCCTTGTTTCAGGATGCCCCTTGTTATCGTCATCTAAATCATCCCTATTTAAACTCGCCCAATATCGTCTTGCGGTAATTGGCACATTTGCACCGTTTAATTTTGCTTCTGAGCGGCTCGAATCCAAGGTTACATTAATTCTTTCTGTTTTACCCATTGTCACAATAGAAGGGGTAGGAGTTGCATTGAGTTTGGTAGTTATGCTGTGAGTAGGGGTATAGGTATATGTAGCTTCCCATTCTCCACGAGCACGCAAGTCATTTCTAGATGCCCCTCTCCATCCATAATCATATAAGTTAGCATATCCCTCACCAGTAATTCTCTCTATTTTGGTGCCATATAGTGTCTCATAGTTATCTAAGAGCCTTCTCGACTCAAAAACACCAACATGAACTACGCCTCCAACTTGATATCTTTGACCGGAGCTAAGACTACCAATTCCATTACTCCGTAAATAATTATCTACCCTAGTTAAAAATTCATCTATAACTTGTACATTAACCCCATCATTGTATGGCAGTGGCTGATTCCAATCGCAGTCTTTTATATCATAATTACCAACATTTTTTATTTTTACTTCATACGAACTATAGGTAATACTGTATATAGCATATTCATCATGATATATATTTATAGTTATATCCCAAGAGTCACTACCACTTATGATATGAAATATATGAGGACCATTTGGGTTATCTAGTGTAATCATATCGCTTCCATCGTTGCAATTTCTACTCGGACCATTATTCACATCATATTTAAAAGGTTCAGAGTATTGTATCCTAAGTTCGACAGTATCTCCTGTGTAGTGTATGCTTTCCCCGTTAGTGTACTCTTTATTACCATAAAGAATTTTAGGCCTACCTTCTGCATTCACTGGAGTAACAGGAAAGATAATGGAAATAATAACCATTATTATAAGTATTCTCTTAAAAACATGCATATACGCCCTCCATTATTTATAACTTATTACTATAAAGAGGCCTGTTTCTTCAGCCTTCCATACAGAAGGTGAAAGTGATTTGTAGAATAGCTCATAATCCTTGTAATATTCCGAATCGTATCCCTTATACTTCCCACCCATCTTTGGTTCTGTTATTTTATACACAGCATCAGCTATATCGGGAACAACTATGTCGAGTATTCGCTTATATCTCCTTAATCCCTCTGTATTACATCTATAAACCTTTATAGTTGTTATAGTTGAACCTATAGCCTTCCCATCATGTGTAATTGTTACGGAATTTGTCATATCAAATGCCCCATTATTTCCAGAATTGTATTGGGAATAGTTTAATTCTATAACATTTTGAGCCGATGAGCTCATAACACCGGAAAAACCTTCAATTTCCATGAGCTCTTTAGCTTTAGGGTAGGCAAGCACCTGCCCCTTTGTAAACTTATTCCAGATTATTGGCGGTGTGGGTTCTTTTCCTGTCCCTGTGGTTATAATAACGGTCCTGGTAGTACCATTCCAGCTTACTTTAGCACCTAAAGCGTCAGCAACAAAGTAAATAGGTACAAAGGTACGGGAATTTTTGATAATCGCCTTGGTATCCATCGACTTGATATGATTATTAACCAGTATATTTCTATCATTAATCCTTATTTTTACTTTTGTATCTCCTTTGGTTATATAAACTTCCTTTAGTTTTCCATCCCATTCTACAGTTCCCCCCAGTGCCATAGAAACAAATGCAATAGGGATAAGAGTCCTGTTGTTTTCATCAATAAACGGCTTGGCGTCGGGGAATGCAACAGCCTTACCGTCTACAGTTACACTAACTCCTGGAGACTGGGCAATTGCCGGAACTACTAGTGAGTTAATCAAAAAAATAATGATAAAAAGTGTTGCAAGTAACTTTCTCATAATTGACCTCCTGATTGATTTATAACCAATATAATAACATAATTTTATATACACCTGTAATTAATTCTCATAATTTTCATATTTCTACTTAGTTTGAAAACCTCAAATTTAACTGTTTAGCATATAGGTTATATAATAAGCCTCAAATACTTCTGCGAACTTCAATATTCCCTACGGATTACAAACCGAACACGGCAAATAACCGTTTTTCGCACATTCCATCCTGCTGTTCATAATAGTATCTTTAGCCGCTGGTATTGTGCAGTTCTCCCTATGGTAATACTTGATACCTGTAGCCGGATTGGTCTCCACATAATACTTTGGAGTTTTCACTATCCTTGCTCCGCCTAAGTTAAAGTTATTAAACCGCTCTCCCCCTGTTCCAATGGGAACCCCTTGAAAGAATACCAGCATACTGATATCGTCAACGGTCTTGTACCAATCCTCATCCTTAATAGTCGGTAGTGTGAAATGGTAAGTCAACCCGTATTGCAAAGCTATATCATTATGCTTGTTTATATAGTAATTGATATCATTTTTCAGGCACTCAACGATGGTTCGCCTTCTAATCTCATCAAACGTAGTATCATTTTGTATTATGCTGCTGGCGGGAAGCTGGCTTTTGAAATCGTGGTAATCCCCTTTATGAAACTCGCCTGTTGTACTATCATAGACGGTTACGAAGCTATCCAATGTGAAGCTGTATACAAATCTGCTGTCGGCGTAAGAATACATTTTTTTAGGCTTCCATACCTGCTTTATCTCGGTATACCCGCCTGAATGGGTATATGTCTCATTAGAAAGGACATGGTAGCCGTCATAATCGGCAATAACTATTACAGGAACATAGCCGTTAATTTTTCTCTGAGCAGGCTTGCTATCGGTGATATCAAAGCTTACATACAGCGAATTGAAAAAGGCTTGCACAGCCTGTTCCTTATTGATAATGACTTTCTTATCCTCGCCCATTTCAATCAACTTTGACACCCCATCCTCTGTGGCAGTGTCAAGTATCCTGTTTAACTCTATCTTCCGCATTGAGCTGTACTTTACATTATCTATTTTGAGACCAAACATAAGATTGAAGGGAAGCGATATTATGACGAAGATTATGGCTAAATCAGTAAGCTTCATCCTTTATCATCCCTCCGTATCTCACTATAATCTTTGCTTCCGATAAGTTGGCATTATAGAGCATTTCCTGCAGCTTGGTAGCAAGAGTCTTATTTTTATTTTTGACTCTAACAGCAAAATAGTCACCCTTTGACAACTTGTATTTTTCACCCGTCAATGGAGGATTAGGAAAAAGTGTGCTCATTATATTATCAGTGTAAGTTGCTTTAAAATTCACATTAAAGTCGTCCTTAAAGGTAGCAGCATTGGCAGGGTCGTCATATATAGGATCATACTTCTTATGATAATGCTCCATTTCTATGGAATAAGTATTGTTTGTGGCACTGAGCTTGTTGGCAAACTCCCTATACATCATCGGAGTAATATAGCCTAAATTTCTGACCTGATCAACAAACTTTGACGTTTCGGTAAATACAAATATGTGTGTTGTATCATCCTGCTTTATGAACATATTTAATACAGGGAATATAAAAAGAAGCAAAGTCGCTAATATAAGAGCTATAATCTTACTGAAAGTACTTTCCAACCTCTAACCCCCTTTACCTTTTAGTATAAGTGACACCTGTAATAGTACCATCATTTATCGTGTAAGCAATTTTAAAAACTGCGTTTTTTTCAATAGAATTAAAATTAAAAGTATTCACGTCCACATCCTTTAGAATTGTCGAGCCATCCACTACGATATTAACATCCAAACCATCATAGATTTTACTGATAATCTCCGCACCAGTGGCTGTATAATCGTCATAAGAAAAATTGCTCCGGTAAACAGCCTTGTCTTCATATACACCTTCTTTGACAATGCTTAGGGTCTGGGTAGATTTGTTATTCATCACTACAAACATTGAAACAGCTATTAGAAAGAAAAATATTGCAAATACTTTAAATAGAAATTCCGAAAGATTTTCGTTCATACAATCACCTTTTTAAGTTAAGCCTTCCCTTTCTTCGGGAAGGCTTAACTTAATTATTATTTTTGCGTAAATGATATTGCAGTAATTACACCGTTTTCATTCCTATATACTTTTCCGGTAAACCTTCCATTAGGGTTAATATACCTATTATGTGTTTCATTTAATGCGTCTGTCAGGTTTAATGGAGCTGCAGCTGCTAAGTTTCCTATATCACTAGCAAGAGTAACGTTGTATATATACCATGTACCTGAAGCATCTTTGCTTGTCTTTACTTGGATACCTATATTTTCTTTTTTGAATTTATTTAAAGCATTTACAACCTCACTGCCTGACACTTCGAGTCCGTCATACATAGTTTTATCCGAATCTTTTAAATCGCCGTTCATTTGGTCTATCTTGTTTACAGCCACTTTAGCAGTATCCTGCCCTTGTCTTAAAACTAAAAATCCGATAGATACTATAACCAAACAAATAACTACACTTGCTCCGATAATAATTGCTTTAATTGAATTATCCATAATTCATACCCCTTTCGTTTTACATAACATTTTTAATTTGATCTGAATAACTAAACAATTGATTTATACTTTCCATTGAAAATGGAAGCAGCAGTTGAAGAAACAATGTTGCAACAAGTGGTGCAAAAGCAATCATACGCCCCCAGAGGGCCTTCTTGTTGATCATCATTTCATTGTCAAGCTTACGTTTTTCCTGGTAATACCCCCTTTCAATAATCAACTCGTCAAATGCCTGCTCTATAGGAATCTTGTCGGAAGCCGCCTGAAGGTTCTCGACCAGCCTGGTAAAAGGTAAAAATGGTTCATCTATTTTTAACTGTTCCAAAGCTTCATAATCACCATGCTCAAAATTGTCCATGCACTTGCTTATGGAACCCTTAAAAATGACCGCAAATAATTCCATCCATTGAAGGATGTTCTCTACCGTTATTCTTTCAATGTGCATGAGCATAAGAATAATGGAGTGAAACTGCATGACCTCATCTTCCATGCCCATTTGGAGCACTTTCTTTTTGAATATAACTAGGAAGTACGGCACATTATAGAACATTACCGCAAGCACGAAGCAGATAATCAGTTCCCACCACTTAAAATACTGGTTGTTATAGGAGTTTATCTTATTCACTATCCGCTTTGCAGAAGTGCCTACTAGCTGCCTGTCCTTGATTACGTTAGTATCTAAAAGCTCCTGTTCAATCTCGTGGTAAGTTACTTTCTTTCCTTTATATTTCAACATATAGCTTTTATCAAGTTTTTTAATTTCCTCGACAGCCTTTATCTCAGTTTCATCTACCGGCTTTATTATCTCGTTGGAGTTGAGTATATTCATAGCCGAAATATTATGCATGTTAAAAAATATCATAAAGCATAGGATAAACCCCACAGCTGCATAGTATATACGCCTAAGATAAAACTGCCTCACATTTGCCCGGCTGCCTGTATTTTTCAGCATGTCAGAGTATTTCAAAGACTTGGCATAGTTCTTTTCCACAAGCCTTTCGACTATATTATCAATAGCCCTAACCCTTAAAAGTCTGTCCTCAATATTCAGCATTAAAGACTCGTCATCGTCAGTGTTGCTCTGCATTTTGTTTATTAGCTGATAAGCTATTATAACCAGCGCAAACAAAACAATAGGGACAACGAAGCCGTATGCTCCATTGTAGTACTTTCCCAACTCGGGCAGGTTGTTGACCGCCCAATGTTCAAGAGGTTTCAACGTAAAAATAGGCGCTATGGCTATAATGGCCAAACTCCTGAAAAGGTAACTTAGGCGCTCCCTTTTTAGCATTTCAACATTTATTTCCTGCTTAAGATAGTTCAAGTTGCTAAGAAACATTGACTTACCGTCAACCACCTTATCCCCAAACTTCTGTACAGTATGGCACAGTGCAAGAAACGTCTTGAAAAATTTATTCGGCGCTATGTCGTTATACTTTTCTACTTCCTCATCCACATCATTGGCGGTAAGTACCTCATAAATCCTATTTGCATGGAGTGAAATTTCATAAGCACTATGCTCTGTAGAATCATATATAGCTTCATCAATCATCCCATGCTCATGGAAGTGGTGCCTTACATCTCCCAGGAACTTTTCGAACTGAAAAAGTATTTTGTTTTCTATACCGTCAACAAATATCTTGAGTATCTGGTTGTGCACTATATAAACTGTGAGCAAGGCTATTATAAGAAAATACAGGTCCAAGCCCAAAAACATAAAAAACAAAAACATGCCAAAGGCTGATGAAAGGGATATGTAGGCAAACCGCATAGTCTTTCTGCCTACCGTCCAGTTATCCGAAAGCTCAAGAATCTCTACCCTTTTTCTTATCCTGCCGATATAGCGCCGTGTAAGAAAGAATTTGCTGAAGTACAGGTACGAAGTATACAAAAAGTCATGGGTACTTTTTATCTTCACCTTTAAAGCACTTTTATTTTTCCTTTGCATGACGATTAACAGCGCTGCAGCAAGAGTAATGACAGCAATAATAAGAACTCCGACCAGTATTAGAATCAATGTGGTATCACTCATAGCTTACACCCCAATTTTCCTGGAAAAACGCTTTAAACTCAGCTCTATCCGCTTCATTCATGTGCCTTGTCATTTCCTTGTAGCAGTACTCGCTTATTGGATTGACCGCTTTATATTCTCCATTCTCCCATACTATGATGTCTCTTGTTTCAAATACCTTTCTGTCGGTCACTCTGACAAAATACTCTTTCATGGTATCAAGAAACTTATCGAGCTTTTCTTCATGGGTTGCTGCGCTTTTATATTCCTCAGGGTATTCTATCTCCTGGGATAAAGGTATGATCTCGGTAATCCTCTCAATATATCTATGACCATTTATATGCTTGTTCAAATGAACATCAAAGTTTACCACATCAGCAACCTGTTTTTCTGCAACCTTCTCATTATTGAAAACCCCTGTCTGAAGCAAGCAGTTTCTTAATGCCAGTACCAGGTTCTCCGATGTCTTGGCGTGGTGAGTAAACATTGTAAATAATGATGCAACCTGAGCCATCTGTATCATCCATGAAGCAACGGGAGCAGTTGCTACCTCCCCAAGGATATTAACCGTACCGTCGGTTTTTTTCTGGAGGTCAAGACCCTCCTGTCCTGATATGGTATTGGTCTCCCTGAAGGTCAATATATTTCTGGTAGGGTACAGCTTCCTCAAATGCAGCTCGAAAGCCATTTCCTGAATACGCAATGTAAAGGTCGGGTTTATAAAACGGATGATAGACATCATCAAGGTGGTTTTACCTGTACCCTGTGAGCCTGTTAAGGCCGTAATCCTGCAACCTCGAATAAGCCATTTAATCATACTTATAGGAAGGTTATTATTGCGGTCAATTATCAAGTCTTCGGGATTAGCCTTCTCAGCACTATCAAACTTTCTTACAAAGAACACCCAGCTTTCGGAAAACGGCGGTCTTGCTACAACGACACGGCTTCCATCCTTCATTTCATTTACCTTGTATCCGTTGGATTCCGACAACTGCCCCGGGTTGTTGTACCTATAGATATTTTTACATACTCTTTTCAGCTCCTGCTCGGTACCAAAGCTCAAGAAAGAAAGGTGAATGGTTTTTCCTTTAAAGAATATCCACACACTTTCATAGGAGGCAGGAAGGGAAGTAAGCATTTCGTTGTTAAATTCCGCTTCCTGAAAGAAAGTAGATGGAATACCCGATACACCGCCCGATACACCATCAATCTTCATATCCCTGATTTCATCAACAACACCATAGCCTTTATACAACTGGTATACACGCTGTACGATAATGCTGAGCTTGTCTTCAAACTTTCTTAGCTTCTTAACATCCTTAAGGTAGGCAGCCTCTATCTCCTTTGCTTTAATTACATACATAGGCTGGCCGTCTTCATCAATTTTGGGAGCATCCATCCCATTTTCTACGATAAGTTTTTCTAGCGCTCTGAAGTTGTACTTTTGTTTGTATACGTAAAGCAAAATCTCAAACTTATCCTGAATGCTCAATTCTTTCGGATTGTCAAAGTTAATTATTTTATTGATATTGGATTCATCAATCTGAAAGGTTTTTAAAAGTATATCCCTGATGAAGTCTTTTATATAGTTTTTTGCATTTATATCACCATAGGTACAGCTTTTGAGTGCCTTTCTCAGCTCGCTCTTGTTCTTCATGCGCTTGGCAAATTCCTCCTGAGACAAGTTCATCTCATAAAGGTTGGTTTTAAGTATATTGTTAAAAGAATCCTTAACCCTGTCAACCAATACATCTATACTGTATTTGTCATCATCCGATTCATAGTTTAGATGCCTGTATTTGCTTCCGCTTTTTAAGTAGGCGAAAACAGCTGCACCGGCCCCTACTATTACAAGCAGAATAAGCAACAAGTTAATCATTTAATCACCCAACTTCTTTAGCGTAATATCGATACCCGCATGACTAAGTATAAGCTTAACGGCATTTCTTACTTCCTCTATAAACATATAATTCAAGTCATCCTTTTTAACTGCAAGATTCCTCATAAACAAGTCTATCGCCCTTCCCTCGGAGCAGGCGTCGCTAAACTCTATATTGTATGGAATAACAGCAATGTTCTTCTTAATGCCGTATCTTCTCATTATGTTTTTCTTATTTATCCTGGAATCGGCATTATACTTTCCTATGAGGAAAACGCTTTTATCAACCATATCCTTATGATTGTCAAAGAAGTCATCAAGTACGTTGATATTCTGGTTGAGATTTACAACTATAATTTCCGAATGTTGGAGTATTTTGCTTGAAAGCTCATTATTACCGGAAGAAACATCTATAAATACAATATCATAGAATTCCTTTGCCGATTCAAGAATCAAGTCTATGACATTATTCAGGTCATTCACGTAAAGTTCCTTATTTGTCTTGGAAGTACCCATAAGAAGGTCAAGCTTGTTCTTCAGCAAAGTAGTAGTATAGTTTGAGATGTTTTCCTTATCCAGTTTATTGGACTTAATAAATCTTGCAAGGGCATCTATACCGCTGTTTGCCAAATCCATAAGCTCATATTTTACATATTTCCTATCCACCAGGGAAGTTTCAACAGTACTCTTCTCAAAATGGTTATGGGTAATAAGAACCTTAAGCCTGTATTCCAAAGCAGTCATTAAAGCCACTGCAACCATATTGCTGGTCGTGGCGGTTTGTCCGTGGACATTGCTCCAAAAAGCTATACGCATTTATCACTTCCCCCTTTCTGCCTTCTTAATGGCATTGCTTACAGTTTTCTTATCAAGCCCCAGGAGCTCTGTCAGTACTTCTGAGAACATCACCTTAAACTCCTTGGGAAGCTTATTAAATTTAAAAATGTCGTTGTACTGGCTATCAATCCTGCAGGCAAGCTCTGAATCGTCAAGATTGAAAAAGTATTCTGCTTTGTAGTTAACCATGACATTCTCAAGAAGGCTGTCCATGTATCTTTTATCAATCTTGCTGTCCACTACATCCCTGTAAATCCTTATAGCCTCCAACTTCTTATCCAGCTTAGAAACAGTGTCTTTAAGCCTTAAAACATTATGCCTTTCCATATCAGTGACTATAAAATGAATATCACAATCGCTAAATTCTTTTAGAAGTGCTTTATTAAGCCCAAAATTTATAAACACAACCTCATACTTGCTTAGGTTGACTTTAGCAAAGTTGTCTTGGAAAGAGCAATCAGTATAAATATCTACTCCCCTGTATGTAGTAATATTTGTACAGTTATCACCCGAAGGAACAGAGAACTTTAAAAACTGTTCTTCCGAGGCATCTATGACAGCAAGCTTCTTTCCTATAACATTAAGAATCCTTGACAGATAAGAAGTAATGTCATCGATTTTCGTGCCACAAAAACCAATCTTAGTTAAAGAACCCACTCTTCGCACCTTCTTTCGTTGTATTATCCGTTGCATTATCCTGAGTAGTATTTTCTTGTGTATCTATAGGAGCTTCGGTTTGAGGAGCCTGCGTGTTCTGCTGTGACTTTTGCAGTTCAGCGTCCTTCTTTATCGCTCCCTGTCTGCTTGTCACTTCTTTACTTACCTCGCTTGCAACCTTGGTAACCGCTTCGGTGGTTAAAGCCTTAAGCCTTTGGTCGAGACCCGGACGCAGTTGTGCTGCGAGATAATCCTTTGCTTTGTTGACTATGTTCGGATCACTCTCAATAAGTCTTTGAACGTCCAGATTTGACGGGTATGTAGGTATTGAATCCTTCTGCGCATTCGGCTCAATATATGTAACTGTGTAAAGCTTGGTCCCCTTGTGAAGATAAGCGTCTACAATAGCACTGCTTACGGTTAGCATTTCCTTTTCATTAAGCCAGCACCATATGGTATTTTCAGCAAGGTTTATGTTTCTTATTTTCTTTTTTGACAATACAATGAAGTCCTCACCATTTGGAAAGGTTATTCTTACGTCTATGTATTTGTCTTTTGTCATGTTGCTCTGAAGCAAAATATGTTATATTTTTGTTAAAACATTAACAAAAAGTGACTAAAATGATAATTTTATTTTAAAAAATATGACTAATAGATATCATTTTATGACCATAAGCTACTTGATATTCTAATATTTTACATGTAATATGATAATAAGCTACATGTAACATAACTATTTATTTACGTGGGTAAACATTACTACGGATTTACCATTCTAAAGACAGCCATATAAATAATTACAAATTTTTTATGTTACATTAAGTAAGTCATATAAAATATTTTTAGGAGGTTTTTCTATGAAAAAGACAAAAAAACTAGTTACTCTTATTACCCTAATCGCAATTTTTACAACACTTTTCGCCTTTAGTACAAGCGTTTCTGCAGCAACAGGTGATGTTGTAAGTATAGCTGGAAATACAATGGTCTTTGAAAAGATGAACTCTGGCTATGGTTGGAAAACTGGCTTGTGGAAACTTACAATCCCAAGTAATGCCTCTGCGACACAAACTCTAACATCTCCTACAAGCACCTATATTCAAGGTACATGGACCACCAGTGATGGTACTTTTATTGGTATTAATGGTACTTGGGATGCTTATAACGGATATAATATTGTGTATACAGAGTCTAAGTTTTCATATCTTACAATGCAAATGGTAACCTCCCAGTCTGCTTTAATGAATAGCTGGTCAGTTTGGAAAGGTGACATTTCTTTTAAATATTAAATAACAAATAATATAGTAACATTTATATTAAGCACATAGTTTGCTGTAAATTATACTATTTTAGTTAACAGCAAAATGCAGGGTTTATCCTATATAAACCCTGCATTTAAATAAATTCGTTTACTTTTCAGTTTCATAAGGCCAATCAATTATTCCACCCAGATTGTAGACATTTTTATACCCTAGCCCTACTAATATTTCTGAAGCTGTAACACTTCTCCTACCGCTTCTGCAATATACAAATATCGGGGTGTCCTTATCTAAAAGCTTCCCATAAGCCTCGGCTTTTAGCCTGTCAACCGGAATCAGCATACTTCGCGGTATATGACCCTCTGCATACTCCTCCTTGGTCCTTACATCCAAAAGGATTATGTCCTTTTCTGTCTCAAGTCTTCTTTTTGCCTCAACAGCAGAAATATTTTTATATTCTTCCATCTGAGCAGATTTTTCCGCATTTACATCCTTATCCTCACTGGTTACAATCGCTGTATCATTTTCCTTAACAAAGTCATTATCCCTATAACCGTATAACGTAACAGCTCCAAGTGATATAACAGCTATTACTATAAAAATCAGTTTCATACGTCTTGCCTATGCTCCTACCAGACGGTCTATAGCTTTTTGGTCAAAACCCACAACTATCGTGCCGTTAATATCAAGCACCGGAACCCCTCTCTGTCCTGATTTTTGAATCATTTCCACTGCTGCCTCTCTATTTATTGATACGTCTATATCTTCATATGCAATATCTTTTGACTCCAGATATTTTTTAGCCATTACACAGTATGGGCATGTTTGTGTTGAATATACTTTTACCGACATATCAATTACCTCCTAAGAAATTTATTATTTTATGTTACAGTTATTATATACCCCCCATAGGTATATAATAACAAGAATTTTAATTAAATTCAAACATTTTTATATATCTAACAAATCTATAAAAAATAACCCGTAATACGTTCACTCACGCATTCGGGTTATTTTAATAGTTGTGTATATGATAATGAGCATGGTGTGCATCCCCATGCCTGTGATAGTATTCATCTACAAGATTTACCCTTTTGAGAAACTCAACATCCTCCAAAACCTTTTGAGTAGCTCCATCTGCTGCTATTTTATGCGTCTCGTCAAAAACTACAGCTCTGTTGGATATCTCCTGCACCAACTCAAGGTTGTGCGTTGATGTTATTATGGTTTTTCCTGCCCTATTCAACCCTATTAGCAGCTCTACAAGCCATCTTTGAGTCTTTGGGTCTAATCCATTCGTAGGCTCGTCCAGTATCAGCACCTCAGGATTTAAAACAAGTACCGAGGCTAATGCAACCTTCTTCTTTTCGCCACCACTTAGCTTAAAAGGAGTCTTATCCTTCAAGTGCTGGATATTCAGTAAATTCAGTACGTCCTCCATCCTCTGCCGCACCTGCTCTGTGGGCAGATTGAGTTGTAAGGGGCCGAAAGCTATTTCCTCTTTAACAGTACTGCAAAACAGCTGGGCTTCGGAATTCTGAAAGATAAATCCTACCCTTCTGTGATAGTCTTTTGAAAATGTACTATCAGAAAAAAGTTTAGAAGTCATCTGGGTACCAAATGCCTTAAAGCTACCTTTTTGAGGGTGTAAAAGCCCAAGAAGAATTTTTAAAAATGTTGATTTACCGCTTCCGTTTGCCCC
The DNA here is from genome assembly GCA_026416815.1 of Clostridia bacterium. Classification (GTDB taxonomy): domain Bacteria; phylum Bacillota; class Clostridia; order Acetivibrionales; family DSM-2933; genus SKW257. The sequence goes on along the minus strand of JAOAEJ010000001.1, from coordinate 64,911 downwards.
AAGTATACAAATCTTTTCCCCTGCCTTTACATTAAGACTGATATTGTCAAGTACAGGCTTTTCGTAGGGGTAGCTAAAACATATATTATTAAGTTCAAAGACTGACTGTGTACTGTCCAAAAGCGTGGCCTCCTGGGTTATAGATAACGAAGTCTGGGTTCATCTGGTATAATCATTTTTGAGTCCGTTATCTGTATTTTTCAAATACTTCAAAGTATAATCAAAACTCCTATAATAATCAAACAGTTGAATATCCATATAAAGTCGTTTCCGGATATTTTGAAGGAATTCACACTTACCGGCTCCCCGGTATATCCCCTGCATACCATCGAATCATATATCTCCTCACTCATATAGCTGGCTCTTACAAAGAGAAACGCTAATCCATTGGACACAAAGCGTCTATTTTCTTTATTGCTAATTTTCCCCACAGTCCTCAGGTATCTTGCTTCAAATATCTCTACCATTAGTCTGGCAAGTACAAAAATATACCTGTAGGTCATATCCAGTATGGTTATTATAAGCTTAGGTACTCTTAATACTCTCAGAGCCTTTGTAATGTGTGACCAACGGGTGGTCATAACAAGTACATAACCGAATGAAATAGAGCCCCCTATACGTAATGCCATTTTAACTATTGAAGCGACTCCTTGTACAGAAAAGTACAACTCCTGGGGCAGCTCTATGACTCCTATATTTATATCCAAACCTCCGTATACGTATATTAAAGGCGTACCCTTAATAAATACATTTGTAGCTGCCGGAAGTGATAGCACAAGCAATATAAGTGGAATGACCATCCATACTCTCTTAATATATGATAAAAAACCTACTCCAGAAAGCATTACCATTAAAGACGCTGAGGCACATAACAGTAGGATTGTTATTATACTCTGTGTTGTACCGACAAAAGCCATGAATAAAAGTAACGAAATCAATTTTACACGAGGATCTACCCCTTGCAAAAAACCTTTTTTTGCAGCAATCCTCTCAGATAAAAGATCATTTTGCACTACTCCGGATATTTCAGTAAGTGTTCTGCGTAAAAAGCCGGTAGACGATTTTCCGGCTTTTTTGACATCCTGGTATGTATTTTTCTCCAACAACCAGTCAGGAATAGCTGCAAGCTGCATGCATTCCTTTTTATTTTCCATTTTATTATTCATCCTCTTTTTTAGCAATAAATTTGCTTGAAGCAAACATAATTAGCGATATACCCACAATTCCGATAACTGCTGAAGCAATATATCCTACAGATGATTGCATGAAGCTTTTATCAAGCCCCGGTATTGTATAGTCCGGTATTAAAGCATTCCAGTTTTCCGAAAGCTTCTTTAGGCCTTCTGGGACAAAACCTATCATTTCGCTGACTTCATCGGTTCCCCATTCCCCCCATGCAGTTCCTGTAGCCAATAAACCCACGGGAGCGGTAATAACCAGCACTATCAGACCGACTATAAATGCCTTGTACCTGGATAAAAATGAAGTTTTCACTTCCGATACTTCAATTCTATTTAAAGATCTATCCAATATTTGCGGACTAAACTTAGCCAAATATGAAATTGCCGTGACAGTTACCACTGCTTCAATTGGTCCCGCTATAAGCATGTGCTCAAACATCATGGCAGGCACAGATACAGACAACGGATAAAACCCATAAAGCGGGGTTCCTTCTACAGTTTTAAAAAGAATGGGCTGTATTCCGAATTCTATAGAAGTCAACAAGGCAGCAGCATTTATCCCAACATAGCTCCCCGCAAAAATCCCTACCAAGCCACGTTTTGATGTCATATCCGCTTTACCTTTTATCAGCTTATAAACAAAGTAACCTGTAAAAGGCATAGCAAAAGCTATATTGAAGCAATTAGCTCCAATTGCCCATATACCCCCATCTCCAAACATAACAGCCTGTATGATCAGGGCTATAGATACAGCAATACATGCCGGCCAAGGTCCCAGTAATACGGCAATAAATACTGCACCCACTGCATGTACAGAACTTGGTCCTACCGGGATATTAAACATCATTATTACAAAAGAAAAAGCCGCACACAAAGATAGCAGAGGTATCTGTCTCATACTTAAGGTTTGCTTGACTTTATTAATAGCTACAGACCATAGCGGAATCATGGTGCCCAATATAGGCAGGCTGGTCTGAAAACTCAGATAACCATCAGGTATATGCATGAAAAGTTCCTCCTTAACAGACAAAAAGCATAATGTAATAGGTCTAATTGAGCCTCCCTATCAAATTATACTTTATATTAGATTAATTTTTAGCGCAATATATTTCATGCTATTTCTTTGTTATTTTTTTGTCGTACCATAAATACAAATACTATAATATCACAAAAGAGGCTTCATCAGCCTCTTTCTTAATATTTATTATGCAGTCTGCTATGATCTAATATTTTTGTAATCAGGTGTGAATTCTGAAATGTGGGCTTTGTTGTCGGCTCAACGTTAGAATTTGAATACTCAAGTAGTACACGTTTATCAGATTCCCGAAGCTTCGAACCGTTTTTTAATTGAATAATTTTTTCCATTGAACAAGCCCTCCTTATTAACATCTGTCTATATTATACAATATTTCCCGGACAAGATAAATAGGGCTTTAGTCACATTTTCCCTGAAATAATAGCATTTACAGCATACTTCTCTACAAAATAAAATACGATTTGTCTAACAGTATATTGACGCTGTTATACAAATCGTATTTGCTAGCTCAATGATTATTCTTCCTTCTTCTTAGAAGATTTTGCTTTTGTGGTAGTTTTTGCTTTTTTAGGTTCCTTTACTTCAGCAGCACTTTCTACGTCTGCTTTTTTTGGCGTTTTACATACCGCTCTCTTCTTAGGAACCTGTACTTCAATCGCTTCAGCAGCAGCAACCTCTGTTACTTCGGCAGTTGCTTCGGTTGCAGCTTTAGCAGAAGATTTTGCTGCTTTTTTTGTAATCTTGAAAACATAGTTCTGTGAAGAATTATTATCCCAGTTTACCCCGCTGTCTTTAAAGCAAACATTCAATGTACCGGGTAAAGCCACCTTAATAGTAGCTTTGAAACTGTTGTCTCCTCTTTCCATAGGGACATACTCGCTTTGCTCCCATTCGTCTCCGTAGCCGATATAGGCATATACCATGTCTGCACCGCTTGTATATAATAAGCCGCTATATGACAAAGTTACTTCATCGCCTACATAAATGGTTTTCTTTGAAACCTCAACTCCATTTTCCTGATATGGTTGATTTACTGTAGCCATTATTCAACACCTCATTTATTTATACTGATTTTTTTACTAACCGCATAGTTGAAAATTTTATCTGAAAAAATTCTGCCTATTCTTATTTTCTACAATTAATTATAAAATAAAACTATTGATGGGATATTTTAAGGTATTTTAAACCACTTCATTATAGCATACTTTTGAAAAATGTCAAGCATGTCCATGTTAATTAGTGGCTATGAGCCAAGTAATTCCCAAAGCTATTATATATCCTGACTGTCGTGTAGATATATCAGCTTCTCAAGAGTAGGTCTCACCTTTAGCAACTCCTTTAGATTCCTATACTCCTCCAATGCCTTGCGGTTTGACCCCTGTACCTTTTCAGCCCTAAGCATAAGATTTTTTGGGGTTTCCAAGGGCGATATGTACTCTACTATAGAAGTCTTATAGCCTAATGCCTCAAGGAGTAGAGCCCTCATGCCGTCGGTAAGTACATCTGCCATTCTAGCTTTTAAAATGCCGTGTTTCAGAATTTGCTCAAAAGGCTGATATGAATACTGGCTCAAAAGCTCCCTATGACAACACGGCACCATTACCATGGCCTTAACATTATTGTTTACCGCAAGAGCGATGGCCTCATCGGTAGCAGTATCACAAGCATGCAGGCTGATAACCAGGTGTATATCCCTTCCTGCTGTATAGCTTCTAATATCTGTAGTCTTAAACTCCATATTGTTATATCCAAGGTTATGTGCCATTTTCTTCGATGCTTCCACTACACCGCTCGAATAATCGAGACCTATGAAATAGCATGGCTTTTTCAACACCTCTTTGATATAGTAATTCAGTACAAAGGTAAGGTAGGATTTTCCGCAGCCGCAGTCAAGTACAGTAATTGACTCATATTTCTGAGTCATATCCTTAAGCATATCGCTGATTAGCTCAACAAAGTGGTCAATCTGGTTGTACTTCCTTATCATATCGTTTTTTATTTTACCGTTAACTCCAAGTATGCCTATCTCTTTCAGTAAATCATCAGCTTGTCCTACCTTTATATAGTAATCCCTGTTTCCAATGTGGGATGTCTCAGTGTGGGGCTTCACCACTTCCTCTGCAGCGGTTTCTTTTGTCTTCATTTTAACGTTCTTGCTATCCGCCTCTATATAAATGGTAGTGCCCCTTTCCTCATAGGTCACAACAAGGCTGTCATAGCTTTCTGCAAACTTCGAAATCCTGGCAGAAAGCCATGATATTTCAAGTGTCTCGGTATTACCGCTGAAATTCAGCTTTATTTTTCCGCTTTCCAGAGATATTTTTGCTGTATACTCTTTTGTCCCTGATTTATATACAACCGTCATTTTTTTAAAAAAGTCAGCGTTATCAGTTATCCTTTGTTCAAGACCGGTTAGGAATAGCGATAATTTTTGTGTACTTTGCTTATTCATATGTCAGCCTCTCTCTTATCTAAATTCTATTGGTTTGCCGATTCCCTAAGTGTTGCGATATCCACCATAGTAAGCTCCTTACATTTGCCTAGTTCAAGAGTTTCATCCAGCTTTAAATCTCCCATGGCAATTCTTTTTAGATATTTTACTTTTTTACCCACTGCCTCAAACATTCTTTTTACCTGATGGAACTTACCTTCATAGATTACAAGCTCTATCTCGGAAAGCTCTCCTGATTTTAAAATATATAAATCTGCTGGAAGAGTTTTGTATCCGTCGTCAAGCTCTACCCCTTCTTTGAATTTCTCTTTGTCGTCCTCGGTGACCATCCCTTCTACAAGGGCATAGTACCTTTTAGGCACATGTTTCTTAGGGGAAAGAAGCTCGTGGGCAAGCTGCCCATCGTTAGTCATTATCAGTAAGCCCTCGGTATCTATATCCAGTCTTCCCACGGGAAACAGGTCAAAGTGCTTGTATTCGTCGGGAAGTATATCAACCACAGTCTTTAGCTTGTTGTCATAGGTTGCAGATATAACTCCATCGGGTTTATTCATCATAAGATAAATAAACTCTCTATAATTAAGGACCTCAGTTCCAATTTCGATTACACTGTTTTTTGGGTCTACATGCATAGAACTATCCTTTACAGTCTTGCCGTCAACCTTAACAATTCCCTGCTTAACTATTTGCTTGATTTCACTTCGCGTTCCATAACCGAAGTTTGAAAGTACTTTATCAAGACGCTGTGTTGCTCTCACTGTGCCACCTCAATTCATTTTTCTCCAACCTTTTGGATACATGTTTTTAAGCATGTCCCCGGTCTGTTTTGCCCATCCCAGAGTAAAGCCGTCTACACAAATGCATGTCAGACCTTTCTTACCTTCAATTATAAGGGTTTCCCCTTTCAAGTAGCTTGCTATCTCTCTTGAACCGGCAGAAAAATCTATTACATTTTTAACTTCTTCTTTTTTTAAGGAAATTACCATCGAATGGGAGGGTTCAAATTTATCTCGAACAAACTCACCCAAGTACCACCCGAATTTTGCTACTTTAAGTCCACTCAAATCGGGAGCAGCTTCGGGTAAACAATAAAGGTTATTGCCTTTCATTTCAAAGCAGCCTTCTATGTTTATGTTCAAATTCTCAGCGCAGAAGCTGTAGAAGGCTGCTTGTGCTTTTGTTGTACAAAGCTTACTTGTCTTTTCTGTTTTAGCTTCCCCTTTTTTGCGGAGCATAGCCACAAAGTGGCCTTCTCCTCTAAGCTTATGGGGCCACAGCCTTGCAGTTTTAGTAAACTCGACGTTTCCGTCAGCCCATTCAGGCCTGCCGCTTTCAACTCCACCTACTTTAGGTATTTCTACAAATTCATAATTATTGTGTGCCTCGAGAAATCTGGCTATCATCATCTCATCCTCTTCTGGTGAGAAGGTACACGTAGAATACACAAAGCATCCACCGGGCTTCAACATTTTATCCACGTTTGTCAATATATCCCACTGCATACCGCAGCATTTCTCACACTTGTACTTCTCCCAGCTTCGAGCCGACTCTTCATCCTTTCGGAACATGCCTTCTCCTGAACATGGAGCATCTACAAGGATTTTATCAAAATACCCTCCAAAATTCCGTGCAAGCCTGTCAGGTGTCTCGTTTGTAACCACTGCATTCTTTATACCGCACAGCTCTATATTCTTTACAAGGGCTTTTACTCTATCGGAGCTGATATCATTGGATACCAAGATACCTTTCCCTTTCATAGCTGCAGCTATCTGCACAGTCTTACCGCCGGGAGCTGCACACAGGTCTAAAATTCGTTCGCCGGGCTGAGCATTTATAACAGCTCCCGGCAGCATAGCACTGGGCTCCTGTATGTAGTAAAGTCCTGCATAGTAATAAGGGTGTCTTCCTGGGGCTTCACCCTCTCTATAATAAAAGCCATCTCTAGTCCAAGGCACCGGTTCAAGCTGGAAAGGTGAAATCTTCAAGAATTCTTCAACACTTGTTTTGAGTGTATTTACCCTCAGTCCATAGTACCTCGGCTCCTCATAGGATTTTAAAAACTGCTTATACTCTTCCTCACCCAAGAGGTTTTTCATCTTATCTAAAAATTCAACAGGTAGTTTCATATAAAAATAACTCCTAAGTCTGGTAATTTTACAGGAGTTATTATAACACACCATCTTTTTAGTGTCTCCTGAAAAATACTTTGTATGGGTTTATAAAAGTATTATGTACTTTTAAAGAGACTTTATTAAATGCAAAAGAGCCAATAGGAGAAAATCCCGTTGACTCTTTTGTACTACTCAATATTTTAGGCATTAGTGCTCTTTAACATTATTTTTTTTCTAAATGCTGAATTAATGCTGCTTTAGGAGCAGTAAAGATATCTTTTGTGCTATAACTTATTCCGCCACGTCCACGGAATACAGGGCTAATAACATCATGAATACCGTCAGAATACACTTTGACTCTAAAAGCGTCTATTTTACGAACTGTAGCATTTATTCCTCCCCACTCAAAAATGCCTCCATCAATCCAACCGCCTTTGCCTTGTTTAAGCTCTACCCATGTACCAACACCACCAACCTCAAGAATCTCATGAATCTCGATTTTCCACATTGTATTTGTCTGGGGCTGATTTGGATAGGAACCCGCCAAAGAAATATAGTTAACATCTATTGGGGATGGCCATTCTGCTGTCCAATAAAATGCTTTATCTTCACCAATCTTACCTAAGTTTGCATTATATGGGACGCCATATTCGTTCCATGCTCCTTTACTCTTATAACGATTTTGGTATGGGTCATAAATAATTTCATATGTACTACCTCTTATTATACCTAAGTGAGACCAATCTCCAGCATTACCATTAATTTTAGCATCTGGATCCATTAATAAATTTCTATTGTCCTTGACTATATTACTAAGCACTTCCCATAAATCATAACTCCATTCAACCCTTTCATTTTCAGGAGACTCAAGCGTTCCTTCGAGGCTGCTATCGGAAAAAACAACTCTTAATTTATCGGAGTCCGGTAAAGAGCCATATAATGTTTTCTCTATTGCTGCATTATGATTTCTTTTGAAACCGGTTAAATTCGGATCAATTCTTCCTTCCACACTCCAGCTTCCTCCGCCTCCCCAAACATTCGCAGCTGGAATACTAACAATTTGCAGGCTTACTCCGATAAAGCTAGGCTCATCCAACGAGTAAGGGTGCTGCTCACGAACTGCGTAAAAAGTATCGTGTTTTGGATCATAAGCTACGTCAATATTATTGAGATAATCACCTGGTTTTCCATAAAAATCTGTTAACCCATCAGTAGTTAGTTCATTTTCAGAAATTTTAATAGGATGATTTTCCACATCAGAAGAGTCAGTTATATTACCTAGATTTATTTCTCTACGCAAAGTAGCTGTCTTTTGACTATCTCCCCTTGTGTAAAAGAGTAAAACCCTACCCCTTTCTACACTTGTTGCTGAAGGCTGTCCTACCCCCCAATAGTCACTTTGACTAAAAGTTACAATCGGTTTAGAGTACTTTGTCCAAGTTAAAAGGTCTTCGGAAAAGGCCACACCAATCTGGTTGTGCAGACTGGCGTCTTTATCGTTTCCTGTATAGAACATAGCGTACTTATACGCTTTATTATTATATGTAAATTCACCTGCAACCACACTTGGGTCGCATACATGCATACTGTCCCAACTGCCGGCACTTCCTGGAGACAGTACTTCTACAGCATTTTGTTCCTGGCCCCTTACAAAGTAAAATATTGAGTCTTTAATAATGCCTTCATCTCTATTTCTACATACCCAATAGTGTTCTGTATCTCCAATTTTGACAGCAGCAGGAGCATATACATAGAATTTCCCCGCCGGATTATAAACTTCCCTGATAGCTTTTTTAACTCCTGTTGTAGGGCTCTTATCCCACCCACTCCAGTTAAGTTCAGCGAAGCTGCTGCTAAACATACTGCTAATAAGAATCACTGAGACACCTAAAGCACTTAATAATTTTTTCATCATTGTACCCCCTAAAAAATAATTTATCTATATAAATAGCTACCCGCTACTATTTTTATAATCATATTCTAAGGTAACCGCTTAGATAATTATGTCGCTAGATTTAATATAGTAAGCACCAAATACATACCACTATCTCTCTCTATTAATAATATACAATTTTTTGTCATAAAACTAGCATCCAATAGTCATATTTAAGAAATTTTAGTCATATTTTCTCAAAAGAAAAAGCACCTATAAAGGAAATATCCTATATACGTGCTCATCAATATCAGTCACCAGCGTATCCTTAAATTTGAATTATGGATACAAAACCCTAGTTATATCTTATATTTTTTCAACTCATTCTTATACGTATTTGTAAGCCCTTCTAACATGTGAATATGGTTTGTCAACTCTTTTATCCTGTCGGAATATTCAGAAACATTAGCACTCATTTCCTCTGAAGAAGCAGAGTTTTCCTCAGCTATGGCTGCTAGGGAGTGGATATTCTCGTATACCCTTGCGAGCTGATCGGTTTCACTGGATAGCTTTGCAACAAGGCTTGCAATAGATTGGGCAACCACACCTATCTGTTTTGCAGAATTTCTATTTCCCGACAATACCTCATCAAGAGTCCTGTTACTCGTTTCAAGCTGATTGAACTGAGCATTAATCTGCGCTACAAGATCAGAAACCTTACCGGTAAACATAAGGAGATTATCGTTTATAATTTTAACCGCGGTTTTTGAGCTTTCTGCCAGTTTCCTTATTTCATCGGCAACAACAGCAAAACCCTTTCCGGCCTCCCCTGCCCTTGCAGCCTCTATCGCCGCATTCAAAGCCAGGAGGTTGGTCTGCTCAGCAACACTGGCTACAGTTGTTACAATGTTCAATATGTCGTTGACCTGCTGTGCCAACTCATCACCCTGTTTGTTCACCTGAGAAAAGCTATTTTTGACATCCAATATCATTCCCGCTACCTTCTGGGTGTCATCAAAGGATTTCTCAATATCCGAAACCGCATGCACAAGGTTGTCCTTACCTTCGGTTTGCTCAATAGCTATTTTATTGAGATTTTCAATATTTGTATTCAAAATATATACTGACTTTTCGGTTTCTTCCGCTTGATGTACCGCTCCATTAGCCACTTCCTGTACAAGAGAAGAAATACCGTCCGAAACATGCTCCATTTTCGCAGCTATCTCGGAAAAAGCTACTGTAAAGGAATGCATATCATCAGTCCCACCCTTGAGAAACAAAAAGTCCTTCGTCATGCTCTCCTTAAGGGTATTTACACTTTCTGCTACCTTTTCAAGTTCATCTCCGCTTTTTACACTGACTTTACCGGTAAAGTCCAGTTCATTGAGCTTCCCTAACTCCTGCTGAATGTATCCAACCGGCTTCAGTGTTATTAACGAAACAACAAATGTACCTGCAAAGGCAGCAGCTACACCGGCTAAATACTTCAACGGATTTTCACCGGGAAAGGCTGCAAACATAGCTCCCCCGGTAATAATTGCTGCAAAAAGGCTTATTTTCACCGGAATATTTCTTAAAACTCCAAGGGAGAAAACCCTGCTCATTTTAAAGTCCTTAACCGACTCATACTGCTTTTCAAACTTAATCTTGACTCTTACAAACTTGTTCTGCCCTTCATTTCCTCTTTCTAATTCCTCATAGGTCATTTTTTCTTTAAAGAACTCGGCACTGCCCTCCAATAACCCCATAAAATACTCAAACATACCTCTGAAGGATGAGTACTTTATTTCAATTTCATTGGCCGAAAGTTCCTTGGCAATCAGCCTAGGCGGCTTGGCTCCGGGTATCATTCTGGTAAGCTGGGTATGAACATCATCCATCAATAATAGGAATCCCTTAAGGCTATACCTTTCGAAATAGGATGGAAACCACTTTGAAAAGGACTTAATATTTGACCTTCCAATTTCCTTCCAGACATGCCCAACGGGTTTATTAACCGCTCCCGCAACATCTTCTACAATTTTCCTTATAATTGAGTCGTCTATATCCTCCATAGGGTTTACAATTCTTCCCTCTCCCCAGGAGTTTGCTTTCAATACTTTACTTACAACCTCATTTCCGTACATGCCTTCCATACTTTGAAGCCATGTAGTAACAACCGTACCTTTCATTTGAATCCCCCTTGTGTGTCTTATTCAGCTGCTTAAACTTTGTAGATAGTAGATTTACTTGTATTAGTAATACTGAAACATAGGTTATCAATTTTTATATAAATAAAAATACTTTATTTATATAAAAGCTTTTTCAACTCTAATGATATAGTAATTATACCCCTCTCCCATTAAATCAAACTAAAACCTTTTAAACCTCTGTTTTATAATTGTGCTATTAATATTCACACATTTAACTATATTTACTATTGAAATGCCACAAAAGCTGTGCTATAATAACATCTCGGTTAACAAATTACGGCCCATTGGTCAAGCGGTTAAGACACCGCCCTTTCACGGCGGCTACAGGGGTTCGAATCCCCTATGGGTCATCAGTTCAAAAATCACTATCCCTAGGGATAGTGATTTTTGCTTTACTCTGGAACATTTCTACAATATATTTCGTCAGTATGCAGAACTATTATTAGCGGAAATTTATTCTGAATGTACATATTAGAATTTTTAATTTTTCATCTGTCTACTTGACAAGGAGCAGTTTACATAAACCGCCAGCTTTTTATTACTATTTTACTTTACCCTGCTTCTTAAGTATTTCTTCCATTTGGTCTACCAGCTTGCTAAACTCGGCTAAAAGATTATCTACCGGGGCTGTTGATTTCATATCAACGCCAGCTTTTTTCAACAGCTCTATAGGATAGTTGCTGCTTCCTGCTTTTAAAAACTCCAGGTATTTATATTTTGCTATAAACTTATTCTTAGATTCGGTCATGTTCTTAACCAGCTGATTGGAGGCGGCCATGGATGTTGCATACTTATAAACATAGAAGTTCATATAAAAGTGTGGTATCCTTGACCACCACATAGTAGCTAACTCATCAACCTCAAAATTGTCTCCATAGTATTTCTGCATTAGAGACTTCCATATGTTTTTTAAGCTTTCAGCGGATAACGCATTTCCCTGCTCGACCCTCTCATGTATTACCTTCTCAAACTCCGAATACATTACCTGTGTATAAACGCTTCCTCTTATCTGCTCTACCAGGTTGTTTATCAAGTAAAGCTTCTCGTCATCATCCTTTGCATTATTAATCATATACCTCAGCATTAGCAGCTCATTGGTAGTAGAAGCAACCTCCGCATTGAATATAGGAACATTGGAATCTATATAGTTCTGTGAAGCATTTGTGTAATAGGAATTAAGCGCATGACCCATTTCATGGGCCAGAGTCAACATAGAATCAACCGAGTCGTTATAATTCATCAGTACATATGGGTGGGTATCGTAGGACCCCCACTGGTATCCCCCGGTAGCTTTATTTTCAGTCTCATATACATCCACCCATCCGCCTTCAAACCCTTTTTTAAGATTATTTACATATTCGCTACCCAAAGGCTTCAGGCCTTCAAGTATCATATTTTTAGCATCTTCATAAGGTATTGTCATATCATAATTATCTACCACAGATACATACATATCGTATAGATGAACTTTATCTAAGCCTAAAACCCTCTTCCTTAAATCTACGTACTTATGCAGCGCACCAAGATTGTTATTTACTGCTTTAACCAGGTTGTTATAAACGTCTACAGGAATATACTCCGCTGCAAGGGAAGCTTCCATTGCGGAATCATATTTTCTTGCTTTGGCAAAAAATATATTTTTCTTCACCTCAGCGTTAAGTGTGGCAGCAAAGGTGTTTTTATTTTTATCAAATGCCCCAAATATACCTTCAAAAGCTCTCTTCCTAAAATCCCTGTCCTTGCTGTCAAGAGCACTTGAATAAACTCCCGGAGACAGCTGTATCTCATTTCCATCCTCATCCTGAATTTTAGGGTACTTCATATCTGCAAGCCTAAGCTTGTTATATATATCATTAGGCGAGCTTCCAATATCAGCTGCAGCTGCAAGCAGCTCTTCCTCGCCCTTTGAGAGCATATGAGCCTTTTGTTGTGTCAGTGAAAGGAGATATGCCGCATAGTCCTTCAAAATTGAATCTTTGGCAAAGGCTTCTATTGTAGCCTGAGATTTTTCAAGCAGTTCGGGGTTTATAAATGCTATTTCAGCTGCTACTTCCGAGTATAAAGTTTCTGTCCTGGAACTTAATTCCACTGCTCCGTTATCTGCTTGATTCTCATCTGCCTTCATATGGGCATAAACATAAATCTTTTCTATAATTCTCAGCATCTCATCACGGAGCTTCAAACACTGGAATAAGCTTGAGGCGGAATTTAACTTACCTTTAAAAGTCTGTATTTTAGGTATGTACTCCTTCTGTATTTTTACAATATCAGTGTTTACTGCCTCAGTGTTTGAGTATATATCCTCAAGCTTCCATTTGTACTGTGCCTCTACATCACTTCTCTTTAATACACCATCAGTAGCAAATACTCCTGTTTGTGTAAAAAGCATAGCTCCTGCAAGCACAAGAGATGTAACTATTTTTTTAGTTTTTTTCCCTATCATCTTTTCGCGAAAATTCGCTTCCCTCCCCGACTTTTGATAGTCCTATGGACAATAATAGAATTATAACAATAGTATTTACTTAGTCCACAATTTATTCCACTATACTCGACAATTGTTTTTAGATAGAGAAAAGGTGAGTAAGCTTACGCTCCCTCACCCTTTTCTCTATTATGTATTAAATTATTGCTAGCATTTCTCACATGCTCCGTTGTCAGCTTTTCAGCCTTTTCAGCCTCACCATTTATGATAGCCTGTAAAATAGCTTTATGTTCCATAAGTACTTCCTCGGCCCTTCCCGGACATCTCAGTGAAGTATTTCTCGCTCTTTGAACATAATGGTGAAAGGTCTTTAAAGTATGCATTAGGGGCTTGCTCTTGCTTGCCTTGAATATAATTTCGTGAAACTTTGAATCAAACTTAAGAAGGTGCTCGGTGTCATTTTTCATTGTATAGAACTCTTCCAGTTCAACTGCTTCCTTTAGTTCTTCCAGTTCTTCCGGCGTTATTTTCTCAGTAGCCCACCTCGCTGCAAGTCCTTCAATCAGCATTCTGATTGTATAAATATCCTCAATATCCTTAGCTGAAATACCTTTAACAATAGCGCCTTTATTGGGAATGGATTGTACCAGTCCCTCCAGTTCAAGCTGTCTTATAGCTTCCCTAATAGGAGTCCGGCTGACGCCAAGGTCGTCGCACAGTCTGGTCTCTATAAGGCTTTCCCCCGGCTGATACTTTCCATTTAATATATCGTTCTGAAGCTGATTAAAAACCTTTGCCCTAAGTGAACCGGAATTACTTTCACTTTCGTCGCGTTCTATCTTTGCCACTTTTGCCCTCCCCCCTCGTAGAGCATTATACATAATTGCTACATAAGCTTAACGTATTTTGTATTATAGATATTTTACTGTAAAAGTGATTTTATCCATTCAGGCAAATCACACTTCCCACAGTTCATTGCCTGAATGGAAATCACTAAGTTTACAGTAAAATATCTTTACTCAAATGCCGCAATTATTGCGTCAGCATATTCCGATGTCCCCATTGAGCCGCCAAGGTCCCTAGTAATATACTTCCCTTCTGCAATAACTTTCATAACAGCCTTTTCAATTCTGTCAGCAGCAGCCATTTCTCCAAGGTACCTTAGCATCATCACACCGGAAAGTAAGGTTGCTGTAGGATTTGCAATATTTTGTCCTGCAATATCCGGTGCACTGCCGTGGATGGCTTCAAATACAGCCCCATCCTCACCTATGTTGGCACCTGGAGCTATTCCAAGCCCTCCTACAAGTCCTGCACACAGGTCTGAAACTATATCTCCATAAAGATTTGGCAGCACAAGAACATCATATTTTTCCGGTGATATTACCAGATTCATACACATAGCATCCACAATTCTGTCCTCAAACTGTATGTCAGGGTATTCTTCCGCTACTCTCCTGACTACATTTAGAAAAAGTCCGTCGGTGCACTTCATGATGTTTGCTTTATGTACTGCAGTAACCTTTTTTCTTCCTTCTTTTCTGGCATGCTCGAAAGCATATCTTGCTATCCTCTCGGTTGCCTTTCTAGTGATTATCTTAATGCTCTCCGCGGCGTCTTCACCTATCATATGCTCAATCCCTGCATATAAGTCCTCGGTATTTTCCCTTACTATTATTAAGTCCACATTATCATATCTAGAAGCTATACCTTTATAGGTTTTTGCAGGTCTCAGATTTGCATACAGGTTAAGCTGCTTTCTAAGCTCTACGTTTACACTTCTAAAACCTGTACCAACAGGCGTCGTTATAGGCCCTTTGAGTGCCACCTTGTTCTTTTTGATTGAATCCAGAACATGCTGGGGCAACGGAGTACCATACTTCTCTATTACTCCTCCACCTGCCTCCTGAACATCCCAGTTAATTGCAACTCCCGATGCTTCTATTACTTTTTTTGCTGCGAATATTACTTCAGGTCCTATTCCATCTCCCGGAATCAACGTTATATTATACACTATATATCACCCTGTACATTATTATAATTTTTTTGGGGCAGTTCTCTAAGGCTAATGCCTCAAGAAAAACTGCCCGCAAACTGAAAGTTTGTTATCCCTACTTATTAGCCGTTTTGCTTCCTTGTATAGTTCAGCAATCCTCCGGCAAGTATCATTTCAACCTGTCTATCGGACAATGCAACCTTAACTTTTATATCCTTGTTCTTTGTCTTGTTCTTGAGTACAAGCTCACTTGCACCTTTAATCTGTTCTATAGCGTTTTCAAGCACAAGCTCATCGCCGTTCTCTACTTCATCATAATCAGCTTCGTTTGCAAAAGTCATAGGAATTATACCCGAGTTAATCAGGTTTGCCATATGAATCCTTGCAAAGGATTTGGTAATAACAGCTTTAACACCAAGCTGGAGCGGTGCAAGCGCAGCATGCTCACGGCTTGAACCCTGTCCGTAGTTGGAGCCTCCTATTATGAAGCCTCCTCCGTTTTCCTTTGCCCTCTTAGGGAACTCAGGATCGCAAGGAGTCAAGCAGAATTCTGCCAAATACGGAACATTGGAGCGATATGGCAGTAATTTTGCATTTGAAGGCATAATGTGGTCGGTTGTGATATTATCCCCAACCTTTATTAATACTTTACCCTCAACCTTTTCAGTCAGCTCTTTGTTTACAGGGAAAGGCTTGATGTTCGGTCCTCTTACCACTTCAACATCTGCACATTCAGCAGCAGGAGCTACAACAAGGTTATCATTTATAACAAATTCACTTGGCATACTTACATCAGGAGCCTCACCAAGCTCTCTAGGATCAATTAAAACACCTGCCAATGCACTGGCAGCAGCAACCTCAGGGCTTACCAGGTAAACCTTAGCAGAAGCAGTACCGCTTCTTCCCTCAAAGTTCCTGTTGAATGTTCTTAGGGAAACTGCATCGGAGGCAGGCGCCTGTCCCATACCTATGCAAGGTCCGCAAGCAGACTCAAGTATTCTAGCCCCTGCAGAAACCATATCTGCTAGCGCCCCATTCTCTGCAAGCATTGTAAGAACCTGTTTTGACCCAGGAGCAATTACAAGACTTACATCAGGATGTACTGTTTTGCCCTTTAATACTTTAGCAACCTTCATCATATCCATGAACGAAGAATTTGTACAGCTTCCTATCGCCACCTGATCAACCTTGATTTTGCCTATTTCACTTATCTTGGCTACATTATCAGGGCTGTGAGGCTTAGCAGCCATCGGCTCAAGTTTGTCTAAGTCAATTTCTACAACTTCATCATATTCAGCATCGGTGTCGGGTTGCAACTCAACCCAATCCTGTTCCCTTCCCTGAGCCTTAAGGAATTCTTTTGTAACCTCATCGCTTGGGAAAACTGAGGTAGTGGCTCCGAGCTCCGCTCCCATGTTTGTGATTGTAGCCCTTTCCGGAACAGTAAGACTCTTGATACCTTCTCCTGCGTATTCTATAACCTTTCCTACTCCACCCTTAACAGTTAATACCCTCAGAACTTCCAGTATTATATCCTTAGCTGAAACCCAAGGTTTGAGTTTTCCATTCAGAACAACCTTACATACCTTTGGCATCATCAGATAGTATGGACCACCGCCCATAGCAACAGCAACATCCAATCCACCTGCACCGATTGCAAGCATTCCTATACCGCCTCCGGTAGGGGTATGGCTGTCGGAGCCTAGAAGGGTCATACCCGGTACTCCGAACCTTTCAAGCTGCACCTGATGGCAGATACCGTTTCCGGGTTTTGAGAAATAAACTCCATGCTTTGATGCCACAGTTTGTATGTATTTATGGTCATCGGCATTCTCAAAACCTGCTTGAAGAGTATTATGATCTATATACGCAACTGATTTTTTAGTTTTTACCCTTGGAATACCTATAGCTTCAAACTGGAGGTATGCCATAGTACCTGTAGAGTCCTGTGTCAGAGTCTGGTCAATCCTTATGGATATTTCCTTGCCCGCTACCATTTCACCGCTTACTAAATGCTCTTTAATTATTTTTTGTGCCAAATTTAATCCCACTATTATGTCCCCCTTCTAAAATTTTAATTATTGTATCCTCTTATTATCAATTCAGGAAATTTGATTTTATAGAAATTACAGCACCGAGTCTAAAATTTCAGGCGCCATTTCTTTAACTAGATCCACAAGCTCGTCATCGCCAATGGCTGTCACCCTTCCAGCCTCATACTGGGCATCAATCCAAGCTTTTATTCTTACTACTCTTTCATCCTTTTTATCAATCCTTGCATTTCCTTCCAAACCAAAGTAGCTGTTTATCCAGTGAGCTAACCCCGCAAGTCCCGAACCCTGATTTATAGCAACTCCTACCGGTCTTTTGAGAAGCTTGCCGGTATCGAATATATTATAGATTTCTTCATCTTTAAGCAATCCGTCGGCATGGATACCCGCCTGGGTTATATTGAAGTGTTTTCCGATAAACGGAGTTCTTGGCGGTATCTTATAACCGATTTCCTTTTCGTAATACTCCGCTATTTCGGTTATTACAGTTGTATCCATACCGTCTGTAGTACCTCTAAGCTGAGCATATTCGATAACCATGGCTTCTAATGGGGTATTTCCTGTCCTTTCGCCGATTCCAAGCAGCGAACAGTTAATACTTGAAGCTCCGTACATCCATGCTGTAGCAGAATTTGATACAGCTTTATAGAAGTCATTGTGCCCGTGCCATTCTATTAATTCACTTGGAAATCCTGCATGATGTCTCAATCCATAGATTATTCCCGGAACACTTCTAGGCAGTGCCGCACCGGGATAAGCTACGCCATAACCCAATGTGTCACACGCACGAATCTTAATGGGTATTCCGCTTTCCTCCATGAGTTTCTTCAATTCTAAAGCAAAGGGCACTACAAAGCCATAGAAATCTGCCCTGGTTATATCCTCAAAGTGGCAACGTGGTCTTATACCAACCTCTATAGCACTTTTAATAATACTCATATAATGATCAAGGGCTTGCCTTCTTGTCATGTTGAGTTTCTTAAATATATGATAGTCGGAGCAGCTTACCAAAATACCACTTTCTTTCATACCCATATCTTTTGCAAGCTTAAAATCATTCTTTGTAGCCCTGATCCAGCTTGTAACCTCAGGATATGTATAGCCTCTCTCCTGACATTTGTAGACTGCTTCCTTATCTCTCTCGCTGTAAAGGAAGAACTCGCATTGCCTTATTATACCTTTAGGTCCTCCAAGCTTATGTAAATAATCGAAAAGTGTCAGTATCTGTTCCACTGTATATGGTGCTCTGGACTGCTGGCCGTCTCTAAAGGTAGTATCGGTAATCCATATCTCATCAGCAGGATACATCGGCACTCTCCTATGGTTGAAGGCACACTTGGGTATTTCGCCATAGTTGAACACTTCCCTGTACAGATTGGGTTCGCTAATATCCTGAAGAGCATACTTGTATTGTGTTTGTTCCAGTGTATTTGTTCTCTTATTAAACTCTATCATTTTTTCAACCCCCCTTTTTATCTTAATACTGCTGTATACCTTCAAATATCATCTAAAAAATATACCCGCATAGTTGTCGGTTAAATCTAAGCATACTTAATAACGCAGTATTAACCTATATTAAGTAGTGATACTAAATTTCATTTCTTATATGTATATATGTATAATTGTATACAGTTATACAATGGGTGTCAATATTAAACCACCTTCAATTCCAAATAATAACATGTAAAACATTGTGCTTTTTACATATTTCATAAAATATTTATATAAAAAGAAGGATTTTTTGTCACAAATATAGAAGATATAAATTGCAAAAATAGACATAATACTCAAAATTCAAGTCTTTACAGTCTGTTTTTGTCTACATAATCAACTAAAGACTTTAACCAAGGGGGTAAGCTTTATGAAGGAAGACTCAAAAGGACGAGCTAGTATCGCAAGAATTCCATTAATAATTGCAGTTTCGGTTGGCGTAATTTTTGGTACTATTGTAACTTTAATGACAGGTGCATGGGAATCAATTATTTTCTTCATCCTGTCCAACGTTATATCGGTTTTTGTTATATTCTTCGCTATTAACCGTTCAATGAAAAAGCTTGCAAAGCGCTTCTCGGATGAAATGGACGTAATAAAGAGTGGTGACTTTTCCAAGCTTATCGAGTCTAAAAACTATGATGTTCTAGGGGGAGTTGCCCCAACAATCAATGCAGTTCTGAGCGATATACGCTCGCTTATAGACAGCTTTTTTACGCTTTCACTATCCATAATTCAGTCCTCAAGAAAAGTTAGCGCAACTGCTGAAAACGCTTCAAAATCAATTGAGGAAATATCCAAAACCGTTGATGAAATAGCTAAAGGTGCATCCTCCCAGGCTGAAGAAGCACAGATGGGTGTGCAGATGGTAGAAAAGCTTTCAGAACAAATCAACTTTGTATATGAAAGCTACAACAGGATAACCGAAGAAACTACAAAGATAAGCGGCCTAAACACAATAGGTGTTGAATCGGTAAGTGTACTGCGTGAAAAATCAAAAGAAAACTACGATATGTCCGAAAAAATCTTCTCTGTTGTTGAAAAGCTTACAAATACAACAAAAGACATCGGGTTGTTCGTTGAATCCATTGAGACAATTGCAGAGCAGACAAACCTGTTGGCTTTAAATGCAGCAATTGAGGCAGCAAGAGCAGGTGAAGCAGGAAAAGGTTTTGCAGTTGTTGCCGACGAGGTTAGAAAGCTTGCAGACCAGAGCAGACAGTCTACAGAGGAAATCAACAACCTCATGCAAAGCATTCAGGAAGAGTCCCAGCTGGCTATTAAATCAATGGAAGTAATGAAGAAGGTTTCACAGGATCAAAATATCGCTGTTAATAAAACAGACAGTGCCTTTAACGATATAGCAAATGCCATAAACTCAATAATTCAGAAAATCAACCAAGTTAACGAATCTGTCAGCAAAATGCAGGAAGACAAAAATGAAGTTATTACGGCAATTGAAAATATTTCTTCTGTTTCTGAAGAAACTGCTGCTTCCAGTGAAGAAGTTGCAGCTACTACAGAACACCAGCTTAGAGCTATCGAAGATATGAAGATAGCTTCGCAAGATCTCGACCTTCTTGTACAAGAGCTTGACAAGAAGCTTAAGAAGTACAAATTAAGATAACTGATTGTTAAATAGTAAGAGCTTGAAGGCCACAGTCCTCAAGCTCTTTTATTTTTGGTTCTCATATGTCATAACTTTGGAGCAACTCTGCTGCATAAGTATTTTCAAACTCCTTTTTTGCTTCATTAAGTACATCACTCACATCATACTCCGGCCACAGGTGGGTCAGCAGCAGCTTCTTAACCCCTGCCTCCCGCGCCACGACACCACATTCCCTAGCTGTAAGATGGGAAACATTATCGTCTTTTTTCTCGTTATCCAGCAAGTTGGCGTCAAGCATTAATAAATCGCAGTCTTTTGCAAAGCGGATAATATTTTCATTCCATGCTGTATCCCCAGAAAACACCATGCGCTTTCCCCCGCTTTCTACCATAATAGCCAAGCTTTTCACCGGATGCTTCATCTCGCAAAAGCTCAGTTGTAAAGCACCGTAATTTAATACTGTCTTTTCTGTTATTGTCTTTAAATTAAATATTCCCTCCAGATTGAGCCTGTTATATTCCTCTGAGGGCTCATCGGGAGCAAATACATCAATAGCCTTTACATCCTTCCCCTTGCTTTGTTTAACTTTTATTGCATACTTTAAAACCGACATATCCGATATATGGTCACTGTGCAAATGAGTAAGAACTATAGCATTTAACTCCTCAAGCCTAGTAAATCTCTGTACATTGCTAACGACACCACTGCCGCAGTCTATAAGCAGCCTGGTATCTCCCTCAGTTATCAGATATCCGGAACATGCACCCCCTGCCCCCGGAAATGGCCCATTGTTGCCTAATATAGTAAGCTTCATAAATAATCATCTCCTTTAGTAGTATTTGAACTATAAATAGTAAAAAGCAGATTCCTCTAAAATTATACGGAATCTGCTCTTAATGTTATAGGCTTATTTCATATTTTTAACAAACAACTCATGTAACTCGCCTTTTAGACTTATGTTGTACTTTTTAAAGACACTATTCAGAGCTTTTAAAGTGATATAGAGCTTTTCATCATAGCAGTTTTCACCCATATGTCCTATTCTGAAAACCTTATCTTTCAGGAAAGCAAATGCTCCTGCTATCATGATATTATGGTCTTCAAGCATGCCCTCGAATATTTCTTTAAAAGATATACCCTTAGGTATATTTACCGTTGTAACGGTATTAGAAAACCCATCTACGGAGTACAATTCCAATCCAGCCTCAACCAAGCTCTTCCTTACCGCCTCAGCAACCATTCCATGCCTTTCCACGTATTTTCCATCGTTAAGCAGTCTATCCACAGCTTCCCTCAAGGCATAAATATCGCTAACAGGCTGGGTATATGGGAACCACTTGTCCTGGTACCAAGTCTTCCATATGGAAAGATTGCAGTAAAAACCAGCTATAGGCACCTTCCTGTTTAGAATCCTCGACCAAGCATCGGGGCTAACAGATAAAAAAGTTAAGCCGGGCGGCGCGGATAGGCATTTTTGTGATCCACCCAGCACAATATCCATCTTCCAGTCATCAGTTTTCAGTTCTTCCCCTCCGATTGCTGAAACAGAATCCACTACCGAAATTATCTCGTAATCCTTTAATAACGGGCAAATCTCAGCAACAGGATTTGTTATACCTGAGGGAGTTTCACAATGCACAAGCGTAGCCAGTTTAAAATTATGATCGTTCTTTAGAAATTCCTTTAATTCCTCAACATTGACAGCTTTACGATAATCCGACTTGAAGTATACCACTTCTCCACCGTACATCTTTGCAAAGTCACCGAAGCCATTCCCAAAAATCCCGTTATCAATACACAGTACCCTGTCCCCGGGCTCAATCAAAGAAGCACAAGCAGCCTCCAACCCCAGAATTCCTTCTCCACTCAATATAAGTACATCATTTTTAGTATTGAGAAGCTGTTGAAACCTCTCACATGTTTCCTTATAGAATTCATAAAAGTTCAAATCCAAATCGGGATTGATTATCTCCTTTGAAAGAGCCCTTCTCACATCTTCATGTATATATGTAGGTCCCGGCGTCATAATCATGGGAATCTTCATTCTCAAGCCATCTCCTCTATACCTGTGCTTTCAGCAGCACTATAATTACCTTATATTCTCAAAGCCTTCTTTAATGCAAATGCTAATGGAACACCAGCTATTATTCCTATCACAATTTGAGTTATATTGCCCGGTATGGACGTCAACGGTGCAACCCAGTTTCCGTATAGAATAACCTCAGTCATATAATACCCAAACATCATCCAAACACTGCTTATAGCAATAGCCACCAAATTCCAAACAATATTGTTTCCGTTTCTACCTCTCGCATGAGCTATACTTCCTATCATATATCCCATTACACCTCTAATTACAAAAGTGAATGGCGCCCAGGACATCCATCCCGATACTACATCAAACAATCCCATCCCGAATGCTCCGGCGATAGCTCCCTTCTTCTTTCCAAAAACTATAGCAGCCACAAATAAAGCTACGTTGCCGGTATGCACTAGTCCACCCTTAAGTGAAAAAGGAAGCTGAAACTTGATAAAATATGTTGCTACAAATACCAGTGCAATCAGCAGCCCAGAAATAACTACGTCCTTCGTTTTATTGCTTACTTGTGATGTTGCTGTAACTCTTTGTTCCATCTTTATACCCCCTATAATACTCCAACTGTATCGATACGCCTATAAATTGTACCGATTTATTTAGGATATTTTAATAATGGACGCTACAGTTGTCAATACACTATTTTATTTTTTACTTAAAGTTGTCACCATAAATATTCTTCCACTTCTAATATGCTATTTTGATAAACAAAATATAAGCATTAATAAAGAGAAATTCTAATATCGATATAATTCTTACCCGTTAAGCATGGTTAAAAAAGCATACTTCTCAGCATTGATCTCAACCTTTGTAATACCGCAGTTATTGAGCCTGAAATGCCATACCCCTTGTATCCCAAGCCCAAGTAAATGAGCCAGTATATTTCTTATACACCCAAGATGTGTAACCACCAAATAAACCCCAGACTCATTATCGTTAATAATCCTATCAATAAACCCTGTAACCCTCTTATATGCCTCAACAGCACTCTCTCCACCTTCAAGCCTATAATTCACCCAATCATTCACCCACAAGCCATGCTCTTTTGGATATCTTTCACAAATTTCTTTGTAGGTAAGGTCATCCCATATCCCAAAATTACGCTCCTTAAGCTCATCCATATAACATATATCCACATTAAAATTCTCATTAATAATCTCAGCAGTCCTAGCAGCCCTCCTTAAAGGACTAGCAAAAACCCCATCAACCCTTACACCCTCAAGCTTCCCCTTAGCACAATAAGCCTGCCTTATCCCCTCTTCATTAAGTTCGATATCTGTCCACCCCAAATAAGTCCCCCGCTTATTACTATCCGTCTCCCCATGCCGCACTAAAATCAACTCTATCATATTATCTGCTCTCCTCAACTAAACACTATAGGTACAAACTATAATAGGGAAACCTGGTGCGACTGGTTTCCCTCTCGGAAACCGCTTTAGACGACTCCAAAGCCTCTAACTAATTCAACCCAAACAATCCACAGCACAACTCACATCATAAGAACCTTATCCCCAAATACCCCACCATCAAAAACACCGTCTGATTCAACTCACAAACCGCCCCAAGAATATCCCCCGTAGCCCCCCCAATCTTACGACTAAAAAACTTCGTAAGCACAACCGCAGAAACCACCGGAAAACACGCAATAACAATCCCCATCACACCCAACACACCAAAAAACATCCCAAAGTATATAACAGTCCCTACGGCAATCTCCTTAGCCCCGCAGTAATCAATAAAAGACTTCCCCAGCCCCTCACTGCTTCTCGCATAAACCGAAATCCCGGAACCAATAAGCGAACCAATTCTCCCCGCCACCGGCATTAACAGCAAAACATAAGGCAAGTATCCAACACTAAAACTACTCAACAGCGACACATTTAACAAAATCACCGACACAATAGCCAAAACTGCATTAGTCCCCACCCTGCTGTCCCTCATTATCTCAAGAATCCTCTCTTTAGGACGATTGGAAAACAACCCGTCAAAGGTATCCCCAAGTCCATCGAGATGAAGTCCCCCAGTCAACACAATATAAACTATCATTACCACCACACTCGCTGCATAGGGTGGAAAAACAAAACTCAGGGCATAAAAAGATCCTGCCAGTAAGGCCCCTAATATGATCCCTATCACAGGAGCAAACACCAGACCTTTTCCAAAATCCTCATTTTTCACATCCAGGCTAATAGGTAAAGGTATAGCGGTAAGAAACTGTATCATCAGTAAAAAACGCTTAATTAGTACCATCCAGCTCACCATCCCTACTTAATCTTCATGGGAATACCCGAAACACAAAAATACACCTCGTCCGCAGCCTTTGCCAAAACCTGATTCATTCTCCCTGCAATATCACGAAACGCCCTCGCAGAAGCATATTCCGGTACAATACCCATGCCTATTTCATTAGTAACAACTATAAAAGGTATAGAAGCAGTTCCAGCAGCACCGATTAGCTTGTCCACTTCATTTCTAACCTGCCCTTCCAGGCTATTTATCTCATCTGCTTTTATACTATCCCAGTCGGTACACTTTTCAAACATTATATTGGTAACCATGATGGTTATACAATCAAGCATTACCGCCGATTTTCCTTCAAGCTTACCATCTAAAACCTTGTCCAGATCTTTATAAGCTTCAACAGTCTCCCAATACTCCGGCCTTTGCTCCCTGTGCTTTTGTATCCTATGCCTCATCTCATCGTCAAAGGGAATGGATGTTGCTATATAAACCACGTCTTCACCAAACTTCTTAACCGTTTCCTCTGCAAAACAGCTCTTACCGCTCCTGGCTCCACCTGTAACCATTATCAGCTTTCCCATATGTATTTCCCCTTCTAAGGTCATTTTAAGCTTGCACATTTCAATCGTGCCATATTATTCTACAACATTTATAAAAACACTTCTATAATATAAATCAAAAAAACCATGCAGTATTTCCCAATTAGAGTAAACGCCCCACTGCCTTAGTATCAATAGTATAGACGTCTTCTAGTTCAAAATTTTTCACAAAAATTCCAAATACCCATTTACATCCGAACAGGCGTTTGATATAATGTATCCATCGAACAAACGTTCGGTGTTGTATTATACTCACCATACTTGATACTACCAAATTAATTGTTTAAATCCCCTTCTTCCCCTCTATCCATGAGGGGAAATTTGCTCCTGGGGCATACTCAGGAGCCTCTTCTCCCCTCGTGGCTCATCTCAGGCTCTGTTCACTCTCACCCCGGAGTAATCTATTTAGCTCCCTATCATCCAGCGCATAAGCCTATATTATGGTAGATATACACGGTTCTTAATTATAAACAGAAAAGCACACGTTCTAAAAATAGCAAAAGACATCAAAATTATTCCCCACTAATGGTATACTATAATAAGTAGAACTGAGCAAACTTTATATAGATAGTTTAAGAAAGTTGATTTTTTCAGAATTAAACCAGAAAGTATTCTAGGAGGTATAACAATGGAACCAAAAATTGTTTTAAAAGATGAATTTAAAGTCGTTGGAATTGCAGCTCGCATATCTTGCGAAAACGAAAATAACTTTGTAGAAATCCCAAAGTTGTGGGACTCATACTTAGATCAAAATATATGTGAAAAAATCCCCAATAGAGTTAACCCATGCATTAGCTTTGGAGTATGCGCCGATTTTGACGGTGCAAACAACTTTACCTATATCATATGCTCTGAAGTAAGCAGCTTTGACAATGTGGCCGAGGGAATGATATGCCGGACTATTCCTGCAGCCAAGTATGCTGTATTTACCGCTAAAGGTCCGGTTCCCGAAAAAATACAGGAAGTTTGCCGTTACATATACGGAACATGGTTCCCAAACTCCGGTTATGAAAGAGCTGATAGCGAGGATTTTGAGCTTTATGACGAAAGGTGTACCGGAGATGAGAGCTCTGAGGTGGATATTTATGTGCCTATAAAATAGTGCATAACATACTATTTTATAGGCAAAATCCCTCAGTTTTAAAAATGAAACTGAGGGATTTTTTATAAACATCAGGTAACCAATAATCCATTTTAGCGTACCATACTCTATAGCCTGAACTTTTCATGTATGGCATTTACAGCCCTGTCAGCCTCATGTATATCAACAAGTACAGAAATCTTAATTTCAGAAGTGGTTATCATATGTATATTTATATCAACATCATACAGAGCCTCAAACATTGCAGCTGCAACCCCGGGGTTGTTTATCATTCCCGCACCTACTATTGATACCTTTGAATATTGGTCGGAGTAGCTAACTTCCCTGGCCTCTAAAATTCCAAGATTTGAGTCTATAATCTCAATAGTCTTCTGTAGGTTCTCTCTGGACACAATAAAAGAAATATCTTTAGTCCTATCTCTCCCAATAGATTGGAGTATAAGATCAACACTGATATTATCCTTGGCAAGAAGGGAAAACAGCTTAAAAGCCATACCAGGTCTATCTTCAATTCCTATTACTGCTACCCTTGCAACGTTATTATCCCTGACCACCCCTCTAACCAATACCTTTTCCACATTACCTACCTCCTTAATGACCGTCCCCGGTGAATCGTTAAACCCGGACTTTACCACAAGATGTATATTAAACTTCTTTGCCAGTTCAACGGCTCTGCTATGCAGATTATTGGCGCCAAGGCTCTCTAATTCCAGTAATTCATCATAGGAAATATCCTTAAGCACCTTTACACTATTAACGGTTTTAGGATCTGCAGTATAAATACCGTCAACATCCACATAAATCTCACACAAGTCAGCCTTTAATGCTGCAGCGAAGGCAACAGCCGCGGTATCCATACCTCCCCGGCCAAAAGTTGTTATATCGTCAAATCTATTACATCCCTGAGAGCCGGCAACTATGACAATATTTCTTCTATCCAGCTCTCTGAAAATCCTCTCGGTATTTATATCCTTAATTTTAGCATTTCCGTAATTGCTATCCGTTGTAATACCCGCCTGATAACCTGTAAGAGAAACTACAGGATACCCTTCTTTTTCTATAGCCATTGCTACCAAAGCACTTGAAATCTGAGCCCCAGCTGATATAAGCACATCCATCTCCCTCAAAGAAGCTTCCGGGTTCACCTCCCTCGCACTTTGCCTAAGTGCGACTTCCAGGGTATCCTGGACAGATACAACTGCCACAACGGAATTTCCTTCCCGATAGGCTTTTGTTATCCTGTCTGTTATATTTAGTATTCCTTCTGTATTTGTGAGAAAGTACCCTTCAAACTTTTGAACTATCAAGCCCACTTCCTAACCCTCCTTTTCCATAACGAAAAAATAAAAGTGAAGAAATATGTTGGTAAGATAGCTTACAGTAAACTATCTATAATAATATATTTCCTCACTTTACAATATATACAACATTCATATTTAATTATGGGTCAGTATAGGTTCAGCCCTGTAAACTTATCAGTCTTCCTCAACACGGATAACACTTACCACCTGCTTAATAGAGCCTATACCCTTTAATTTATCTATACCGGCTTTCAAATCTTTTTCCTTTGACTTGGAAGTAACAAAAGCAATCTCTTCTTCTAATTCTGCTTTATTTACTGTTATAAAGTTAACTTCACCAAAGGTAGTATTTATGAAGTTTTTAGCCTCAGCTTTGCTTCTTGCAATTACTCTAACAAAGAATTTGGTCTCACTGTCACCTATGTCTATTACACTAGTATTTTCTTTTCTTTCCCAGATATACCTTTCACTGGTATCAACATGCTTCACTGCATCGATAATATCAGCTACAACGGCACTGGCTGTAGGGAGCTTACCCGCGCCACGCCCGTAGAACATAGCTTCACCTATTGCATCACCTTTTACTACAATTGCATTAAATACATCCTCTACCGTAGCAAGCGGATGTTCTTTATCTATCATAGCAGGGCTAACCCTTGCAAATAACTTATCCCCAACCCTTTTGCTTAAAGCAATAAGCTTGATAACCGATCCCATAGCCTCAGCATACTGCATATCAGTCAGAGTTATTTTTGTTATACCCTCGGTATAAATATTCCTATAGTCCACAAATTCGTTGTAGGCTATTGAAGATAATATTGCAATCTTCCTACATGCGTCATGTCCCTCTACATCAGCTGTAGGATTGGCCTCTGCATAACCGTTTTGCTGAGCCCCTTTCAGGGCCACTTCAAAGTCTTTTCCTTCCTTCTTCATCTGCGTAAGTATATAATTGGTAGTACCGTTCAGTATTCCTGTTACCCCGTGAATTTCATTTGCAGCAAGACATTGGTTCAAAGGGCGAATAATAGGTATACCACCGCCGACACTTGCCTCAAACAAGTAATGTACACCATTTTCCTTTGCCATCTTCAAAAGCTCGGGACCGTGAGTCGCTACAAGCTCTTTATTAGAGGTTACAACACTTTTCTTACCCATCAGCGCTCTTTTAGTAAACTCGTATGCTACGCCAATACCTCCAATAGTCTCTGCTATCACACTAATTGAGTCATCATTAAATATTTCATCAGCGTTTTTGGTTATCAGATCTCTATCGGGGCTATCAGCAAAGTCTCTTACATCCAGTATCTTTTTTACTACAACTTTTTCCTTTGCCTTGATACTTATACTATTTTCATTCTTTTTAATAACCTCTACAACACCGGAGCCCACAACTCCATATCCTAAAACAGCTATATTTGCCATAAATTAACCTCCCTTTATTCCCTTGCTAAAATTTCTTGTCTGCGCACACCCTCTATTTTACTAATTTCCTCCATTAAGTTCCTTATGTCCTTTACCATACCTTCGGTCTCTATAGATATTGTTATATCCGCCAGACCATTTATAGGTATGTTCTGGTTTATAGTTAATATATTTGCCTTAGCGACAGCTATTTGGTTTATTATACTGGATAAAATACCCGAAAAATCTTCTACTACAAAAAACAAAGTCATGACCTTCCCTCTTGATGTTTCATAAAACGGGAATACAAAATCTTTGTATTTATAATAAGCACTCCGGCTTATACCGATTTCCTTAACTGCTTCGTTAACAGCCTTTACAGTTCCCGAACCAAGGATCTTCTTGACTTCTATAACCTTTAAAAACACCTCTGGCAATACCGAAGAATCGACAAGCAGGTATGTTGAGTTCTTATTCATATTTCCTCCGTGTCCTTATATGAAGTACACATGTATTTCTATTGTGTAATATTAGCATATTTTGCTTTAAAATTCAATATATCTACAAAATCTTTTGCTTGTCTGCTTTTCTATAATTGCAAAAATTTGGATTAGTCCCGG
The DNA here is from genome assembly GCA_026416815.1 of Clostridia bacterium. Classification (GTDB taxonomy): domain Bacteria; phylum Bacillota; class Clostridia; order Acetivibrionales; family DSM-2933; genus SKW257. The sequence continues at coordinate 35,135 of JAOAEJ010000001.1, read as the reverse complement.
AGAATCATTTATGATATACTTTAACTAAAAATAACCCTTCCTTACTCGGGATTCCAATAATGTATTGAAACGTACATCTTAAGCGTATTTTACATTTTTTACATTATCCTATCACACATTTCCACTCTATAATTGTGAATGTTTTCATGGCTTTTTATCTACTTTTATAGTAAAATATTAAATTGGTCATATATATTTTTAAGGGGTATAGCATCACAGGTCAGATAAACTTCTTATATGTTCTAAAAAAACTATACAGAAAGAGGGAACAGCATGGAAGTCAAAATTAGTTCAAAAGAAGATTTTAGCTTGATTGAAATAATACGTAAAGAAAATGAAAGTACCTCTACACGTAGCCTGGAAAGCATTTTAAAATCACTTGCACCCTGTTGTAGAATGATTTTTGATATGAATAAGTGTGAATTTTTATCCAGTGCAGAATTGAGGGTATTGCTTGGTATCTCCCAACAAATTCAAGAGATTGGGGGACGTGGAGCCTTTGTAGGGTTGCGCAAAGAAGTAGCAAGCCTCATGTATGTTACAGGATTTGATAATATTTTTAAAAACTTTGATACACTTTCTGAAGCCTTAGCTGCAGTTAAGGGGGGTAATGATAATGCGTAAAAGAATTGATAATTATGCTACTCATAAATACGGCAACTTCAGGCTGCGAATGGGGCGTCCGCTCCCGTTTGGCTCGACACTTGTACCCGGTGGTATAAACTTTTCCGTTTATTCGCGTTTTGCTACTTCCTGTGAATTGGTACTATTCAATAAAGGTGAGAAGGACCCTTTTGCAGTTATACCTTTTCCTGATGAATTCAGGATAGGTAACGTTTTTACAATGATTGTTTACGACCTTGATTATGAAAATATTGAGTATGGATATAGAATGGACGGACCGTTCAACCCGAGAGAAGGTCATTGGTTTGATCGTTCTAAAATCCTTCTAGACCCTTATGCAAAATTGATAGGCGGTAGGGATTTATGGGGGCAAATGCCCGATTACACAAACCCATTCCAGCATCGTTCGAGAGTTGCTCTGTATGACTTTGACTGGGAAGATGACCGCCCGCTTGAAATACCTATGGAGGATTTGGTTATATACGAAACCCATGTAAGAGGGTTTACGAAGCATCCTTCCTCCAATGTAAAGTATCCGGGAACTTTTGCCGGCATACGTGAAAAAATCCCATACCTAAAGGAATTGGGAGTAAACTGTATTGAATTAATGCCAATATTTGAGTTTGACGAGTTTGAACATTCGAGATATTGTGCAGAAACCAATCAGTTCCTTATGAACTACTGGGGCTATAGCAGCGTAGGGTTCTTTGCACCTAAAGCCGGCTATGCTGCCACCGGTAAATACGGCATGCAAATTGATGAATTTAAAGCTCTCGTAAAAGACCTGCATAAAAACGGTATTGAAGTTATATTGGACGTAGTATTTAATCATACCGCAGAGGGCAATTCCAAAGGACCCTATATCTCATTCCGAGGTGTAGACAACAAGACTTACTATATGTTGACTCCCGAAGGATATTACCAAAACTTCAGCGGTTGCGGCAATACTATAAACTGTAACCACCCTGTTGTACGTGACCTGATTCTTGACTGTCTGCGTTATTGGGCAGGTGAATACCATATAGACGGATTCCGCTTCGATCTTGCCTCCATACTTGGACGTAATCAGGACGGGTCACCAGCTCAAAATCCACCTTTGCTTGAGACATTGGCATTTGACCCGGTATTGGGCAAATGTAAGCTTATAGCCGAGGCATGGGACGCAGGCGGACTTTACCAGGTAGGCTCTTTCCCCTCTTGGGGACGTTGGGCTGAATGGAATGGAAAGTACAGGGATGACCTGAGAAAATTCCTCAAGGGTGATCCGGGTATGATACCGCCTATGATACAAAGGCTACAAGGTTCCCCTGACTTATATAAGTGGCAAAACAGAGGCACATGTGCTTCAATCAACTTTGTTACCTGCCATGACGGATTTACCCTTATGGACCTTGTATCATACAACAACAAGCATAATATAGCAAACGGTGAACACAACTGCGATGGCTCAAATGATAATAACAGCTGGAACTGTGGTCATGAAGGAACAACCGAAGACTCCGAGGTTAACAGACTACGGCGTAAACAGGTGAAAAATGCTGTCAGTATGCTGATGACAAGCCAAGGCATTCCAATGCTCCTGGCAGGTGATGAAATGGGAAATACCCAGTTCGGTAACAATAATGCTTACTGTCAGGATAATGAGATTTCATGGCTTGATTGGGATCAGTTGAAAACCAATAGTGAAATTTTCACTTATTTTAAGAAGATGATAGCATTTAGAAAAGCTCACCCCGTACTTAGAAGCAGCCATCATCCAGAGCACAGGGATTATGTAGGCAGTGGATATCCAGATGTATCATGGCATGGTGTTAAAGCCTGGGAGCCGGATAATTTGAATAATAAACTAACTCTTGCCCTTATGTTCTGCGGCAAACATGCTAAAGGCGGTTCTGTACAGGATGACTTCATCTATATAGCTATGAACATGCACTGGGAAATGCATGGGTTTGAACTACCAAAGCTTCCACCGGGAACAGCTTGGCACGTTTTTGCCAATACTGATATGCCTGCTCCACACGACATCTGGGGAGTTGACAATGAGCAGCTGCTTTCAAATCAGTCGGAAGTACTTGTAGGCCCAAGGTCTGTTGTAATTCTGGTTGGCAAGCAAATTTATGTAGGTGTAAAGCCGGGAAGTCTTACGCAAATAAAATCCGAAAGAAATCCTGCATGCGAGGTTAAATCTCAGGAAAAACTATCTGCTAAAGACTCCAAGTTTACTGCAATCAATAATAAACCTAGCAAACCTGATAATGCACCAATAAAAAAATAATGTTAAAGAAAAATAGGTTATTCGGTTCATGGAAGGAGGCTGTAAAAGAAGCCTCCTTTGTTATTTCATTGTGATAGTCTTAACCATAACACCTTCGAGTGACTCTAATTCTTTTGCCAGAGATTCTATTCGGTCCTTTTTATCTCTCACATTAAGTGTTATAAGCCCATGCTGCTCTTCTCCAGGGTCATGGATCCCAACTCTCGATAGTATGCTATCCCCGTGTTTTGTAAGTACTTCCTGTACTTTTGGCGCTGATTGAGTTCTTTTATCAACCAATATGCCCATAATACTAAGACTTTCCAATCGATCATCTCCCTCAAAAATCATTCGGTAAACTAGTGCCTTGTAACGGAATTCGTTTCTAGCAGCAAGGCACAACAATCAAGGAAGTGCATTTTTAACATTGGAATCAATAGAAATTTGTAATGTTAAAAAGCACTAGCTGTATTATTATTTCCATTCTAAAGGTGTTATATAAATAAGAATATCAGTAATTTTGCAAAATTATTGCTCTGAACAAACATCAAAGTATGTGTTCAGAGCAATAATGTATAAACAAGCATATTTAATTTAAAACATTTGAATCTTCCACTATAATATTTGCACTAAAATTCGGTTTTTCCAGGTTGCTAACCGTTGTTGAACTTTTTGAGTAGGGCGTAGTCTCTACAATACCGTTAAATGTCCATTGGCTTAACTGAAAATGTAAAGCGATATTCGTGTTTTCCAAGCCGTTATCATTTAAGTATTTTGGAATTCCATAGTTCAAAACACTATCATTAGCCGATAGCTTAACAATATATCTGATAAGAAGCTCATTACCAGCCAGCAATTGCACAGGAATTTTTATTTTGAGCCGTCCTGTCTCATCAATTACTGTTTTACTTAATTGAGCATTAAAATCGTTGTTTTTGAACACCTGTATCCTACCTAAATCTACACTACCATCAGTGTCTCTAAGCTTTTCCATATTAAACCCACTGTCCGTTTCATCGGATTTTTTGATATTCAAATCAATATCAATTACAGGATCGCTAATACTTTCAAGTGCCTGGATATGTATTTGTAAAGGTACATAGTCTCCAAATATAAATCTGTTTCCATCAGGCGTCAAAACCTTATGAGAATACACAGCAAAGGGCTTTATTTCAGTTCCGATAACCTCCACATTATCCAGATAAGCATAGTCTAGGCTACTGTCACTTTGGGTTCTGAATCTAAACTGAAAAGCTGCATTATTGTTTGCACTTGAAGGCAAACTCCACGTTTTTGCCTCCCATGCATTATTTCCACTTATAGTTTCCAAAGCATACCACCCGGTCCCGTTATACCATTCACATATAAAATAGTCGTTAGTTTCATAATTAACAGTCGTTCGGACATATTTTATTTGTATGTCTTTATATCCCTTTGTACTTAAGCTCTTTGTTATCCTATCTGTTAAATTAAACTGGCTGGAGTATGTACCTGTATACCTATTGGTGGTATTTACCGCAGCTCCACTGTTTGTCCATCCCCCGGATAAATATCCCCCACTTTCAAAGCCCTCATAAAATATGGATTTCGGTGTGGGAGTTGGTAAAGGTGTAATTGGTGTTGGTGTTGGCGTTGGTACTGGTGTTGGTGTTGGTGTTGGCGTTGGTGCCGGAGTTGGTGTTGGTGGCAAAGGAATACCGGTGATCTGCACATCGTCAAGGTATGCATAACGTTTATTGCCGGTACTTGGTATAGAAAACCTAATTCTGAAGGACGGATTGTTATAAGCATTTGTCGGTAAAACCCAGGTTTTTACCGACCAGGAGCCGCTATAGCCATAAGAATCCTCCAGTATAGTCCATGTCGTTCCATTATACCACTCACACCTAAAGTAATCCGTTGATGTAAAACTCGGCGCAATACCGGCATACTTTACTACAATATCTGTATACCCTGCAGTACTTATAGATTTCGTTAGGGTATTGTATCGGGTAAGGCTTGCGGAATAGGTTCCAGCATTCCTGTACGCACTCGAAACAGTACTACCGTTATTTACCCAACCACCTGTAGTAAACCCGCCGCTTTCAAACCCGTCGTAAAATATAGCTACAGGCGTAGACGTAGGTACAGGGGTTGGGGTTGGTATCGGAGTCGGAGTAGGGGTTGGCATAGGAGTCGGTGGTGGAGCTCCATAAACCTCTACTTCAATGTAATGGTTCCACACATTTACTGTATTTCCGTTTGACCACAGCCTTACGTATCTTGCATTTACAGCAGAAAAAGCAACTAATTTTCCGCTGCTGCTTTCAGCATATTCGGCATCACTACCTATTCCTTGACCTGCACTATTGTCAGCATCATTATTAAAAACTGTGATAACACCACTACTGAAATCTGCAGTATTGGAAAGCTGTAATATTACGTCACGATATCTCCTGGAATCACCAAAATAGTGCCATAGCTTAATTCTATCAACACTGTAGACTGTACCTAAATCATACTGTATCCATACTGCTCCAGAAGCTAAATTTGCATAATTACTCGTACTTATTGTTCCATCGGTAATAGCAGCAGCGTTTGTTATACCGACACTTCCCGTCGCAACCTTACCGGAAACAAGGTTTTGATACCCTAAAGGTAAAGGAGTGCCCGATATCTCAACATCATCAAGGTATGCATATCGCTTATTACCGCCGCTTGGTACCGAAAAACGCAAGCTAAAGGAAGCATTGTCTCCGGCATTTACAGGCAGTACCCATGTTTTTCCCGTCCAAGTACCGCTGTACCCGTAAAAATCCTCTAAAACAGTCCATGTAGTCCCATCATACCATTCACATCTTAAATAATCCGCCCCCATAAACCCCGATGCCATACGTGCATATTTTATTGTAATATCGCTGTAACCCACTGTACTTATATTTTTGGTTAAAGAAGTATACCGGTCAAATCTTGCAGCATAGCTTCCTGTATTCCTATAAGTATTCTGTGTGACACAACCATTGTTAGTCCAACCGCCTACTGTAAAATTATTACTCTCAAACCCATCAATAAAGGGAAAAGTAGCTGCGGAGGCCGAATTGAACTGTCTATACAAAACAATACCCATTAAAAGAGCTATTGCCAAAATAACCGCTACATACTTTTGCACATTATACATAATACCTGTCACCTCCCCACCTCTGAAGGCTGTTTTTGATACCACTCTTAAGAAACTTCTTTCCACTGCTCAATTTTTATATTTTTGGTTTCTATCCTCTGCCGCTCAAGAGGCTCGTTGGGAATATCATAAGTCAAGAGTTTAAAAAATCCCTTAATATTTACGTCTGCCCCAAGTATTCCATTAACTACCGCTTCGTCGTAAGTAATATTTGAATTTCCTAAAAATACTACATTTCCAGTACACATTATAACTCCTGTAAAATTAAAGCCGCCGTTTACGTAAACGTTTCCATCGACATAAATAATCCCTTTCAGGTATGGTATTAATTTACTTCCTATATACCAGTTTCCACCCTCATTACGTATCTCCACGTTTCCCGTCCCATAGTACACCATTCCTTTATCCGGATCTAATGAAGATACGTAGGGCTCACCGGGAACTATTCTATTTTCACCCTGAAACCTCATGTCAACATAGTCGGTTATATGCTTTGAAGCATAAGTATAGTCAAGTCTAGGATTATCGGGCACATATGATTCCATCAGCAAATCCTGTATTGCGTTATGAAATTCAATTATGCACTGATCTTGTATCGCATGAAAAACCACAGGGTCATGGCCTTCCTCAAAGTCATATATACCGTATATCGTACCATTAGCAGCTATAGCTCCATTGGAAAAGCCCTTTAACTTTCCGTCTGTACTAATACCGTTTCCTGTTATGGTTATATTTTGGGAATTAACATAGCTAGAGTAGACTATATCATTCTTCCACAAAGATTCCCAAACCCCTTTAAAATGCATAGCCCTCTGTGTAACAGGAAAATATCCCTGATCCGGGTAATCCACTCTGCCACTTAACATGTTCACAGCATTACCATCATTACTATACTTTTTGTAGCTTGGCTGTGGGTAAGAATAGGAATTATTCTCATGCCAGAATAGTGTATTGGATGGATTTGAGAAGTCACCCTCTTTATACGCACTGCTAATTCTTTTACTTGATTTTATTGCAGAAATACCTGTCATGTAAGGACGCCCATCCTCATCGGTATAATCCTTTAAAAAAGTGCTTCCTCCTACATATACCGAACCTTTTAAATTCAGCATTGAATCCCCATTTACTGCTATACTACTGGTCCTTTTAAACTGGTAAGTATCTTTTAATTGCTTTTCACTTGTGTTGTTACCCGATCCGTCAATCATATATCCCGCGTCAACAAAACCGTAATAGTTACCTGTAACATTCACCGTAGAGGCGTGGGAATCAATCTGTAAATTATCAGTAGTATAAGCATTTGTAAGATTGATAAGCGAAAAATTTGACGGTTCCTCGAGTCTTATAGCTCGGGCAAAGGTATTCCCAGTTATGCTGATATCGGAGTGGATGGCTCTCGTCCCGTAGAGACTATGTATATACGCCATTGTAGCCGCATTCCCTGTTATATTTATGGAGCCTGTATTAACCATGCCGGTCTTTGTGCTGTCAAAACCAAATACAGTATCAAGTGCAGCCACTTCAGGAGTAATACCTGCCATTATACCGCCATACTCATACCATGGAGCAGTCTGATCCTCCTGATTGCTTATATCTACCGGTACTGTGCCGAAGCACAAAACATCTCCTGCTATATTTACTGTTCCTCCCACCGAGATGAGGTTTTTTTCCGCTATAATTGCTTTTCTAAAAACAGATGGCACATCCGGCTCTTCCATAACCTTGGACTTTACCGAAACCTTGTAGGGCGCTTGGCTATATTGGGATATCAGTTCTGTTGAAAGATTAAAAGTAACTTCCAGTGTCTTTTTATAGCCGTTAAAAGCACCCTTGACTTTTACCTTGATTTTATGATTTAACGAATCAAACTGAGCTGATTCCAACACTATTCTTGTACCATTTGTGTCTATATCTTTATATGCATAAATTCCGTCATCCGAGGTAGTGCCAAGCAGCTCTTTCATCTTCGGTAAGGTATTTGCATCTCCGAATTCTGTTATGAGCCTTGAGTTGTAATACTGGATATACTTATCATTAAACTTCAGGGATGTTTCGGCATAATTTACAGACCCATCATTACCACTGGTAGTCCTTACTGTTATAGGGTCATTCTGAAGCAAATCCTGTATATATGCAGAAGCATCAGTCCTTGAGGACTCGTGAATCGCTGCAACTTTTTCATCAAGAACTTTGGCTACTTGCTCCACTCCCGCCTCTGCAAAATAGTATGCCTTATTTAAATCGCTGTAGAAAATATTCATCCCCAGTCCACTCATAGTGATGACCATTATGGCTACACCTAACAAAGACATGGTAATCACTATCATCAACGCAACTATTAATGCCGAGCCTCTATTCGATTTGAAAAATTTATTTAGCTGCATAAAACTCACCTGCTACTTTTTGACGTAAGAAATCATGGTATTAACATCCTCATTATTTTTTTCCACTACCACCTTAATTCTGTATAGAGAATTAAAATATTCTTTTACAGGATCCCCTATTAAGTTATCGTACTCATAGAACTGCTTTCCAAGGTTATTCACGAGCTTAAGTCTGGAGGGCTCGCCTCTGTTTATTACATAAAAGTATACTTCCTTATCAATCTGTTCGTCTACATTCGCATAAAGCTCAAATACTCCTGGAAGCAGGTCATTAAATTTAATCTTTATATTTATTTGGCTTTCAGTTACCCCATTAATGCTTTCTGAACTTAATTGTGTACCTGAGTCATCTTTCAAACTATAGCTATACACTCCCGCTGTCCCCTGTATGTCTAAAAAATACTTTCTAGGTGATGGCTCATATAGACTTCCATTGAACTTTATCTTCCCCTGCTCTATTTCAAACAACATACCGAAGGGTATATCTACATATTGACCTGCACCATTTTTATTTAGAAAAGAACTGTATTTTTTCTCATCACCGGGAAGCCGCCCAGGCAAAATACCTTCCGATAGTTTTTCGACCCTATATTTTATCCTGATACTGGGATCGGAAACAGCATAGGGATATACCTTATACTGTGAGATTGGTGCCGTAGAGAAGTATGCTGCTTCACTCTTTAAAAAAGGTGGATTTGCTTTGATTTCCTCCATTACCTTCTGGGAAGCTACCGAACTCGAAAGCATGTCATATGAATAAGTATTGTTCCTTGTAGATGAGAGTATTGTGCTCAAAAAGGGTACGGCCACCAGCCCAAGTATACCTATAGCTACTAACAGCTCTACTAACGTTACGCCCCTGTTATTGCTAACAATTTTGCTGTGCTTTAACATCCTCTTCATAGTACCTATATTTCTTTTTAAACCCGGCGGAGTATGAAACTGCCTATTCATATTAGCCTCCCAAAACATACATTCTACATATGTACAACAAAGATTTTACACCCCAGAGCAAATTATAGATAAGCGTTGCCCCATGTAAAATCTTCATCATCTTGTAAAGGGAGCTGCATTGCCCCCCTTACTGATATTCAACTCTAATCTTGCCGTCATTTTTATTAATTTTTACTCTCGGTTTAGCATTATCCTCATTTACCACTTTCACCAAGAGGCTCCTGGATGATAGGTTTGTTATATTTAAAACAACACCAGAACTATCCTGTTTAAACTTTCTCGGGGTAGAATCTATAAGAATCTTCAATTCATCCCCTATAGGAATAAACTCAGCCTTCTCAATATAACCTATATCGGGAAAAGCCTCGTTTTGAGTCCTGAATTTACAATAAAACCTACCGTTGCTCTCTTCGATATATAACTCTGCTTTTACCTCTTCCTTGCTGTCCCCATAAACAACAGGGGGATTTAAAATATTAGAGGAAGCCGCTATATTTTTCGCTACCATAGATACTGCTGGGGGAGCCATGTGGTCACCATAAGGCATAACTCTCATAGAAAAATCATAGGTGTTCAACTCAGACATTAAAGTATGGTTTTCAGCTTCACCTCTTCCGCTTTCTTGGTCTGAAAGGCTGCCCTTATACCCCTGATAGGGTTTGAATATATTATCCTTATTTGCCCGCTCCTGCGGAATCCACTCACCTTCGGATAAAATAGTAGATTTACCGTCATCCCTGTCAGCTATACCATAAAGTTCAAGTACCATTTTTAATTTAAGGAAGTCATTCTCTTTGTTTTCGATCTGAACACTTTTGAATGCAATCCTGTTTTTCAGAGTGTTTACATTATATAAAAATTCCTTAAGTTGAGAGTAGCTTCCGCTGGCACCAAAGCTGACATTTAAAACATATCCTTTACCCTCGGGAACCTTTTTTATCCCCTTATCTTCCTGAGCTTTATTTCCAAGACTATCTACCATCCCAAAGATTTTAAATGCTTCTTTTAACCTATCATCCTGAACTTCCGCTATATTTCCACCCTCGGAAGCAGCATTTCCATCCTTGCTTGTATCGGTCACCTGTGCTTGTTCCTTACTTTTTTCGTCTTCCACCTCAGTAATATTATCAAATGTAAAGTCCTCAACCTGGATACCTGATTTTTTAGCTGTATTTCTAATTAAACTAAGCACTTCATCATAATGTAATACAGGCGGAAATTTGGCCCTTAAGTCTTTAAGCCTCTGATTTAAAATTTTCAGTTCACTTTCCATACCGTCTACCTTTGCCTTTGAAGCCAGGTTTATCTGGTAAGCATCGCCGTATTGACCAATCTCCTGCTTTAGCTTACTTATGGCCTTACCCTGGGGCCAATAAAACAGGTTAAGATACGCTACCGGTATAGCTGCAATTAATAAAAATATTAGAAGCTTTTTGTCCTTCTCGGAAACAGCAAATTTCATTCTATCACTTCCCGGTCTTTAAGAATAAAGCAATACTGGAGCTATACTGTATCTGCCCATTTGATTGCACTTCCCCGTATGTTCCTTCAAAATCTTCAGAAGGGTTTGCGCTTGCATTAACAGTGGATAATACATTCCTTTTTACTGAATATACAACTATATTTTCAAAATACTTTTCACTTCGCAAGTAGGTAACAAAAGTAGAAATTTCATCCTCTGACTCAGAAATACACTCAAGCTTTACCTGAATATCCTCAGAGCCTTCCTCTGCTCCTATATCCATTGATTTTATAAAAAGCTTTTCTGGTAAAGACCTCTCTACTTTCTCAAGAATAGCAGCAACATCTACCCCGTATTTCATCAGCCTGCCTGCCTCATCTTCCCTCTGCTTGTACAGCTCCTTTATGGCGTTAAGCTGACTCTCTATTGTTATATATTTACTTGTCTCTCTTACACTTCTATCTATTTTATCTCTCTCATACTGCAGCTTAAACCTTTGCTGAAGAGGTAAAGCCAGAGCTAAAATCAATATAATACCTCCACCCGCTACTGCAAGGGTATAATACATTTTTCTTATCTTGTTTTTCCTGGCCTGTAAATAACTTTTGGGAATTAGGTTTAAATCCTTCAACTCTTTACCCGCCTTTTACTTTGGTTTTTGCATAAACAGATTGTTAATGCTTACGTCTTGATTACTTTCTCATCTATATCGATAGTAAAAGTTCCTCAAACATTAATTTCTCCGAACTTCAACCCAATTTTCTTCTGTAACTGTTTTGCAGAGTTATTTCTATATTCCTTTTCGTCTTGAGTGTTATAGTTATATTAATTAAACTGCTATCATTATCAGGCACCGATGTCTCCTCAACATTAAAAGCCGTGACTTCTATTGTCTCACTATCTAGAAACACCGATGTACTATTCTTAAACAGCTTTTTTTGGTATGGCGAATAACTGTAAATCAAATCGCCTTTTATAAAAAGTTTGGTACCGCTGTCCACCACAGCAGTATTGCCATCGGCAAACATTCTCAAATCCTGCATTATCTGCTGCATGGTTTCCATAGACCTCTTTTGCAGCATTACCCTATAGTTTTCCTCATAATAGTCATCATACCATGTATTGAAAATTAAAGATAATGGGGCAAGAACGACAAATAAAATAGCAACCGTACTAACTACCTCTATTAAAGTAGCACCATTCTTTCCTTTACACATGATAACCCCACCATTGTTTACTACTGTTTGGAAGCTAACCTCTTATTATGGCACCTATGGCATTGATAAGAAGTATAAAATCACTTTTAAATTCCTCCGGGCTTTTTTCACCCTTGTATACTACTTTACCATCAGGCGTCAGGTATTCAACCGGCGTATTCAAATAACCGCTTAAATACTTTTTAAATCCGTTTAATTTAGTCCCACCACCGCAAATATATATCTTTTGCAGTCTATTTTTTGCGCTTCTGGAATTATAAAAATCAATGAACCTATTTATATCTCCAGCTATATTACTCACTGCAGTACTAATAGTTTCGCTTATACTAAGGACTTCCTGCCGCTCATCCCCCGCTGTTGCCTCTGTGATTACTCTGCCAAGGGATATCTTCATCTTTTCAGCTTCCATAAAATCCTTGTTTAGAGAATTGGCTATAAGCTTATCTATCTCGCTGCTTCCCGTCAACAGAATACGGCTAAACTGAAGCTTACTATTGGAAAAGATACATACAGTAGTGGTCTCCGCTCCAATATCAACAACAGCAAATTCTTTTAACTCTTCGGCACCTTCATCCTTCTCAGACGCCGCACTATATAGTAGCTTGGATATTGAGTTTGCCGCCAAATCTATAGCTGTAATATCCATCTTTAATATTACAGGAAGCTTCATATATTCTTCAACCTGCCTTATAGGAGCAGCCACCAGAAGAATTCTCATATTGGGGCCTTCAGCTCCGACTATCTCCTCAATGACTTTATAATCCAAAACATAACTCTCCAAATCAACAGGGAAATATTGCGGTGCCTCAAACTCAAGCATTTTCTCTATTTCTTCATCGGTTGCCTTGGGGATTTGTATGTCCCTTGTAATAATCCCTGTACCTGCAATATTCAGAATCAACCTTCTTACTTTTATCCTGTTTCTCTTAATAGACTCGGATATAGCCCCAGCAATTACGTTTGCGTTTATAATTTTACCATCCTTTATTGAGTTTATTGGGGTGTCCACAATGTCATACTTAATAACCTCAACAAGCTGCTTATTTACCCTGCCATATACGATTTTCATATTTCTATTGCCTATATCTACAGCAAGGTATCGGCTCCTGAACATATAATACACCTCAATCTATGGGATATTACCCTATTTACAGCTATGGATAAAAACGACAATAAGTATGGACCTGAGACTACTTCTATAAAACGTCTGTCTCCATACTTTAATAGAATTGAGGTAAAACTAACTACCTCATCGTAATAATTATCGTGTATATCAGAATATAATTTAGTCCTAAAGTAAGAATGGGTACATGACCCCGTGGCTTAAGCCATGTACCACATCATTATGTAAATCTAAACATTTCTTAGTTATTAAGGATTAAGATTAACTTGTGTACCATCAGTTGCAAATGTAGGCTGTGCAGTTACCCTTGCAGTAGCCCTGTTTAATCCAAAAACGTTTCCTGCAGTTTCTTGTGGTACTGGAATTGGGTTTAATTCAGCTTCAATTGCTGTAATTACCTGAGCCTCAGTAGCAGTAGCTAAATCTATAGTTCCTCTTGCTACTAATCTTTTTACAGTGTTTTCAATAGTTGAAGCATTTGCTCTATCTGCAGCTTGTCTTGCTTCGTTAGCATTGTTCATAATCATAGGAGTTACTACTGCTGCCAATACACCAAGAATAGCAACAACTACAATCAACTCAGTTAAAGTAAAACCTTTTTTGTTTTTCCTTAAAAATTTAAACATTTGAACTACCTCCCTATTTTTTTAATAATTCCGTCATTTCGCCATGTTCTGGTACATACTGAATACAGGCATTATCATAGCTATAACGATTCCACCTACTATTACAGCAAGTCCAGCAATTAATATAGGCTCCATCAGAGCTACCAATCGGCTTACCGCCACGTCCAATTCATCATCATAAAAATCAGCCACGGTTTCTATGATTGAATCCAATGAACCCGACTCTTCGCCGATGCTGATCATCTGGGTCACCATCGCCGGGAAAATGCCGGTTTGTTCAAGAGGACCTGCAAGATTTGATCCCCTTTTTATATCTTCTTGAATCTTTAAAAGGGCCTTGTTTACCACCGAGTTGTCAACAACCCTTCCAATTACCTCAAGGGCCTGTACTAAAGGCACGCCGGTTTTTAGAAGTAAACTCAAGGACCTTGTAAAGCGAGAAGCCAGGATTTTTTTAATGTTGCCGCCTATTAAGGGTAATTTTATTAATAAGCTATCAATTGCCATCTTACCCTTTTCGCTTTTCTTAAACTTATTAAATAAGTATATAAACGCAACTATAGCTGCGAAAGCCCCTAATATAAACCATAAATTTGTAACAGTACCGCTGACTTTTAATAAAATCTTCGTAGGGAGCGGCAGTTCTGCGCCCATAGTCTTAAACATCCCTACAAACTTAGGTACAACAAATGCCAGCATAAATATAACCATTAGAGTAGCAAGACCGCCTATAACCATAGGATAGGTCATTGCTGTCTTTATCTTTTGCCTTACTTTATTTTCCTTCTCAAAGTGTACCGAAAGCCTGTCCAATATTACATCCAAGGTACCGCTTACTTCCCCTATCTCAATCATATTTATCATCATTATAGGAAAAACATTTGCGTGCTGCTTGATGGATTCAGACAAGCCCATACCTTTTTGAAGGTCATCATAAACTTTGTTGATTACACCTATAAGCTTTTTATTTTCGGTCTGCCTTCTTAAAAAATCAAGACAACCGATAACCGCAACTCCGGCATTAATCATTGTATAAAACTGTTTACAAAACACCGAGAGCTCTTTTAATGAGATTTTCTTCATCGAACCAAGCTCGATATTCTGGTCCAGTTTGTTGACTTCCTTGATATGTAATGGAAAATATCCCTTACTTCTCAGCAGAGAGACCACCATACTTCTATCGGAAGCATCAAATGTTCCAGTTATTGTTTCACCGGCAAGAGTTTTTGCTTTATAACTAAATAGTGCCAACTCATTTCCCCCTAGATCCTAGAACCTTAAAATCTAGTATTGTGAACCTAATACTTAAGATCCGATAAGCCTCACTAGGTTATCCGGATCTGCAGCATGAGTAATTGCTTCATCATAACTGATTTGTCCATTTTTATAAAGTCTGGCTAAATTGCCGTCCATGGTTTGCATACCATGCTTTGCACCGGTCTGTATCAAAGAGTTTATCTGGTGAGTTTTACCTTCCCTGATAAGGTTCCTTATAGCCGCATTAGCTACCATAACTTCAATAGCCGCAGCACGTCCAGGCTTGTCAGTTCTCGGCAAAAGCTGCTGGGATATTACTCCCTGTAAAATAGCCGATAGCTGCACCCTTATCTGCTGCTGTTGATAGGGTGGAAAAACATCTATTATTCTATCTATAGTGCTTGCAGCACCCACTGTATGAAGCGTTGATAACACAAGGTGTCCAGTCTCAGCAGCTGTAACTGCAATGGATATGGTCTCAATGTCCCTCATCTCCCCAACAAGTATGACATCGGGGTCTTCTCTGAGGGCCGCTTTCAATGCTGTGGCATAAGAAAGCGCATCATTTCCAACCTCTCGTTGGTTTACTATTGAGTTCTTATGCTTATGCAAGTATTCAACAGGATCTTCAAGGGTCAGTATGTGGCAATCCCGTTCTTCATTCATCTGATTTATCATGGCTGCAAGTGTAGTGGATTTACCACTTCCCGTAGGCCCCGTCACAAGTATCAATCCTTTTGTTTTCCTCGCCAGTTCTCTGACCACATCGGGATGGCCAAGATCGTTCAAAGTGGGTATTGTTGAGTTTACCAACCTGATAGCTATGCAGCATGTCCCACGCTGTTTGTATACATTTACCCTGAATCGCCCTATGCCGTGCTTTGAAAACGAAAGATCAATATCGCCTTTTCTTTCAAACTCTTTAAACTGTTCATCGGTGAGAATTTCCTGGGTATACAGCTCGGTATCCGAAGGAACAGTCTTTTCTTCACCGATCCGTATAAGCCTTCCGTTTTTTCTCATAACAGGCTGAACTCCAACAGTAATATGCAAATCCGAGCCACCCTGATCTACCGTATATTTTAGAAGCTCATCAAGGGTCATATGCTACAATCCTCCCAGTTAGGTATAAACTGTGTTACTATATCTAATCATTGGAGTACGCAATTCTCATCATCTCTTCCACCGTAGTCACGCCTTCTAAAACAAATCTGACTACATTTTCTCCCAGGGTTTTCATCCCGTACTCTTTTGTTGAAAGCTCTCTTAGTTCATCTTCTGTGCAGCGTCTATTTATCAGTTCCCTATGCTTCTTAGTTACCGCCATAATTTCGTATACGCCTTGTCTTCCCTTATAGCCCGTTCCGTTACATACAGGGCAGCCTCTTCCTTCATAAAGCTTTATTTTATCTCCATGCTTAAAACCTAGAAGTTCCAACTCTTCTTCGTTTGCATAATATTCTCTTACACAGTTGGTACAAACCCTTCTCACAAGCCTCTGAGCTATAACACCTACTATAGATGTAGCAACCATGAAAGGCTCAATCCCCATGTCTATAAGCCTCAAAACCGCTCCCGGAGCATCATTTGTGTGGAGTGTACTCAGCACAAGATGGCCCGTGATGGCTGCTCTGACAGCTATTTCAGCTGTCTCCCCATCCCTTATTTCACCTATCATGATTACATTAGGGTCCTGCCGGAGTATGGAGCGGAGTCCTGCTGCAAAGGTCAAGCCCGTCTTATGATTGACATTAACCTGGTTTACCCCTTCAATCAAAGCTTCTACAGGGTCTTCTATGGTTATTATGTTAATATCGGGCTTGTTGATTTCGTTAACAGCACTATAAAGTGTAGTAGATTTTCCGCTTCCCGTTGGCCCTGTTACCAAAATGATTCCATGAGGATTCATAAGCATTTTTTCAAATCTTGTTCTTTCATCCTCACCAAAGCCCATCTTGTCCTTAGGTATAATAAAGGAGCTTTTATCAACTACCCTTATAACTATTTTTTCTCCGAATACCGTTGGAAGTATAGAAACCCTCAAATCCATTTCTTTTTCATCAATTTGAACGGTTATTCTTCCATCCTGCGGTAGCCTTTTCTCCGCTATATTCATCCCCCCAATAACTTTTATACGGGATGAAAGAGAATTCATTATATCTATTTCCGGCCTCATTACCTCACGCATTTGACCGTCAATCCTATACCTGATTTTTATATACTTTTCGAAAGGTTCTATATGTATATCACTTGCTCTGCTCCTTACTGCCTGCTCAATGATTGAGTTTATCAGCTTTACGGTGGGAGCATTGTTTATTTCGTCATTGGACTGCTCGTTGACCTCTTCGGAATTTATTCTAAATGTAGAGCCCTTTTCCTTCTTAAACTCCTCTACAGCCTTCATTGCCTTTTGAGTGCTGTAGTACTTGTCAATCGCTTTGTTTATTTCGCTTAGGGAAGCTATGACAGGCTGTACATCCATTCCCGAATATATTTTGACGTCATCTATTGCATATACATTCAGTGGATCATACATAGCAACGGTTAAAATACCATTTTCCTGCCTGATTGGTATAACACCGTGTCTCCTTGCAATATTTTCCGAAATAAACAAACAGGTTAATGGATCGATATCATACCTTTCAAGGACAACATGGGGAATTCCAAGCTGAAACTCCAAAGCTTGTATAATGTTTTGCTGAGTCACAAAGCCATTCGAAATCAGGACTTCCCCCAACTTCTGTCCCGTACTCTTTTGGAGCTCAAGTGCTTTATCCAGCTGCTCTTTAGTTATCAAGCCTACTTCCAAAAGTAGGTCCCCAAGCCTTTTGCGCGTATGTCTATTCATAACCTCTACCCTAACACTTATTTAGTAGCAAAACATCCGTCAAAATCAAACATGCGATATATAATATTCGTTATATTTCTACATAATCCTTCTTTATTTTTTCGGAAATTTTTCTGAAATTTAATTCAAAATACCATGCTCTATATTTACTTATTGCTTATCCCTTATTTTCTTATTTGATTTATACCCCAACATCCCGGAAAATAACAAATTCAGCTCTTTTTCGAACAATTTTTCAATACTTATATAGATACTTACTTACAGCACCGTAATATATGGATAATTAAAAATACAGTTACCAGCCGAATTGCAGCGTACTAAGGTATAAGTTACAAATTAATCACTATTGTTAGTTCATCATTTATCCGTTTCATTTAAAACTGCTGTATAATGGGCAATTATAATCCATGACATGTATCACTTTAAGCCGTATAAACTAATGGCTCAATGATAATAAGAATTATGAATAATTTAACTCAATAATCAATTATGAGGTTTCTAGGCCCCAGATATGAAAAATATAAGACATTTTCTTAAAAACATTATACATTGCCACCTAAAAAAACTCAATATACTTTTCAAGTTTTCTTGTTTTTTCGTGTTTTTCCACACTTTTACGCCAAATAATTCTTTTTATTCACATAAAATCCGTACTTGCTAGGTTAAATGAATATAATCTCTTAATGTCTGGATAAAATCGGCCTGATTAAAAACGCTACTTTCTTAGACACCCTATTTACAGATAAGAGTATAATTATGAGACTTTGACAAATACTACAACTAAAAGCTAAGTTTAGTTAATACAAGGAGGAACCCATAATGAAAGCAAATAAATTTATTGTAACAGGATTAAAAGATGCTGATAAAATCCCTGATATCAAAGAAGCTATAAGGTCACATGAGGGTATAAATGCTGTAAGAATCGATATGCAGGCAAGTACTGTAACCGTTGATTACGATGAAGCCAGATATAGCGAAGGTGATATAAAGGATTTCGTAAGCCAGGCGGGACTTAATGTTACTCAAGTAAAATAGTACTTTTAAAGCTATATAAATTGCAATATCATTATCGCAATTTATATAGAAGCAATTTACCAACCTCTACTAAAAAGGGAGTCTGTTTATGAAAAGAATACGTTTAGGCGTAATCGGTACGGGACTTGCGTGGGAAAGATTACATTATCCTGCATTACAGGAGTTAAGCGATAAGTATGAAATAGTAGCCCTTTCAAACCGCACTAAAAGCGACGCTGAAGAGTTTGCAAAGAAAATCAATCTTGACTTAAAAAATGTATACGATGATTACAACGAAATGTTAAAGCGTGACGATATCGATGCTGTTGATATTCTTGTACCTATAGAGTCAAACTATAAAGTTTCCGAAGATGTAGCAAGAGCAGGAAAAAACTTTATATGCGAAAAGCCGCTTGCACCTAATATGGAACAAGCGGAAAAGTACCTTGATCTATCCCGGAAATATAAGCTCAAAATAATGATAGCTGAAAATTACAGGTATAATGAAGAAAACAACAAAATAAGGGATATCGTAAAATCCGGAAAAATAGGTACTGTAGTTTACTTTATCAGAAACAACATCGCTTGCTTCCCATGTGAAATGGTCAAGGATACTTTCGCAGGAACTGAATGGAGGCAATACCCTAAGTTTCCGGGGGGTGCCTTTTTGGATGCTGCCCTACATGACATAGCAGCAATGAGGCATATATTTGGCGCTGTAGAGAGTGTCCAAGCCTTTGGCAGGCCTCAAAGAGAAGACTTCAACCCATATCTGTCGGTAAACTCAAATATTTTATTTAAGAACGGCATAATAGGCCAGTTCACGTACTTCCCCTCGGGTATCGAACCCCAGAGACCACTGGTAGGATTCAGGATATTCGGTACTAAGGGAGAAATTTACCTTGAAGAAAAAACCTGTGGTGTAATTAATGTAGCCTATAACGACGGTACTTCGGAGCAGGTAAAATTCACTCCTGAAAGAGGCTTTTATAATGAACTTCTAAATTTTTACAACACCTTTAACGGGACTGAAGAAATATCAGTAACACCTGAAATCGAATATGGTGATGTAAAGATGGTGTTTGATATACTTGAATCCATTTCAAGTAAAAAAGTAATAAACGTAGATGAGCCTGTAAAGTTCGGTGAAAAATTTCACAACTTTGAAAACCGTCCCGAACCATATAACTACACGCAATAAAAAGCACTATTTAGTGCTTTTTATTGCGTGTATTGCTTTATTTTCCCTTGAATTTCATTGGCATCAAAAGGTTTCTTGATAAAATCAACAGCTCCCTTTTGCAGTGCCTCGTCAATTATAGTCTGGCCTGTTACAGCAGAAACCATTATTATCTTAGTCTGTGGGCTTACCTCAAGTATTTTTTCTATCGCCTCCAGGCCGTCCATTCCCGGCATTGAAATATCCAGCGTGACAATTTCAGGCTGCAATTCCCTTGATTTCTCAACCGCCTGTAAACCGTCCTCTGCATAATACAATTCGTTGTATCCCGCAGACTTTATGATATTTCCCAGAAGGTTTCGCATAAACTGGGCATCATCAACCACAACAATTTTAGGCATTTCTACTACTCCTTTATAAGATGTAAAAACTTTAGGTCCATAATCAGTTTACTTAGTTAGCTTAAATTGAAGTATCTACACCAAAAGTATATTTCAGTATAAATGAAGTATTTTATTTTCAAAATTACTCTTAGAGTCCATAATATATAGTTTATTGTAAACCATATATTATTACAGCTTTATTAAAATTATATCATAAAACTGCTAAGTTATAAACTAAAGTAATATAGTACTTATTTTCTATATATAGATAACCAAACTTAAAAGTGATTTTTTCCAGCTAGGAAACCATCACTTATCACAGGTGCTTCCCTGTCTGGAAATCACTAAGTTTAACTTCAGTTATCTATACCCAATATCTTTTTAACTTCCTCTTTCATCTCTTCTTTGCTACACACGGTTTTATGCAGCACTTCCTTCTTATCAAGACCTTCCAATCCTTCAGGTATATTAAGCCCGCAACCTTTGGCTAAAACTTCAAGAAGCTCAAATTCACTCTTACCTTCCGCAACTTTTTCACCAAATATTGCTTTTACTAC
The DNA here is from genome assembly GCA_026416815.1 of Clostridia bacterium. Classification (GTDB taxonomy): domain Bacteria; phylum Bacillota; class Clostridia; order Acetivibrionales; family DSM-2933; genus SKW257. Next base: position 14,095 of record JAOAEJ010000001.1, on the reverse strand, counting down.
ACTTTCATTGAATTTAAATGGGCTTGCAGTGGAAACAACTATAGTATTAGTCATATCTCCTGTAGATATAACATACTTATCATAAACATCCACACCAACAGCCGTGTGCGTATCGATTACATATTTATATTCCTCGTATATACAATTAACAGTCTTTAAAGTTTCAACCTCATTTGTATACCCCGCCCAGAATACCTTAGATATTTTCTTCTTTGTTTCCGCATCAACAGTGTAGGCTCCATCTCTTTTCAGCTTATCCATCCATTCATTTATCAAGTCAGCGTTATGTCCGGTTATTTCAAAAAGAAGCCTTTCAAGATTACTGGAAATCAAAATATCCATTGAAGGCGATATAGTCTTCTTAAATTCCCTGTTTCTATCATATGTGCCTGTATTTATAAAATCGGCAAGTACATTATTGTCATTTGAAGCACAAATCAACCTATTGACCGGCAGCCCCATTTCCATGGCGTAGTAAGCGGCCAATATGTTACCGAAATTTCCGGTAGGAACTACAAAATTCACCTTATCACCAAGGTTTATTTCCCCTCTTTTTACTATATCAGCATAGGCTGAGAAGTAATACACAATTTGAGGTACCAGCCTTCCCCAGTTTATCGAGTTGGCCGAGGAGAACTTGAATCCGGATTGCTCCATTGAAGCATTTATCTCTTGATCACCAAAAATAACCTTGACACCACTCTGAGCATCGTCAAAATTACCTTCCACAGCTATAGAATAAACATTTTTACCTTCCTGTGTAATCATCTGCATTTTTTGCACTTCGCTTACACCGTTATTAGGGTAAAAAACAATTATTTTTGTTCCGCTTACATCTTTAAACCCTTCCAAGGCTGCCTTGCCTGTATCACCGGAAGTAGCAACCAGTATCACAATTTCACTGGTTTCCCCTGTCTTTTTTACAGCCTTCACCAACAGGTGAGGTAATATTTGAAGTGCCATGTCTTTAAATGCACATGTAGGACCATGCCATAATTCCAAAATATCTAAATGATCATTCAACTTATATATCGGAGCTATTTCTGAACCACCGAATTTAGCAGAAGTATAAGCACTATTAACACATTCGGCTATTTCTTCATCGGTGTAGTCATCAATAAAGTGCTTTAATATAGCAATTGCCCTTTCCTGGTAATTCATGCCTACCAACTCACCTATCTGTTCAAGCGTTAATTCAACACGCTTTTCAGGCACAAATAGTCCCCCATCCGGAGCTATACCCATCTTTATCGCTTCAGCAGACAGTATAGATTTTAATCCCCCTCTTGTACTTTCATAAAACATAAAACTAGTCCTCCCAATTGATATTACCGCGTACTTCTATTGCATCCAATATTAAATTCACTATGATTCATTATATAAGACGGGTAATGTATATATATTATTTTTAAAGTTTAAATATATTAATAAACTATTAATCAAATAAATAATTCACACAAGTATACAGTTTTCAATATTAATTATAATATAATAAATATTAAAAAAAATAAAGCATAAACTAAACAAAAACTAAATTAAGTACTGCTTGTTCCAGTGTATTTAATTGCTTTTAATTCCAATAGAAATTATTAAAAGCAGCTTAAACATGAAGCCTTTTATAGCTTAAGCTGCTCCCTATAACTAACTAAAAATATTACATTATTTATTTCTAAAAATACCTTCTCCTGAAGATATTATTAAATAAAATAGCATTATTTCTCCTTAAATACATAAACCGCTGCCGTATGGCATTAAACAATAGCTCTGCAGATTTTTTTCCTTCGCTATACAAATACTCTTTTTCCTGCTCATCCAAATCAAAGTCCAAAAATGACACCTTCGAGGTACTTATGTTTACAATATACCCACCCTTATAGGTATACTTGGGTAGACCTATGTCGTGAACTGCGGAAATAAGAGCCTTCAAAGTTCCTAATGGAGTGCCCATACTTAACAGTTTATTTTGATCTGCACCATCTAATCTAAACCCGACTATAGGAACACCCACTGAAGCATCTAAAAGCCACGTAGGGAAATTATCCAGTACCCCTCCGTCAACAATATGGTACTTCTTTGTTTTCCCGTCTACCTTTTTGGTCAATTCTACCGATTTAAATGCAAACGGTACACATGTACTCATTCTCACTGCTTTAGCAACCTCAAGAGAATCAGGCTCAATATCGTAAAATGCAGCTTCATCGGGCAGAACAATAACTTTCCCGCGATTTGCATCTACCGCTGTCATACGAACCTTATAACCTCTGGGGTTTACCCTATCTACCAACCCTCCGCGTAAATCTGCAAAAGTCCTTATACCTTTTTTCAAGAGCAGCTTTGATACCCATTCCTCAAGGCAATCTCCGTCAAAAAGAGAGCCTTCTTTGCAATAGGTTATTATATTTTTCAATATACTCCCTCTATATCCTGAGAAATCCTGCACGTCATGTTCAATATTTCCTCGGTTTTGGGGTATATGCATAGTAAAAAATGCCTCTATTTCCCTACCTCTATAGTTTCTGACCTCACTGCTGTATCTTGTATATTGCGCCACTACAGGTACTCTTTTTTCTATTTCCTCAAACTTCAGGTTTTTAAAATCAAATTCTTCCAGTTCTCTTCTTAGTTCATGGGCACTATACCCTGCACCAATAAGTGACGCCATAAGAGCGCCTGCCGACACTCCTCCGATATTTGCCCATCTATAGCCTCTTGCTTCAGCTACTTCAAGAGCACCAACAAAGGCAACACCTTTAATTCCGCCTCCACTCAATATCAGGTTTGAAAAGTTTGCTGCATATGTCACACTTAATCGCCTCAAAATATATGCTTTCTAATGTATATATATTAAGGTAGGGCCTTAAATAGTATTTTTTCTCAATTAGGGCTCTGAAGTAAGCTCCTGGATTTTGTATTCTGCCCATCGTGCATATTGGCTGCGGGGGTAGCCTTCCTTTAATTTCTGGAAAGCAGCTACCGCACTCCTTGAGTCATTTAATGCCACATAGCACTTACCAAGATTGTATAGCCCTTTTTCATTATAGGATGAATCAGGGGCATAAACCTGTAACTTACTTAGCTTGTCTGCTGCCTCCTGATACTTCCTCATCCCAAACAGTCTATTCCCTTCGTTAAAAACGGTTCGTGCAGCTTCAGCCATTACACTTTTATAAAGGCTATCATACTTGCTTTTTTCAGCTTCTCTGAAGTCTACTGACTTTAGCAGCAAAAGTTTATCCGCTGCTTCCTCATATTTATTTGCACCAGCCAAGCTTTCTATTTCAAATAACTTAACTACGTTTTTATAGTAATCTATATCTGTACTAGCTGCTTTATATGCAGCCTGCAGCTTTTCAAAATCCTCGTTTAGCTTGTTGTATTTTTGTTCGAAGGAATCTTGTGTACTGGCAGCCGCAGCAGTATTCTCGTTTTTGCCGTTAAAGACACTTGTATCATTATTGGAACTACCGGACAAGCTGCTTATAAGCAGCATAATCAGTACTCCTACTATAAAACTTGCAGCATAACCGGGTATCCAAGTGCGAAGGTTTTTTTGACTTAACAACTTGTTAATACCTGCTAAAAATGCCTCGCTGTTTCTCCCCGGATCTTTCTGACTTTGGGGCTTACTTCTGGGTGTCTTCCTTTTATTTTCAACCAGAGAGGTCGCCAATTTACCCGAACCCGTCAGTTCAAGATACCTTAATGCCTTCACCGCATTATTTTCTTCCTCGATTACCTTTTTAAACATCTCATTTGCTTTATTATAGTCATTTACGTAGCCATAACAAATACCGAGAAGATTCATAGCTTCATGGAAGTGCGGATTCATTGAGATAGCTTTTTTCAACTCTATTATAGCAATATCTTCGCTATTGTTTTTGAGGTTATCCAGCGCCTTATTATAGAGTACTATAGAATTTTTTATGTTGTCGGATATTTCCGGCATATTATTTGCCAAGGATTTTAAGTCTATGGGTTGATAATTTTGCAGCTCTTGTTTTAAATCTATCAACAGAATCGTCTCCCCTTATCACTACAAATTTAATACTATTTGGAATTGTACTATAGTTATATAATACAAAGTATTGCGGCAAAGGTTTTACATTCCCAAGCAAGCTAATTGCATTCTCTATATGAAATCTGCATCACCTTTTATACTGTTTTTCAGTAATGCTCTGATTTCACCTATATAATACAAAGATCCAAACGCACATATAACATCATCACCGGATGAAAGTGCTAGAGCTTTCTCCACTGCCTCCTCAATTGTAGCACCGACCAATACATTTTTACAATAGTTACCAATAAATATTGCCAGTTCTTCTGCCGGCAGCGCCCTTTCGCTATTGGGTGTAATGGCTATAACCTTCTCAGAACCCGGTATTACCGCCTCAATTAATGACTTGTAGTCCTTATCTCTCAATACTCCAACAATAAAAATCTTGTGCTTACCCGGGAAATATTGGTCTAATGTTTCTTTTAAGGTTACTGCGCCCTCAGTATTATGAGCACCATCTATAAGAAATACAGGCTGTTTGCCTACAACCTCCAGCCTCCCGGGCCATTTTGTATTTGCTAATCCTGTCCTCAGCGACTCCTCGGTAATTTTGTAGCCTTTTGCTTTCAATATTTCTATAGTATTTAGAGCTACCACAGCGTTTTTCACCTGGTGCAGCCCCAGTAAAGAAATGGACAATCCCTTATAGTGAGCATAGTCAAATTTTTGCCCGTCTACATTTCCCTCTATAACATTAATGGTTTTAAAATCAGCCTTATGAAGTATAGCACCACGCTCGTTACATGCAGCTTCAAAGACTTCTTCTACCTCTCTCTTTTGGGGATAAACAACTACCTCCCCACCTTCTTTAATTATACCGGCCTTCTCAAAAGCTATCTCGGGAAGGGTATTGCCCAATCTATCCATATGATCATAACTAATAGTGGTAATTACAGATACTAACGGTGTTTTTATAATATTTGTGGAGTCAAATCTCCCTCCTAAACCTACTTCCAGGACAACTATATCACAGCTGCTTTCATAAAAATACTGAAAAGCTACAGCCGTAACTATCTCAAATTCAGTAGGATGGTTGTCCCCTCTCTCTACCATAAGCTCTACCTTTTCTTTGACAAACCCTGTTATTCTGGCAAGGTCATCTTGTGCGATTTCTATGTTATTAATCTTCATTCTCTCGGTAAAGCGTTCCAGATATGGCGATGTATAAGTACCTACCTTGTATCCCGACTCAATAAGAATATTGCTTATGAAAGCAACAGTGGAACCTTTGCCGTTTGTTCCGGCTACATGTACATATTTTAACTTGTGATGTGGATTTCCCATTAACTCCAACAGAGTGCTTATATTATGCAACCCCAGCTTTATTCCAAATTTCAATGTATTGTGTATATAGTCTAGGGCTTCATCGTATTGCATATATCTTACCTCCATATTGCTTTAAATACATAGGGCAGACGCATCGGTCTGCCCTTACATTATTGTGGATTAGTACTACTTTGTTATTTACCTTGATTATGGCAAATTCAAAAAATAATAAAGTATATAAATTGCAAAAAAGAATCTACAACGAAGTTCTCACTAAATCTTTTTTGCAATTTGTTACCTTAAGTTATATTGCGATAATCAAATTTTTCCTTGTAATATCATTATCGCAATTTATATAGTATTAATTAGCTCCACAGCATTTCTTGTATTTTTTACCGCTTCCGCAAGTACATACATCATTACGGCCTACCTTATCATTCTTAACTACAGGTTTTTTCGGCTGGTCACCCGCACTTCCGTGAGTTGCCTGAACAGGCTCAGCTACCTTCTCACGTTGAGGTGCATGCTCACGGTCAAGGTGAGACCTAAGCAGTATCTTGACAGAGTCTTCTTGTATGCTTTTAATCATTTCCTCAAACATCTGATAGCCTTCAAATTTATACTCTACAACAGGATCTCTCTGAGCATATGCCCTTAACCCTATTCCATATCTTAATTGATCCATGGCATCTATGTGATCCATCCACTTCTCGTCAACCACCCTGAGAAGTACGACTCTTTCGAATTCACGTATAAGCTCAGGACCAAACTCATTCTCTTTTTCCTCATACAGTTTTAACGCTATATCAAGCATTTTTTCCTTCAGGTCTTCTTTTGTAATTGTCTCCATTTCCTCTCTGCTTATGCTCAACATTCCTTGAGGTACGAAGACACTTTCAGCATATGCGACTATGCCTTCCCAATCCCAGTAATCGGGTATAGGACTTTCGCTGCAGTAGGAGGCAATTATTCCGTCTACGATTCCTTCCATCATCTTAGCAAAGTTATCTCTCAGGTTTTCGCCATTTAATACTTTTCTTCTCTGGGCGTATATAACTTCCCTTTGCTTGTTCATTACATCATCATACTGCAAAACGTGCTTTCTGATGTCAAAGTTTTTCCCTTCAACCTTCTTCTGGGCATTCTCTATGGCATTAGTAAGCATCCTGTGCTCAATAGGTTGATCATCTTCTAGCCCAAGAGCATTTACAATGGATGTAAGTCGCTCCGATCCAAAAAGCCTCATCAGGTCGTCTTCCAAAGAGATATAAAATCTCGACGAACCCATGTCCCCCTGACGTCCTGAACGACCTCTAAGCTGATTGTCTATACGTCTGGACTCATGCCTTTCGGTACCTATTATATGAAGTCCCCCTGCCTCTACTACCTTATCGCGTTCGGCATTGGTAATCACCTTAAACTTATCATGCAGTTCTCTATATTTTTTTCTCGCCTCTATTATAGCTTCATCGGTTGTATCGTTAAAGCTTGTAGAAGCACTGATAAGCTCCTCAGAGTAACCTAATTTCCTCATTTCCTGCTTTGACATAAACTCTGCATTACCGCCAAGCACAATGTCGGTACCACGACCGGCCATGTTGGTCGCTATGGTTACAGCCCCAAGCTTACCTGCCTGAGCAACTATCTCCGCTTCCTTATCATGATACTTGGCATTCAATACCTGGTGAGGAACTCCCCGTCTCTTTAGCATAGAACTTAAAAGTTCTGACCTTTCGATGGAGATAGTACCTATAAGCACCGGCTGTCCTTTTTTGTGACACTCTACTACCTCATTTATAACTGCATTGAATTTTCCAACTTCGTTTTTGTATACGCAGTCGGAGTGATCCTTCCTCTGCATTTCTTTATTTGTAGGTATAATTATTACATCCAGCTTGTAAATGGTGTTGAACTCCTGCTCTTCTGTCTGAGCAGTACCTGTCATACCCGAAAGCTTACTGTACATCCTGAAGTAATTCTGGAAGGTTATAGTAGCTAAGGTTTTGCTTTCCCTTTCTACCTTTACCCCTTCTTTTGCTTCTATTGCCTGATGTAGTCCGTCGCTGTAACGTCTACCGTACATCATACGTCCTGTAAATTCGTCAATAATAATTACCTCACCGTCTTTAACGACGTAGTCCTTATCATTTTTCATCAGACCGTGAGCCTTTATAGCTTGGTTGATATGATGTGACAGTGTTAAATTCTCAGGGTCCGAAAGGTTTTCTATACCAAAGTATTTCTCGGCCCTTTTAACACCTTTAGCTGTCAACACAGCAGTATGAGCCTTTTCATCTACAATATAATCTTCATCAAGGTCGTCGTTGTGCTGCTTATCATCTACCCTTACAAAGTATTTAACCTTTAACCCTTTTACAAAGTTATCTGCTTTCTTATAGAGGTCTGTAGACTTGTCTCCTACTCCAGAGATAATAAGAGGAGTCCTTGCCTCGTCTATGAGAATGCTGTCCACTTCGTCCACGATGGCATAATGCAAGTCTCTTTGCACCATATCTTCTTTATAAATAACCATGTTGTCTCTAAGGTAATCAAAGCCTAGCTCATTGTTTGTAGCATAGGTAATATCGCAATTGTATGCTTTACGTCTGTCTTCATTTTCCATATCATGCACTATAAGACCTACTGTAAGCCCAAGGAATGTGTATATTTTACCCATCCACTCGCTGTCACGCTTTGCAAGGTAGTCATTTACTGTAACTACATGTACGCCTTTACCTGCAAGGGCATTTAAATATACCGGCAGAGTAGCCACCAAAGTTTTACCTTCACCGGTTTTCATTTCGGATATTCTACCCTGGTGTAATACCAAGCCACCTATTAACTGAACCCTGAAGTGTCTCATACCGAGCACTCTCCAGGAAGCTTCCCTCACAACAGCAAAGGCCTCCGGAAGTATGTCGTCAAGTGTTTCGCCATTTGCAAGTCTCTGTTTGAACTCGGCAGTTTTTCCTTTAAGCGCTTCGTCACTTAAGGATTTTATTTGTGGTTCCAGACTCTCTATTTTATCAATAATGGGCACTATTCTTTTTAATTCTCTGTCACTATAGCTTCCAATAATTCTTTCAATAATTTTTTTCATTATCTTAACCTCCGTTTATTATGTCAACTTTATAAAAATCATCTATGCTCTAAAAACGCTAAACTTCCCGCTATTTATTGAAGGCCTAAAGCTTTTAGCTGCTATAAATTCAGCAACAAGCACAAGTATACCTAACGTTACCATCAAATCTCCCAGACTTACAACATTCATTCCCATACCCAAAAACTGCGGCAATGGGATTATATCGGATAAAAACTCTAAGTTTACGTTGTCTCCGGCAAGCATATGCTTTCCATTTCCTGAGGCTTTGAGAAATTCCGCTGTATGGGCCATGTTTGTTTTTGCCAGTGCCTCATAGCTTACAGGCATCTTCCCACCGTTAGCCAGCATTACAGCAGCATTCATTATACACCCTACACCAACTACCAATACACCGGTATAATGTCTGTTATGCCAAAATCCAACTAACGCAAGGCAGAATACTACGCCATAAACTATATAACTATAAGTTATTACAAATTCTATACCCTTTACACTCATTACCTGAGCAATAATTTGGATTGCAAAAGCCGCTAGAATAAAGCCTTTCCTTTCAAACCTGATATTATATAAGTTGGATGGCTTACCTCCGGCAGTCAATCCGATAATAGCACCGAGGACCACTGCAATAATATACAGCACCAACCTCACCTTCCATTCCTTTTCTTAGTATGAGGCGTTTCTCTTATAGATAGTTTACTCAAAACTATCTATAAACAGCTTTATATCCTAAAGTTTTGGTTTAATAATACAGGAATATACAGACTTAAATGGTGAAATACGGTGGAGATGAATCGGATTTTTTGATGATAATTTCCTTTTCTGATTTATATAAGGAAATTGATATTGGATTAATATTTGAACATGCCAAATAAAATTTTTCGCCACTATTAAAGCTAAAACTCAAAGGTACTGACTTTGTTTTTAGCTTATTAATACTATTTGCCGACAATTTAAAGGCATTATACTGAAATGCATTATTAACTAATGCATTTTCATTTTCCATACTCTGGAGCTGTTCTATAAGCTCAGCATGTTCTTCAGGCAAGGCTAAAATATTACCTAGGCTTATATAAAGCTCAGAAATATTGCCGGGCAAATTTATAGCTCCGTCGGAAGCCAAAGCAGATAAAATTAGTAAACTAATAAAAAGCTTTTTAAGCATTTCTACCTTCCTTTAAAAAGTTAGCTTTGATATTGCGTATTATTTTATCTATACATAATATAATAACTAATTTTGAAAATATTATCAATATAGTTATTATATTATGGCAATTATGTTCTATATTATAAATACAATACCCATTGTATGCAATCCTTACTTTTCCTTCTCATCAAGTCTATCCAAAACCATTTTATATCCATCGGCGCCATACATCAAGGACCTGTTAACCCTGCTTATTGTTGCTGTACTTGCACCGGTTTTTTCACTTATTTCGGTATAAGTCTGCCCATTTCTGAGCATTCTTGCAACCTCAAGTCTCTGTGCAAGGGCCTTAATCTCAGAGATGGTACAAATATCCTCAAAGAAATTATAACAATCATCGGTAGTTTTTAAAAGCAAAATAGCTTCAAACAATCTATCTGTCAATTCATCTTTTATTTTCGAATTCATATATTTGCCAACTCCTGTATGGTAACAAAAACAACTTCAAACTTTACTACGTGTATAATAGGTAACACCCCGAACTATCTGTAAGTACATCATTACTATTTTAATTTAAACGATTATGAATGTCAAAATAAATTGCTGGTTAAATAATAAAAGCACTGGGGCTAAACAGACCCATGTGCCTTTTAAACACTGTATATTCATGTATACTTACCATTAAGCTCCATAATATAGTGCATTATATTACTTTAGCTTATTCATTATCTGTGATTGTGTTAGTCTTCTCTCAACGCAGCTCCTATAGCAGGCATAAAGCATGCAAAATCATTCTCTTCTATAAGATTTCTATTTATAGGCTTTATTACCGAAACCGGCATATCTAGCATACCTCGAAAATACTTATCGGCACCGGGAATAACGCTTCCATCCCCTGCAAGTAGTATTTGCCTTATTCGGCCTCTAAATTTGTTAAAGGTGTAGAAATCCAAAGTCTGCTTTATCTGTACTGTCAGACGCTCATAGCTGTTTTTTACATTTTCGCTTGCGGTCTCAAAATTATTACTCCTGTTATCGTGAGCTTTTTTTATAGATTTTACAGCGTACACATTGGAACCAAAACTAGTGTCATTCTGATTCGAGACTTTAAAACCAGCTCCCGGCGCCTTACTGCTTAGCACCAGTTTTCGGTCAATCAGCACATTGACCTGGGAACTATCAAAACCGATATCTACCACCATCGCTGCTTCCTCGGTTCCGTCCAGAGAAACAAAATTGTTATACGCCTTTGTTATACAGTTTGCACTGACATCTATGTATCTGAGAGGTATACCTATGCTGCTTGCCAGTAGTGTGTAGTCCTCAATAATCTTTTTTGGGCAAAGCGTTGCAATCCCATATACCGAATCTTTCTTTCGTTCATATATTTTGAAACCGATAGAGTAGTTCTGAGAAATATTAGGAAACATCTGCGACAATTCAAATTCTAGTGCGCTGCGAATTTGAACTTCATCCAATGCAGGGAGTTTAAAATCCCTGACCGAAGCTTGCGGAGAATTAACGCATACAGCAAGTTTCTTAGCATTAATTTTTTTCTCTTTGACTACATTTTTTATTGCAGACGATACCCGTTGTACATTTAATATCCTTCCTTCGCTTACGCTTCCCGGAGGCGTTGATATGGTAACAATGTTTAATATCTCATTTTTCTTGCCGGGATTAAGCAGCGCAAGTCTGGTATTTACCGAACCAATGTCCAATCCCAGAATCTTATCCCCGAACATATAAATCCCTCCCATATTCATTATTAACCTTCCAGTTATAAAGTCTGCATGAGCACCCTAAGCTTCAAGTCGTCAGTTAGCACAGCAAGCAGTCTATTTTGATACCATCAGGGTGTAAAAGTGCATATTTACTTACGGAAGAAAATAATGATTGGTTAGAAAACTCTCCGGGTTAGTATTCCGACTTGATGAAAAAGCTGATACTTTCATAGTAATACTCCCTTTCACTTACCTAGTGCTTTTTAACATTACAAATTTCTATTGATTCTAATGTTAAAAATGCACTTACTTGATTGTTGTGCCTTGCTGCTGCAAACGAATTCTGTTACAAGGCACTAGCACAGTTTATTACCGTTCTTCTTTATGCTCTATACACGGCAACTACCGGCATTATCTATGATACTAATTATATAGTTTCTATTATTTATATTATACCATATTTTAGTATGGAATTGTTAGGCATTTCCTTGATTTTTTTTAAAGTTTACTTTTATTTTACCAGTAAACTAAAAAACACTGCAAATCTATGCAGTATTTTTTCAGAAGTCTCTTATCAAACTTATTTACTTATATATCATTTATAGATAATTTAACCTAAAACCACAAAATAGCCATAACAGTCCCTGTCAGAATGAAAGGAGCAAAGGGTATAGTACTTTTACGGTCGTATACCCGTGCTATTAGCAGCACTATTCCTATTAACCCGCTAAGCATGGTAGCAAGGACCACTGCCGATATTGTTTGGGATAACCCTAAAAATATACCTACACACGCGGCTAATTTGACATCTCCCATACCGACTCCCCCCTTTGTTATAAAGGAGAGAATTCCGAGAGCAACACCTATAACAATAAAGCCAATAATAGAATTAATAAGAGCGGATATTGACATATGCAATGCAGATGTTACCAAACCGGTCGCAATGCTAAAGATTATTATCTCGTTTGGAATACTTTTGCTTTGCAGGTCTTTTACGCTTGCTGCTGCAAGTATGGAGCTCAATATAGCATAGCTTGCAAACTGGATCGTAAAACCAAAGTTAGTGTAAAGTAGTACCAAAATAGTAGCCAGTACTACTTCAACTGCTATATATTTTATGTTTCTGTAGTAAAGCCCAAGGTACCATTTATGGTAGGGCTTCGTTTTATCAGCATTATTGACGTATAAGTTCACCATACTACCTGCCATTATTCCAGCTAAAACAACAAAAAAAAGTTCCATCTATTACCTCCAAGTGCTTCAATATATGGTCACAATATAACTATTTCCGGCTCTCCAATGCTATAGGGGTAGCTAAGGGCTTTAATTGGCACTAAAACCTATTTCTAGCATAATAACTAATATAATATCAAAAATGCCGGTATTCTTACAATATCTATCCAAACAAATCATGACTTGTTTGTTCAATTTATTATAAGTTTTTATCAGTAATATCAAGGATATAATATACAATTTGTCAGACCTTTAATGTCTATAAAATTTTTCTTTATTTACTAGGAGAAATTGCTCAATAATTGATGTATAATATTCACTATAAACTACAGATAATATCTTTTTTGTATAAAACATATGTTATTATATTTGGAGTAGTATAGTTTCAGGGGGTATATTTTTTATGGGCAGCTATAATCTCGATGAGTCTAGGAGCCTTCTTAATTTATTTTCTAATATTAAACCTTCAAAACTAATTAAGAAGGGTGACCATATTGAACTCAAGCACTTCAATATGTTTGATTTCATTAATGCTACTGTACTGGACATCAGCGACGGCGAAATTACCCTATTATTGACGGATAGTTTTGATGGATGCTTTTTATCCACTACTGACCCCGTCGTACTTAATTTTATGACTGAAAATGATATGTATGTAATTAGCGGTGAAATTTCATTATTGGAAACCCTTAGCCCTATTGAAGTTTCTATCAAAATTAAAAAAGTTGAAGACCGTAAAAACCTCAGGAAGTATGAAAGGTTTTATGTGAGTATGATAGCCGGCGTTAAAGCCCCCGGCTCTTCCGAAGAAGTATTCGCTGTGGTTAAAAATATCAGCCTTGGTGGTGTAAAATTCAACTCCCACCTGGATGTATCTCTAAAGGATATAGTTGATGTAACCCTGATACTGGATCAATCCAGAAAAGTGAGCTTTAAAGGGGTAGTTGTAAGGAAAAGTGAACTGAGCGACCTTTTTGAGTACGGGGTTGAGATTTGTGAGATAAATAAAAAGGATCTTTCAACGCTGCATAGTTTTATTGGGTAGTTGTAGCGAGAAATATTTTTGTTATGCAGTAGTTTTCCCCAGGGAGTGCTTCCTACGAGTTTCCCTACGGTTTGTCTTTGTTTTAAGCTGTAACCTTACCTTGATTAATTAGACATAATAATGGAGTTTTTCGGTGATGGGTAGATAGAAAGGTCACATCACCTGAAACCTGTAACCTACTAAGTCATTAATGGATTGAGAAGAACACAACCTTCGAGTTCATAGAACTCAGTATTTATTAGGTCAGAAACCTTAGTATAATCTACTCCGTTTTCTATATCCACTACCATCTTAAACACTGCCCTCATCTTTTTATTTAGCTTATCCATTGCAATCCATCTTTTGTTGTGATTCTATTTTGTGTATAGAGATTATGTATAAAGTGATCTTACCCCGATTTGATGGACACACCGAATGGCTGGTATAATAAAACCAGTTGGAGGTGCCCATCATGAAACGTTATGATAGTAGTTTTAAAGAACAAGCGATCCGTCTTGTGCTGGAACAAGGACGTAGTGTAACT
>JAOAEJ010000075.1 GCA_026416815.1 Clostridia bacterium | reverse complement strand
GGATAATGGTTGGGCTGGCTTCGGCTACAATGCATATAGCACTAAAGATGGAACGGGATATATGGTCCTTGGAGACCATTGATGAGCCCATCGCGACGGGGACAACTCGGTAAGCTACGGAATCTGCACCGAGGGCGATTATAGCATCGAAAAGATTATGCCTAAAGAACAATTCAATTCACTGGTAGAAAGATTAAAATTCCACAAGAACAGATTTAAGGATGTAAAAATCGTAGGTCACATAGACCTTTACAACACCGATTGTCCAGGTAGAAACTTCCCTATTCTGCAAGCCATTGATGCAGCAGAAAAGCAGCCCGAAAAGCCACATTGGGCAAAGTCCGCCAATGACGAATTAATGGTTGCCGGCATACTGTCCAGTGACCACACTGCAAGTCTTGATAAGCCTGCAACAGAGGGTATGGTGCTTGTACTGGTGAATAAAATAAGAAAGGCAGGGAATCAGCTATGAACAATATAGTTTTAAATACAATTATCACTGCATTAGTAATACCCATTCTAACTTCAATTACTGTATATCTTGTAAGCTTTCTAAAAAAGAAGGCCCTGGCACTTGAAGCCAAAACAAATAACGATACCTTAAAGAAATTCATAGATTTGGCTGAAAACATTATTGAAACTACCGTTACTGCGGTATCTCAAACCTTTGTGGATGATCTTAAAAAGAACGGCACCTTCGATAAAGCATCTCAGGCTGAAGCATTCGAGATGGCAAAACAAAAGATATTATCAACAATCAGCGAAAATGTAAAACAGACTTTAATAAGTTTATATGGGGATTTGGACCAATATGTAGATTCAAGGATTGAGTACTATGTAAGAAAAGTGAAAACTTCCTTACCTTCACCCAAAGCATAATGTAAGACTATATTAAATTTGACCGGAGTTTAAGTCATAGTTGGAGTAGGTTTATAAGCAGCATATAAGTCTGCAGCACAATTTTTTAAAACCCCTATTCCTCTCATCAAGTTAATATTATGGTTTTAAGAGTAGCAGACAATAAAAACAAAAGGTTCCGAAACTATACGTTTCGGAACCTTTTGACCTTGGTGGGCACTGACGGGATCGAACCGCCGACCCCCTGCTTGTAAGGCAGGTGCTCCCCCAGCTGAGCTAAGCGCCCCCGTGGTGACCCATAGGGGATTCGAACCCCTGTTACCGCCGTGAAAGGGCGGTGTCTTAGGCCGCTTGACCAATGGGCCATATGGTAGCGGCGGTCGGATTTGAACCAACGACACTTCGGGTATGAACCGAATGCTCTGGCCAACTGAGCTACGCCGCCATTTTGTGCGCATTACTAACGCGCCTTACTATTGTAGCAGATAGCTTGTCACAAAGTCAAGAGAATTTTTATTTATTTTTTTATGAAATTTATGCATTTTTTATTTTAAACGAATAATAACAGACTTACAGCCATTACAGCCATCCCGGAGACCAACCCGTATATAGAAAGATGGGCCTCTCCATACTCCCTCGCAGTGGGAAGCAATTCATCCAGGGATATGAACACCATAATACCGGCTACTGCAGCAAATAGAATTCCAAACACCGCATCATTGAAAAAACGGAACAGTATTATATATCCTATCAATGCACCTACCGGCTCCGAAAGACCTGAAAGGAACGATAGAAAAAAGGCCTTTTTCCTGTCTCCGGTAGCAAAAAATATTGGTACCGAAACTGCAATACCCTCGGGTATATTGTGTATTGCAATGGCTACCGCAATTGCAATACCTATTGAAGGATCTTTTATTGCCGCTGTAAAGGTTGCCAAACCTTCGGGAAAGTTATGTATAGCTATGGCAAGGGCAGTAAATGTACCCATCTTTAAAAGTTTAAGACTTTTGATTTCTGCGCTGCTCTTGTTCATTTCCTCAACTTTTCTGAGCTCATGGGGATTCTCAGCGGAGGGTATCACCTTATCAATTACTGCTATGAAAAGCATACCGGCAAAAAATGCACCTACAGTAACCCAGGAGCCATTCCTGTTCCCAAAAATCTCAACAAGGGATTGCTTGGCTTTGAAGAATATCTCTATCATTGAAACATAAATCATAACCCCCGCTGAAAAGCCAAGGGCAACCGATAAGAATCTGGTATTGGTTTTTTTGGTGAAGAAAGCTAGAATACTTCCTATGCCTGTTGAAAGCCCGGCTAAAAGAGTAAGTCCAAAAGCCCCTAGTATTGTCGTAGTATTCATCTATTCCCTCCTTATTTATATCCTATTGGTATAAAACCCATCTAATTCTATCATATTATCCCTCTAAATTCATAGTTGCCCCAAGTTTGGCAGCACACTAGTATTGCCTGACCGCTTACCAGGAAATTCCGGGAATTGCTCCCGGAATCATTATCCTATAGCAAGCTCATTACTCTTTCAGGTGATTATTCCGCCTTTCAGCCAATAGGTTCATACCCATTCCGATAC
>JAOAEJ010000037.1 GCA_026416815.1 Clostridia bacterium | reverse complement strand
ACTTGGGATGCCTCCTTTAGCTGATTTTAGGCTTTTGACATAGAGTCGAAAAACTCTAAAAAGTCTAAATACTTATATGGATGCATTATCCCATGCAGGGGTTCAAAACATAAGGTACCTTTTTATTGAGCGCTTACTTATAAGGGGTGGTGAGTGCCATGAAGTGTAACTATGATATGAGCTTTATACAAAGCTATAACGATGGAAGTATCAGCCTAGAAAGTAAATTCAAATTTGAGGAGCACTTAAAGCATTGCAGTAAATGTAACAGGATTATGAATGGTGATAGGGATTTTGTTGAGTTTATTAAGACTGATGTATGGGTAGGAACTATACCTGTCAGTAAAATTATTTCAGGTATTGATGTAGAGAAATACAAGACTGGCAGTAAAAAGTATAGGTTTGCAGCAGTGTTAAATAATCTACTTATTTCATACAAAGTGGGTATGATGGTAGGGGTGTGTATTATAGCTGTGCTAGTGGTTTTGTTAAGCCCCTTACGGATAGGCAGTTTGTCGGATAATATAGGTAGTAGCTTAGTGGATAAAGATACAATCATTTATACACCAATGCCCCAGGAGTTGACAAAATTGAAATACCCTTGGGAGACGGTATATGCCGATAAAGACAAGTTTTTTTTCAAAAGCCGTGCGTCGCTGATTGGATATAAAAACGGGCATATTTATGAGGTGGCAAACTTTAAGGAGCTTAATGCAAATTTTGTTCAGGAACTTGGGGGAACGAGTATAAAATTTAACTCCGGTGGAAGCTATGCGGTTATTGGCTGCATTTCACACCGTGAGGATTATAATAGCAATATCTATATGATGAATACAGAGAATGGCATATACTTCTCTATAGCAAAAGGTAATTTTGCAAATGTAACCGACAGTTGGTCTGAGGACGGAACTTATTATGCTCTTGCAAGTAAGTATGGGCAATCAAATATCCAAATTTATGATACATCCCAAAATAAGCTGTATGAAGTGCGGTTTTCCTATGGAGCTGTGGAGAACTTATTTGTATCAAACAACGGCGATCTTGCTGTATACTCCGGTAAAAAAGTATATGTTATAAAGAAAGATGGAGAAGTGGATAGTATAATTCCTTTTGAACACACGGATATATACTACATATCATTAGAAAATAAATATATATACTTCCTTAATAATGGAGCCTTATCAAAACAAAATTTGGTTAAAGGTGGTATAGTTAAACATATTCAAGACGTAAGCACGAATGCTGCAGCGGATCATATAGTAGCTATGAAAAATCAATATAATAATTTAGATAGAGACGGTATGCCTAGCCCTATTCAAGATGTAAGTACAGGTTTTGAAGTGTATCAAGTACAGTTTATGAAGAATCGGTTTCTTATGACAAGATACGGCAGGAATAAAGTTGGACTGCTGGATTTGAAGACTGACACTTTTAGAGTGTTTAATACCGAATACTTACCTGAGGGTGAGAGCCTTCCACGTGCAGACATATCTCCTCAAGGGGATAAAATTCTTTTTTCTTTCAGCCAAAGTATATTGTTATTGGATACAAAAGGTGAAATACTCATTGACCAAAGAAATGATATGCCCTATCAAGCATTTTATCCACTCTGGATGGGTGAATCAAAAATTGTGTTTACAAGCGTTACTATACCGGGAAACAATATAGCTAATGGTGAGGAGTTTAACGTTACATCCTACGATATTGAATCAAAGAAGGTACAAATGATGTATAGTTCCAAAGATGGTCAAAAGTGAATTAGGGTGATATTAAAAATATTATGAGGTTAAGGTGGTTTTCAGTCATATAGTTTTTGCTATTGGTATTGGGATTTATAGAAGTAGCTAGGCAGGCGAAAAGCCTGCCCACTGCATTCTATGAGGCTAAAATGTAGTAAACGCATATCTGTGAATTTTACCATGTTATGGTATAAATAGTGGCATATGATTGAAGTACTTACATTAAAATCAATATACTATAAAATCTTCATCGGATTTTGTGTAATCTGCATGAAGATTTTATAATTTTTTTACGAAAAATAACTACTGGATTTATCATTTAGGGTTGTATTAAGGAAAAATTATGCTATACTAATTTTCGTAAAAAAGTGTTTCGAGGGGAGAGTTTTTTCATGGATAGCAAAGCAAAATTTAATTTTTGGCTCGAGAATGATTACTTTGATAAAGATACAAAAAATGAACTGGAAGCAATTAAGGATAACGAAAAAGAAATCGAAGAAATATTTTATAAGGATCTGGAGTTCGGTACTGGTGGTTTGAGGGGTATAATCGGCGCCGGAACCAACAGAATGAACATTTATACTGTAAGAAAAGCATCCCAGGGGCTTGCTAATTATATATGCAAGCAGGGAGAGGAAGCTAAAAAGAGGGGTATAGCTATTGCATACGACTCACGCTTTAAATCCCCTGAGTTTTCTCTTGAAGCAGCTAAGATATTTGCTGGCAACGGAATTAAAACATACCTGTTTGATGAACTCAGACCTACACCTGAGCTTTCCTTTGCTGTAAGGCATTTGAATGCTTTTGCCGGTATCGTGGTAACTGCCAGTCACAATCCTAAGGAATACAACGGTTATAAGGTATATGGAGATGATGGCGGGCAGCTTTCAATCGAAGGCTCCAATATTGTAATTGATGAAATAAACAAAATAGAAGATATTACAAAAGTAACCTTTATTGAAAAAGAGGAAGCTATTGAAAAAGGCTTGCTCCAGATTATAGGCCAAGAGATTGACGACGCATATATTGCAATGTTGAAGACTCTTTCAATCAATACTGAGCTTACAAAAACTATTGGCGAAAACTTCAAGGTGGTTTTCACACCATTACACGGAACAGGTAACAAGCCTGTAAGAAGGATACTCGCTGAAACAGGATTTAAGAATGTGCTTGTGGTTAAAGAGCAGGAATTACCCGACTCTTCATTCTCAACTGTTAAATCACCAAATCCTGAAGAAAGAAGCGCATTTGAACTTGCTATAGCACTAGCTAAAAAAGAAGATGTTGATTTGATTATAGGTTCTGACCCTGACTGTGACAGGGTAGGTGTTGTTGTAAGGACTGCTGACGGCGAGTATGCAGTACTCACCGGTAACCAGACAGGTTGCCTACTGATGGAGTACATCCTTTCACAGAAAAAGGCTCTCGGACAGCTTCCTGAGAAGGGCTTCGTAGTAAAGACTATAGTTACTACCGAGCTTACAAGGGAAATAGCTAAAAACTATGGAGTAGAATTGGTTGAAGTATTGACTGGATTTAAGTTCATCGGTGAGCAAATCAAGCTCCAGGATGA
Organism: Clostridia bacterium; assembly: GCA_026416815.1. GTDB lineage: Bacteria > Bacillota > Clostridia > Acetivibrionales > DSM-2933 > SKW257. Next base: position 2,944 of record JAOAEJ010000037.1, on the reverse strand, counting down.
GTTTGGAGATAAGAAATATCTCTTTGGATTTGAGGAAAGCTACGGATATCTTGCGGGTACGGATGTAAGAGATAAAGACGGCGTTGTAGCTTCCATGCTTATAGCAGAAATGGCTGCTTACTACAAATCAAGGGGAATGTCACTGTATGACGGCTTGCAGGAAATCTACAAGAAATACAGCTACACCCTTGAAGGTATTACTTCCTTTACACTGGCTGGCAAGGAAGGAATCGAAAAAATCAAGTATGCATTGAACAAGATGAGAGAAGACAAACCAACTAAGTTCGGCAGCTTTGAAGTTGCAGCTATCAGGGATTATGTAGCAGGTGAAAGATACGAAGTTGCTACAGGTAAGAAGGAAAAATTGACTCTGCCTGAGTCCGATGTACTGTACTATGAGACTAAAGACGGCTCATGGTTCTGCGTAAGGCCTTCAGGTACAGAGCCTAAGATAAAGATTTACTATGGTGTATCCGAAAAGACTCTGGAGGCTACACAGAAGAAGCTCCAGGAGTTGCAGGATAGTGTACTTAGTGTGGTTAAGCCTTTATTGTATGAATAAAAAGTAGATATATAGAGGGAACAGTTTATGCTGTTCCCTTTTTAGTTGGATTTTTTGGTTACTCAATAGCAAAATGTGTCGAACAATGTCAAAACTATGTAGTTGATAAATATTATTCCAGATATTATAATGATGTATAAATCGACAAGATTCTATCTGGTCTCTTTATATCTAGAAAGAAAAACTAATACTCAAAATCCAATTTTACAAAAGACAAAGAGAATTAATGCTAATTATTTTTATTAAATATTATGTGAGGGGAGAAAATTAAATAATGAAAAACCATGTCAAACTATTCACTTTCATTGTTGCTATAGTAGCAGCAGTTCTATTTATCAATTTCAACGGAAGTCTTTCATTCCAGCCTCAACAGGTATTTGCACAAGAGGTGCTACCTGATACCGAGGCACCGACAGCACCAACCAACTTAATATCGTCGGTAAAAACTGATACAACGGTAGATTTGTCATGGACCCAGTCAACCGATAATGTAGGGGTGACGAGCTATGAGGTTTACAACGGTTTATCGGTAATTGAAGCTGTCTATGGGACAAGCTATACGGTGGCGGGGCTGACGCCAAATACTTCCTACAGCTTTACAGTCAAGGCTAAAGATGAAGCTGGGAATGTATCGGAAGCGAGCAATGCAGTAAGTGTTACGACACTATCGGGCATATCTGCTCCTGCAAGTATAGTTGCAGCTCCGACTACAACAACTGTAAAGCTGACCTGGGGAGCTGTAGCGGGTGCAACGTCCTATGATGTTGAAATGGATGGGGCAGTTCTGAAAAATACTTCAGACACATTTTATACTTTCAGTGGGCTGACCCCTAATACCCAGCATTCATTTAGGATAAGGGCAATAAAGGAAGCTGTTACAGGTGACTGGAGTACAACGGTCAGCAGTACTACTTTAGCATACACTATTGCAAGTGGAAACATAGCTACTGATACTGTATGGACAGTTGAAAACAGCCCTTACTTAGTACAGGGTACTCTAACTGTTGTGCAGGGAGTACATCTGCAAGTAATGCCGGGAGTAGTTATACTGTGTAACCCTGGAGCAGGTATAACTGTTAATGGTAAGATGAGTGCGGATAATAGTGTGTTTACAACGGTTAAAGACCCAGAGTATGGAGGAAGTGGTATAGCAAGTACAACTGACTACTGGGGAGGAATAATAGTAGGAAGTACAGGGGAATTTGATGGTGATAGTATAAAAATAAAGTACGGTAATACTTATATTTATAATATGAGTATGTCTAGCAGTCTACGTGTAAATGGAAAAAGTAGATTATTGAATTCTGAAGTTTTTAATTCGAATAATCATGGCATTCATGTATCTTCTGGAAGTGAAGTATTAATCAAGAACACCAGAATAACAAACTCCAAAAACTACGGCATATATGCGGCCAATAATGGGACAGGAGTATTAATTGTTGAGGGTAATACAATAACTGGAAGTACCCAGAGTGGAATATATCTGGATGACACAGGTTCAAGCATAACATCAATACAGAATAACACTATTACAAATAATTCATCTCATGGTATATACATTAATAAACATGGTACAGGTATACTTACTATGCAAGGGAACACTATTACTGACAATGCTGGCTACCCTATATATGTGAATATGGGTGGATTGAAATCAAATGTATTTGAGGGTATTACAGAAAACTATTTTGGAAGAAATATATTATCTGGAATAACGTATGGTGGGGTTGTAGTAGGTGGGTATGTTGCTATAGATATAACAATACCAAACAATAATAATTATATCAGTAGCGGCGTTAATATCCCAAGTGGTAGGATAGTAAATATCAAAGAGGGGACAGTATTCAGAAATATCGATGATATAACAGTGAATGGCAAACTAAACGCGATAGGTACGCCTGAAAAGAATATAGTATTTACGGCAATCAAAGACCCTACATACGGGGGAAGTGGGGTGACAGCAAGTACGGACTACTGGGGGGGAATAATAGTAGGAAGTACAGGGGAATTCAATGGAGACAATATAAAAATAATATACGGTAATGTGTATATTAATTCCAGTACTTATAGTGGTCTAAATGTAAATGGAAAACTGACACTATTGAATTCCGAAGTAGCTAGCTCAAATGGCTATGGCATATACGTATCGTCTGGAAGTGACGTAATAATCAAGAGTACAAAAGTAACAAACTCTAAACGTTATGGTATATATGCAGCTAATAATGGAGTAGGTGTATTAACTCTTGAACATAACACGATAACTGGAAATACCCAAGGCGGAATATACCTAAATGGTACAGGCTCAAGCATAACATCAGTACAGAATAACACTATAACAAACAGTTCATCCCATGGTATAAACATTAATAGTTACGGTACAGG
>JAOAEJ010000034.1 GCA_026416815.1 Clostridia bacterium | reverse complement strand
ACTTGGGATGCCTCCTTTAGCTGATTTTAGGCTTTTGACATAGAGTCGAAAAACTCTAAAAAGTCTAAATACTTATATGGATGCATTATCCCATGCAGGGGTTCAAAACATAAGGTACCTTTTTATTGAGCGCTTACTTATCATCCCTTCGTGCAAAAGGAATTAAAGTTCTATTTGGATACCTTTCTTTCATCCCCTCATACCTATATATCATTTGTTCCTTGTCCATAACGTACCATAGGTCTAAATTGACTAAATTTAAACTAATTGCTTTTAAAAATGACGACGGATACTTAAATCCTTTTGGTAAAATTGATTCATCTAGTAATTCAATATTCATTCTATCGACCATCCCATCCAATAATATCAGAACCGTTTGGATACATATCATCTTAGATTAATTGGCGCACTTGGAGCTATTACATCACCATGCACAGCATCAGTCGGCACTATTACCTCGTTGCTTTCCCCTATAACATTGCCTGTTGAATCTTTCACTCTTACGGTGTATGTGTAAGTAGTTCCTTGTATTAAGTCGGTATCTATATAGCATGTAGTCAATGAACTTCCAATTTTTAACCCTTGCCTATATATGTCATACTCTACTGCATTAGCTACAGTATCCCATGACAATTTCAAAGATGTAGAAGAAACATATGATACCTTAATATCTGTTGGAACAATTAACAGAACCATAGCATTTGCCTGGCTACTTAGACTTGATACATTACTCTGGTTGTTATACGCCTTTACCGCATATGTATAAGTTGATCCCTGCTCTACTTCTGTATCTATGTATGTTGCATTAACTACATCGGCTATCTTTTCACCATTGCGGTATATTTCATAACCATCAGCACCATCTACAACATCCCACGTCAACGTTACCGACGCATTACCTGCTTTTACTTCAACATTTTGGGGCACAGCTAGAAGTGTCGTCTTGGTAATAGCATTACTCCACTCACTTACTCCATATTGATTTTTTGACTTTATCCTATATGAATGCTGAGTATTAGGCTCTAAATCACTATGTAGGTACTCAGTACTTGTACCGTTATCTATTTCTACACCATCCACTTCAATGCTATAACCTGTTGCCCCATCAACAGGAGCCCACCTTAACTCGATAGCTCTATCCGTTGATTCCGCTGATATACTCACAGGAGTGGCAGGCAACGGTAGTATGCCAGTAATCTTTGCATTCGCCACAGCCATAGCACTGTATTTTACCGGTGCGTAATCAGTGCTGTTTCTACGGTACGACAGCTTCATCTCACCCGGAGTACTTCTACCTATAAGGCTTAAGCTTACAACTGTTTCTATTACACTATCACTGGTTAGCATGGTAATATTAGTGACCTTTGTCCAAGGCCAGCTTGTTCCATTGGCATTGTAACTGTACAAAGCACCATTCTCTACAAGATACTCAGCCCCACAATTTGTCCATACAGAGCCTCGGTATCCGGTATCTCCATTATTATCACTGTCTATGTATAAATGATTTGTCCCTGATATCCCAGAAGCTTTTACCATCATATAAAGGTTTGTATTATCTTGTACCGCATAAAATCCCGTGGTTGTCCCACTACGCTCCCATCCACCTCAATATCATACCCTGATGCACCATCTACAGCTGACCATGATACTGTTATTTCCGAGCTCGAAACCGCTGTAGCTATTATATTCGTGGGCACAGCTACGCTTGCTAATGTAGTGACACTTAATAGATTGCTTGATTCAGAGATATTACCTGCTGCGTCCCTGGCTTTAACCATAAAGTCATATTTTGTGCCTGGTGTAAGTCCCGCCACAGTATAGGATGTTCCATAAACTGAGGCTATTACTGTAACCCTGGAATACACATCGTATTCGGTTACGCAGATATTGTCCAGTGAGCCAGACCATGATAATTCTACAGTACTCTGGGTTTTTGACAGTGACACCAAATCGGATGGTGCAGTAGGCGCTAGCGTATCAGGCTGCGCTTCTTCTGCATATGCTTTTTGGTACTGCAAAATAGGAATCGAAGGAAAACTCAAGAATTGTACCAGTAATAGCAGTACTAATATAGCTGCTATACTCTTATGCTGCTTCATAACCATATTAACTTTTATCCCCCTTAAATAATATTAGTTAACTTTCAACCTTTGTCTTTTGTATTAAATTAGTATTAATTATGTAAACGTCTACTAATCAACCTGGATTATTCCAGGTAATTTATAACTTATTATATATTCTTACATAATTTTCTTCAAATACATAATTATTACATTACTCGACACAGATTTTACAATTAAAAGTCATTGAGGGATAAATGCAGATAAAAACAAAGGCTTTACCAAAGTTAACTTACTCTTGATAAAGCCCCGACTTATAATAACCAACACAATTGTTGGCAACAAATTTTAAGTACTGCATTGGATTTCAGCAACAAAATAGCCTCTAACACTTATATATATCTAGATTCAAATACTTATATGAAAAACGCTGCATCCCAGTTTCATCATAGCCGTGGTATGCCTCAGATCCCAGAATACTACTCTTTGCCATCTTTACTTCATATGCCCCATTTCTCTCGTAAGTCCTTCCATAAGTACACATGCTTAAACGAGAAGCAAACAGGCTAGTTGAGACCCTTACAAATTCCCTGGGGTTTTTTCTTACACCACCCATGCCTATATTATTGAGACTACTAAATATATCCTCTGTAACAGCAGCATAAGTACCGCACTCACGCCCGCTTAATGCAGTTTTCCACCCCGCTATAATTATCTGTTTTGTAAGCGGATTGTACTTATCACCCTTGGTAAGGTACGTAGTGATTATATTATAGAGTGACCAGAAGCTGTCAGTCCCCTTATATGCCTTGGACAGGTCAAAAATAAATACACCATTTTGCCCCAGTACCTCCATCTCCACGCTATTGGTATCTGCATTTGTCACAACAAGTGCAGTATTTTCATCTACACCATATGCCATAGTACCAGATGTATCAAAGGCCAGACGTATTACCCTTCCCTGCCGACCGCGCTCACTGAAGTGTGTATCCAGAATTCCGTAAGAAAATAGCCCAAACCCACCCCTAGGCTCATAAGATAATTCATCTCTACTCACAGTCGTATATGCCCCATTCAACATTGCATTATAGCTTTCCCCACCGGTAATCATAGGATATCCAGCCAAAACTGCTGCACCCGCACTGCTTCCTGCCACTACAGCTCCATCCTCATACTTTCTTTTGATTGCTGCAAGTGCAAAGGAGTCGGTACCGTCACTATTACGAAAGCAGTTAATCAGCCGTCTTTGATCTCCACCGGTAAAGAAGAAGCCCGTCATGCTGTTTATTTGATTTATAACCTGTTGATTTTCATTATTGTTTATGTTATCCATGTCTATAGGAATCCATTGTGCATCCAGTACATCATATGTGCCTTTAAAAAGCTTTCCATAATATTGACCATCCACCCTTGAATTACACGCTTGAGAAGTCCCTATATACGGGTCCTGGCTTTCAGAAACGGAAGCCGCCGAAATGATACCGATTTTAGCAATACCCTTTCCACCGGCTAGCCGTACTATCTCGTTATATACTTCCCCATTGCTGTCACTAAGCCCGCCGCCAATAAGCACCATCCTTCTACCATTTACCGCCACAGCACAATCCCCCATTAAAGAATATATACATACGCTAATCAAGGCTTACTTATTAGCCTTAACATATCCATACAAGACTTTTTCCAGTTCACTTTGCTCTCCGCCATCCGAGGGATAAATATTTTGTACCTTCCACTTTTTGTTTAATGCAGCAAAATGAATATTTGATATAACCATGTTGAAACCTTTGAACTGCCCTTAAATCTATTATATGCTTCATAGACACTAAACACTATATCTTTCGACATTAATGTAAGCTTATATAAACATATTGTAATATATATTTGACATTTAGAATGCATTATATTACAATATTTAGTATAGGAGGTGTCTCTTATTGAAGAATAAAAAAATGAAAATAGCTCGAATCGAGAATGACTTGTCACAAGAACAGCTTGCCGAAAAAGTAGGCGTAACGAGACAAACCATCTTGATGATTGAGGCAGGAAACTACAATCCCTCACTTAACCTTTGTATTGCCATATGTAAGGCATTGAACAAAACATTAAACGATTTATTTTGGGAGGAATGAGTATGTTTATTGGAAAAAAAATTAATGACGAAAGAATAACACAAACGAAACATAAAATTGCTAGCGAAGCTTTTGGGATTATGTTTTTGGCTCTAACAATTATCGTATTTGTTAAATCCATTGTTCTGGAAATGCCTACAAAAGAATACTTTACTGAATTTATTCTTTATATGGGAATTTCATTGTATGTTTTTATTAGGATGATAATGAGCAGTGTTTATGCAGTAAATATACAAAACTCTAATCAGAAAAATAAGCTAAAAATTGTTATTATATCAGATATAGTTTTTTTACTATCGATAGGAGCAATCCAATATTCCCAAAGTGGGTTAAATATTGTGTTTCTGCTATTTGCAGGTATCACTTATTTCGCAGCATTTTATGGTTTACTTTGGCTATCTGGAAAAATCACCGAATTACGTAATAAAACTGACGACAATGCTTAGTTCTGAACATTCTTTGCCTAGCAAAAAAATTGATAAAGAGCTGAATTTTAAAAACAAAGAAAAGCGCGTATTTCACTTTTGATGAAATACACGCTTTTCTTTTAATGAGCCATCCGCGACTCGAACGCGGGACACCTTGATTAAAAGTCAAGTGCTCTGCCGACTGAGCTAATGGCCCATATAATGGCTGGGATGGCTGGACTCGAACCAACGAAATGCCAGAGTCAAAGTCTGGTGCCTTACCGGCTTGGCTACATCCCAAAGTGTTTAGAAATGAGAAGTCGAATACTTTTTAATATTATTTGCAACTTCCCACCTCTTTATGTGGGGTGAATAATGGGATTCGAACCCACGGCCTCCAGAGCCACAATCTGGCGCTCTAACCAACTGAGCTATATCCACCGCATTTGTTGCTGGCGTTTCGTTTTCGTTACCGCTCAAGCACATTGGTTATTATAAGGCACCCATACCTAAAAGTCAATAGAATTTCTAAAATATTTTTTATGTATATTACAGGTAAATTAAAATAGTCCCAAACACTGCTAAACTCGGGGTCTACAGGTATAAATACAGTATTAACCAGGTAATACTTTCATCATAATTATGACTTCCGGATTAAAATATATGACTAAAATTTTTTAAAATATGACTATTGGATACTTTACATATAACTATAAAAATTTTAATATAAAATTGTAATCATCGATAATATATTATTTTTTGTTACAAATTAATTACAGATTATTACAGGTACTTTTAAATTTTTCAAACTTATATTATTATAGAAATGTAAAATAATAGTTTATGATTCTAATTTTTTAATAGTTCTATTGTTTTATTATGAATTGGAAGGTGAAATGGCTTGTTAGTTATTTTTTTTGTAGGCTTAATTTTAGGGGTATTTGCCACTGCACTAATCTTACGTTATGCAAATAATTTTAAACACGTGATTAAAGAAAAAAAAGACAAAAACACTTCTTTCTATGAAATTAACTTTCTTGATACAAAAATAAAGAAATGCGGGTAACTTTAACGTTAACCCGCATTTTCCTTTTTATTTACTCCAATTCTTTAAGCCACAATCTCGCTTCAGCGTCACTTGGCATACGCCAGTCTCCCCTTGGTGAAAGACTGATGGTACCCACCTTGGGTCCATCAGGTAAGCAAGAGCGCTTGAACTGTTGAGAGAAAAACCTTCTATAGAACATCCTCAACCATTTTTTTATCTCCTCCGCAGAATACTTTCCGTCGAAAGATTTTTCCGCAAGGAAGAGTATTTTACGCGGAGAAGCTCCATACCTCATCATATGATACAAGAAGAAGTCGTGAAGCTCATAAGGGCCTACTATATCCTCTGTTTTCTGTTCTATCTCCCCTGTCGGACTTGGTGGAAGCAATTCGGGGCTAATAGGGGTATTTAAAATTCTATAAAGTACATCCTTTGTAGCTCCTTCAAATACATTCTCTGCTGCCCACTGCACCAGAGATTTCACAAGGGTCTTAGGTATACTTGTATTTACGGCATACATGGACATATGGTCACCATTATACGTACACCATCCAAGGGCAAGCTCCGAGAGATCTCCTGTACCTATTACAAGCCCCCCCTGTTTGTTTGCAATGTCCATTAGTACCTGTGTGCGCTCACGGGCTTGTACATTTTCATAGGTCACATCGTGAATGTCGGGATCATGTCCAATATCTTTAAAGTGTTGTATACATGAGGGCTTTATATCTATTTCACTAATACTTACCCCCATTGATCCCATAAGTTCAAGCGCATTGGTATAAGTAGTATTTGTAGTCCCAAAACCCGGCATGGTAATAGCAACTATGTTTTCCCTTGATATGCCCAAACTATCAAATGCTCTAGCCGTTACCAGCAAAGCGAGGGTAGAATCCAGCCCGCCAGAAATGCCGATAACTGCTTTTTTCAGCCCCGTATGTTTTATTCTTTTAGCCAATCCGGAAGTCTGTATTGCAAATATTTCTTTACACCTGTTATCCCTGGTAGCTGCGTTGGAAGGCACAAAAGGATGAGGGTCAACATATCTCTTCAAGCCTTTTAATTCTACATTTTTCACCTCAAATTGTACCTTTCTGAACTTCTTACCGGGTAAGGCTTCCATAAAGCTAGTGTTCTTATATCTATCGCTCATCAGCTTTTGAATATCTATATCACCATATATCAACTGCTCACTTTCCTGAAACCGCTCAGACTCAGCCAGCATTCCTCCATACTCAGCTATCATTGCGTGCCCTCCGAATACGATGTCCGTAGTAGATTCATGTATACCCGATGAAGTATATACATAGGCTGCGGTGCACTTTGCCGATTGCTGCCTGACCAGCTCCCTTCTATATTCATACTTTCCTACTATCTCATTGCTTGCCGAAAGGTTAAATAGAATTGTCGCACCGTAAACTGCCTGGTAAGAGCTTGGAGGTATAGGGACCCATAAATCCTCGCAAACCTCCATTCCAAAGCATAATCCAGGCACATTTGCCGCTTCAAATAGGACGTCAACTCCAAAAGGCACCTGCTGCCCACATAACATCACTGTATCATTTATAGCCTTCAAGCCTGTAGCAAACCACCGTTTTTCATAGAATTCACTATAGTTGGGAATATACGTCTTAGGCACTACGCCAAGAATCCGCCCATGTTGTACCGCCACTGCACAGTTGAATAACTGATTGTCAACATTTAGCGGCATACCTATTAAAACAACCACTCCAAGCTTTCTCGTTTTTTCCAGAATTCTGGTGAGCTGTGTAATACACTCTTTTAGTAAAGCTTGTTGATGAAATAAGTCGGCGCAAGTATAGGATGTAATGGAAAGCTCAGGGAACACTACAAACTGGGCTTCTGCTTCCTCAGCTTTATTTATAATATTAATTATTTGCTCGGTATTATATTCACAATCAGCAACCTTAAGCTCCGGTACTGCTGCTGCAACTCTTATAAATCCATAATTCATAAAATCACCCGTTCTTTATCCATTATTCTTACTTATTATAACACTATAAATCCGGGTATAAAAGAAAAAACAGTTCAAACTTATCAATCGTTTGAACTGTTTTAACCTAGCTATCAATATCTACAATACTAAAAACGCAATTGCAATTATGCCATATACTACCATTAACTGTACACCTTCAAGCCAGTTGGATTCGCCATCACCAGCCACCTTATTTGCAATAAACACCGAGACAATCATTGAAATCAACTCAAACTCGTTAAAAACAATGCTCATAGGTTTAAACAAAAGACTCAAGAAAATAAGCACCGGTGCAACAAACAAAATTATCTGAAGGCTGGATCCTACAGCTATCTCTATGGCAATATCCATCTTGTTTTTCGCTGCCATAATGATAGCCGTACTATGCTCCGCAGCATTGCCTATGATAGGTATAAGTATTATACCTACAAATAACTCGCTTATACCCAATGATTTGGTCATGGGCTCCACAGAACCTACAAGGAATTCACTCTGTATAGCTATCAAAACCGTCGCCCCCACAAGCACACCTATAGACTTTTTCAAGCTCCATTTAGCTTGATGCACTTCAAAATGTTCCGAGCGATACAGGTCCTTATGAGTATGAAATGAAAATACAAGGCCCAATATGTAAATAGCAAACATTAGAACTGCAACAGCTACACTTAGCCCTTCATACCTCGATGTATTAAGCAGTTCCGGGTTTACAGTGTGAGTAAATATTGCAGGTATACCCAACCCTATAACTGCAAAAAGCAGCATACTCGACGATACCTCAACTACGCTTTTATTAAATTTCTGCGTTTTAAACTTCAATCCTCCTACCAGCATACTTGCACCCAATACCAGCAGGATATTTCCTATAACCGAACCGGCTATAGACGCTTTAACAACTTCATGCAGCCCTTCTTTCAGAGCGAAAAAAGCTATTATAAGCTCTGTAGCGTTACCGAAGGTAGCATTTAAAAATCCTCCAACCCTAGGTCCCGCATAAACCGATATTTCTTCAGTAGCTTCCCCCATTAACCCCGCAAGAGGAATTATAGCGAGGCAGGCTGAAGCAAAAATCCATACAGGATTTGCATGTATTAGCTCCAAAGCTATGCTCATTGGTATGAATATTAATAAGAATTTTAAGAACTTCATATTAAACACTCGCCCCTTTGGTAATAATTGTGATTATACCTTGTATTCCCCAAATTAAATTATTCAGTAATTCTAGCAAATTATTACTACTATTTAAAGTCTAATAATAGGTTTTGCTAACTTATTTCAAAGTAAATATACACAGCTCTTTTCTTAAGTTTGAATAGCATATCAGTTCAAGATATGATAGCGATTTATTAGAGTTTCATAGAAAAACCCTGCTGTACTATACTTTGCAGCAGGGTTTAAACATCCTAAGTACTATTAGTTTTCTTTAGCTTCCACTGGTACAATCCTTACCTTCCTGCCTGGCCACCAGTTCAATTCCCCCACCTTGACCGCTATTGCAGGAACCAGGAGGCACCTAATAATAAACGTATCCAGAAGAAGCCCTACAACAGTGGCAAAGCCTACCTCCATAAGCGAGCTCATAGGTGAGGCTATCAAAGCCCCGAAGGTACCCGCCATAATAATGCCACAGGAAGTTATAATTCCTCCGGTGCTTGAAAGAGCTCTTGTTATGCCCCCTGTAACATCTCCCGGCTTATACTCTTCCTTTACCCTTGACATAAGGAATATATTGTAGTCAACCCCCAGTGCAACCAACAGACAGAAAGAGAAGAACGGTACCGACCAACTCAATCCTTCATGTCCCATCCCTACCTGGAATACAAGATAGGTTATCCCCATGGTTGTAGCAAAGCTCAACAGTATAGTCACTATAAGATAAATAGGGGCTATAATACTTCTCAAGAGGATGACTAGTACTACAAATATTCCGGCAAGGACACATACCATTACGACAACAAAGTCATCAGCTGTTACTTCCCTGATCTCACTGAACACCGAGGTAGCTCCCCCGATATGAAACTCTGCACTCTCCAGATGAGAGCCTTTCAGAGAATTTTTTACCGCATTTCTTATTTCAGCTATGCTATCAAGAGCAGGAGCAGTATATGGAGGTATAGTCAGAACAATATCAAGAGTCACCCCGTTACCGCTCTTAGTAATATAAGTACCCATTGCTTCTTTAAGCTTTGGGTATTCTTCCAGCACACCTTCGGGTAGATAGAAAAAACCATCTAATTCTTTACCCTTTGAAGTATAGCCGCTTGTTGTCTCATGAATTTCACCAAGGCCGCCTTCCATTTTCTTGAGCCCATCTTTTCCGTCATCAATCCCTAAAGCTATCTTTTCCAGATTTGAAGCAGCAGCAGCCAGTTGTTTACTAGACTCCGCCTGCTTGTTTCCTATAGTCTCTACCCCAGCTAAAACATTTTTTAACGCTGCACTTGAGCGGTTAATACCAGATTTTATTTCACTTAAACCTTTTTGAGTAGTATTTAATCCTGTCTGGCTCTTTACTAATCCTTCACTTGACTGTCCCAGTCCCGAACTTATCTTAGGAATATCCTCCACCACTTTCTTTACCGTACCGTAGGCAGTTTGAAAGTTTATATCCATGGCCAGTTTAGGCTGTTGTGCCATTATAGCCTCAAGGCTTTGCTGTGTATTCTGTAGTGCCTCATATACCTTATCCACTCCATCCTTTGAACCTGTGATCCCTGTAGTTATTCTTCCTAGGCTATCACTGACCTCCACAATCCCATCAATTGCCGATTGCTGCCCCGCACTTGCATTCTGCATGCCTTTATCTATGCTTGCTATACCATCTGCTGTTTTCTTTGTGCTTCCGGCAAGTTCGCTCAATCCGCTGCTTCCCTTCGAGATACCCTCTGCAACTTTCTTAACTCCTCCTTGTACCTCATTCATCCCTGCTATAACAGGAGCAACTCCGCCTTTTACAGTTTCTACACCCTCAGAAAGTGTCTCAATTTGCTTAGACAGACTGACCTGAGTCAATTTATCCCCTGCAGGCCTTGTTGCAGTTCTTACTTTTGCAACTGTATCAATCTTCAATATATCGGCAGTAAGCCTTTCCAATACCTGCAGTGATTCATTGGACCACATATTTTCATCGGTCTTTATTACCACTTTAACGGGCAGCATTTCACCTTGATCGAAGTGGTCTTTTATAACCTGAAACCCCTTAACAGGGTCAGAAGCAGAGGGAAGCTCCGATATTTGATCATAGGAACGCTCTGCATTTTTAACCATTACCGCAAAGGGGATAAACACCACAAGACAAAGCACTATAAATCTGATAGGCCTTGAAGTAACGGAATTTGCAAGCCTTCCCCACAGTGAACTCTCCTTCCTTTCTCCTGCCTGAACCCTGGAAGGTCTTCCAGGCCAGAAAATTCTCTCCCCCAGTACAGCTATTAAAGCCGGTGTAAATGTCATAACAGCTAACAGAGTTATTCCAACGCCTACAGCTATACTAGGGCCTGTGGTATTAAAGAGGCCAAACTTAGCAAAAACCATAAAAGCAAACCCTACCATAACAGTGCCTCCGCTAGATACTACCGCTTCCCCGACATTAGGGATGGTGGCCTTGAGAGCTTCCTTAACTGTTTTCCCAATGGATATTTCCTCACGAAATCTGGATATAATTAAAAGGCAATAATCCGTACCTGCCCCAAATAATATGGCAACAAGAAACGTCTCTGTAAAAGAAGATATCTTCAAACCAAAAGATGTAGCATAAGCAACAACTCCTCTGGAAATCAGGAATGACAGGCCTATAGTAGCCAACGGTAAAAGTGGAGCTATAGGAGAACGATATATAATTATCAAAACCGCAGCAACAAGTATAATTGTTATCCCACCTGTAATCTCCATACTTTTATGCATGGTATCCTTTTGCTCTTGTATCAAGGCACTATCGCCGGTTACATTTACATTGAGTGCTTGTGGGATACTTGGGATACCGTTGGAGCTTATATTTCCTGTCTGCTGGATATCACTCCTGATAGTATGTATAATATCGCCAAATTGTTCGCTATATCCGGGAGTACTGATTTTTAGAACTATAAAAGCCGCTTGCCTATCCTTGCTTATCATTACATCCTGCATTTCCTTTTGAGTAAAAGGAGATACAATTCCTGTAATTCTATAGATATTATTATTTCTTAAATACTGCTCCAGCTTCCTCACATAATCACCATCTCGGTCACCAATGCCTTCCTTGCGGTTAAAAGTAATAATTAGCTCCCCGCCCCTATCCTTATCATCATAAAGCTCCTTCAACAACTTTGAGGCCTTTATAGAATCGGTTTCTCCAGGTAAAAAGCTTTCCTGGCTGCTCTTTGCAACCTCTGAAAGTGTCGGAGCCTTCCATACAACAATTGCTGCAATAACTATCCAAAAAACTATAACAATCCACCTAAACTTGATTATCAGCTCACTCCACTTTTTCAGCACCATTATGCACCCCCCATTTCATTTCACCACTCTGAACCAGAGCATCCCTAATATTTTTCCTTACCTCATCCTCACTGAAATCCAGATTTAATGCTTGAAGGTTATATACTATTAACGGATAGGCATATTCGGTAAGGCTGTTTTCATTACTCTCCTGAAGCCATCGCATTATTACATTGTAAATTGTCCCTATATATGCTGTGGAAGCAATAGCGATATCAGGAAAATTAATATGCCCCTCCCGTTTCAAGCTTTCAAAAAACTGCTCCATATAGTCGGAAAATCTACGGGTACTCTGCACTCTTTTATGTTCAAAGTTGGGGTTTAGTCCCACCGCTTCTATCATCATTATCCTGGTTAGATTCTTAAATTCATTGAATATAAACAACGAACGTACCGTCACCTTGCATATCTTGTTCGTAAAATGCTCTTCACCCTCATTGAGTACTTTTCTAATGCTATTTAGTATCATACTTGTTGCTTCATCATATAAAGTTTCAAAAAGGTCTTCTTTATTTTTAAAATAAAAATAAAAAGAACCTACCGAAATCCCTGCCTCATCCACAATATCCTTTACAGCAGTATTATGATACCCTCTGGAGGCAAAAACTCTTGAAGCAGTAATAAGAATTTGCCTCTTCTTTTCATCTTTCCTCTCTTGAACCTCTTTAGGTGTTTTATATGCCATTTAAAATCCCCCTTCAAGTATAGAATGACGTGTCATTCTATACTTGATTATACTATCAAATAAAGGAATATTCAATAGGATATACCAATAGTACGTACATTTATTATGATCATGGATTTAAATGCAATACATGTCGAAATAGCTAAAATTAACGACTTTTTTGTCTATTTTTTATTTAAATATTTCTTCCAAACTGGTAAAATAGTATATGAAATACTAAATTGCTATTTATATAATTTTGTTTATCTATATACTGCGGTTTGCTTAAACAACTAATTAAAACAGCTTTCCATAAACTTAATTCAGTTTTTCAGGCTTTACTACCGGCATGTGCGGTAACTTGTTTATAACTTAACCAAAGAAAGGAGCAAAAGTATGTGTAATATGACTATTTTCACTCCCGGAATGCAAGCCACTGTAAGCTACTCCACCATAGAAACACCTTTCTTATGCGTTGTTAGTAGGATTGAAGGAACACATCTGCTTGTGCTGGTGACAAAACAGCCTGAGCATATTACCCCTGGCATACCATTTGTACTGACATTTATTAAGGAAAAGAAAGCCCATATAGTGCATGGAAATCTCGCGGAGGTACAGAGCAATTCCATTTTACTTAATGTACTGGATGAAAAAAACTATGATGAAAAGCGGGCTATAAAACGTTATAAAATAAACCTTTCATCTAAGGTATCCTCCAGCAGTTTGACAGGTATAACCGCAACAGTTAAAGATATCAGTTTTTCAGGTTGCTGTTTGACCTCCGAAACAGAGCTAGAAACCGGCACTATCTTAAATATATCAGTCCAGCCGCAATCTTCCGAACTCGTCGAATTCAAAGGTAGGATCGTACGTAGACACCATCTGGAAAAGATTGCTTGGATTTATGGAATTAAGATTACATCTATAAATGCAAGGAACCTCGAAAAGCTGGAGGACTTATTCGATACTCTGGATTCCGAAGCGGTAATGGAACGAAAAGCCCTGGAGCTCATTTATACCAATAATGATGAATTTGAAGCGCTGTAGCTTATAGCATTACATAGAAAAATCCCTCTTGAGTCCTTATCAAGAGGGATTTTTCTATTAAAAAAGTATCTTAAAACCAAAACGCTTTATTTATATTTTAAGCTTAAATTTAAGGATTATTTTTTCAACCCAGCCAGCCTTTCAACAACCTTATCATACATCTCCTGATACTTAGCCCTTTTCGCCTGCTCTTCTTCTATAACTTTAGCTGGGGCCTTAGCAACAAAGCCCTCGTTGTTAAGCTTGCTGTTTACTCTTTCAAGTTCTTTCTCAAGGTTTGCCTTTTCCTTTTCAAGCCTTTCGATTTCTTTAGATATATCTATGAGCTCTTCCAAAGGAATATATATTTCCGCGCCCGCAATTATGGTAGCTACTGCATCGGAAGGAATACCTGCCTTATCAGACTGTATTGTTACTTCCGAAGCACTTGCCAACCTTTCAAAGAAGCTTCCTCCTTCCTGAAGCGTGGCACTTTCTTCACTTCCTGTCGCCACAAATATAATCTTGGCACGCCTTGACGGAGGTACATTCATTTCCGCTCTGATGTTTCTTACACTCCTTATTGCGTCCATTATCATACTCATTTTCTTTTCTTCCGCAGGGAAATTGTAGTCTTCCCTGAACTCAGGCCATTTGGAAACCATAACACTTGAATCGTCGTTAATCAAATGAGTATAAATTTCTTCTGTAATAAAAGGCATGTATGGATGTAAAAGCTTCATAGCAGCACCAAGTACATAGTTTAATACATACTGTGCCTCCAGTCTTGTATCGCTTTCCTTGTCATACAACCTTGGTTTAACAAGCTCAATGTACCAGTCACAGAATTGCTCCCAGATAAACTCATAAACCTTCTGAAGCGCAATACCAAGCTCAAACTTATCCATATTCTCGGTTACTTCTTTAGCCAAGCTGTTTACTCTGCTGAGAATCCACTTATCTGCTACAGTAAACTTATTTGAGTCTACCTTTGAGAAGTCTATATTGTCGTCAAAGTTCATTAAAACAAACCTTGAAGCATTCCATACCTTATTTGCAAAGTTCCTTGCAGCCTCAACCTTATCCGGAAGGAATCTCAAGTCATTTCCCGGTGATACCCCTACGGTAAGTGCATATCTCAGAGCGTCGGTGCCGTACTGGTCAATTACCTCAAGCGGGTCAATGCCGTTTCCTAAGGACTTACTCATCTTTCTTCCCTGTGCGTCCCTTACAAGCCCGTGAATAAATACATACTTGAAAGGTTCCTTGCCCATATGCTCCACACCCGAGAAAATCATCCTTGCAACCCAGAAGAATATGATATCGTAGCCTGTTACAAGCACATCTGTCGGATAGAAGTATTTAAGGTCTTCGGTATTTTCCGGCCAGCCAAGGGTTGAGAACGGCCACAGCGCCGAGCTAAACCATGTGTCCAGAGTATCAGGGTCTTGCTCAACCCTTGAGCTTCCGCACTTCGGACATACATCGGGCATGTCGCTTTCTACCATCATGTAGCCACATTCCTTACAGTAGTACGCAGGGATTCTATGGCCCCACCAAAGCTGTCTGGAAATACACCAATCCTGTATGTTTTCCATCCAGTTGAAATATGTCTTTGAAAATCTTTCAGGTACAAACTTTATGGTACCGTTTTTAACAACCTCTACAGCAGGCTCTGCAAGGGGTTTCATGTGTACAAACCACTGTTTTGAAATGATAGGCTCAATAATCGTCCTACATCTCTGACACGTTCCTACATTATGCTTATGCCCCTCAATCTTTACCAAAAGTGCAAGGTTATTGAGGTCTTCAACCATCTGCCTTCTGGCTTCATACCTGTCCATTCCCTGATACTGTGCAGCATTTTCATTCATTGTAGCGTCATCATTCATAACCCTAATCTGGGGCAGTTTATGCCTTAAACCAACCTCAAAGTCATTAGGGTCATGAGCCGGAGTTATTTTAACTACACCAGTACCAAACTCCCTCTCAACATATTCATCTGCAATAATAGGTATCTCCCTGTTAACCAAAGGCAGAACAACCATCTTTCCTACAAGATGTTTGTATCTTTCGTCTTCTGGGTGTACCGCTACTGCCGTATCCCCCAGCATGGTTTCGGGACGTGTTGTAGCTACAACCAGGTATTCATTGCTATCCTTTACAGGGTATCTTATATGCCAGAAGTTACCTTCCTTTTCCTCATATTCAACCTCAATATCAGATATAGAAGTATTACATTTCGGACACCAGTTGGTAATCCTTTCACCCCTATATATAAGACCTTTTTTGTACAGTCTTATAAATACTTCCTTTACCGCTTCCGAAAGACCTTCATCCATAGTAAATCTTTCACGTTCCCAATCACAGGAGCTGCCCAGCTTCTTAAGCTGCTCAACAATTCTTCCGCCGTAGTGTTTCTTCCAATCCCATGCTCTTTCAAGGAACTTTTCCCTGCCTAACATGTCCTTTGTTATACCCTCTTTAGCCATTGCCTCAACTATCTTGGCCTCAGTCGCTATACTCGCATGGTCGGTACCGGGAAGCCATAATGCACTGTAGCCCTGCATCCTTTTCCAACGGATTAGTATATCCTGCAGAGTATTATCCAAAGCATGCCCCATATGAAGCTGTCCTGTAATATTCGGCGGAGGGATAACAATCGTAAAAGGAGTTTTGCTTTGATCTACCTCAGCATGGAAGTAGCCCTTATCCATCCATTCCTTGTATAACTTTTCCTCAACCTGTTTCGGGTCGTAGGTTTTTGCTATATTCTTCTGTTCATCCATATCATCAACCTCCAAATCATATATTAATAAATTCAAACTATCTGAACACAACCATAATCAGTATAAAACCCGGCAGCGCAACCAGCATACCAAGCATTTTGACATTAAGCACCGCTTTATTATACTTGTAAGTAGTAATTTCATCCTCTGTCATCTCATTTGCGAAATTTACGACAGCTTTCTCGTTAAGCTTATATTTTGAAACTACCCAGTTGGCTCCATAAACCATCAAAGCGCCTGCTGCAAGAAAAATAAATGCAAGTATCTTCAACATGCTCATATTTTTTACCTCCACGTACTATTTGCCAATTAAAAAGCCTCTCATCCAATAACAAATTGGACGAAAGGCTGTATTTTTCGCGGTACCACCAAAATTCCCTTCTTTAATATAAAGGGCTGCTCAATCGAATTAACGGCTCTTTACCGCCGTATCCTACCCAGCTTAACACTAGTGCAACATGTGCATTTATCAGGCTTTCGGATACAGAACTCATAAGCTACCTTCAACAGCTTGAAACCCGGGAAAACTTGCACCCGATGATTTTCCCTCTCTCTGAGTCAATCACTGTTTACTCCTCTTAATCATCGTCTATACTTTATGAATATTATTATAAAATGATATAGTAAACAACTTACTGTGTCAAGGGCCTCAAATTTTTTTCTAAAGACTTACCGTAGGCTCAAGCACTGTTAAAGTATTATTCTCGGTGTTCAAGTTCACTGTAGCACCTATGGGTACAGCAGCCTTAAATGTACCATGTGCTGTTGCCAGATTTGTCATCAACGGCTTACCCAGTGGTACTATAACTTCATTTATCAGGTCTTCATAATACTCACCGTAGGCCGGTTCGCAACCTGTACACTCACCCATAACAACGCCGATACAATCCCTGAACTTTCCCGCCATAATCAGATGGCTAATATATCTGTACACGGTATTTACAGGCTCGTGTGTTTCTTCAATTAATAAAATCCTTCCTCTTGTATCTATCTCAAAGGGAGTTCCCAAAGTGTCCATAAATGATGTAAGGTTGCCACCTACTACAGGACCTGTCACATTACCGGCTACCCGGCTGATAAGCGGTGTACCTGGAGGGTTTTGTATTTCTCTTGGGGCAAGCAGTGTAGACACCGCCGTGAAAAACTGATTAAAATTATATGCAGGTGTTTCGGGCTTGAAATCTATTAGCAATAAACTGTGAAAGGTTATCAAGTCAGCAAACTGGTAAAGTGTGTTTAATAAAATGGTCACGTCGCTGTATCCCGTAACTATTTTGGGATTTTGCCTTATAACATTATAGTCAAGATAGGGTAAAATACCGGCAACGCCTACACCACCTCTTGAAGGTATGATGGCCTTTACTTCGGTATTTCTGAACATACTCATCAAATCATCCGCCCTTTCTTGATCGGAAGCTGCAAGATATCCCGCATAAGAGTATGTATACCTACCTAAAATCACATTAAAGCCGATTCTTCTTAAAAAATCAACCCTAGAATTTATGATACGCGAATCCAAGGGACTCCCGAGTGTTACTACCCCGACTGTATCTCCATTACGTAAGATTTGTGGTCTAAAGGCCATACAGATTACCTTCTAATAAAAATCTCCCCTCGTTATAAATATGTATCCTGCAGGTGATTTGTTAAAATGTATAAATAATTTGTTATTTATCTATTTGTTAGCCGGGTTAAACTCTGGTATAATTATTAAATATAGATTTATATTATAGCTTTACCTAAAATAGTCCTATTTCGTTGTTAAAAGTCCAGGAGAATTTAGATGAATTCAACATCTTACTTTAGTATAATAAAAATTAGCATTATTACTTTACTATGCTGCCTTTGTACTGTTTTCATATTTCCTACTTTTGTCTGGGCTCAACCTGACTCTCCGGCTGCCCCTGGGGGTACTATGGAAATTACTGAAGGCTGGCACTACCGCTTTGGTGAATTACCGGTAGATAAAAACAATGCGCCTTTATGGCTGGTGACTGAAAGCAGCGGCTGGAAACCGTATACAATGGGTTCTTCATTCCCTGATTTCAATGGACAGAAATATATATGGTTACAGGTAAAGCTACCAAAAAGCTTTATCTTGTCAGACCCTGCTCTGATGATAAAGCGCCTTGACCAGGTCCACCAAGTATATCTCGCAGACAAACTTATCTATGAATACGGCACAAAAGTTACTACACCTCAAAAAAGGCCAATGGATTCATTTGACTTACTTAAGCTTCCTGAGAATTTTGAAGATAAATTTCTAACCATTCAGATTCATATTGATTCTATTAAAGCCATATCTACATGGGCTGGCGCAGAACTCGGAGCCTATAACGAGTACTCCGATAAAAGCCATAAGCATGATCTAGAATACATAATTTTTAGTACAATATTTATTTTTATGGGATTAGCTTTGATAATAGCTTATATTTTCCTGAGATGGAAAACCACCAAAGCTTATGCTGCTCTTGGTTTTTATTCTCTATGCGCAGGTACATATTTAATTTCTTGTACAAGTATAAAGACTACTTTTATTAACTCCCCTCAGTTATGGCTTTATATTTCAGCCATGAGTATTTATCTATTGCTTGCAGGAATATGTTCGTTTGTCGAGCAGCAATTAAAGAATAAGTATAGCGTAATTCTAAGGCGTATCTGGCAGGCTCATGTACTCCACGCACTCTTCATATTCACAGGGAGTTTGCTTAATATTATTCCGCTCTACTCTACCTACAAAATTTTTCTCTTATCCTGCGCTGTTGCTATCATTATCATTATACTTTCGGTAAGGAAAAGCACTTCGAATGGAAGTACTGAAGGAAATACACTTGCAGTCGGCGGTTTTCTTGCCTCAATTTTCGGTATTGTGGATATTATTAATGGCATATACCACATTTTACCTTTGTCCAGACTCATTTTCCACTGGGGAATTTTTATTTTTGTAATGACACTTATATTCTCCTTTGCATTCCGTTTCATTGGTATGCATTTAAAGCTAAGGGACTATTCCGAAAAACTTGAGGAAAAGAACTCCAACTTAAAAAACATGTGGAAAGAAGTTAAGTGTTCTAAAGATGAAATTGCTCAATGGAATAACACCTTGGAAAGACGTGTAGCCGAAAGAACTGACCAACTTGAATATGCTAATCAAGAACTTACTGCACTAAATGAAGAGCTTACAGCTCTAAACGAACAAATGACAGCTACGCTGGAAGCCCTCTACGATACTCAAAGTCAGCTCGCCCAGTCGGAAAAGATGGCAGCGATTGGCTCACTTGTATCGGGTATAGCTCATGAACTAAATACCCCTCTAGCCTCTATAAAATCCAACGTACAGCTGGATACCATGCTCTTAAATTCATTGGAAAGTGACGATAAACAAAGCATTAATGCATATAGGGATTCAGTCACTTCAATGAACACCATATCTCTTGCTGCTTTAAACAGGCTGATAAAGATAGTAACCGACCTTGCAAACTTTTCACGCTTTGATGAAACCGATTACCATAAAGCGGATATAAATAAATGCATTGATACGGCAATATCACAAATAGAAATGCCCCCATCTCTGAAAATTGAGTTGGTAAAAAACTACGGCAGCCTCCCCCATGTCAGCTGTTACCCTAAACAGTTAAACCAGGTATTTTTTAATATTTTAACCAATGCAATCCAAGCACTGAATAGTTCAGGCCAAATTACTATATGTACTTATTATCAAAATTCTAAAATACACATAACTATTCAGGACACTGGAATTGGAATTGCCTCAATGCACTTATCGAAAATATTTGATCCGGGCTTTACTACAAAGGGTGTAGGTATAGGCTTAGGCCTTGGTCTATCAGTGGCATATAGAATTATCGAACAGCATAAAGGTAAAATATACGCTGAAAGCACCCCTGGCTGTGGTTCAAAATTCACAATAGAACTGCCCGCCCGCATATAAAGATATAGATAACTATAAAAGTGTTTTGTTTGTTAAATAGATGAAACTCTGGTATAATAATAACCAGTACAGCTTATACTTCGTTCTCTATAAGTTAGTACTACTTTGTTATTTTGAAATTTATGATGAAGAAATAACAACCCAGAAACGTTGTTGATTATTTCTTCATCGGCAAATTAAGCTTGTAATTTGCCATAATTAAGGTAAATTACAAAGTAGTATTGCCTATATACATACGTTTACTACGTTGATTTAGGAGAAAAAATGATACCAATACTCAAACATAAGCTAATTAGGCTATTTAAAATAAACGTTATTATTATTTTATGCTGTATACTTACAGCATTGTTTTCTCCTGCTTATGTTTCAGCGTCAGCCGACTCATCGTACCGTTCCCATATCAGCGTTAAGCTCACTGAAGGTTGGCAGTACCTCCTTGGTGAATCCCCTGTAGACGAAAACAATTTACCACTATGGACTTCAATCACTAGTAAAGGTAATATTTGGAATACATATACGCTCGGCAGCGAGTTTAGTGAATATAAAGGCGAAAAACAGGTTTGGCTAAGGGTTAGGCTTTCGGAGAAAAGCCTGCAGGCTCCTGGGCTTCTTGTGAGATATACCCCCCAAGCCTATGAAATCTATATGGAAAGTAAGCTGCTGTTCAAGTCCGGAACTGAGCAAGGTATGAGCTACACAAAGCCGATGGACTATTTCGATGTAATACGTCTGCCTTCAAATTATGAAGGCAGGTTTTTGTACCTTAAGTTTTATATCAGTTCCTCCAAAGACCTATCATCATGGGATGGCATTGAAGCAGGCTCATATGATAATTTTTTTAGCAAGAGTCAAAAACGTGATATTGAGTATATAGCTTTTGGTATAATATTTATTTTTATCGGTATAAGCGCAATATTAGTATATATTTTTTACAGACAAAAGGATTTCAAACTCTACGCCTTCCTTGGATTCTATTCGCTATGTTCCAGCGGCTTTATAATCTCAGGTACATCCATTAAAAACCTCTTTTACAATAATGAGCTTGTATGGATGTATATATCCGCTATGAGTCTTTACTTAACACCTGTAGGGATAAATGCTTTCGCGGGACGCTATCTGCATAATAAGTATGCTCCTATACTGACACGTTTCTCATACATATATGCAATACATGCTGTTACAGTTTTTTCACTGAGTATAACGGGTTTAACCTCTATCTATTTTAGCTATAAAGCCTTTCTTGTTCTATTTATAGTTTCAATAGCCATTACCAGTATTGCAACACTGAAAAGCATTACCGAAGGAGATCCGGCAGCAAAAACTCTTACTATAGGAGGACTTTTTGCTTCTGCTTTCGGAATTGTAGATATTTTCAACGGACTTACCCACACCCTTCCATGGGATAGGTTACTATACCATTGGGGAGTATTCTTGCTCATCATTACTCTTATTTTGTCTTTAGGTTTCCACCTTATAAACTCACACAACAAGCTGCTCGAATATTCTAAAGAACTTGAGGATAAAAATATTTCCTTAAAAAGCATGTGGGATGAAGTTAAAAAGTCGCGGGATGAAATCGCAGAATTAAATAATTCTCTTGAAAAGCGTGTGGCTAAAAGGACAGAAGAATTGGAAGATGCTAACTCTGAGCTTTCTGCTTTAAACGAAGAGCTTACGGCTTTAAATGAACAAATGACAGCAACAATGGAAACTCTTCGTGAGACCCAGGAACAGCTGGTCCAATCGGAAAAAATGGCTGCTATGGGATACCTTATCGCAGGTATAGCACATGAACTCAATACTCCTCTTGCGTCTATAAAATCCAATGTACAGTTAAATTCCACACTTTTGGAGGCATTAGATACCGAAGATAAGGTAGCTATAGCTGCTTATAAAGAATCGGTTATATCTATGAACAAAATAACTCTTGCGGCGTTGGACAGGCTTATTAAGACAGTAAAGGGACTGATAAACTTTGCACGATTGGATGAATCCGACTACAAAGAGGCCGATATAAATGAGTGTATTGACAGTGCAATATTACTATTAAATAATCAGATGCTTAATAGAATTGAGGTTATACGAAATTATACTAACATTCCAGTCATTGCCTGCTATCCCAAACAGCTTAACCAGGTATTTTATAATATTATAATGAATTCTGTGCAGGCAATCAGGGATAAAGGTGAGATAACAATATATACGGAGTGTAGGCATAATAATATTTATGTAAGTATTGCTGACACAGGTGTGGGAATCTCACCTGAAAATATATCCAAAATTTTCGACCCAGGCTTTACCACAAAAGGTGTTAGTGTTGGTATCGGGCTCGGTCTATCGGTGTCATACAAAATTATCAAACAGCATAAAGGTAGTATATCGGTAGAAAGTACCCCTGGATTAGGGACAAAATTTACAATTGAACTACCGGTTTCCCTTATCCCCTTTCATTAACATCTATATAAATTGCAAAAAAGAATCTATAACGAAGTTCCCCTAAATCTTTTTTGCAATTTGTTACACTAGGTTATATTGCGGTAATCAAATTTTTCCTTGCAATATTATTATCGCAACCTATATAGATAAGCAAAGTATATTAAAATTTTATTGTATAAGCTTAAGTAATTCTGTATAATCTAAATGTTCAAAGCTTTGATTCTAAAGAATCAAAGCTTATTACCAATACGGTAGTTCTTTTTATGTTACTGGATGGACATATTAAGTACATAATATTTGCTTACAATTATTTTCTCAATAATAACTGCAGAGGTGATAATATGAATATTATAGAAGGCGGTATTACCGCCCCTAAAGGATTTAAAGCAGCTGGAGTAGCCTGCGGCATTAAGAAAAATAACAAAAAAGACTTGGCGATTGTTTGCTCTAATGACACAGCTGTAGCAGCAGGAGTTTTTACTACTAATAGAGTTAAAGGTCATTCACTTCAATTAACAATGGAACATATAAAAACAGGTTATGCCCGAGCTATAGTTGTAAACAGTGGAAATGCCAACGCTTGTGTAGGTGAACAGGGATATACCGACGCTAAAGAAATGACCTCACTTGCGGCCCAGCTTCTACAATGCAAGCCTGAGGAGGTCCTTGTCAACTCAACCGGAGTAATCGGCATGCAATTGAATATGCCATCAGTACGTTCAGGTATAAGAAATGCAGTAGCCGTCCTTAGTACTGAAGGCGGTCATGACGCTGAGGAAGCTATTATGACCACCGACCTGGTGCCAAAGGAAATAGTTGTTGAACTCGAGATCCAAGGGGAAACTGTTCGTATCGCCGGCATGGCTAAAGGTTCAGGTATGATTCATCCTAACATGGCAACTATGATCGGAATAATAACAACCGACGCAAACATATCCCGCGGACTGTTGGATAAAGCTCTCAAAGATGTTGTTAAGCACACATTTAACAGGGTTTCAGTAGATGGAGATACCAGCGTTTGCGATATGGTGCTTATGCTTGCCAACGGAGAGGCTGATAACTCGGGTATAGTAAAAGAGGACTTTGAATATTCTAAATTCAGGGACGCTCTGGAATTGGTCTGTACTTCTCTTGCCCGCATGATTGCCAAAGACGGTGAAGGAGCAACAAAGCTGGTTGAAATTATAGCTGAAGGTGCTCTTGATGAGGAAGATGCTTATAAAATAGTATGTGCTATTGCAAAATCCCCTCTCGTAAAAACCGCTATCTTCGGCCACGATGCAAACTGGGGAAGAATTATTACGGCTGCCGGATACTCAGGGGCTGAATTTGACCCAAACCTTGTAGATATTTATATTGGAGATCTGATGGTGTGTCGCAATGGGACAGCACTAAACTTCGATGAAAATGCAGCAAAAAAGATACTAAGTGCAAATGAAGTTAAAATAAAGATTAACATTAAACGTGGAAATTACTCCGATAGAATGTGGACATGTGATTTCTCCTACGATTATGTAAAAATAAACGGAAGCTATAGGTCCTAGTAGTTTAGTGAGACATATACATCTCTAACTCAATTAAAATATATATGAATTATAGTCTGGTTTATGTAATATAATTTTGTAGAGGCGGGGTTACCTAGCCTCTACTGCTATGTAATATATAAAAACAATATATATCAGCCTTACTTAAACGGAGGTACATAAAACATGCTTTACAAAGACTATGGAAAAACAGGTAAAAAGATATCGGTGATTGGTTTTGGCGGTATGAGGTTTGAAAAAAGCGGAGATAAATATGATTTTGATAAATGTGCACAGATTGTTAGAAAGGCAAATGAACTAGGTGTAAACTATTTTGATACTGCTCCCTTTTATTGTGATGACCAAAGTGAAGAAATCATGGGATACTCGCTAAAAGATATGCCCGGTGAATTCTATGTTTCCACAAAATCCAGCGAACTGGATGGATCGAAGCTTAGGGCAAATCTTGAAAGATCTCTTAAGAGGCTTGGGCTGCAAAAAATAAACTTCTTTCATATATGGTGTATAATGTCCATGGATGATTACAAAAAACGTATGTCCAAAGGTGGGGCTTACGAAACAGCACTTAGAGCTAAGGAAGAAGGACTTATAGAGCACCTGGTATTTTCCACCCATTGCAATGGCGATGAAATTGAACAAATAGTACAGGAAGGATGCTTTGAAGGTATTACTCTCGGCTATAATATTTTAAATTTCCCCTACAGGCAGAAAGGGTTAAAAGCTGCTTACGAACACGGTTTGGGAGTAGCAACCATGAATCCTTTAAGTGGAGGCCTAATTCCTCAGAAAGCTGACTATTTTGATTTTATAAGAGGGACTGATGACCAATCTGTTGTAGAAGCCGCTCTCAGATTTAATGGCTCACATAAGGAAATAACCACTGTACTGGCAGGCATGGGAAGTATTGAACAGGTTATAGAGAATACCCGTGTAGGATATAAGATAAAAGAATTTTCAGAAGAAAAGCTAAGTGAAATAGAAAATAGACTTTCTGCGTCCATGGATGCCCTCTGTACCGGCTGTAGATATTGTGAAAAGTGCCCGCAAGAGATTGAAATCTCAAAGCATATGATTGCATATAACCAAAAAATCCTTGGTGATGTACATAAGGGTCTGGATTGGCTCAAATGGCACTGGGAGATGACTACCGAAACAGCAAGTAAATGTATAGATTGTGGGTATTGTGAATCCAAGTGCACACAGCACCTCCCAATAACCCAAAGACTGAAGGAAATTTCAAGCTGGTAAGTCTA
Source organism: Clostridia bacterium (assembly GCA_026416815.1). Taxonomy (GTDB): domain Bacteria; phylum Bacillota; class Clostridia; order Acetivibrionales; family DSM-2933; genus SKW257. Next base: position 28,462 of record JAOAEJ010000034.1, on the reverse strand, counting down.
CATACCCGAATTAATCTTTTAAATTCGGGTATTTGTTTATTCAGTTTTCACCAGGGTATAAATATTCCCGGAGGTGTTTGTGTTTTGAACAAGATTGAAAGTATACTTAAGTTTGCTATAAGGATGGAAAAGGATGCTGGAGACTTTTATAGTTACTATATAGATAAAGTGAAATGTCCTTCAACAAAAGAGCTTTTTATAGAGCTAGTCGAGACCGAAAGGCAGCACTATAACGTTTTAAAGGCCAAATTTGACCAACTAGGCTTTACCGAGCCGCCGTTATCGGTTTCATGGGTTGTAGACAACAGCTCTGCAGCAAGAGACCCTCATATCCTTGCGGATAACTCATTTTTAGCCGATAGCTACGAAAACCCTATTTCCGATCTCTCAATCATTAGGATGGCTTATCTTATTGAAAGCGATTTTGCGTTGTTTTATAAAAACGCAGTTAACTTAGTAAATGATAACGAGACAAAAAAATTTCTTTCAAGTTTAGGTGATTGGGAAAAGCAACACAGAGACATGTTTTATAAGAAATATCAAAACCTTCTCAAAGAACATTGGTCGGATATATCTTCAATTATTTTCGCCGAAAAATGAAGTTTATGATAATTTAAACATATTTTTATTTGAATAAATTCAAATACAGGTTGCCGTCTGACACAATAATTGATATAATTAATGCAAATGACATTTCTTAATTATTTTCGACACTATTATTCTCTTGGGAGGGAATTATTATGGCTAGCCGTCAGTTGGTTATCTTCAAAGTAAACGACGAAGATTTTGGTATCGATATAAATCAGGTTAATTCAATTGAAAAGCCTATGGAAATTTTCAAGGTACCCAATACCCCTGATTATGTTGAGGGTCTGATAAACTTACGTGGAAAAGTGTACACAGTATTTAATTTGAGGAAGAAATTCAACCTCCCTACCATGGAATTTGATGACAGCACAAAAATAATAATTGTCAAAGAAAAGTCCGTAATGGTCGGCTTTATTGTGGATGAGGTTAATGAGATTATTACTTTTGATGACAGCAACATTGAAAGTACACCGGAAGTTATTGCCGGATTTGATAGAAAGTACCTAGGTGGTGTAGCAAAAAGAGATGATAAAATAGTTCTAATACTTGATTTGGTAAACATACTGTCCCTTGAAGATCAAAAACTTGCTAATTCCAGTAACTAAAATAAAAAATCGGTGCAAAGCATCGATTTTTTTATTTGTTTCTTGCACCTAGAATGTGTAAAAACCTAATATCCACCCACTTATAGTTGGATAAAGGGTAGTTATCCCTGTCAATGGAATGGGCCGCAATCAGTATATTTTCATACTTAACAGGGTTCCCAACCTCTACAACTACAGGTGTATGGTTATAACGCCCTCCCCCATCAAACGACAGCTGAATAATATCCCCAGGCTCAACCTCATCTATCCCCACTTCTTTAGCATACGGTCCGGCCCCTTTATTATTTATCAGAAAATCATACAAATAGTGTACCCCAGACCACGAAGCCGTCCTCTTATGAGAATTTTCATAGTACCAGCCGTAGATTGGCTTATAGTTCATTACACCACTCCCCGCATAAATACACTGGGAGGCGAAGCTGGTACAGTCACCGCCAAGCTTCTCAAAGTCATAATAGTCAGGGTTGCGCTTTAACGCCCATTTATGTGCATACTCTACAGCTTTTTCCCTATCATAAGGTACTATATTCTGTCCTCTATATAAATGACTTGTAGGCATTATCCCACCTCTTTAAACATAAAGTCATTTACTAAATATTATACGTTTCCTAACTTAAATAAGTTACTTGCTTGTAAATACAAAAAGGAAAATGATAACTTGTCATTTTCCTTTTTGTATTGCTATATGAGCCTATGCAGTCCTGTATCTTGTGTCAAGCTGCTTAATAAATATATCCGACGTGTGTCTTTCCATACAACCGGAAACAATTTTTAATGAGACTATTATACTGTTATTAAGAGAATGTACCATGTCTCCATACATACTTTTTTTAGCGGATGTATATTCTCGATGATTACTTTCAATAAATCCTTTTATATCCCCCATTGACCACCATGCATAAGGTGGTTTCACACTATGCTTCTCCATACGTCTGGCAAAAACCTTTTTGAGTGCCCTTTCATATATAAAATGATTAATCAAATTATTGTATTTAGCTTCATTGTGAGCACTGCAAAAATAATCTGATATAAAATGTACTATTATACCAAGTCTGAAAGAAAAATTTTTCATATCACGTTTATTTTCAGGAATAGGTTGTTCCATAAGCCACTCTATATTCTTATGTAAAAACTCCAGCGACCCCTCCTTGCTATGAGGTAATATCATCATAGAGGGATAAATATCCGGAGCTATGCTTCCATAACAAAGACTTTTTAAATCTACACATACATTCAGCTCATTTTTTAAAGCTTCATACACCCTTTTAGCAATAAGTTTATGTGTTGCTGATAACAATTGTTCACCCTCCTAAAGCCAGAGGTCCCTCCAATATCATTTGAACGAAGTAATTTGAAGACACTCCCAAGCTTTGCATTTTTCATATAATCCTATAACAATATTAGCACTGAAATAATAATAGGGTTTTAAGGGTGTGTAAAGTTTTAATTAAAAGAGGAGTACAATTTAATGAATGCAACCTTATGCATATAGTTACGTCCAAATAGTTATAATTTGAACATATCTACAGATTTATCTAAATTCTCCGCAAGGATTTTTACTGACGATGAATAATCATCAACCTCCCTAACTATATCAACCTGACTCTTAGTGTGCTCCTTCATATTTTCCGAACATATAGCAACTTCTTCAGCAACATTGTTTATACTCCTTACCAGCTTGACGATGCTTTCCTTTTCATAATCCATTTCTTCCAAGTAAGAGTCAATGTTTTTTATCTTTAAGCTGATGTCTTTTATAGACTCACTTATTTGATCAAATGCTTGCCTTGTATGCATAACCGCCTCATCTTGTTCATTAGTAGCACTACTTGCACCTTCCATAGCAGTTGCCAACTTTTGCGCATTTGAATGTATATTGTTTATAAGCTTGTTAATTTCCCCAGCTTCACTTGTTGTCTGCTCGGACAACTTTTTAATTTCTTCAGCTACTATAGAAAAGCCCCTCCCCGATTCCCCTGCTCTAGCTGCCTCAATTGCTGCATTTAAAGAAAGTAGATTTGTCTGCTTTGCTATATTGTTTATGGTTTCAATAATTTTATTTACTTGGTGCATTTCCTCACCAAGCATTTTTATAACTTCACCAACCATTGAAGTATTCTTAATATTCATTAAAGATTTTTCTTTTAAAACTTTCACCAGTTCAATCCCTGCTTCTGCAGAATTATTTACCTTTTCAGAAAATGTGCTTATTTCGTTGGATAGTGTCCTGGCTGTGTTAATCTTAACTGCAAGTTCCTCAATGCTTTTTGTAGCAATCTCACTATCCTCAGCCTGCTTATCTATGACCATGGCAATATCCCTTACTGCACAAGTTGTCTGCTGAGTATGTTCGAAAGAATTATTAGAAGCTATGGTCATATACTGGGTTACTGCCCCCATTTGACTAGAAGCAGCCTTAACGTTACTTATAAGGTTTTTTAGATTATTTATCATCTCTTCAAAACCATTTTTTAGTTTCATAATTTCATAAACTCTGGTTTTGAAATCCAGGGAAACACATAGATTCCCTTTCTCTACTTGATTCATCAGTTCTATTAGACTATTAATGGGCTTTGAAATATAACGTGAGTAAATGGTTGCAATAACTAATACCGCTACCACTAAAGCAAAAATTACTGTAATGATAAAATATCTAAACTTTCTGACAGGTTCTAAAAACTCATTATTATCAATTTGAGTGTATACAACCCATTCGGCGGGCGGGGACTTTTTAAAAAACAAGGCCTTTTCACTACTATCGTCACTATAGGTATTAAAACCTAACATTTTATCTTTATCATTTAGTATATCAGAAAAGATATCAACTTTATTCTTAGAGTTTAGAAGTCTAGAATCAGAATGATAGATTATTGTTCCGTTGTTATTCATAACAATAATCTCTCCACTTTTTCCCGGCTTAATCTGATTGAAACTTGAAGTGAATTTGTTCAGGTCTATCATAACCGTCATAACACCCATAAATCCCGATAAGCTCCTTATAGGTCGTGATATAGGAAGTAAAAGCTTACCGGTTGCTTGTGACTTTAAGGGGTTACCAATATAATGCTTTTTACTGTTTTTCTTTAATTCTTCGAATTCCCTTTCATTAAAAAATGTCTTATTTTTATAGTACTGACTATACTTTGATCCATCCATTATTATTTTTCCATTTTTATCTGTAATAAACACCGTTTCATATAGATTCTCAGAACTGCTTATCATATTCCTAAGTGATAGCTGTATTGAATAATATCTTGAGGTATCCACCAAGTCTGGATTATAGTTGAAGCTTTCCAATACTACTGAAATGTCAGATTGTACCGAGAGACCCTTAAGTAGGTTTTCTGTACTGTCCGTTTTAGCTTCAAGACTGTTTATAATTCCTTCCGAATATGCTTTTAAAGCATTTGTCTTATCTGTATATATATTTTCTATAGTACTTGAGTATGTCACTATTCCTACTAGTATCATAGGAATTATCGAAACTGCTGCTAAAACTGAAATCAACTGCACTTTTAACGAGACATTTAATATGCTAGTATCTCCCTTTTGCTTCATATATTCACCCCATATATAACATATGGTACTCCACCTAAGCGGAGTACCATATGAGTTCAAGCACTATTTTTGTTTATTTAGTTTTTATAGTATTTATTTTATTTTAGCTAATTCATCCTTATAGTCAGTCAAAGGAACATACTTAACATCTTTAACCAGTGTGTCAGCATTTTCAAGATAGAACTTTACAAATGTTTTTACATGCTCTTGTTCAAGCTTTGCTTTATTTACATATATATAGAGAGGTCTTGAAAGTGGTTTGTAACTGAGATCTTTGATTGAGTCAAAAGTAGGTTCTATACCACCAATCTTCAGAACTTTAAGTTTATCCGCATTTTCTTCGTAGTATGCAAATCCAAAGTAACCCATTGCATTCTTATCACCGGACACACCCTGTACTATTACATTGTCATCTTCACTCGGAGTGAAATCTGTCCTTGATTCTTTTTCTTTACCGTTTATAGCTTTTGTAAAGAATTCAAATGTACCAGAGTCGGTACCAGGACCATAGAGCTTTATCTCAGCATCAGGCCATGCAGGATTTACATCCTTCCATTTCTTAACCTTACTGTCTTTTTCCCATATTTTCTTTAATTCTTCAGCTGTTATAGAATCTACCCAGTTATTATCCTTATTTACAACTACAGAAATACCGTCATATGCTACCATGAATTCTACATATTCGATACCTTTTTCTTTACATTTTTCAATTTCTTCTTCTTTGATTGGCCTCGAAGCATCGCAGATATCTATTTCACCTGCATAGAACTTCTTCATACCTCCACCTGTGCCAGCCATAGCTACCGATACTTCTACATTAGGGTTTGCACTCTTGAATTCCTCAGCAACCGCCATTGTGATTGGGTATACTGTACTGGAACCGTCAACTGCAATTTTACCGCTTAGATCTTTATTGGTATCTGTCGCTGCTGTGTTTTCCTTTTTATCTCCTTCAGTATTATTACCTGCCTGATTACCACAGCCAGCTGTTACTATCAATGATAGAGCTAAAGTCGAAATCACCAAAACATTTTTTAAGCTTTTTATTAATTTCATTTTTACTCCTCCTAAACAAATTTTATGTGGTAATTATATCATGCCGTATATAAAGCCCGTGTTATCCCATTGTTAAGTATTGTTAAGATTCAATTAAACGTTTTTAACAAATATTTAATTACTCTTAAAAATAAAAAACAAATAGAGTTAATCGTAAAAGTTATTTTTATAATTGAGATTCGTATTTATAATCTAAAGAATTTTATTCTACCACGCAAATACCAACTAAAAACAATATGCCCACAAGCAGCAGATTATATGCAGCTTATGGGCATACATCAATTTTATTTATACCTTTAATCAACTACTCAACATTTCTTTGAAACTTGTTTCTTAATATTATAGCCGCAGCATTAGTTGTCAGGAGAAGCCCCAGCAGTACAATTATACCGGCAGCAGCAAGGTCCTTGAATTCCTGTTTGGGCAAATTTGTCCAATAGTATATCTGCATTGGAAGTACGGTGAACCTGTCACCAATACTATCAGGCAAAGCAGATATAAAGGTAGCAGCTCCAATCATTATTAGAGGTGCTGTTTCTCCAAGTGCTCTTGATACCGATAATATAGTACCTGTCAATATACCCGGAAAAGCTGTAGGTATTACTACCTTCCTTATTGTTTGCCACTTTGTAGCTCCAAGGGCATAAGAGCCATGACGTAAAAACTGCGGTACACTTTTTATAGCCTCTTGGGACGCCACAATTACTATAGGAAGAACAACGAGAGATAGAGTAAGAGCCCCAGATAATATGCTGTTTCCAAACCCAAACACTCTTACAAACACCGCTAGCCCAAGCAGTCCGTATACAATGGATGGAGTGCCCGAAAGATTGGATATATTTATTTTAATGAACTTAGTAAGCCAATTTTTCTTTGCATACTCCTCAAGATATATTGCAGTTCCCAACCCTACAGGAACTGAAATTGCAATGGTGAGTACTATAATATACAGACTTCCGAGGAGCCCGGGTAAAATACCTGACTTGCGTGCAAACCTTGAGGGAAAACCGGTAAAGAACTTCTCACTCAACCAGGGCAACCCCTTCCTTACCACGTCAAACATTAACACAAAGAGGACAACAATACCGATACAGGTTATAAGGAAAATGATTGCATGAAATATTGAATCTTTTAATTTTCTATATCGAATTCTATCTTTCATTAATACTCCTCCCTGTATTTTTCAACTATATGGTGTGAGAGTATGTTAAGTGCCAGAGTCATAACAAATAGCACAAGTCCTACAGCAAAGAGCGAATAAAAGCCTACTGTTCCGTGAGGGTTGTCACCCTGGCTTGCTTGAACTATAAAAGCGGTCATAGTTTGAACACTTTCAAGAGGATTAAATGTAAAGTTAGGCTTTGCACCGGCCGCTATGGTAACTATCATAGTCTCTCCTATCGCCCTTGAGATTGCCAACACAAACGACGCAGATATTCCCGATATTGCAGCAGGTACTACTACCTTCATGGAGGTTTCAAGCTTTGTTGAACCTAAAGCATAAGCCCCATGGCGTAAAGAATCGGGAACGGCCCTTAATGCATCTTCACTGAGAGAAGATACCAAAGGTATTGTCATAATACCTACAGCTATACTTGCACTTGCCGCATTTAAGAATTCAGTCTGCGGTATAATGCTTCTTAGTACAGGAGTTATTGCCGTAAGAGCAAAGTAACCGTAAACTATGGATGGTATTCCTGCAAGTATTTCAAGAAAAGGTTTTATAATCTTCCTTATTCTTGGATTCGCATACTCACTCAGGTATACTGCCGAAAACAATCCTATAGGAATAGATATAAGAGCAGAACATATAGTTACTACCAAAGTACCCGTTATCAGGGGCAGTACCCCGAACTTCGGATCATTAAATAACGGCGTCCACTCGGTCCCTGTCAAGAAATCCTTAAGCGGTACCCTTGCAAAGAATCCTGATGAGTCAACAATAAGAGATATTATTATACCGGCAGTTGTGAAAATGGAAATCGTCGCAAAAAATAAAAATATATTTCTAGCAACGACATTGGCCAGCTTCATTCTGGCTATTCTCTGACTAACCTTCGGAGACATTGAAGATTTGAGCTTATTTACCAAAAAAACTCCCCCTGACGCCATAGAAAAAGGCAATCAGCTCCGATTACCCTTATGGCTAGAACTTTACTACTATTATTAAAGTTTAACTAAGTATAACAACATTTAAAAGTTCCGTAATATTAAATTTAGCACCATTATAAAAGCCTATATCCAAGTAATAATTAAAGTAGAAATTTACTACAGCAAATCCTATATAGACACTAGTTTCCAAACTTTACTTAACACAATCTGAAACTACTTCGTGTTTGCCTTAGAACTTTCAAACACAATGTTATGATAACATCGCAGGCAATAAGGTTACAAGATTTGCATTGTTAAGTTAATGTTAAACTATTGTTAACCAGGATATACTATAATGAACTTTTAAAATTAACAAAGCTCTAAAAAGTTTGTCCCAAACTGAGGAGGTTTATTCGGCACCTATTAAATAGTTAACATTAAGTTAACATCCCATTAACTCTCGGTTAATGTTTAATTGTTATTATTCATTTAATTTTGTATGGGTTTAAACTCAGCACAAAGTATTTTTAGTCTAATGTTTGAGAAGGGTTGGTTTATATATGGAAAACAGCGAATTAAAGATTTATACGAAAAATCTTAACCTGTATTATGGTGAAACCCGTGCATTGAAGGATGTATCTATCAGCATATCCGACAAAAAGGTAACTGCTCTGATAGGTCCATCGGGCTGTGGTAAGTCTACCTTTTTAAAGACCTTGAACAGAATGAATGATCTTATCGCCAGCGTTAGAATTACAGGGGACGTATATTTTGATGATTTAAACGTTTATACTGAATATGACGTAGTTGAACTGAGAAAAAAAATAGGTATGGTTTTCCAGAAGCCAAATCCTTTTCCTATGTCTATATATGATAATATAGCCTATGGCCCTAGAATCCACGGAATAAGGTCAAAATCGGTACTTGATGAAATTGTCGAAAAGAGCCTTCATAACGCAGCCCTTTGGGATGAAGTAAAAGACCGTCTCAAGCAAAGTGCGCTGGGTCTATCCGGCGGTCAGCAGCAAAGGCTGTGTATAGCAAGGGTTCTTGCAGTAGAACCGGAAGTGGTATTGATGGATGAACCAACTTCAGCCCTTGACCCTATATCTACACTAAAAATCGAGGATTTGATTGACGAATTAAAAGAAAAGTATACTATAATAATAGTAACACATAACATGCAGCAGGCTGGTCGTATATCTGATAAAACAGCTTTCTTTCTGCATGGAGAAATAGTAGAATACGATTATACCGAAAAGATTTTCAGCACGCCTACCGATAAGCGTACAGAGGATTATATAACAGGAAGATTCGGATGATTCTATATTATTTTAGTAGCGAGGTGTATAATTATGGTAACAAGACATTTTTTTGATAAAGAGCTTGAAGAATTGCATTTAGAGTTGATAAAAATGGGCAGCCTGGTGGAAGAATCCATAGACAATACCATCCTGGCGCTTAAAAAGCAGGATGTTGAGCTTGCCAAAAAGATTATTAAAAATGATGATGTCGTAGATGACATGGAGAGAAAGATTGAAAAAATCTGCTTGAACTTAATTGCAAGGCAACAGCCTTTAGCTAAAGATTTGAGATCCATAAGCACTGCTTTGAAAATTATAACCGATATGGAAAGAATAGCTGATCATTCAGCAGATATCGCAGAGATTACTATAAGAATGTCAAATATGAAGTATATCAAACCTCTTATAGATATCCCCAAAATGGCTGATATGGCTAAGCAGATGGTTAACCAGGCAATAGATGCCTATGTTAAACAGGATGTTAAGCTTGCACAAACCGTATGCGACAGCGATGATGGAGTGGATGATTTATTTTCAAAAATCATTCTGGAGTTAATCAATATTATGAAAAATAATCCCGATACGGTAGAACAAGCAACTGAATTTATGTTTATAGCTAAGTATCTTGAAAGAATGGCGGATCACGCTACAAACATTGGTGAATGGGTTGTATTTAATGTTACCGGAGAACACGAGCATTTGACAAGACCGATTAATAGAGCTGCAGCTATGGATTTTCTTATGAATGATAAAAAGTAAAGTACAGTATCCAAGCCGATTAATAGAACAAGACACTCATTAATCGGCTTGAACCAAAATATAGTGAAACGAGGTGCTTTATGTCAAGAGAATTGATTTTTGCCGTAGAGGACGAAGCACATATTCAGCAACTCATTAAATACAACCTTGAGGCAAACGGATATAAAATTTTAGCCTTTGAGAGCGGCGAAAGCCTTTTAACGGAATGCAAAGACACTACCCCCGACCTTTTTATACTGGATATCATGCTTCCGGGAATGGATGGCCTTGAAGTGTGCAGACAGCTTCGCCAAAACATACGTACAAAAAATATACCCATTATAATGCTTACTGCTAAAAGCGAGGAATTCGACAAGGTATTAGGCCTTGAACTCGGTGCGGACGATTATATCACCAAACCCTTTAGTGTAAGGGAACTTCTTGCCAGAGTAAAAGCCATATTCAGAAGAGTAAACACCTCCTCCCTTCCGGAAACCGAAATAATCAAGCATGGCGATATTACCATTGATTGTACAAAACGTGAGGTATATAAAAAGGATACCCTTCTGGAAATGCCTCTTAAGGAATTCGAGCTCCTTAAAATGCTTATAATGAACAAGGGCAAGGTACTTTCCAGAGAGTTACTTCTTGATAAAATCTGGGGTTTCGATTATTATGGAGAGACAAGGACTGTTGATGTGCACATCCGTTATTTGAGACAAAAGATTGAAGACGATGATGATAACCCATCTTATATAGAAACAGTCAGAGGAATCGGTTACAGATTTACAGATAAGGTTCTTCATCGTGCATAAGTCACGCCTTGCAATTATTAGTAGAATGCGGAGGCTATAAGTAAATTATGAAACGGAAAATCTTCCTGTACTGTATCGTACTAGTTATCATAGGGCTATCAGTTACGGGATTTTTTACTTCTAAGCTGGCTCAGTACTTTTATAAACATGAGGTTGAGGAAAAGCTAAAAAATACAGCTACGCTGATTGAATACCAGGTATCCAGCGAAATATCTAATAATATTAAAATTGACTACAATAAGATTGCACGGGACTATGGTGCCATACTTAATAAACTTTCTATAGGCGATATACCGCCCAAAGATACCAGTACACGTATTACCTTTATCGATTTTAAAGGTAATGTACTGGGTGAATCGGAGTATAACTATAGGGAGATGGAAAACCACCTAGACCGTAAGGAAGTCCAGCAAGCTGTCCGTGGTAAAATCGGAAAGGACGTACGTTCAAGTAAAACTTTAGGGCTTGATTTTCTCTATATTGCAGTTCCATTGCAAAACTCCGATATAATAGTAAGAATATCCGTTCCTCTGCTCCAGCTGAATGCTATTGATAAGGCTATCTGGTACTACTCTATAATAGGTATTTTATCCGGCCTGTTTCTTACTATACTTCTTGCTCTAAGAGTTTCCTGGACTCTTACCAAACCTATAGAAGAATTAATTATTGTTTCTAAGGAAATTTCAAAAGGCAACTATCAAAAGCGTGTGAAAATTCGCTCAAGGGATGAACTGGGTCAGTTAGGAGATACATTTAACAAAATGGCAGCCAAACTGGATGAAACAATAGCTGAGATGCTGGACAAAAATATAAAAGTTGACTCTATTATCAACAGTATGACCAGCGGTATAATTGCTGTTGATACAAAATTCAGGATAATCTTAATTAACTCCATAGCTTGTGAGCTGTTTGGAATAAAGGATGGGCCTGGGATAATAGGTATAAACCTCCTGGAGCTTATTAGAAATAACCAGATTAATATTCTTTTGAAGGATACCATAGAAAAAAATATTTCTATCGTAAGCGAGCTAGTCATAGATCCTCCAAGGGATAAGGTTCTGCGGATTTACACTAACCCTATCAAATCCAAGAGCGCATTAACTATAAACGCAGGGGGTATAATAGCTATCCAGGACATAACAAATATACGGAAACTTGAACAGATTAGAACAGAATTTGTATCTAATGTTACCCATGAGTTAAAAACACCGCTTACTTCTATAAGGGGCTTTATAGAAACTCTCCGCAGCGGTGCACTAAACGACAAGAATGTAGCCGACAAGTTCCTTGAAATAATAGATATTGAGGCAGAAAGACTTTACATGCTTATAAACGATATCCTACAGCTTTCGGAAATTGAATCAAAGCAGAAGGATTCCAATATCAGTTCGCACAGGCTTAAGTCTATCGTTGACGAAACTCTTTCCATTCTTGAAAATGTAGCACATAAAAAGGATGTAAGGCTTGAAAGCGATGTTGACGCCAGTATTACTTTGATGGTCAACAAAGATAGAATTAAGCAAATGTTAATTAACCTCATTGACAATGGTATAAAATATAATGTAGAAAACGGTTTGGTTTCTATTAAGGCTTATAAATCCGATGGCAAAGTTATTATTTCAGTCAAGGATACCGGTATAGGTATAGCTGATGAACACCTTCCAAGGATTTTCGAACGTTTCTACAGAGTAGATAAGGGTAGGTCTAGGAGTATGGGTGGTACCGGTCTCGGATTGTCTATCGTAAAGCATATAGCAAACCTATATAACGGTGATATAAGGATTTACAGCGCACCCGGTCAGGGTACTGAATTCGTGATTCAGCTCCCCATGTAGCGGTTTGTTGCTTAAAGAGCAAAGAGCCTGGCTCGAAGTGCAGCCCAAACAGAAAATACATTTCTATTTGGGTTGCACTCAAGCCAGGCTCTTCGTTCTTTGCCTCCTTACTTATTAATAAAGCATTTTGGAGTTTTGGGTTGGTAGAAAAAAAGTATAGACGCAGAGCTTGCAGTTGCCAAGGCAATTAAGGTTATTACCGTCCCAAAAATTGAGCAAATCCTTTTCATATCATCACTTCCTTTCCCTTTCTTTTTTATCTACTTCTCGCTTGACATCTTCCAGCAAGGTATAAATATTTTCATATTCACCATTTTTCGTATACCTTTTAATACTATCTATTAACAGCACCAGCCTTGTTTTAAAAAATAGGTTTTCATTTAAATCTTCACTGGATATTTTATGGACTAAAGCCCATAGAGCAGCCAAATTTAGTATTGGAAATGTTAAAACGCCTATGATAATTGCCAATTGATCACTTATGCTAAGACTGATAAGTATTTTGTCGTATCCTATCAATCTGCATGCAAGGAACAGATATAAAGTGTTTGCAATCAGAATAATTATGGTCAGTATCATTAAGGATTTACTGCGCAAAAACTTTCTAAATATATTAATCTGAGGATAATCATTCCTTTTCTTATGCAGCCAGATAACTAATGAAAACTCAACTATCCTTTCAGGAATGGTTATTATAAAGTTTAATATTATCGAATTATTAAAATCGCTAAAGGTTTTGTTGGTGGCGTAGAATATTAAAGGTGTGTATGATAACTCCAGTATCTGAAGTATTGATATGCTTAACAGCAAACATGCAAATGCCCTCAAAACTTCTCTACGCCTATTTACCTTGTCGGTTACAAGTATGAGAAGAAACAGTATCAGTATAGAAAGTAGGAAAACCGTATTTATATTCACACCCTTGTAACGCAGGATATTGGAAATCACAGCAACGCCTACTACCGGTAACAGCAGCTTTGATATGTCATAGGGTAGCTCGAGACGTTTTAATAGTAGTAGTGTAAATGCCGTAAGGAAAACCTCCTCCGGTATTGACACTAATATTATGTTTGTCAAAATTGTAGCAAGCTTTTCAACGCTTATCCCAAACATGCCGGTAATTGTTGTTAACATATCTACACCATACATTTCTACTATTCACCTCTTGCCTATTTTAAATATTTTATACCAAGATTGCTAATATCTAACACACTTATTATATTCGCCACTTCGCCTCTTGTCAATATTTTTACTCAATTTTTCCGGCATATCGGCACATTAAATGTATTTATATTGTCCTATGGCATACAATTATAGTTATAGTTAAGGAGTGATTTTTGTGGCATTCGGTAAAAGACTTAGAGACTTAAGGGTCGAAAAGAAGCTGCGCCAGGAAGATCTGGCTAATATAGTAAAAGTACATAGAGCTACTATTGGCAAGTATGAAACAGAGGAGAGATTTCCCGATAAAGATACGCTCCTTGCTTTAGCTGATTACTTTAATGTTACTGTTGATTACCTTCTGGGCAGAACCGATGTGCGTAAGCCCTATACATCAGAGGACTTAAATTCAATATTGAGAGAGAAGGAATCAAAAGATATTCAAAACCTCGATATTGCAGGACTGCCTGAAGAAGCTGTAAAGCATGTTGTAGACTACCTTGATTTTATTAAGAAAAAATATAGTACCTAGTTTAGCCGTATGTTTTACATTATCATACGGCTTTGTTGTTTCTGTATGTTTATAACTTTTTATAACAGCTTTTAGCTATTTCCTTCCCCCCTAGGCCTGATATAACAAATCTACTTCATGAATTCCTTGCATTTCCTAAGCTTTTGATGTGTATATTTAAAATAGGGCTATCTGTATTCTTGAATCAGTGTGAGGTAATAACCCTATGAGAAGATATTTTTTTATACTTCTTTTATTGTTTCTAGCTGCAATTGCTTCATTACTTTATATATATCGTTTTAATTATTACGGTGAGTCGGTCGCTTTAAACACCTTACTTCCGACAAGCACGCAGCAGTTTAAGTCTCAAGGACTTATGAAAGTACATTTTATTGATGTTGGGCAAGCTGACAGTATACTTATTCAAACAGCTGATGGAAAAAACATTTTAATAGATGCAGGATTTTATACTGCTGGTTCAACAGTGTTTTCATATCTTAAATCGAGGGATATTTCCAAAATTGATACGGTGATATTTACCCATCCACACAATGACCATATAGGCGGGATGCTTGATGTTATTCATAGTTTTGATATAGGTACAGTATATGCACCCTTTGTACCTGGAATTTTTGATGTGTTTGAGGAGAATCTTGAGGTAATTATGTCCAAAGGGCTGACTGTTTGTGCGGTTTCTGCGGGTGATTATCTGGACCTTGCTTCTACTATTAAAGTAGAAGTATTAGCGCCTAACGGCAGTAACTATGAAAATCTAAATAATTATTCCCTTGTTTTGAAGGTTACTTATGGGGAGGTATCCTTTTTACTGGCAGGTGATGCCCAGAGTGTATCGGAGAAGGAAATGCTGGATAAGGGATTTGATTTGAAGGCTGATGTGCTTAAGGTAGGTCACCATGGGAGTAGCGATTCTACTACACCGGAATTTTTAAGGGCTGTTTCACCGAGATATGCGGTTATTTCTGTGGTTAAGGATAGTCCTTATGGCCATCCTCATGGTGATGTACTGGACACTCTGAGGAAGTCCGGGGTGAAGGTGTATCGGACTGATGAATATGGAAGTGTGGTGGTTAGGACTGATGGGGTGAATGTTTCTTTTAGCGAGGAGTAAATATCTGGGTTTAGCCCTATCAATAACAAACGAAAACGAGTTGGTGCATACCAACTCGTTTTCGTTTGTTATAATTAATTTTTATTTAAATATTATATTCCCGTCATCACAGTCAACAATTACATCATTGCCTGGTTTAAACTTGCCTCTTAGATATGCTTCGGACAACTCATCTTCTATATACTTCTGTATTGTTCTTCTGAGCGGTCTTGCACCGTATTTTGCGTCGTAGCCTTTTTCCAGTATGAACTCTTTTGCTGCGTCGGAGACACTTAGTTTCATACCTTTTGCTTCTACTTCTTCAGCTACCTCTTTGACCATAAGATCTATAATTTGTTTAAGTTCATCTTTATTTAATTCTGTAAATACTATTACTTCGTCTATCCTATTGAGGAATTCGGGTCTGAAAGTTTCCTTCATTACTTCCCTTACCCTGCTTTCAAGTGCTTTATAACCGTCATTTGCAAAGCCTATACCGTTGGACTTCAGGTGTGTACCCGCATTGGAAGTCATTATTAGTACGGTATTTTCAAAGTTTACCGTTCTTCCGTGGCTGTCGGTCAGCCTTCCGTCTTCAAGTATCTGCAGCAGCATATTAAATACATCGGGATGTGCCTTCTCAATTTCATCCATCAATATTACTGAGTACGGCTTTCTCCTGATTTTTTCAGTCAGCTGTCCTCCTTCATCATAGCCTACGTATCCCGGAGGGGATCCGATAAGCTTTGATACTGTATGCTTTTCCATGTATTCTGACATGTCCAAACGTATAAGGGATTCTTCGCTTTCAAAAAGCTCTGCAGCGAGTGCTCTTACCAACTCGGTCTTACCTACTCCCGTGGGTCCTACAAACACAAAGGAAGCTGGTTTTTTCTTCTTTTTAAATCCTGCTCTGCTGCGTCTGATTGCTTTTGATAAGCTTATAACCGCTTCGTGCTGCCCTATAACTCTCTTATGAAGTCTATCTTCAAGATTTAGAAGCTTTTCCGATTCAACCTCAGTGAGTCTTTGCACAGGCACCTTGGTCCAGGATTCTATTACAAATGCTATATCCTCAGTTGTGATTTCTACATCCTTATTTTTATCTTCTATATCCTTGATCTGTTGTAGCAAACGACATTCACGTATTTTTAAATCCGCAGCCTTCTGATAATCTTCTATGGAGTCAGCAGACACAGCATTTTCCTTCTCTTCCTGTACTTTCTTCAACTCCTCTTTCAATGCTTCAAATTCAACCAATCCGTCATTTTTAAGGTTTGCCCTTGATCCAGCCTCATCTATAACATCAATAGCTTTATCAGGTAAAAATCTATCGGTTATATACCTTTCGGAAAGTATAGCCGCAGCTTTTATTACCTCTTCAGATATTTTTACTCTATGGTAGTTTTCATAATAGTGCTTTATGCCTCTTAATATTTCAATAGTTTCATCTACTGTAGGCTCTTCAACAATTACAGGCTGAAACCTTCTTTCAAGAGCAGAATCCTTCTCAATATGCTTTCTATACTCATTGAGTGTAGTAGCTCCAATAACCTGTATTTCCCCCCTAGACAATGCAGGTTTCAGTATATTCGCTGCATTCATTGCACCTTCTGCCTCACCTGCGCCCATTATATTATGAAGTTCATCAATTACAAGTATTATATTACCCATTGATTTCGCTTCATCAATAATTCCTTTCATACGGCTTTCAAACTGGCCTCGGAATTGGGTTCCGGCAACGATCCCTGTTAAGTCCAACAGATATACCTCAGAATTAAACAGCTTTGCAGGGACTTGCCTTTCAGATATTCTTACAGCCAGGCCTTCAGCAATTGCAGTCTTACCTACACCGGGTTCACCTATGAGTACAGGATTGTTTTTTGTTCTTCTATTTAGTATCTGTATGACACGGTCTATCTCCCTGTGTCTTCCTACTACCTTATCCAGTTTACCCTCTTTTGCCTTATCGGTAAGATTTGTACCGTATGTCTCAAGGTATTTCTTTTTTTTATTCTTCTTCTCCTGAGTTTTTGTTCTGGTACTGTTCTTGTTATCCTTTTCATCCGCCGTGTCTTTATGCTGCTCTCTTGTACCGTCTCCCCCATCTTCGTTCCTTGCAAATGCTTTATTTATAAAGTTAAAGATAGGATTTTGATTATTTCCTGTACCTGTAGGCGATTGTAAAGCAGCCATATTATTATCGTTTTCTACATCTATATTTTCAAATAGATCACCTACATGCTTATTCAGGTTATCCATTTCTTCTTCCGATATTCCCGTCTGCTCAAGCAGCTGGTTAATAGGTTGAATACCCTGTTTTTTTGCACAGGTCAGGCACAAGCCCTCCTGAGTTTGCTTGCCATCAACAATTTTAGTTATAAATACTACTGCAAAATTTTCTTTACATATAGAACACATCAACATTTTCTTCATCTCCATTCTATAGATATCGGATTAATGGGCTTCATGTAAAAACTTTAAACTGTAAATACACCGCCCTAGTATCCTCTATCTCTTGATTGCCGCGGATCAGCATATAGCCTTGTTTAATCAAATTTTTATAACAAATCTCTATTATACATTTTAATGAACTACCCAATAATATTTATTACTATATTTTTACCCTTAAGTTAACCAGGGCAAAACAAAATAAAAATATACTATACCTAAAAACTCTCACCGAATACATATTACCTTTTTTGGCATTAATTAATTGTCTTTATATAATTATAACAAACTATTATACAAGTATACCATATCATTTACATTCGGTCTAATTCTTAACACTGCTGCTATTAATGCACCGGGAGAAATAAACAAATTTAACTTATTGTAAATAAAAATACCTAGGTTATAGTCAATATAGCTTCTTCTTTCGACTAAATCCTAGGCATTTTAAATAATTATTTTTATTTATTAATGATTCGATTACTATTTATTCAATATATGTAATATCAACCTACAACCATTTTAATCGCCATAGTAATAAAGGCGCCCATCAATGCTGTGATAGGAATAGTCAGTACCCACGCCCATACTATATTCCTCGCAAGAGCCCATCTTACTGCAGATAATCTCTTGGAAGCACCAACACCCATTATTGACGAAGAAATTACATGGGTAGTACTTACTGGGGCTCCAATAGCTGATGCAGTTTCTATAACCAGTGCAGCACTTGTCTCAGCTGCAAAACCGTTTATAGGCTGCAGCCTTATCATGTTTACACCCATAGTTTTTATGATCTTCCATCCACCAACTGAAGTACCTAACCCCATAGCGACCGCACAGGCTATCATGACCTCCCAAGGTACATCCGCACCTTTAGGCAGTAAGCCCGAGCTTATCATAGCGAGTGTTATAATACCCATAGACTTCTGTGCGTCGTTTTTACCGTGTGAGAATGCCATCCATGCTGCCGATACAATTTGCAGCTTGGAAAACCATTTGTTAACAAAATTCTGTGAGAAAGGTCTGAGCAATTCAAAAAGTATCTTCATAAACAAAAAGCCCAATGCAAAACCTATTACCGGAGAAGTAATAAGCGGCAGTACTACTTTCTTCCATACACCGCCCCACATAACTATATCAAGACTTGCCGCATATCCAATCGCTGCACCTATAAGCCCACCTATCAATGCATGGGACGAACTGCTTGGAATACCGAAATACCATGTAATCAAATCCCAAACTATAGCTGCAATCAAAGTGGATATTATTACATAATCGGGTATGGAGCCTTGTACCAAACCACTTGATATTGTTTTTGCAACTTTGTGGCTCATTAGAGCACCCGCAAAGTTTAATCCGGCAGCCATTATAATAGCTGTTCTGGGTGAAAGAATTCTGGTAGAAACCGATGTTGCAATGGAGTTAGCGGTGTCATGAAATCCATTAATGAAGTCAAACGCAAGAGCAAGTATGATAACTGCTGCCAATGTTACATTTAAGTGGGTAAATAATTGACTAAGCATGTTTCATAACAACCCCTTCTACTGTATTCGCTACATCTTCGCAAGCGTCCAGGGTGTTTTCAAGAAACTCATATATTTCTTTCCACTTAATAACCTCTATAGCGTCCTTCTCAGAAACAAAAAGGTTTGCCATTGCAGTTCTGAAAACGGTATCACCGTAATCTTCAATTCTATTTACTTCTATAATTTTTTCTTTTAAGGTCTTGCTATTCTTCATATTCTTTAACTCAGCCATTACTTCTTTGAGTTCTTTTGTACAGTCAACAATCAACTTTGCCAGTTTAAGAGCATCTTCCCTTATAGACTTAACATTTAACATGTTGAACCTGTGAGCAGTCGCCTCAATATTATCGGTGATGGTGTCCAATTCTTTGGCAATGAGGTAGATATCTTCCCTGTCAATAGGAGTAATAAAAGATTTATTCAACTGTTCGAGTATCTTATGTACCTGCTTATCACAGGCATGCTCGGTTTCTTCAATCCTCTTAATCTTGTCCTGTACATTCACATAATTTGTCATTAAATCTGCAAGCATTTCTGCTGCCTTACAAGCACTATCCGCTGTTGAAACAAAAAAATCAAAAAATATCTCTTCTTTTCTTGTGACTCTAAACACTCTATTCCCCTTCTTCCATAGTTATTTTTGAACCCTAAATGATTATATATCACTGTTAAGTTTTATACAATATTAGTTAACATAGAATTAACAATTAAATTATATTAAGTTAACATTGATTATAAATTTTACACAATTTATATGCATTTTGTTTATTTATGGTATTTCATTTGGTAAGTTTGTTAGTTTTTTGTTAAACATATTATCAATATCTAACATTCTTTTTACATATCAGTTACTTTTATTAAGAGCACTTAACATTTCTTAACTTTTATTAACATTAACTTATACTGCCAGATATTATTATGCCTATATCATAACTAGAGTTATACATGTTTTCAAAATGCTAACTGCTAACATTTGATTTAAAGAAATTTTGTAACCATTTAGAAGTAGAATGAATACTATAACATTACAGAAGCAACTTAAATTGGTCTAATCTATAAGGAGGGCTTTGCCATGTCAGATAAAAGAGGATTTTTAGGCGGCATATTTGGAGGCAATTCTGAAATATTATTCTTTATCCTGGTTTTCTTGCTCTTGTTTAACGGATACGGCTACGATGCTAAATAAGTAATATTATTAAAAAAATTGTTTAAAAAATAAGAAAGGCTTTGAATAATAAAGCCTTTCTTATTTTTTGCTTTTATATCAACATCTTCTTCAAGTAGTATCCTGTATAGGATTGCTCAACTTTAGAAACCTCCTCCGGAGTTCCCTCAGCTACTATGGTACCGCCTTTGTTTCCGCCCCCCGGACCAAGGTCGATAATATAATCCGATGTTTTAATTACATCCAGGTTGTGTTCTATCACCACTACGGTATTTCCTGAATCCACTAGTCTTTGGAGTATATCTATCAGCCTGTGTACATCTGCTATATGAAGCCCGGTAGTTGGTTCGTCCAATATATACATAGTGCTTCCGGTGCTTCTTTTGGAAAGCTCGGTCGCCAGCTTCACCCTTTGCGCTTCCCCACCTGAAAGTGTCGTTGAAGGCTGTCCTACCTTTATATAACCCAAACCTACATCATATAGAGTCTGGAGTTTCTTCTGTATACGCGGTATATTTTTAAAGAACTCCAATGCGTCTTCAACAGTCATGTCAAGCACATCGGAAATACTCTTTCCTTTATACTTTACCTCCATAGTTTCCCTGTTGTACCTCTTACCCTTACATACTTCACAGGGTACATATACGTCGGGCAAGAAGTGCATTTCTATTTTAATTATTCCATCACCGCTGCAAGCTTCACACCGTCCACCTTTGACATTGAAGCTGAAACGGCCTGCTTTATACCCTTTCATCTTAGCTTCAGTAGTTTCGGCAAATACTTCTCTTATAATGTCAAATACACCGGTATACGTAGCAGGATTTGACCTAGGGGTCCTTCCAATGGGTGATTGATCTATATCTATTACTTTGTCAAGGTGTTCAATTCCGTTTATATAATCATGCTCTCCTGCACGAGCTTTTGCTCTATTAAGCTCGTAGGAAAGACGCTTATGCAGTATTTCGTTAATGAGGGTACTTTTACCCGAACCTGATACACCTGTAACTGAAGTTAATACCCCTAATGGAAACTTTACATTTATATTTTTAAGATTATTTTCCCTTGCCCCTACTACCTCAACCCATTTTCCGTTAGGCTTGCGTCTTTCGGAAGGGATTTCTATTTTCTTCCTTCCGCTTAAATACTGCCCCGTCAGAGACTCCTCACATTGCTTTATTGTATCCAAATCCCCGGCGGCAACTACAATTCCTCCATGCATTCCAGCCCCAGGTCCCATATCTATTATATGGTCTGCAGCATACATGGTATCCTCGTCATGTTCAACAACTATCAATGTATTGCCGAGATTCCTCAGCCTTCTTAGAGTGTTTAGCAGCCTGTCATTATCCCTCTGATGAAGCCCTATGCTAGGTTCATCCAGGATGTATAAAACTCCCATAAGCCCAGAGCCTATCTGGGTTGCAAGCCTGATTCTCTGCGCCTCTCCTCCCGAAAGAGTTCCCGCCGAACGTGCCAGAGTAAGATAATCAAGGCCTACATCAATCAAAAATCCAAGTCGTGCATGTATCTCCTTCAATATTTGATGTGCAATCATTTTTTGGCGTTCGCTCAGTTCTACATTGTCAAAAAAAGCTTTTGTATCGCCAACTGCCATAGCATTTATTTCGTGTATGTTCTTCCCGCCGACCTTTACCGCAAGACTTTCTTTTTTCAGCCTTGCTCCTTTACATTCCGGGCAGGGGTTGCTGCTCATAAACTGCTCGTAGTATTGCTTCATACCGTCCGATTGGGTTTCTCTATAGCGTCTTTCGATGATGTTTATTACTCCGTCAAAAGCGGCCATGTATGAACCGCTTCCATACTCCCTTTCATAGCTCATCTTTATCTTCTCACCTTTTGTACCATACAGTACGATGTCTAATATATGAGGAGGAAGCTTGCTTATAGGAGTATCCAGCTTAAATTTATAGTGCTTACCAAGTCCGTCAAAGAACATCCTACTGTACGCATCCTGGCTTTCTATATTCCACCCGTTTACCGTTATAGCACCTGTTGCAAGGGACTTTGAGCGGTCAGGTATAACAAGATCCGGGTCCACCTTCAATAAAGTACCTAGTCCCGTACAACTAGGACATGCGCCGAAGGGGTTATTAAATGAGAACATTCTGGGGGTAAGCTCTTCAATACTCACACCGCAGTCGCTGCATGCAAAGTTCTGGCTGAACAGAATCTCCTCTTTCCCTACAATATCTATTATGGCTAAACCTGTGCTCAAATGCAGTACTGTCTCCAGCGAATCGGAAAGTCTCTTTTGTATATCCGGCCTTATTACAAGCCTGTCCACCACAATCTCTATATTATGTTTTTTGTTTTTATCAAGGCTTATAGGGTCATTTATATCTACTACCTCACCGTCTATTCTAAGCCTTACATATCCGCCCTTCTTTGCGTCCTCAATGAGTTTGTGATATTCGCCCTTTCTCCCCCTTACTACCGGAGCCAGAAGTTGTATCCTCGTCCCTTCCTCCAGAGCTAAAATCTGATCCACCATCTGATCTACAGTCTGCTGGGATATTTCCTTACCGCATACATGACAGTGAGGTATACCGATTCTTGCATATAACAGCCTTAAATAATCGTGTATTTCAGTAACTGTACCCACGGTAGATCTGGGATTTCTGCTTGTCGTTTTCTGGTCGATGGATATAGCCGGTGACAGCCCATCAATATAGTCTACATCAGGCTTCTCCATTTGCCCAAGAAACTGCCTTGCATAGGCTGAAAGTGACTCCACATACCTTCTTTGCCCCTCGGCATAGATGGTATCAAAAGCAAGGGATGATTTACCCGAGCCACTAAGTCCTGTTATTACCACAAACTTATCCCTTGGTATTTCTACATCAATATTTTTTAAGTTATGCTCTCTAGCACCTTTGATAAAAATATTATCTCTTATCATTGTCATACACCTATTTCTAAATGGCAAAACAAAAGGCTTCACCATGATATTATAATTTTTACCATATTTCACAATAGAAACTGTATAATATTATATCAAATAGTACAGGAATTGCAAACACTTGTTCGCATATTTTTACAACTGTTTTTAAAACAAAAAATACTAGCCACATTTTATCTGCGACTAGTATTTTTAATTTATTATGTCATTATCCTTATATAATTACTGTTGAGCACCAGTACCTAATACTGTTTGTGAACTCTGATATGAAGTTTGCAGCTGTTTTACAGGTGCTTCATATGGTTTTACCCAACCTCTTTTTATGCAAAGCTCAGTGACTGCTTCGTGTCCTATAACACTTTGGGTTACATATTCTCCAAATAGCCTTCTTACTTCAGGTGTTGTTGCTTCAAGAGTTGCTGCCAGGTATGCAGTAGCCAGTCCAGCTGCACCTACCATCGAATTGAATGCCAGCGTTTCATCTGCTGACTTATCTGTTGTAGCACCAAACATATTACCTAAAATTGACGCCATATTTATTGTACCTCCCCTGTTGTAGTAACAATATTGTTTTCGCTAATAAACTGCTGTAAACCTCTTATCCTAGCTTCAGTAGCAATTATACCGGACTGTGTCAATGCCTTTAATTGCTCGTCATTAACTATATTTACCCCAGCCTTTGCCACTGCCAAACCATTAGTTTCCATTTGAAGAAGCTTACTCAGTGAAATAATTTCAGTTGCAGTAAGTTGTCTCATTGTTTTTCCTCCTAAATTAAATTATACTTTTGTATTTTTTCCTACATCTATTGAGATATGCCATGTAATTTCTGGAATACTTTTCTTATGAAATAAAAATCCATGCAAGAAAAAATACTTTATCCAGCAAAATCGTCTTATCAATAAAATCCTCAGCATAGAAATTTGGTAAAAATGTTAATGAATATATGAAGAAATGTTGTTTTATTTGGCATATTGTGTTAGAATACATTCATTCCATTAATAACCAAATATTATTTAATAATACAATTATTTTAAAATAATTTGATAATAAGCACATCCACAGTCTCCTACCATGGACATTCTTCAATATTCCGTAACCATTTGTCTGAATCTTTATGAAAGGAGTGGATATCTAGCCGGCACATAGTATGTAAGTATTTCCTGCCTTATCAAATTAACTGATGACTAGTGCAAAAGGGGGTGCTTTAACATGTTAATCGCTTAACTCTAATAAGTATTAAATTCTAAATGAATATCTAGTCCAATATTATCATTTACAAAGGAGTGTATTTTAGTGAGAAGCATAAGAAAACTCTTGTCAAAATCTATTTTAGTAATGTTTATTTTAGCTATATTTTTACCACAAAGCATACCTTCATTTGCAACCCAGAGTAAAGATACCAAAAAACAGGACAGTAAAGAACCCATAAAAGAGATTATTGTAAAATTTAAAGATAAAAATAATTCAGCATCAGTAAAAAACCTGGCTAAAAACAAAGATAATAAAGTACTTTCTTCACTCAAATTTATTGACAAAAAGAAGCTATCGGGTATTGAAACGGTTAACGTTGGCGATAGAGATATTAATGAAGTAATTAAAGAACTAAGGCAATATCCAGAAGTTGAATTTGCCGAGCCGAACTATAAATTATATGCTTCATCGGTACCTTCAGATGTACTATTCCCCCAACTGTGGGGATTAAAAAACGACGGACAGGCTATTGAGGGCCAGTCAGGCAGCAGGGGCGTTGATATAAATGCTCTAAAGGCGTGGGAAATGTCCGACGGAAGAAATGATTTGGTAATAGGTATCATTGATACAGGGATTGATACCAACCACCCCGATTTAAAGGATAACATATATGTAAATCCAGGGGAAACTGCTGGAAATGGTATCGACGACGATGGAAACGGATTTGTTGATGATGTACACGGGTGGGATTTCTACCACGACGATGGTACTGTTTATGATACGGATTATGAATCGTATGATAATCACGGCACCCATGTTGCAGGTACAATAGCAGCAAGCAAAAACAATATAGGCGTGGTTGGAGTTGCACCTAACGTAAAGGTAATGTCCCTTAAATTTCTCGGACGTTTTGGCGGGGAGACTTCCGATGCAATAGAAGCTATAGCATATGCAAAGAAAATGGGAGTAAAAATTGTTAACTGCAGTTGGGGAGGCTTTGGCTATAGCCAGGCTTTGGAAATATCCATCAGAGATTCGGGGATTTTATTCGTATGTTCTGCCGGAAATGACTCCCACCATCTCGGTATAGTACCTCAATATCCTGTAGGTTATAAAGTGCCGAATATTTTATCGGTAGCAGCCATCGATAACACCGGTAGAATAGCAACTTTCTCCAATTTCGGGGACGATGTGGATGTAGCAGCTCCTGGAGTTGATATATTAAGTACGCTTCCTGATAATCAATATGACTATTACAGCGGTACTTCTATGGCCGCTCCCCATGTAACGGGTATCGCAGCTCTGTTAAAAAGCTATAACCCCAATTTGGACTATTTGCAAATAAAGGACAGGATTAAAAAGAGTGCTGCTTTTTCCGATTTTCTGGTAGGAAAAGTAAGTGACAGCGGAATGGTAGATGCCTATGCAGCTCTTCAGTCTACAATTGAAATGGGCGTAAAAAGCTATTTGGACAATAATACTGTAACTTTAACATGGGAATCGGTTTCGGGAGCAGCAGGCTATCAGATAGAAATTGATGGTGTACTCACTGGCGTGATTACCGGGTCAAGCTTTACAGATATACTGCCCTCAAACTCAACCCGCATATACAGAATAATAGCTGTTGGGGCAGGCGGTACTATAGGCTGTAGTAAAGCAATCCTCAAAACAAATATTCCTATGGCCGATGACGGTACCGGGCTGTCAGGGAAATATTGCGCCGATACAGCTGCGCAGGACCCTAAGCTGGTAAGAACCGATAAAACTGTTAATTTTGACTGGGGCGCAAGCTCACCGGAATCTTCAATAGGAAATGAAAAGTTTTCGGTAGTATGGACTGGCAAGGTAGCTCCGTTGTATTCCGATACATACACCTTCCATACATTTGTTGACGGTGGGGTAAGGCTATGGGTAAACGGCAAATTGCTGATAGATAAATTGATTGACCAAGACCCTATAGAATACAACGGTTCTATATATTTAAAAGCAGGCTACAAATACTACATACAGATGGAATATTTTAAAAATTCAGGCACTAACGCCTCTGCAAAGCTTTATTGGTCAAGGCCTGGAGAGGAAAAGAGTGTTATTCCTACGGCAAGACTTTACCCCTCAATCGGAGAAGGTAAGTGGGCAATCAAGAAAAACATACCTCAGCCATTATATGGGCATGCTACTGTGGCATTAAACGATAAAGTGCTGGTTATGGGAGGAAATATAAGCTACAATGATTTAACCGATTCTATATTGGAGTATGACCCTGTGGCTGATACATGGACAGACAAAGCCAGAATGACTTCCCCAAGGACATATTTCCAGGCAGTGAACTTTAATGGGAAAATCTATGTTTTTGGCGGGGAAGGTCCTAATTTTGAAACTGAACGCTTCCTCAACATAGTAGAAGAATATGATCCGGCAAGCGGCAGATGGACAAGAAAAGCCGATATGCCTACCAAAAGAAGCCAGATGTCTGTAGCAGCTGCAAATGGAAAGATATATGTTTTCGGTGGCGCTACCAGTATCAACGGTAAAGTTGAATGCATAAGCACCGTAGAGGAGTATGATCCGGCAACCGATAGATGGACTACGAAGAGTAGTATGTCAGTTCCAAGGGATTGTTTAGGAACTTTGGAAATCAAAGGAAAGATATATGCTTTTGGCGGTTATAAGCAAAGTGGCTGGCTTTTTGAATATCTTGATACAGTAGAGCAATATGATCCTACCACCAACATGTGGATGCCTAGAGCGAACATGCCATTTAAGATGTGTGGCTTCGGCTCCGGGGTAATTAACGGTAAAATATATACGGTTGGCGGAGGAGACGGTCAGACAATGTGGCCTTCTAATAAGGAAGTCCTGGAGTATGACCCTGAAATTGATAAGTGGTCTGTATTTAAGGATTCTACACCGATTTCCAGAGTAAGGCTTGGCTCGGCAGTGATTAATGGAAAGATATATGCAATTGGCGGTTTAACTTACTACCTTTTAGATACTGTACAGGAATATACACCTGAAAGTGCGTCGAATAAGGCTGTGATATACGAGGCAGAAAGCGCAGCCCTTTCCAGCGGAGCAAAAGTCAACGATGACCACAGCAATTTCTCAGGAACCGGTTTTGTAGACGGCTACTGGAATAGCGGAGCTTCCACAGCTTTCACATTTAAAGCAGCAAAGTCAGGTTATTACGATACTACATTGAGATATGCAAATGCCACAGAGAGTTCAAAGACTGTAAGTATATATATAAATGGCGTTAAAACGAGAAATACTACACTCCATAACCTTACAAACTGGGATACCTGGGGTTATAAGACAGATAAGCTTGCACTGAATCAAGGAATCAATACGGTTATGTTCAAGTTTGATTCCGGAGATGGCGGTAATATCAACCTAGATAATATTGTGGTAAAAGAATCCAGGCCAGAGGTATATGAAGCAGAGAACGCAGTACTCTCAGGAGGTGCTTCTGTAGGGGCCAACCATACTGGTTATTCGGGAGCAGGATTTGTTGACGGGTACTGGAATGCAGGAGCTGCAACGTCATTTACTGTTAATGTGCCTGAAAGCGATAACTATGATGTAGCTCTTAGATTTGCCAATGCTACAGATAATTTTAAGACAGTAAGCATTTATGTAAATGGTACAAAAGTAAAACAGACCAGACTTGCGCGATTGGTGGATTGGGACACATGGAGTGTAATTGCTCAATAAACCGTGGCAAAACAAAAATAGGATAAAGAAAACAGGTTAAATAACGATATATATGTTGATTAAGCATTATAACAAAAGAGGAAAGATAAAATGGGAATCAACATTAACCTGCAACTTATAAAAAG
>JAOAEJ010000027.1 GCA_026416815.1 Clostridia bacterium | reverse complement strand
CTCTAATTAAATTAAAATTTATATAGAAAATTTGTTAGCTCTAGTTTTACTTACTGACTTTTATAAAGTTCGCAAGTTACTCAAATTTATTTTCGAGTTCCTTTTCACTATTTACACTGTTTACTTTTCAAAGTCCATTTACTCTTTAGCCGCTCCATCAGAGCGACTTTTATATCCTACCACACTTTTTTTTATCTGTCAACACTTTTATGTTTCTTTTTTATTTCTTTATATCTCCTTGTTTAAGCGGGTTTCAATACAACTATTTTTACTAACTACCAAAGCTAACTCTATTTTGCTATCATACTTCCTTCGGAATAATATGTTTAATTCCGCTAAAGCGTCTTTCATATATTATATTCATTTATTCATTTGTACTATTTTTCACAATGGAATTTCATTTTATTATATTATTGATGTATTTTTTATTCATCCCCCTATTGAAAACCTAAATCATGTTTGCCAATAACAAATTCCTTATCATAAGCATACATTTTAGAAAAACACAATAGCCAAAAGTAACTTTTTTGGTCATATTTTTTATGACCTAAGTCGTTCCTTTAGTCATCTAGATTTATTACATACAGTATTGTAATATTATGTATAAGCTATAAAATTATAACTTTAATTCTTTTTATCTATTCATGCAAGATCAATCTAGTTGCTGACTAAAGGAGGTGTCATTGAAATGGTATTTCTTATGTCCGGCCCGTAAACATATTGATATTTTAAGTTTGAGGGGCACTTAGTATCTTATTCTCATTTCTTTTACAAAATATTTTTCAATCGATCTATTCAAATTTTTATCCCTTATCTACAACACCTATTCCCCTCTAATACATCAAGTATACAAAACAGCCTTTGAAAACATTATTTTTATTTTTTTACAAGTAAGGATAACTAGATAACAATTACCAAAATAAAAATAATGGAGGAATATAAAAATGAATAAAAAGATAAAAAAGTGTCTGATTTTGTTCTTAATATTTACTTTTCTCTGCAGTTTAAACACAGGTTTTATATCCCTGGCCCTTGCACCTCAGTGGACTCCCAACACTTATTACACTATCAATACCATAGCCTCGTATAATCAGCAAGATTACAAATGCATCCAAAGCCATACTTCTTTAGTAGGATGGGAACCCCCGTCAGCACCCGCACTCTGGCAACTATACTCCCCAACAGATACCCAGGCTCCCTCGGTTCCACAGGGATTAGCAGTATCCTCTACTACAGATATTAAAGGAACTGTCAAACTTTCATGGCAGCCATCTACAGATAATGTAGGGGTTACCGGCTATAATATCAAAAGAGGCGGAGTAAATGTGGGCACTTCCTCAACTCCATCCTTTAGAGACACTAATTTAACCGTGGATACGCACTATATCTATACTGTCCAAGCTTACGATGCAGCAGGAAATCTCTCTGGACAGAGCCAATCCATTGATGTCGTATTGGCGAAAACCGATTATAAGGCATTAGTTCTTATCTATGATCCCATTATGACCGATGGCAAAAGGTGCCATGAAAAGTATCATACACAATCTCCTTACTGGGGTATGCCAGATGATGCTGTAAACGTTTTCAAGGAAGACATTAAAAAACTTAGCGGAGGAACAGTGAATCTGGATCTTACCATTAGAAGGGTAAATGATTTTCCACCGGTCAGCTCAGGTACAAAATACACACCTTCTACGTATGAAGCATGGATGAATGGAGGAACCAAGTTAGGTGGACCTGCTAATTACACTCAGATAGTTCAGGATCAGGGGCTCGCTAACTTAGTAAACTCAGGGCAAATGGATATGGTTTTCTTCTTCGCCCCTAATGAGTCCGCGTCCCTCGCTGAAACTACAGTGATCGGGTCTACTCCTTTCTATTCAAATGGTGCCCTCGTTACTATCCCAAATTGTAAAAATTTCTACCTCTTTAGTTTTTCTACATACTGCGATATGGGGCAGGGGCTATTTCATATCGTTGGGCATTCAGTAGAATGTGCATTTTCCAAAGTTTATGATAATGGTCTTCATATAAGTAGAAACTGGCCTGACCGCAATGCAGTGAAGTTGTACGTAGACAATACCAATTATCCGAGAGATAATTTCACTTCCATTGACCGCAATATTGATGACTTTGAGCTTTTCCTCACCACAGGAACAGTCAACTACGGCTATCCGGAATTGAATTCTAATGGCAGTTGGACAGACATTGCTGCTTTAGCCATTCCAGGAAGAGCAAACGTCGGAACCATTCATAATGCTCCAAACTCAAGCGGTAATTATGATTATGGCGGCTTGGACGGTAATGAATACGAAGTAGACTGCTATGCTGATGACTGGTATACCTACCCCAACTTTACAGGAAAACACAGGATTATGAACTCCTCTGATTTTGGCGCATGGTATGATTATACAAAAAGCCCACCTAAGCTTGAAAGAGATGAACGGGCGTTTTCTCATTTCTGGTACGGGCACTTACCTAAAAACCCCGGTACTCATGATGGAATCCTTAATAATTGGTGGCAGTATGTGTTTGACTACCATTTCTTTGATGGCTCCTTAATTAATTACAATGTAGTATACCCTGAACTGCTGGCCCAACCTTCAGTAAATGCCTCACCCGTAAATGATGAATACGGAACGGAAGGAGCCCAGGCAGAAAACTGGAGCAGTTGGTTTGTAAATGACTACGGATATTCCATGACTGTATCAAATGAAACCACCAACGTTATTTCCGGTAGCAATTCCCTCAAATACAACATAAAATGCAGTGACAAGCCAGCAAATATACAATATCCCAAATCCAAAGATGCAAATTGGAATTTAACAGATAAGGAACATCTTGTGTTCTACGCAAAAATCGATACAAGTACAATCAGCCTGGATGACTTTATAGGGGCAAACCCAGTGGTCAGCCTTTGTAACGATGCAGGAAACAAAATCTCATTTATCCCCCGGTCCGGAAACCTAAATTATTTCAATAGTACCGGCTGGATTTATTTTGACATTCCCATCAGTGGAGATAGCGTGTCGTGGAGGAAAAAAGAAATTGGCAGACCGGATTTAAGCAAAATCAATTACTGTGAAATCTCTATCCGAAAGAATAAATTTAATGGACAGCAGCCTAATGGGTATACTATGTATCTTGACGGCCTGAGATTTTTGGATTATACCTCAGCGGTCCCTGCTGCTCCTACAGGCTTAAGTTCTTCTAACACTACCTTTTACTCTACTACTATTAACTGGACAGGATCTACAGGTTCTGTAGGCTATAATATTTACAGGGACGGCATTAAGATCGGAATTTCAGATGCCAATACATTAACCTTTACCGACTCCAAGCTGGCTGCATCTACCTCATACAGTTATACAGTAAAAGGATTTAACACCAATTCTGTAGAAAGCAGTGCCAGTACTCCGCTATCTGTAACTACGTTAGCTGCGCCAGGCCTTTTCTCGGATGATTTTAATGACGGAAACGCGCTGGGCTGGAGTACTTTTGGTGGAAATTGGATTGTTCATGCTATACCCGGCCAATATAGTGTTGGAGACTCAGGAAGTATGGAAGGTGTTAAGTCTATTGCTGATAACAGATCCTATAGCAATTTTTCTCTGGAATACGATATTTCTATCTCAAATGATTCTTCCTACTCAAGTGCAGGAACCATTTTCAGGGTCGGAAATATCTCTTCTTTAGGGCCGGATTCCTTTGACGGCTATCAGGCTGCTATTGATGCCGAGAGAGATCTCGTATCGGTATGGAAGTTTGAAAATAACAATGCACACTCCCTGGGACAGGTATCCATGCCGATTAGTGCCAATACAACATACCATATGAAAGTAGAAGCTGTCGGCTCAAACATTTACGTTTATGTAACCGATATGACTACACCTAAACTCAAGGTTTATGACTCTAAATATAGCGGTGGAAGCTTTGGTTTTAGAACTTACCGTACCCATGCCCATTTTGATAATCTTAGCATAAACAGTCTTCCACAGAGTGCAGATTTTTCAGACGATTTCAGCGCAGGCACCTCTAAATGGGTAAGCTGTGGAGGTAACTGGTCTGTTAGCAATGGTCAGTATTCAGTAACATCAGGGTTAGGTGATAAATCTATCGCATATGACACTAAGTTCGTTGATCTGATACTGGAAGGAGATATCAGCATCTCCAACGGTACAAGCTATTCCGATGCAGGAATGCTCTTCCGCGCAAGCAATATCTGGCAGGGTACCGATACATTGTATGGATATGGTGTATTTATTGACGCTTACCAAGATAAGATTAAGCTGTGCCGGTTTGATGGCAATTCCTGTGTGTTGGTCTCTCAAGCTTCAGTAACAGTTAATCCCAATACCAGCTACCACGTAAAGGTTGTTGCAGATAAAAACCAAATGAAGGTCTTTATGAATAATATGTCTACACCACTGATTAGTGCCAGTGATTCTACTTATACTGTTGGCTCTGTAGGACTTAGGTCTTACTCTACTGCCGCGACTTTTGACAACATCAAGGCCTACATGATTGATCCGGTCAAATAATAGCAGAGCTATTGGCGGATCAATATAAAACAACTGAATTAAGAACAATATATTAATAACCCTGAATGAAATACACCAAAGTATTTAATTCAGGGTTTCCTTTTTATAATGGATGAAAATTTGCTGCAAACAGCAAAAGGGAAAAGACATAAATGTCTTTCCCTTTTTGGCTCCTCAAGTAGGACTTGAACCTACGACCCTGCGGTTAACAGCCGCATGCTCTACCGACTGAGCTATTGAGGAATATAAATCTGGCGGAGACCTACTTTCCCGGGACGTTTCCGTCCAAGTATCATCGGCACTGAGAAGCTTAACTGCCGTGTTCGGTATGGGAACGGGTGTGACCTTCTCGTAATGACCACCAGAAAATTATTGACTTGGATGAATGATGAATGATGAGGGATGAGAGATGAGGGATAGTTATCCTTTACTCCGTACCTCATACTGCACACCTTACGGTGTGTCATGCACCTTCAAAACCATACAATGTATCAGATTTTTGTGGGAAGACATTTCACTAATCTAGGATCAAGACCTACTCTATATAGTTTACCTGTCAGTGCCTTTGGCGTGGACTCCGATGGTGACGGCAGCTTCGGGTCTTATCCCTCATCTCTCATCCTTCATCTTTCATCCGTGCCATTGTCACTTACCTTTTTGATCAAGCCCTCGACCGATTAGTACCAGTCAGCTGAATGCATTACTGCACTTACACTTCTGGCCTATCAACCATGTAGTCTACATGGGGTCTTACTCCGTTTCCGGATGGGATATCTCATCTTGGGGTGGGTTTCACGCTTAGATGCCTTCAGCGTTTATCCCTGCCGAACTTGGCTACCCAGCTGTGCCATTGGTATGACAACTGGTGCACCAGAGGTTCGTCCATCCCGGTCCTCTCGTACTAAGG
>JAOAEJ010000094.1 GCA_026416815.1 Clostridia bacterium | reverse complement strand
ATTTCAGGATTTTGATTGAAAGGCGCTGTGGAAAATGGTACAATTTGAGTGCGAATTCAAAAATTCATCATAAAATCTAATGGGATTTTGGGTGAATTGTGTAAAAAATCTGTGTAAATTTTTCAGACGCAGATTTTCGGTTTATAGAATGTCTTCCATCATAACAGTTAATCATCTGACAACCAGCCTTGCGGATAAAGCAATAATAGTATAGATACAGTAAATCAATATAAGAGTGTGCCGGCAAATGGTACACTCTTTATAGCAGAAAGGGGATAGTTCATGAAGGGGAGTCCTATATATTCAATAGTGGTACCGGTATATAACGAAGAGCAGGTAATATTGGAAACCTACAGGCAGCTAAAGCAAACAATGGACAGCACCGGTATGGAATATGAAATAATATTTGTGAATGATGGCTCCAGGGATAAAACCTTATATATCCTGAAGGAATTAAGTACAACTGACAGTAAAATAAAGGTTATAAGCCTTTCAAGAAACTTCGGGCACCAGATAGCCATCACTGCAGGCATCGAGCATGCGCGTGGAGACGCTACAATAATTATTGATGCTGACCTGCAGGATCCACCTGCAGTAATCATAAAGATGATCAAAAAATGGGAAGAGGGTTACGAGGTAGTATATGCGAAAAGGATTACCCGGAAGGGAGAAACATTTTTTAAAAGAGCAACTGCCAAAATGTTTTATAGAATCCTCAACCGCTTAACAAGTATTGACATACCTATGGATACCGGTGATTTTAGATTGATGGATAGAAAGGTGTGCGCAGCTCTCAAAAGAATTCCGGAAAGGAATAGATACATCAGGGGATTGGTTAGTTGGGTAGGTTACAAGCAGACCAGTATAGAATATGAAAGGGAAGAAAGGCATGCTGGGCAGACAAAGTATCCTTTAATGAAAATGCTAAAGCTTGCTGCAGATGCAATTACATCTTTTTCTTATAAACCTCTTAAAATAGCCACAATAATCGGATTTCTGATTTCCTTTACAAGCTTTATATATCTTATATATGCACTATATATAAAGCTCTTTACAAGTAAAACGGTACCGGGATGGACCTCAATTGTAACACTGAACCTTCTATTCAACGGAATTATTCTTATTATCTTGGGAATAATAGGGGAATATATAGGAAAAATTTATGATGAAGCTAAGGGAAGGCCGCTTTACTTAGTAAGTGAAAAGCTTGGGTATGAAGCTGAAATAAAAAAGAAGCCCAGAATATATACAAAAACTGTTACGTTTTAGAACCTTAGTGTAAAATATTAAAAGAGGTACCCAGTATGTTTGAATGGAAACTTAAATATGTAATGGCTAAGAAGGGTTTATGGAACGGGAAGCAGTTATCGGAACTGTTAAATAAAAGTAAGCTCGTAAGAATTAATGAAATAATGGCCGATAAACTTATTGAAAAGTTGCCTGTTCATATAGACACAAAGATGCTTATATCATTATGCGAAGTACTGGAATGTACGCCTAGTGATATTCTTTATAAGGGAAGCTATAATAACCCTCCATCAAGACCGGTAGCAGGAGGGATTATATACAACAGTAATGCAAATTAATTTGATGAGGTTGATAAAATGGATGGTACAGTTAGAGAAAATATAAAGCCTGGTTTAAAAGTTTCCATAGTGTTAAAGAAGGATCAGAAGAACGGTGAACTCACCGAAGGAATAGTAAAAGATATTCTAACCAATTCCCCCGTGCACCCACATGGGATTAAGGTTAGGTTAGTAGATGGCAAAATAGGCCGGGTAAAAATAATAGATAGATAATGCAAAAGAATTCCTTTTCCTGGGGCAGGTGAAGACAGACGAGAAGAGCAATGAAATAACAGCAATACCTGAACTTCTGGACCTCCTTTACATCAAAGGGAATATCATATCTATCGATGCCATGGGGACCCAAAAGAAGATAGCCGAAAAGATATATAAAGAAAAGGAAGCCGATTATGTCCTGGCATTGAAAAAGAATCACGAGACACTCCATGATGAGGTTGAAAGATACTTCCAGTACGCTCTGGAGGTGCAGTTTAAAGACATGGAGTACCAATCTATGCGTACTGTTGAGAAAGGTCACGGGAGAATGGAAGTACGCGAATATTACCTTACAACAGACATTTCATGGCTGGAGCCAAGGAAGGACTGGGCGGGTCTTAAATCGATAGGGATGGTGATTAGCCGATGCACCAGAGGGAATGTGAAAACGACGGATACACGGTATTTTATAGCAAGCATAAATGGCATCACGGAGTTTTCGAACACAGTCAGACAGCACTGGGGGATTGAATCCTGCCATTGGACCCTGGACGTGACATTTAAAGAGGATGCGAGCCGCATCCGTAAGGAGAATGAGCCCGAGAACGCAGCATTATTGAGGAAAATGGCGTTGAATATTCTAAAAATAGACACACAGATGGACAAAGCGAAAGACATTAGACCCTATTCATATAATGCCAAGCGTTATAAGGCTGCCGTTAATAACAGCTTTCTCGAAAAGGTTATGATAGATAATATCCTGAGCAACGGTTAAAATGTAGAACATTAAAAGAACGAGCCATATCCTGAAAAGGACTGGCTGGTTTTGGCGTGTTCCAATATTTTTACAAAAACCCAGGAAAATCCCGGAAGCATCATGTTACAGTTCTATTCAATGCCGGGATGCACTTCATTTTAATGAGTCATGTCAAATATTACACTGCAACGGTGTATTTTAAAAAAATTGTATGATTTTTTAAATAGAGATGTTGTTCATGATTTTGCCTTGTGTTCAGTTAGGATATATATTGCAAAATCTACCTTTATATAATATAATTAAAGGGAAGTGAAACACAAGTAAGAAGGGTGCTGCAGAAAAAGCAGCTATTATTTTTGAGCCCTCTAATTGCACAAAAAAATATTTTTGTGAAAGTTAGGGCAGACGGTGAGGTAGCTTGAAAAATACTTCGTAGGCTCTTCGGAGTCACTTAAGAAAAGCATACTTAAATAAAGGTACTATTGTCCTTTGAAAATTTAATAGCTATTTATTTAAGCCACAGAAATGTCGTTAGCCTTTATTATACCATTTGAAACAAGGAGTTTTACAGCCTGTTTAATTGCTTTCTCCTTCTGTTTTTCTAACATTTCCTGCGGCATATCAATTTTATACAAATCGCTAGGGTTCCACTCTTCGCCAGAATCGAACATATTGTAAATAGCGGTGAGTATCATCCTTGCGATAGCAATAATGGCTCTTTTTTTGCCCCTCCTTTTGCTAATGCGTTCGTATTTGATTTTGTAGTAAGGAGTCTTATCCGACTTCACGGCTGCATGGGCGACTTGCACCAATGCAGGTTTGAGGTAGACACCGGCACGTGTAATTCGGACAGATTTCTTCTTACCGGCAGATTCGTTGTTGCCAGGGGTCAAGCCCGCCCAACAACATAAACGCTTGGAGTCGGCAAACTGAGATACATCTGTGCCAATCTCGGAGATGATGGTAATAGCAGAAGTTCTGTCAACTCCGGGAATGGTACGGAGGAGAGTAATGGCGCTTTCATAAGGAGTAACCATCTTGTCCAACTTTTCATCCAGCTTGGCAATGGACTGTTGGACGAAATCCAGATGCGAGCGGATCATAACTATGCGTTCCTTTTGTTCTAGAGTCATCTGATATCCTTCAATGGATTCAATCACGGTATCTGCTTTTTTCTTTAAGGATTTTTGGAGAAGTGACGTGCAGTGCACTGGATCAAAAGAATCAGAGGAAACCAAGTAGTCCGTGATGGAAGAGGCAGATTTGCCAAACATGTCGGAGACGACAGCATCAAGGGCTACATTGCAAACAGTGAAAGCATTTTGAAAACGGTTCTTTTCACTGCTTTTGCAGGACACAAGTTTGAAACGATATCGGGTGTATTCACGGAGAATACGAATGGGTTTACTGGGAATATAACTCCCGGGGACCAAACCCAAACGGAAAAGGTCTCCGATCCATTTGGAATCCTTGACATCATCCTTGTTTCCTTTTACAGCCTTCACCCATTTAGGGTTGGCGACAGTGATACGGATGGTATCTTCCAAAAGATTAGAGATAGGGATCCAATATTTTCCGGTTGATTCCATACAAATGTCAAAGCAGTTGTTGTCAATTAACCACTGTTTGAACTTCAGGATGGAATTGTTAAAAGTAGAGAATCTCCTCTTTGAATAATGCGGGGTGATTCCCTTTGAAGTGATAAGTGTGGCGACGAAAAAAGTCTTATGCACATCGACGCCGCAACAGATAGGGTAAACAACTTTCATGGTACAACCTCCTTCGAAATTAATGGTTGAGGAGGAAGACAGGGACTGAATCACCACACATTTAACGAGAAGCTAAAGCAATGATTAGCTTTCGGTCTTATAGAGCCACTCATTTGTGCTTGAAAGGCGATTCTTACACTGGTTAAAATACTGATTTAAGCTGAGAAGAGCAATTTACGACTCACCCCACCGTGCTTTGTAGTATATCTTCTCCCCAACTTATATATACCAAAGTGGTGGAAACCGCACACCATTTTCATAACTATTTGTGCCGCAGCGGTAGCGGCGGAATGGAGGTTAAAATGAAAAGATACATAAAATACTTAGATGAAAATTTGACATTCCTATCCCTAGTCATACTACTTATGGTACCACCGGCATTTGTATTAGCAATTCTTATTAAACACACGCAAGCATATTTCTATACGATATCTCTTGTAATTGATCCAGTAGCCATCAAAAAAATGCTCACACAAGTAATTACTGACATGGGTATCATTATATTGCTCATAGTATCAATATTCTGTTTTCTAAATGTAAAATCATCCAAAAAGTTTTTTGAAAAGCTGCTATACAGATACAGCTTAACACTCCCGGCATACCCTAAAAAAACAGCTTTAAAAAGGTTAAATTTATGCATAAGTATCCTATCATCACTAATAATAGCTACATCCATAATCCTTCTGGTGATGGTGTTTGCCAACAAAGCTAATCATGATAATACATATAAGGAAGCTAATGCACCAGCTTTGGATTTAACCCAAGAACAAATGGAATTGATAGCTGTGCATGAAGCTGGCCACTTCATTATCCAAATGTATGAATTCAATGATGATTATACATATATAGAAATGCCATCTAAAGCCCAGAAGGAAGAATTAATGAAAAACTTCAACATTGACTTAAATGGCAGTCTAGGCTTCAATATCATAAAAAAACGAAACATAATCAACGAGGAAGATTTCCTTAAGGGTATACGGGTAGATTTAGGAGGACAAATAGGTGTTGAAGTAAAATATAGAAAAAAGTACTCCGGAGCATCCTCTGATTTGAATGATGCCTATACCCTGGTTGTGAGCTATGTTAATAATGGAATGTCTAAGTACAGCAATGTACCATGGGTAGCTTTGACTACAGACCAACAAAATGAGGTGTATTCAGAAATAATTAATGCACAACAGGCTGAAGTCCGTAATATACTACAAGCCAATAAAGATAAGTTATTGGCACTGGCAAGCAAGGTATTAAAAGACGGTAGGGTTACAAATGATGAAGCCAAAAAAATCATAGGTAACTTGAAACACATGAATTAATTGTGAAGAAACGTGAGGTGTAATCATTGATAGATTTTGATAATGAAGCTCCAGCTATTATAAAAGAGTTCATGAATTACATGCTGGCTATTAAGAATAAGTCTCCCAAAACAGTAAATGAGTATTATTACGACTTGCGGACATTCTTCAGGCGCATGAAGATTGATAAGGGTTTAGTAGAACCACAGACCGACCTGGAGGAAATACCTATAAAAGATGTCGATGCCTCATTTATAAGGGATATAGATTTAAACGATTTAATAAACTTTATGTCCTATACAGCACAGGATCGTAGTAACTCCCCTACTTCACGTACCCGCAAAACAGCCTGTATAAGGTCATTTTATAAGTACCTTTACACAATAAAAAAATATATAGATAATAACCCGGCTGCAGGTTTGGAATATCCAAAAAAAACCGAAAGAAAGCCAATATACTTAAATTTAGAAGAAAGCCAGGGTCTACTCGGTTCGATATCTGGAGAGCATCAGATCAGAGACTATGCAATTATAACCTTGTTTCTAAATTGCGGTCTGAGGGTGTCCGAATTAGCGGGCATAAGTATAAATAAGATAAAGAGCAATAAAATAAAAGTTATAGGCAAAGGTAACAAGGAACGTGAAGTACCTCTTAATAAAGCCTGTATAGATGCCATAGAAGATTATATGAAGGTGCGGCCTGTAGATGGTGTAAAGGATAAAAATGCTCTGTTTTTAAGTGAATGGAAAAAACGAATAAGTGTCAGAAGCGTTCAGATGATTGTAAAAAAACACCTTAAAATAGCTGGACTTGATAGTGAAAAGTACTCTGCTCATAAACTCAGGCATACAGCAGCAACCTTAATGTATAAGTATGGGAAGGTTGATATCAGGGCTTTACAGGAATTTCTCGGTCATGATAGTATCCAGACCACCACCATATACACCCACCTGGACAGTGACCAAATGCAGGAGGTTGTAGACCGAAACCCACTTTCAGGCATCACTAGAAACGGCAAATAATGGAAAAAAATGGTAGTTTTAATAAGTAAAAAAATAGAGGGAGCCTAAAAACTCCCACTATTCCAAATAAACATACTAATCTTATCCTATCCCCTTACTTTTTCAATGTACCCTAACCCGTTGCAATAATCGCAAGTTGCTTCGGTATCCTCAATTCCATGTTCCTGGCTACCGTAGCTAGTCATTTTACCTGTACCATCACAGTTTTTACACTTCATATCGTACAAAACTGCATTAACCATAGTTGCAATTAGGGCAACCGCTTCCATTTCGGATTTTGTGTAATCTACAATAGAATCATATGCAGCTTGAGCGAATTGCCTTGGGTTATCGGAATCCGAAGAATCCTTAATACAGGACTCGGTAGAATAATCTCCTCCCCCGCTTCCCCAATGTGTTATCCACTCGTAGCAACTGTTGTAAAATCCACTGATATCTTTATCAGGAAGTTCTTCTATGTAGTCCTCAATACGCATAGAATAGGATAAATCAATGTCTTTTGCACCCATATTCTTTAATACCGCTTTTACAACTTCCTCGTCTATATCAGAACCTTTAAAAGTAGCTGTAAAAACCAAATCCTTTTTCTTCATAGACTTCTTTTTTCTCCTACCTGCAGGTAGAAACTGTTTTTCCAGACGATCCATAAGCTTTAATATGTCATGTTCTTCTAAGTCGGCATGGTTAAGTCTGAGTTCCTTCCACATTGCTTTAAACTGTTCCAAGTCTGCAAGGCCGGGAATAAAAATCGGTATCTCGTATATAGTAGTGCCAATCCAGTCCTCATATTCGTATTTATCACTGCCGTTTTTCTCATAAGTTTTCCATGTTACACCTGTAATGTCTTTAAATTTAGCCTGAGCTTCTTTATCCTTAAGGAACAGGCAAACATCATTTACTATATCCTGAAACATATCTATTATAACAAAAATCTTTAAATTACTAATATCCGCGCCTCTACCTTCCCTATTGTCAGTTTGTATGATATTAGCGTCAGCGTCAGATACATTAAAGGTATCATCCCAATTTTCCTTTTTTAGAAGGAAATTCTTGTGGAGAACATCAGCTTCCAATGGTATAGTAGGTTCTTCATTGGTTGTCTCAATACCTTCCTCCAACAACTCAAACCAACAGTGATCAGATTCAGTCAGCTTATCAAATCTTACTTCTGGTAAGCCAACCTGTGATGGTATAAAATATAAACCTTCATCCAGAGAAGCAATAATCTCTTCAATCTGGTTCTTACTAATTTCACCGGAAATAATAACACTGTTAGGCTTTTTGTAATTGTCGCCATCCCTGTAAAGATAACTGATTTTTGTGTTAGACATAATTAATCCTCCTTCGTTATCGGTAAATTATTTTCACTTTCAAAAGCCTCTTCGAGGCATAAACAGAAATATATCCTCCTTTCCTATTTAGATAGTTACTGCCTCTTCAAATACAATCCTCCTTCGTAAATGGAATAATATTAATGCATTATCATGGTATGAAAAGATAAATCGAAATTTCAAGTATTTTTATAAAAAAAAAGGAGAGCTATTCTCCCCAAATTTATTATGGTTAAAATCTAAGCAAATATAAAATTAAATTACTAGGTCAACCATAAAATTTTCTTTTATGTATAGCTTAATATCCTCTAATATTGCATCATCTATTATGCATCCAGTCTCCTCTTGCCATGCTGAGAAATCCATATCAATTTTCACAGGATCCATTTCACCACGTTGCATTGGAATAAGCACAGGATATAGCTTCTCCATCAACCATGTCTGGTTAGGGCAATTAAATATAAACCCCAGACTTGTTGTAAGAATGGTATCTCCACCATCACCAATTATAAGGATACTATTTGCATTTTTAGTCATCACGACAAACGATGCAATTTGTTCAGGTACGTTAGGAATAATGATAGGATGTGTATCATCTCCATTTGAGTTAATTAAAAATGCTTTTAACTTTGATTCATCCATAGTAATTCTATGCCTCCTTCGTCATCGTCAAAATACAATATCCGGTTATTTTTCAAATACTATTTTACCCTGCTTATTAATTTTAGTCTTGATTTCATATATCCGAATGCAGTTGTCCTCAAATGCAGAATAATTCTCTGTAAAATAAGATATGGCATCCATCTTTGTAGAGCCTCCAATTAAAACAGTCTCGTTGTTCTGCATAACAAATAGAAAGGTACAATTATCCGGGTTTTCAGACCTCAGCGGAGTAAAAACAGTAAAATCTTCAGTATTAAAGACAAACTTAAAGTTATTATTTACATGGGAAAATGCCTCAAGTTTTTTGCATCCTTCCACATGGATAACTCTGTCTCTGCCTTCAAATACAAATATGTGATTCATTTTTCTAAAGTCCTTCATCATATCACCTGTTCCCTTTCAGTTTAGTCAAATTAGTGGTTTACGAGGCCACAATGATATTATTCTTAGCTTCCTCTGTCTCCTCGTTGCTGATAATTTTATCAACGCGAACTGGTTTGTAAAAATCCTCAAAATTGAAGCATTTACAGCTTCCCTTTCTATCCAAAGGATATTGATATGTATCAAGCTCCATTTGGCTGTCCAGTAAAGAAAGCTGTTCATAATTCTCCAATGTATCAATGTAATCTCCATATTCGATTCCCATATAATCCAGGACATTACCTAAACCAAGTCCTCCTTCAGCCCAATCCTTCATGCAGTATTCATGCAACTTAGGATATTTTCTTTTGAGACGTTGAAACCTATTAGGCTCATTTTTGGCTTCTTTGTGAACCCCGCAGGCACAATACATACACCCCGTTCTTTTCTCATCAGTAGTTTCAAACATTCCATTTTTGAAAACAACCTTGCCATACTCATCAGAAATTAACAAATAGTTATCATATATATACCGGAGCGTATCTTGTTCCGTCCATGGTCCCATAGGTGTTGATTTCGGACTACTCATATTATACCCGTTACAACCGTTCTCAAGGTAGGTCTTCTCCCTTTCCTTTGATTCAACAGTGATTTCACCAGTTATAGGATATAACCTACCAGTCTTTTTTGCGTATTTTATAAGATGTTTCGTCTTTCGTTCATGGCAGCACATACTACTAATTTCAAAAGGTGCGTCCAAAAGGTACTTATGACATTCTGGGAGCTTTCCAGCATTCCCTCTATCATCCCCATTGAGCAGGTAGTTTCTGTACCTATCCGAAAATTGTGATGACGCAACTTGTATATAGTCTGTGATACCTTTTTAGTACCTACTGCATAGCCATATTTTTGGATAGTTTCCCTAAACGAAGTATCAGGTTTTAAAATAACTATATTTCCTCCATTAAGCTTAGGTACATACACAGGAAATTTCATTTTGAACCGGGTGTTAGCCGTAAACTTAATATCTCTTGATGAATTACTGTCCAAAATGTCATCTACCGCTACATTATACCTTTGAGAAATATCCTTTATGGTTTCCCCCTCTTCTGCCCAATGAAATATATGATGCTGCATGAACCTGACAAAGCGCCGAACTCCTGGGAATTCGAGGCCAGTATCTACAAATACTCCGGGAATATCACTGTACATCATCCTTATTATGGCTAACAAAATGGTGCTCTGCTTACCTCCACTGAACGAAAAGTAGCAGTCGGAATCGTAATGTTCGTACCATTGTCTAATCCGTAGCTTCGTCAATTCAACTTTAACCTGAAGAGGTAATCCCTGCCTCTGTCTTAATATCCACCGTTCCATTCTTAATCCTCCATTCAAGCGTGTTCTTCGCTTGGATGGGGAACGTCATACTTTTAAGGGTGCCGTTTTACGCTGCTGCCTATATAATGCGGTTTCTGCGATCAGCGATACAAGCAGGAAACCAATTGCAGCAACCCTTCATCGCGGAAGGGACGCGGATAGAATGAAACTGAAAAACTACTCAATACTAAGACGAGCATCTGAAATATATTC
Source organism: Clostridia bacterium (assembly GCA_026416815.1). Classification (GTDB taxonomy): domain Bacteria; phylum Bacillota; class Clostridia; order Acetivibrionales; family DSM-2933; genus SKW257. The sequence goes on along the minus strand of JAOAEJ010000094.1, from coordinate 728 downwards.
AATGTCCAGAATATTTACATTAGACATTTTTCTATGCGGATGCTCACGGTTATAGTCTTCAACCCAGCTCTCAAAATTCATTTGAGCTTCCATATGGCATTCATCATGCTTACTTGTAAACATATACTTTTCATGCTCACGATGGTTGCCTCTGGGTGTGGTATAGCTGAAGCGGATCCTGAACAGCGGAATCTTTAATCTTGAAGTAATTAACTGACTGGGATGGATATTTGTAAGCCTTTCCTTCACCTCGTCAGTATTAACGTAATTACCCCAACCGAGTCCTGCAGTTACAAAATCAATTTCACTAAAAAACTTTGCTGGGTGCATAATAAATTCACCACCTTTACTATTAATCCACCTTCGTTACCGGTACAAAAAGAATTGCTTGAGAGACACTTAAAAAAGTAAACCTCCTTCCCTTTAAAATTGTGTCTCAATAGAAATCAAACCTCCTTCATATCCAGAATTAGATTACAGGGTAATAATAAGAAATGAATATTAGAAAATTCAAGTATTTTTTCGTAGAAATAAAAAATCAAGGAATGGTATGCCCAATCCTTGATTTATAAGAGGAATATTAATTTTTACTTTAGAGTTAAAAGTTAATTCCACAATAAACCAACCATAAATGACCGTGTCAACCCTGGAGAGTGCCTAAGCACTAGGTCTGTAGGGTACACGGTTTTCTGTTTTCAGATACTTGTGAATATTCGATAAAGTCGCAT
>JAOAEJ010000074.1 GCA_026416815.1 Clostridia bacterium | reverse complement strand
CTCAAATTAAATTTATATTTGAAAATTTGTTAGCTCTTTTATTACTTACTGACTTTTTATAAAGTTCGCAAGTTACTCATTTTAATTAACAAGTTCCTTTACACTTACACTGTTTACTTTTCAAAGTCCAGTCGATTTTGCTTTAGCAAAATTCGATACATTATTATCTCCGGGTTTGATTCATCAAACCGTTTATTCGCTCTCTCGAGCGGAATCATATCTTACCATGCCGTGTTGCTTATGTCAACACTTTTTTCTTATCAATTTATTCTTCCGTCATTCCTTTATTGTGCCGCTCACTTGCGAGCGGAGTGTTATCTTAACACGGTAAATGTATTGTGTCAACATATCTTACTCTAGAAATTTATACCAAACACATAGTATTTCTTCGCAATTATCTGTACCAAATTTGCACAAATAAGTATAACATAGCTTTACTGGGTACACCCTTTAAAAAGAAGGCTGATAGGCAACTACTCATTTCATTGTGTATCAGCTCCTTTGACTTTTACTTATATAAATTTGTTCCATATGCTGTTTAGTTTTTACAACATTGCTTTTCCACTTATAAAAACTGCTCTATTAATACTTTTATACAACGTTGAATACTTGATTCAGTATATCGTCTTCATAAATGACTTTTTTCGCTTTTTCCCTGAATTCCGGAACGTGCACGTATGTCATCCTGTTTGGTTTTATGGATGGAGCCATATCTATGGCTTTTTCATAATCTTCTGCATTCAGGCGAAGGGTTTTAACAAAGTTGAAAAAACCCGTATCGCTTAGAAATTTCCTTACTCTCTCATAGCGGTGGTTTTGGACAATACTCATTATATAGGTTGCTATACCTACTTGTATGCCATGCAGCTGAGGTGTTTTGGTCATTTTATCAAGGGCATGGGATATGAGGTGTTCACTCCCACTTGCAGGTGAGCTGTTGCCCGCTATCTCCATCGCAATGCCACTCATAGTCAGAGAATCTACAAGCTCCTTTATGAAAAAGTCTTCCTTGATATCGCTGTAAGGCATTCTTGCTATACTATTAACTGATTTTTTTGCTATCATCATAGCCAGGTCATCCACTCTTGTGACACCCTGCTGTTCTTCAAACTGCCAATCAAATACTGCCGTTACCTTTGAAACAATATCACCGATACCTGAATAAATGAATTTTTCAGGTGAGTTTTTGATTATATTAGTGTCAACAATGATTCCATAGGGCATACGCGCATGTACAGAGGTTCTTCTCTCATTTATATACAGAGAACAACCCGAACTTGCAAACCCATCATGTGCCGTAGATGTGGGAACACTAATAAAAGGAATATCATTTAAAAAAGCTATGTACTTCGCCACATCAAGAGCTTTGCCCCCACCTATTCCCACAATAGCCTCAGTACCCGATGGAATGGAAAAAGCCTTTCCCATTATGTATTCCATGGAATTCTGGTCGCAATCATTATCCGCCAGTAATTCCAGTTCTTTGTTTTCATTGAGGGCCCGGAATATCGTCTCACCAAAAAGTTCTCTGATTCCCTCCCCAAGAAATACAGTTATTTTCTTGATTCCGGCTTTTATTATATAGCGGTCCAGTTCTCTCAGTTTGTCTGTTCCTACCTCCAGAATGACCGGAATGGAAATTTTATGAGTTTGCACTTTTATTTTAACCACCCCTTTTCTAATAAATCCTTTTCTATTTGCTTGAAATCAGAAAACGCCGTAAACCCGATACCTTCCTTCCGGAGCAATTCCTCCAGCTCTCCTCTTGCGTACACCATGTCGGCTGCTTTTGCTGCTCCCAGGTCAGGCTCACTGTCGCCTGCAAAAAATATGTATTCATAATCCTTTCTGATACTTTCAACAACTTTTCGCTTATCCAGTCCGAAAATATCAGAGTAGTAAGGGCTGCTTGAATCTGGTATTATTTCAATACCCCCTTTTGAGTATATACCCTCCATTGATATTACCTTTACATCTTTGAGCCCAAGGTATTCAAGCAGAATTTTAATATAGTAGGATGTACCTGCACTGACAATATAAAAATCCCCGTTATTTTCCTTGACATTATTGATAAAGCTTTTAGCATGTACATCAATAGGGATTTTAATTATTTCATCAAATATTTGCTCTTCGCTTAAATTAATAGAGCCAAATATCCTGTTCAAAAACTCAACATTTATCTTTTTAGTCTTCTTCCATTCAATATAAAATTCTTTCCCCCCATTTCCCATGTACTTATCAATAATGATATGATAAAAATCCCTTGATGAAAGTGTTCCATCGAAATCAGATACAAAAGCAAACTTTTTCATTGAATTACCCCCGAGCGGAATATTATTCTTATACTGCATAACATTATATAATATTAACTTTGTATATACAATTCATGTATGGAGTGCCGCCACAAAACACAGATTAATTTCGTCATGCCATTTTATTTCCTTCTCTCATCTCTCGAACTATGCTTGGCTGCTTCACCTTATAATCTTTCTACACAAGTCAAGCAGGGAAATAGTACAAATTCACCAAATATATGCTCAAAATTGGTATCAAATTTTAGTCACGAAATAGAGATGTACACCATATTATATCTTGTTGAAATTTTTTGTTCTAAAAATTATTACTACAACAATTTATATGCGGGGTGTAATCAATACCATGGAAACAACAAGCCATATAAGTAAGGAAAAATTTTTTAATGTACTCAAGTACGTCGTAGCTGTTATACTTTGTTTTTCATGCAGTTTTTTGGTAACAGCTGATACACACGGTATAGAATCTGTCTATAACAGTTCGGTAGAGTCATCTCTATCCACTCCTACAGGTACCAATGATGACGTTGCTCCTAGTCCTAGTCCTATTCCTTCACCCATTGTCACACCCGGTGGTGCAAGTCCTTCACCTGAACCTAATAATGTGACACCATCACCTATTCCTACTCCTATACAGAATAACATGACTCCATCACCAACACTTACACCTATTCCCACACCGAATAAGGTAACTCCATCGCCTACTCCAAAAAGGGTAGTGCCTACGCCCACACCTAAGGCTGTAGATTATAAGGAAGGTTTAAAAAAGCTTGGATATTACAAAGAAAGATCAAAGGATACTAACTTGAACTGGAGGAACGCAATTGTTCTTTTCCAGAGCGATCATAACCTTAAAGTCGATGGCAGCTGGGGCAAACAGAGCTCCGGAGCCTTAAATAAGAGATTAACTGCTGCCAAATACACTTATTTGGATAAGGTAACTACTGCTCCTTCCAAAGGTAAGTGGATTACCATCAATAAAACTAAAAGAATACTCACTTTATATCTTGATAAGACAGTTATTAAAAAGTACCCTATAGCTGTAGGGAATCCACCTTCGCTAACCCCCGACGGCAAGTTTAAAATAGTTAATAAAATAATTAATCCTGCATGGGGTGGTGGAGGATATGCACCTCCGGTTAAAGGCGGCTCGCCTAATAACCCTCTTGGATACCGTTGGATGGGATTGTCAATCAAAGGTGGAAGTTCTTACGGTATACATGGCACAAATAGCCCCTACTCAATAGGCACAAATGCCTCTCACGGGTGTATAAGAATGCCAAATTTCTGTGTGGAAGAGCTTTTTAGCTTAATTTCGTTGAATACTGATGTGTGGATTGGTTCGGAAGAGAAGCTTAGTAGTTGGGGTGTAACCCAGCCTGCTTATTAAGCCAATTTAGTTTAGACTAAGTTTTACTAAATAGTACCCTGAGGCCTTACGATAACTTATAAGGACCTCGGGGTATTTATGCTTTTCATCTGTAGGTTTGCAAAAATTTGCACATTTTTTCTTTTTTTATACCCATTACTTATATGCCAATTATAAATTTAACTAAATTATAAATAATTACTTGATATAAAAAACACTTCTTACTCACAGAATATAAACCGAGGTGAATATTTTATGAAAAGAATACTAATAATTGCAGCAATGTTTATGGTTCTCTTTACAACTAAGGCCTCAGCACAATCCGCAACTTACACGGTACAGCCAGGAGACAGCATGTGGAAGATTGCAGTGAAATACGAAGTTGGGATAAGCGAAATAATCTCTCTAAACCCACAGGTAATAAATCCTGCTTTAATTTACCCCGGGCAGAAAATTACCATCCCCAACATAGATGAAGTAAAAACTCAGGAGAACGAAGTTATACGGCTTGTTAATGTTGAAAGGTCGAAGAAGGGGCTTGCTCCCTTGAAGGCAAACTGGCAGCTTTCACGAGTTGCTAGATACAAATCCCAGGATATGGTGAACAAAAACTACTTCTCCCATACTTCCCCTACTTATGGTTCGCCGTTTAAAATGATGGAGACATTCGGCATAAAATTCTCCGCAGCTGGGGAAAACATAGCCGCAGGTCAGAGAACGCCTCAGGAAGTTATGAATGCCTGGATGAATTCATCCGGCCATAGGGCGAATATATTAAGCCCCTCTTATACAGAAATAGGTGTTGGCCTAGCTAAAAATGCGAGCGGTAAAGCTTATTGGACACAGATGTTTATTAAGCCTATGAGTTAATAGAGTATAAGGCTAAATTAGATAGGGGGACTCTTCCCCCTATCCTTGTTAATTCAAGCTATTTAAGAAGCCGTTTTATTCGATATAATCATGAAGTACAACTTTTTCTCTTTATGCTTTCATTGCTTTTATTAATACAGGCTTCTAGTTTTTCATATCAAGCTTAAATTTTTTGATTTGGTTATACTTCTGTCCCATAGCTACCTTAACCTCTCCTGATTTGAGATTATATACAACAGACCATTGTGTATTGCTCTGGGCAACCTGCTTCAATATATTCATCGCTTCATCCTCAGAGATACGTCCATTAGCTTTTCTCAGCATACTATTAGCAGTATTGTATCTAGCGTCAGCATTGAACATTTCGGCCTCTGCCCCGTGTATAATAAAATTTGTTGCTACCTGCCAGGGTTTTGTATTTGGTGTAATAAATATTCCATTATCTAAAAATTCTACAACAACACTCTTTCCTGATGAGTCGGCAATCATAAAATGAGTAGGCCCGATAGTAAATCCTATATTATGTTGCTTTATTATAGAAATAGCTTCATCCAGATTTTTTGCGTTATCCAGCATAAGCCTGGTCAGAGCGGCTTCGTCGGCAGTCTTCTTACCTGGGTCATTTGGAGGTTCGGCATGGGGTACTGACAACACTGCTACAGCAACTCCGAACTCATTCATACCGTCTACAGGAACTCGAGGAGTTGCTAAAAGCCCCTCCCCCTTTGACCATGATTTTTCAGGAGGATTGTTTTCGCTATAACCTATGTACAACAGGTCAGTCATAGCTACCGAAGCATTTTTACCAGGCGGGTTTGTAAAAAGAAATGCTGCAGGATGCTTGGGAAAGTCAAGGTTGCGAGCAAATATTGGCTCTCCTTTTTCATTTAGTGCCAGAAAGCTGCTGCACATTATTCTCCCGCCGTTTTGTTTGAAGTATGCACTATCTGCTTCTTCAACAGTATAGTCAAAATCATAGTCTCCATGATAGGTTAATGAGTAAAGCGGGTGGTCATCCACCTTTTCAAGGCTCAATATAGTTAGAAAATCATTTAGGTATAAAGTACTTGCTACTATAAGTATTATGATAAGTATCAGTCCAACTATTGCAGCTGCCTTCTTAAACGAAGACGGCTTAGTAATAGCAACAAAGCTTTTCATGTTTTACTCCTCCTTTATATATCCTTTAATCGTGTTGGGTTTATTGCACTGTTACCCATAATTTCATTAATATAAATCTTTAATTCTCTTACAGCTGCCTCTTCTTTCTTTAGTGCAATTTCAAAAAGTTCCACTAAAGTAGGGACAAATTTTCTATCCTCTATGAAGCTTTTAGCTACCGAAAGCGAGCTAATATTCTGGTATATACCCGCAACATGCCGATAGAGTTCAGCCGCCTGCTTTAATTGTGGCAATTCCTTTATTACTTCTTGCATATACATGTGAATTTCGTGTTTAGATTTTATGTATGTTTCCATAATATGATATGGGCCAAAATCATGTACATCCCCTGTTTTAAGTGCATTTATAAGGTTCCTATATGCGCTTCTCCCTGATGCATATTCGGGATTTACTTTGTACTCAGCCTCCCATTCATCTATTGCTATTTGGAAAGAAGCTCTGTAAATATCTCTGATATCCTTATGTATACTGTCTCCTACAAGCTGGTAGCTCCAATCTCCCTGGTTTACAAAACCGAAATTATCGTAAAGCATAACATCATTTTCATCATCATGTATGTACTTAAAAAAGAACACTCTGTCAACATCGTCATATCCGCATATCAAGTAATATAGCGGTTGATTGAGTCCCCATGCTATAACTGCTTTACCGTCATCGATAGTTTGCTTTATCTTTCTCAATGCCTCCTTTTTATACAGTGGAAAAGTAGGATTGTGAATGCTGCCGGAAAATACCTCTGAATATATCCCGAGCGTATCTACTGCCCTCCAGTTTTCCCAAGGGTTATACATATCCACAGAGCTTGGAAGAAGTTTATTATGTATAGTAAATTTGAAGGCCATGCCTGTCATACCCGAAAGCATATACTTAGGCATACTAAACATACCGGCAGCAGTTAGCAGTGCATACAAACAGTTTATGTATGACCTTGATTCGCCCTTTATAGTAATGTTGCTGAGAATTTTTCCGCTCATATTTCCTCCTGCAGGTAAAGATAGTTTAGGTTAGGCTTAGTGATTGACCGATAGGGAAACACCTGTATTAAGCGGTAGTTGCCTGTCGGAAAAAAATCACTTTCATCCTAAACACTTATAAATCTTACTTAAATGAAATTTTCTGTTAAGTACTTAATCATATCTCTATTATAAAACAAATGGTATGACACAAAATGTCATACCACTTTAATTCTCACTATTTATTTTTTCTAGTATATACATACACCTATTTTTTAATTTTGACTTAAGCCAAGTAGGTGAATGAATTCTTCTCCAATTTTTTGACATCAGTAAGTCTTTTATAAACTCCTCCAAATCTTCAAACTCTATTTCACAAAAACCTGAAGGTAACCTTCTTATCTCTCTCCCCATAAACCATGAACTGTTATAACCCTCTTCAAACTCTATGATAGCTTTGAAAGGAACCTTTCTAGAGTCGGGATTTAGCTTGGTTTGGTCATAAGCAGTATGGATTGAAAAGCTTCTATTATCACTTTCAATGCAAACTATTCTTTCAAGTGTAAATCCGGATATAGTCCCGGTATCCTCACAAAATGCCGCAACGTAATCATTTTTGTACATTGTATAGATATCATAAGGATGAATTATAAGGTTTTGCATACCATTCTGTTCATCGGCGTATTTTATATGCAGCCTCTTTTTCTCCTTAATGCAACACTTTATTTTGTAAATGAGGCTGACAGAGGTATCATCCAAGTTAAATATGGGAATCTTATCTTCTTGTTTCTCTTCATTCGTAAGCTTCTTAAACAGTCCTGCTACCCTGGAGTTTTTTGGTGTATAGTCATAGTTTTCATATTTGTATGCAAGATAGCTTAAAGCAATTTTTTCTTCTTCGGTTATATAAACATTTGGAAGTACAAAGGTATTGTCTTCATATTCAAAGCCTCGCTTAGCTGCTATATACTTTAGGGGAGCACCCATGGAACTTCTTAGGTATTCGATATCCCTATTTGCCTGGCGTACCGAAATTTCAAATTTCTCTGCTATTTGGTTAGCATTGGGATACTTATTGGCCCGTACTTCCTGATCAAACCAGATTATTCTATGTATGTTGCTCAAATTCTTTGCACCTCTTGGATAATGGATTATGGGGTAAGTATATTATACCAGTACGGGGTAAGGTGTTCAATTGGCTGGGGGCGTTGTGGAAGGGTTATTTGGATATGTCTTTGGGGTGTTTTTGAGGTGTTTTTGATGCCACCTAAAGCAGTTTCCGAGGGGGGAACCCATCTTGCTAAGCAGCGAAATATTTAAAGTTGCAGCAGTCTCTGGAATGACATTTTTTAAAGGCTTCGCATTTAAAACGCTGCCCAACTTAAAGTAACACCAGTGTCCTATTCGGTTCCCCTCTCGGCTGCTCTCCTCTACTCGTTGTCTGGGGTGGCCGGCTTCAAAGGGCAGGAGGCTTTGCAGGTGGATGGTAATGTCTGTGGTTGTTTATATTCACAACTGTATAGATTTTCAGGCTGCCTTTCTATACATACATAAATTTGCATATATTGCATATAATATATTGTCAGCATGAACAAGCTGTGCTGATATACATAGTATAAATCTCAAATAGTTCTACTACGGAAGAGGTGATATTATGAACGAAACAAACTTATTTACAGATTTACATTCATCAGCTGAGGCAGTTGTGGTTACAACACCTGACATAAATAACCTTACTGCATGTGTTGAAGACGCTAAAAACGCTGCTTTGGATGTCTATAGAGGTCCGGATGATCCGACGGATTTCAATGAATTGAGAAGTAGATTGGAATCTTCAAGGGATAAGCTTCCCCCTCTTTATCAGGAGGCGGTCTTTAATCCTTATGTTAAAACGCTCGATAGGTTAGGGCCTCAAGGTTTTAATAAGATACTTTCTTCCGACCCTAACAGGTACGGTACTGCAGGGTTAATGCTTGATATTGCTCATGCTATCCTACAAAACGGTGAAAGTTACTCTGAAAATGCTACTGACGCTTTCCAGGAGGTTATCAGCGACCTTTACGATGGGTTTTTAAGTGCTGAAGACAGGGTTGGAGTTAAGCCGCCGGATAAAAGCGTTATTCCCCCCCTTGTAAAGTGGGGAAACCCCTCATCAGGCCCCTATACATGGCCTATTGACGCTACATCTATTTTTGGCTTAAAGGCAGCCATTGTAAACCTTCCACCTTCCAACTCCAAAAGCGGTATCCTTGCTTGGGCTGCTCTTGGGCATGAAACAGGAGGTCATGATATTTTACATGCGGATACAGGACTGCTAGCTGAACTACAGCAAGCTGTGTTGTCGGAGCTCAAAGAAAAAAATATAGGGTATGGACTGCCGGAATATTGGGCAGACAGGATTGATGAGACTGCTTCAGACGTCCTTGGGATACTTAATATGGGACCCGCTGCCGGTATAGGATTGATAGGCTATTTCCGCGGATTGAATTTTGCTTTTGGAGGTAAGCCGGTTCTTAGAAATATTGGCTATGAGTATGACTCCCATCCAGCAGATATTTTAAGAGGATATCTGGCTGCTTCATCTGTAGGAATGCTCAATTTTGCCGGAGCTAAAACCTGGGCTAGAATTATTGAAGATGAAACCGATAAGGATCTTTCTGGAATTCAAATATCGGATACATATGTGGATGTTAGCGCTGCCAAGGATTCTGCAAAATTGGTAGCAAGGGCAATAATTCATACAAAACTTAAGAGCCTTGAAAACCACAAATTATCGCAGATTCAAAACTGGCGCAACCGTGATGAAAGCATAGTGAAACAACTCGGAGAGACTCTTACCACAACAGCTCCATTACCCACAAGCTATTCCAATAAAATCTATGCTACTCATGTAGTTGCTGCTGCTGTTATGAAAGCAGTTGCCGGCGAAAGTGACATACCATTGATTTTTGAGCGCATGAAGGCTATTTTAAAAACAATGCATGACAATAATCCTTCGTGGGGGCCTTTGTATGTCAAATATCCCGGGGATATCGCTCCCCATATAGTTTACCGCAATTCTACTTACATAGGTATGCACTATTAATTTATATAAACCGATTATATGCTGCAAGTCCCTCCTAAGCCAGTTTAATACCTTTAACTTGATTTTGCAGCTTGAGGGACTTGCGGCTTTTGTATGCTCTAAAAATAACTTAAGCTTATTTGAAGGACCTCCAAAAGCTTCCCTCAGTATTAATTATGCTCATAATGTCATTAAAGGGTATTCTAAATGTAGGAAATCCGGCAGCAAAAGATGCAATCTCATAGGGGTAGAAGTATATGTTTAAAGCATCCTTTGTAATATAAAAAGGCTGATCTGCCTTTATACCCTTATAACTTTCCATCCACACTGGGGAGTCTTCTCCTTGGGCTTCTATCTGCTTTCTGATGATATCACTTAACACCTTAACGTAGTTGCTATCCTTCTTGAAAAGGTCTTTGAGCTCATAAAAGCTCCCGCTTTTCAAATCAACATGGGCATATTCCTTTCTAGGCATCCCATGCGCTGCTCCGAAGGGATACTCGTATCCTGTGAATTCTATACCTAACAAATTCTTTTGATAGAAGTCTACCTCGTAGTCCCCATCATAACTAAAGTCAAGCTCCTGACTACTGCCAACCTTCTGTGTTATGGCTATATCCTTAAGCTTCTTGTTAAGCTCCTCCTGTGACTTAGGACTATCCATGCCCGAAATCTCGGGGTAATACACTAAATAATTTCTATTAGGCCTATACTTCACTTCCTTAACTATATAGCGATTATTCAATCGTACCTGTGAATTCGGCTTCCATATAGTCCTTCCGGATTTATCAATATACCATATCCGGTTGTCTACGTTTGCCTTAATTAAATCCCCCTCGAAGGAAAGCGTGCCGATTCCATTTACAGATGGGAGGTTTGCAGCTTTCTTCCCAGTCTTATCTATAAAGAACGTGGAAGTATTATCATAGACCGAAGCATACCCATTTTCATATTGCGAAACTCCATAATAAATATAATCGGTAAGGAATTTACCGTTTATATCAGCAATTGCATACTTGGCTCCTTTAAACATATTCTCTTTGTCAATAGCGGTACCGGCAGCTGCCATACCTTCCCCGAGTATTCTCACGTCATTGTATTTAGGATCTATTATAAACTTACCCTTTTTATCAATAAGACCATACTGGTAATTTGTATAATCCTCCGATACATTTACAACAGCCCTGCCGTTTACAAAACCTTCTACACCGCTAAATTTAGGAGCTATTACAACATTACCCTTCTCATCTATAAAACCGAACTTTCCATCAGCTTTTTCTTTAAACGGCAACAATCCGTCACTTATGTCTCCCACAAAGGCATAGTTAAACTTTTTGAGTATTTGACTATTCGGGTCAATGATGGCATATCCACCCTCATCAAGTTCTACCACCGCTTTTCCGTTTTTGAAATTGCCCGCAGACTTATATCTTGGCTTAATAACTATCTTACCTTGCTTATCAATATATCCATAGAGCCATTTCTCCCCAGGAGTGCCATTAACAAATGCCGCTCTGCCGTCATGGAAGTGGTCTATGTACCCCTCGGATTCAAATATTACTTTACCCTGAGTGTTTATTACGCTGAACTTCTGATTGGAGTATGCTGTCGCTAAACCTTCGGAAAACTGGTTTATGCTGTCATACTTTGGCTCAACTACATATTTTCCGGTTTTATCAATAACACCGGATAAGCCCCCTACTCCCACTACTGCCAAACCATTGTCCTGAAAATCCTCTGCCCAGTCGTATATTGGCTTTATAGTAAATTCTCCTTTATTATTTATGTATCCCCACTTCACCCCTCCTATTACCTTCTCCGCTGCAGGATGGAGGTCTTGTATTCTATTTTCAACTTCAGATTCTGCCTTATCCTTCACACCCTTAAACTCATTTTGCAGAACGCAATCCTGGCTGCTTCCAGCACCAGCTTCTACCAGCTCTGTGCTTTCATCAGGAATACCGGCTTTTATCTGTGCCTCAGCCAGATACTCCCGATAAGAAGCTTCCTCCGGCATTTCCCTGACCTTCTGCTCATAATATTTAACTACCCTTTTAAAATAGTACGGGTACACATCCTGTGCAGTAATCAGCCTTGAACTGTCCCAGCGCAGCACTTCAACCGAATATATATCCCCTGTAACAAGACTCCATAGCGCAAGCTCAGCTTTCTTGTCTATTCCGTACTTTGCGGGCATATCTTCAACTTCTAGCATACTATACAAAAGACTACCAACTATTCTTTTAATACCGCCGCTCTCCCACGAAAATACATTAAGTTCAGCATCCCTTGCCCCTGTTTGCCATCCTATAACCAGGTCATTCCTTCCGTTTCCGGTAATATCGCTGCACCCAACATAACTAAACCCATATCCCCATCCTTTAATATCCGCTATTCTATACCATGAACCTCCATTGCTCTTTAAAACCAAAACACCAATTTCTCCGCCCCATTTATAGCATGTTACTATCTCCTGCCTTCCATCCCCATCCAGATCTATCACCTGAATACCTTTTACCCCATAGGGATTTTGGGGCTTAATAATTACTGCGCCGATTGGAATAAACTTCTGGACAAGGCTATCCAAGCGTTCTCCCCACATATAAGCCTTCACTCCAATTCAAATCTACTTGATACTTGTATTTTATGAAAGCCTTTTCAAAACGTGCATGAGGGTATAAGCCCCCAGTAAAACTATATACACTCCCGCTTTTACTCCATAAAAAAAGCCGTCAATCGGCTTTTTTCAGATGGTCATCTATACAATCTTTTTCATTTCGTCTATCAACTTGCCAACAGCCCTTTTCCTCTCGGAAATCGCTTTTATAGCTTCCTGCCTTTTCTGCCCTATCTTGTTTTCTGCATCCTTTCTTGCTTTCGCTATAGTGGATAAAGTATTGTCTTTCAATACCCCTATTTTTCTTACCGCTTCACTCTTTGGAGTACTTCCATTTATATATCCGGAAAGGATGGTATTTCTATTCTTGTCTAGTGAATAATAGCAGCCCCATAGTGCACCAGTCTTATTTAAGCTAACCTCATAATTATAATTAGCCAATGCACCCTTTTTATTTAAATTTATCTCGTAGTCATAGTTCCATAGCGCGCCACCGATTTTATTAAGGTTTATTTCATGATTATAGCTTTGCATTAAACCTATTCTCGCCGGATCAGTCTCATACCTGTATTTGCTCAACACCGTCTCAGGTACCCCTTTAGCTTTTAGCCTGTTAAATTCTTCGATCACTACAGCTTCTATACTCTTGTATTCTCCCAGCACATTTTTCTCAAACTCCTGGTATTGAAGAATCGCGTTTTTTTCAAACTCATTATATTGTAATGTAACTTTACTTTTTATTTCTTCAAATTCAGCTAAAACCTCTTGTTCAAAATTGTCTATCTTCTGAGATGAATCCGGTTTAACAGTTCGATTCGCTGCCAAATCTACAGCAACAGGTTTAATCTCCTCTTTGACAGCTGGAAGGGTGGAGGTAGATGCTTTTATATCCCCACTTATACTCTGGGGGCCTACTCCCGCAACTTGTTCCAACAAAACTGTTTCCTTTATAGACTGGTTATCAAGTAGTACAGTATCTTGAACAGATTCATTGCTCAGAAGCACCGTTGGCTCAGTAAGCTCCCTGCTAAGGCTTGTACTTCCTGTAACCGCCTTAGGATTTGCAGTAACTTTCTGCTCAGGCTTAGGCAGGTTGTTGGTAACCTTCTTTATTCTTTCGTCGATATCAGTCTTTTTGGTTACTGAATTCTGCTGCGTATTTTGCTTGGTAGGATTAGTGTTTCCTTTCTTCTTACGTGGCTTACTTTTTATCCACAATGTAAAGATTGTTATAATAACCAATACCAATAAGCCCGTTGCACCTACAACGAACATAGCTGCAGACCTATTGGCTTCTGCTGTGAAGCTGCCGAAGCTCTTAGTCTCGATAACTCCCTTTACTAACTCCATACTCTTATCGTATATATTAATATTATCCTTTTCCATTTCACTCCAGCCTAGATATGCCACACCCAATAGTGAAGCAAGTATCAGAAATAGAAAAAGAACCCTGGCAGCTTTGTTTTTTTTCTTCGGTGTATTTACAGTATTTTTTTCATTAACACCGCTGTTACCAAGAGCATTTATATTATTTAAGTCATCCAGTAGTTGCTGTACCGTACTATATCTATTAATGGGGTTTTGCTCTGTACACTTTGCTATTATATACTCAATTCCCGCAGAAAACCTCTTATTGATCTGCCTTACTGGCATTATCTCATAAGGTGGCTCGTTGGGGCTTTTGCCTGTGAGCAGATTGTACATCGTCACACCCAGACTGTATATATCTGTCCTTGCATCACTTTGCGCTGTGCCATACTGCTCCGGTGCGGCAAACCCTCTGGTACCGATATATGTAGTATCGGTAGTAGATTGTTTTTTGTACTCCCTTGCAATACCGAAATCAATCAGATTAACTTCCCCATCGGGGGCTATAATCAGATTTGCCGGCTTCATATCCCTGTATATGATTGGAGGTTTTTGGCTGTGGAGATAGGCTAAAACATTACATATCTGTTTCGTCCATTCAATCACTGTTTTCTCAGGAAAGCAGCCCCTCTTATCAAGCAGCATTTCCAGTGTTTCCCCTTCAATATAATCCAATACTATGTACATACGGTTTTCATCTTCAATGATATCAAATATCCTTGGAAGGGCAGGATGGTTCAGCTTTTTTAGTATATTAGGCTCTGCAAGCAGGTCAACCTTTTCCCCGTTTATCTTGTCTACTTCCTTTATCGACCATAGGGTACCCAACTTAACGTTTTTAGTCAAATATACAGTTCCCATGCCGCCTGAGCCAAGTATTTTCACTACCTCGTACTTTTCGTCAAATATATCTCCAACTTTAAGCATCTTTATATCACCTTCAATACCTTGTAGTTATTACAGATAATGGAGTTCCATCTTATGCAAGACTCAATTGTCCTGAGTAAATTTCCTTAATAATATCCTCCATCTCAGGCTCCTGTATTGAGATATCCCTAACCTCAATGTTATTAACCACTGCGCTGATAATATCAGATACCTGAACCTTATCCCTATGAAACTTTACATGTATTTCTCCCTGTTCACTTTTTACCGAAAGGTCTTTATTCTCTATATTCAGCATGCTGTTTAGATCAACTTTGTTGTCTCCCCTTACATCGAATTTGACACTCCTGTAACTGCCAAACCTGCCCTTTAAGTCCTTTATTGTACCGTCATATATTTTTCTTCCCTTATCGATAACTATTATTCTATTGCATATTTCCTCAATGTCATTGAGGTCATGGGTTGTAAGCACTACGGTAGTATCTTTTTCTCTGTTAATGTCCTTAATCGCCTTTCTTATCCTGTCTTTTACAAGAACATCAAGCCCTATGGTAGGCTCGTCCAGAAATACAACCTTAGGGTCATGAAGAAGGGAAGCTGCAAGGTCTGCTCTCATTTTCTGACCCAGGCTTAAATTCCTTACAGGAACCATGTAGAATTCATCCAACCCCAGTACAAACTTAAGATATTCAAGGTTTTCCCTATACCTTTTTTCCGGAACGGCATAAATTTTTTGCAGCACCCCGAAAGACTCCGAAACAGGCAAATCCCACCACAACTGTGTTCTCTGACCGAATACCACACCTATATTCATAGTATGTTTTTTTCTATCTTTATAGGGAATAAGCCCATCAATAGTGCATTTACCTGATGTAGGCACAAGAAGCCCGGTCATCATTTTTATGGTGGTGGATTTCCCAGCACCATTTAGACCTATGTAGCCCACAAGTTCTCCACGGTCTATATGGAATTCCATGCCGTTCACCGCCGTCTTTACGTCATATTTGTTTGAGAAAAGTGATTTTACAGCTCCGCTAAGGCCCTCATATTTTTTGTATACTTTAAATTCTTTTGTTAATTGTTCAACAGTAATCATCTAATACCCCCTAATCAAATTCCTGTAGGTTCATACTTTTTTAGTCCCCTATTCCATAACACAATGCTTAAAGATAAGGATATTACAGCTATCAACATTGCAAAAAGTATTAGAAACTCCCTATTGGGATATGGGATTCCAATAACTTGAGATACAATTTCATGGTCTCTTATAAAATAGACCATAGGAACATAGCTTACTACTGCAAAGGGAAGCACATAAGTAATCATCAATTTTATTAAATGGTTTTTATAAATATCCAGCGGATATTTTGTAAAACCGTTTATTTCATATGCTACAGTCATTAATTCTCTGCTGGTTACCGTCCAGAATGCTACGGAAGCACAAGCAAGCTTGATAGCAAAGTAAATAGCCAACCCGGTTATAATAAAAACAAAGAATACAGCCCATTCCTTAATACCAAAAACCAGATTCAACTGCACTTTTGCATATGTAAATATCACAACACCCAGCAAAAATTCACCAATACCGTCAAATTGTACTTTTTCTATAACTATATGTATGATGGTATTTATAGGCCTTATTTGGTATAGAGCAAACTCACCGTCCTTTATTTTTGCGTTTGCTACAGCCCAAATGTTATCGTTGTATACGTGGTCTATACCTCTTATTATCTGGGAGTATCCATAGAATAAGAGTATTTCATTAAAACTGTAAGCTCCCATAGCTTTTATTTGAGTAAACGCCACAAATATAAGCAGGAAATTTGCGACTTGCTGGATGGAGAGGCCTATCATACCCAGCATAAAATCAATTTTGTATTCCATGAGACTTTTAACTTGCTGCTTAAAAAAAGCTAAATATATAGAAAAGAATCTACCCATATCATCCTCCTAAAATGGTTATATCGTTCTGGACCTTTTTCCATACAAACTTAATCAACAGATATAAAAATACTATCCAGAAAGCCTGAAGAAACAAGTGGAAAAATACCTGTTGTTCTCCGCTAATAAGTCCGGTGTATATGCCTGTAGGTGTAAAATACATAGTTTGAAACGGAAGTATATAAGATATAAAGCCTAACATTTTAAAAAATACCGCAACAAAATCGGAACTTAAAAACGGTATAGGAATACTCGTCATTCCGCCTTCTCCAATTTTAAAGTAGATAGGAATAGCTATAACCTGACCTGAAAATATGATAGATAGGCTTAACCGCAAAAGATGCAGTCCCCAGTAATTTGTTATCCAGAATGTCAGTATACCTAAAAGATACGAAAACAAATATGAAATGATAAATGCAAATACCACACTTAATGCAAACTCAAAAAACACCAAAGGTGAGACCGTATTCGCACCGGTAACAAAAAATACAATGATTACAATAGGTATTAGGTTTATCAATTCCCCGACTTTCCATCCTACATGTTTTGCAAAAACCAGCCTATTAAAGCTTATTGGCTTTATTAAACTCATTGCAACATTTCCATTTCTCACTTCTCCAGCAATAAATAAATACTGATAAGATAAACTTAGGGTAGTTACTATAAGACCTATACCTATATAAGATATATACTGTTTAAGGGATATATTGTAAAACACCCCATTATTACTTTCAAATACAGCCTTCCAAACAAAGTATTGGATTAGCATGTTTAGTGTAAAAAAAACTGTCCATATAAAGGATCGCAGTTTATACGCATATTGCTCTTTTATTGAGTTTTCACCAAATGCCCAGTATTTTTTTATTTCATTTATCATGAGTATATTCTCCATATATTATAGATATCTTAATACAATTATAAATACCAATCCATCTTATATCAACCAACTTTTAGTCATATTTACAAAACTTTTAGTCACATATTTTATCAATGACATTTTATGAAGTAGACCAATATAAAAACAACTGCACTACCCTAATGATGTTGGAATATTATAAAATTAGAATACCTTTTTATAGATAGTTTACTGTAAAAGTGATTTTATCCAGTTAGGCAAATCGCACTTACCACAGCTCATTGCCTAACGGTCAATCACTAAGTTTACAGTAAACTATCTTTAGTAAACTATCTATAGTAAGGATTGATTAATTATGGACACAACAAAATTTCCCGTCCAAATAGTTACACACAGGTTGGTTAGACCCAATCTGGATGTATATTATCCTGCGGTAACAGGTCTTGGTATTCCTGCTGTGCATCAGAGGATAAATACGGCTATATTCAATCTGGTGCAAAAACTTATTTCCGATCAAGGATATTACCAAAACCCTCAAATGCAGGTTACAGGTTATTATGAACTGAAGACTAATGAAAGGGGTATCCTAAGTCTGGATATGGAGAATTATGCATACGCTCCTATGGCAGCCCACGGATTGACAGTGATTAAATCACTGACATTTGACACCCAGACCGGCAAACAATATCAGTTAGGTGAGCTTTTTAAACCTGGCAGTAATTATGTAAAGGTACTTTCGGATATTATCCAAAAGCAAATCACCCAAAGGCAGGTTCCTTTACTTACGGAATTTACACAAATAGCGCCCAATCAGGATTATTATATTGCAGATAAGACTTTGGTAGTATATTTTCAGCTATATGAACTTACTCCTTATGTTTACGGTTTTCCGATGTTCCCTATATCCGTCTATGACCTGCAGGACATTATAACCGATAACGGCCCACTTGGCAGGATGGCAACCAACGGCTAAATGTAGCCTAGAAAGGTTTAGACTTGAATTTGTAGAGTCTAAACCTTTCTTTTTTACCGACAAATTATACACTTTTATATACTATATGTGACAAAAAACTAAACAAGGGTCTTGATTAAGCCGATATATAAGAATAATATAGTTACATTACCATTATTTATTATATTAAGGAGGTAAAAAAAATGAGGAAAACTAAAAAAGCAGTAAGCCTACTTTTGTTATTATCCATTACTTTATTAAGCATTTTTTCAATCAGCGGCTCAGCATTTGCAGGTGCCAGTGAGCTAGGTAAAATGCTCGTAGCACACTATAGATTTGACAATGATTTTAGGGATTCTGCAGGTCTTGGCCATGATGGTCTTAAATTCGGTAATATCAGCTTTGTAAATGGTGTATCAGGAATGGCAGCAAAATTCGACGGTAAAAGCTATGTAGAAGTAGAAGACAGCGACTACCTTGATTTTGATAAGGGGTTTACCTTCTCGGCATGGATTTATAAGGATGACAACAGGCCTTTGAGAGGTCAGCCGATTATCTCAAAGCTGGCTGGAAACGATGAGGAACGCTATCCATACGCATTTGGCGATTACGACTTCTTTCCTTCGGTATCACTTATAGACCAGTATGATAATAGCACCACAATTTATTCCCAGCAAAGAGTAGATTTCCAAAAGTGGACACTTGTCACCGCAACCTTCGACGGTAAAAGCGTTAAAATCTACTCCAACGGAGTTTTAAAGGATAATAAAACTTTTTCAAGCATACTCCCAGTATCTACCGGCAGCCTCTACATAGGTTGTAATGTTGATGGTGAAACTCAATTCTTTGAAGGTATGATGGATGATGTAAGGCTCTATAACTATGCCCTTAGCCCTACGGAAGTAGAAGCTACCTTCAATGAAATAGCCAAAGGTACAGGCAGGTACCTTATAAACAAGCCTAGTAATTTAGTAGCCTACTATAAATTCGATAATGATTTAATAGATTATTCCGGGTTCAAAAATGATGGTACAGCCCTTGGTGGCCAAAATGGCCTAACCTTCGCAAATGCAATAGCAGGTAAAGGTATAAAGCTAGATGGAAGCAGCTATGTAGAGGTTAAGGATAGTGATTCCCTTGACCTTGATAAGTTTACATTTGCAGCATGGTTGTACAAGGATGGGGACGATAGAAATTTCCCTGTATTATCAAAATTGGGAAGCAGTTTAGATAGCGACTCTTCTTCCTACGATCTCTTTGATTATGACAGTCATCCGGCAATAAAGCTTTTTGATGAATACGGAAACAACTCCACTTTCTACTCTGAGTATGATGTAGATATAGAGGGTTGGTATTTCATTACTGCAACCTATGACGGAAAGAGTCTAAAAATCTATCACAATGGAGATCTTAAAGATAATAAGTCTTTTGCAGCTCCTTTGTACTACTCAAGCGGCAGTCTGCTGATAGGAAGCAGTATCGAAGGTGAAACCGCATTCTTCAAAGGAATGATGGATGAGCTCAGAATATACAACTATGCATTAACTCCAGAAGAGGTTAAAGCACTGTATATGCAATATGGGGTCGGCAGAACTATAGTTTTACAGCTTAACAATCCATATATGACAGCAAACGGACAAAAACAGGAGATTGACCCAGGTAAGGGAACCACTCCAATATCTGTTGAAGGCAAGACTTTGGTTCCAATAGGCGCAATTATTTCTACAATGGGTGGAAAAGTCAGTTGGAATGGAACTGAAAAGAAAGTATCCATTCAGTATAAAGACAAAACAATCGATTTATGGATAGGTAAGTACAATACCCTAGTAAATGGCGTGAGTAAAACAACCGATGTTGCTCCAAGGGTTATTAATGGAAGAACTATGTTACCTTTAGCCTTTGTAACTCAGAATCTAGGTTGTACAATAAAATGGGATGGTGCAACTAAAACCATAACTATAGGCTATTAATCTTCTCAAGTACATAAATATAAGGCTGCAAGTTCTCATAACTTGCAGCCTTATATTTATAGATATTTTATTCATTTAATACTTTATAGTAATTTTTTTAGTTACACCATCCCAGGTTATGCCACATCCTATATTTTGGGTTACAAATCCTAACGGAACCATTGTTCTGCCGTTTATTATCTTTGGCGCAACATCCAGCTCCTCCTCTAGCCCATTTACTACAGCTATATCTTTATTAACCCATAGTTCTATTACATTATCCCTCACATTAATTGTGATCTTCTTCTCACTGGCGTTCCAGTTCAGCGTGCCTCCCATAGGCTTTACTACCGCTGCTATTGGAACAAGCGTCCTTCCTTCTACTACTACAGGTGTTGTCCCCGCACTGTCTATAGGCTCGGTTTTTCCGTCAACTGTGATATTAGGATTACCTATTTGAAGAACCATAGTTGACTGCCCTACTACAGTTGCTGCTATCTCGTTTGAAGCCACAGGCTCTCTATCATCATTGTAAACAGCCTTACATATATAGTAATACGTAGTACCGTATGAAGCTTTAGTATCTCTAAAATGGGTTTCTTCAATAGGGAAATCGGTAAGCGGCATATCTTCTTGCTTACCTGCTGCTGTCCCTTTGTATATGTAGTAACCAGCCAAACCATCGGTATCTATCGGTGCTGTCCAAGAAAGCTCTACCTTACCATTTACAATACTTGACTCAAGCTTTATTCCTTGAGTTAGCGTTCCACCAGCTACCGTAACCGAAACTTCATTGGATGCTCCGGACTCGGTATTATTCTGGTATACTGCCTTACAAATATAATAGTACTTGGCACCTGGTGTAACTTTAGAATCTACATAATTTGTTTCGGTAACAGGAAAATCGGTGAGCGGTGTAGGCTCTTCCTTCCCTGCTATTACTCCTCTATATAAGTAGTAGCCTACCAAACCTGTAGTATTCCCCGGTTGGGTCCATGAGAGTTCTACTTTCCCGTCTGTCGTAGCTGCATTGAGCTTTATTTGCTGTGCAGCAGGTTCTTGAGTATTTGTCGTTTGAGTATCGCTATTTGAAATAGGTTGGCTTACTCCGTATAGTGCTTTTATATCTGCTTCGGTAAGTACATAATTATATATTCTCAAGTCATCGATTATTCCGGTAAAGTACAGTAGACTCTCTCCTATATCCCATGCACCTATATTGAGCTTGCTAGTGGTATCCGGCGTAACAATCGCAATGTCTATGGTATTGCTAAGAGCACCATTTACGTAAAACTTTACTGTTTTTCCGTCGGAGACTACCGCCAAATGAGTCCATATTCCTGCCTCTAGCCCTGTTTTAAAGGGCAAATCGTTGCTGCCACCCTCACTGTTAACGAGCCTATTAATTATATAACTATTACCGCTAACCAGCTCAAAGGACCCTCTTTTTGAGAATATTCCGGTATTGCCATTTGAAATCACTTCCTTAGATACCCAAACCGAATATGTAAATAATGGACCGATATTAAGTGAACTGTTGTCATTTACCTGAACACAGGATGAGCCGTCAAATTTAGCCCCCTTGCCTACCTTTGCCTCTACAAACGTAACACTTCCTAGAGCTGTTCCATTATTGCCATTCCCTGAGTAATCCTTATAATCCCCATCAAATTTATAGTGGGCTACAAGCTTACCTTCTGTTGCTTCAACAGTCGTAAAGCCTATAAAGGTAAAAACGCTGCTAAATACAAGTATGAGGACTAGGGGAAATACAAAAGATTTAGTAAATTTACACATAGAATTACCTCCTTTTAAAATTTTTTTGAATATAGAATTTTCCAATGAATTTGAATTCTAATTATTATATCGGACAATAGACTTATAATCCTCAAGTATATTATAGAAACATTTACATTAATATGCGAATTTTGTATATAGCTAGTTTACTTTTAAATCAAGAGGTATTAGTACTTCAGCCTCATTTATCATTGCATTCCGATATGGTATAATTACTTTAAGTAAACTGGCAATTTAATGAAGGAGGCAGCTATATGGAAATTAGCAGCATGGTCCAACAATATAACTACAGCATTAAACAAGCCCTTGGTGTTGCCAACCTCAGGAAGGCCATGAATCAGGATGCTCAGACTGTTGCTTCTCTTCTGAATGATATGAAGGTTGCAACGGCAAAGACAATGGAACATTCAGTCAAACCCAATTTAGGCAGCAACATCGACATAAGAGTGTAAAAAAGTCGGCAGACCTTTATCTGCCGACTTTTGCATTTATTTTTGTCAATAGAACCTATTTCTCTTTATTATTATATTGCTTCAATACATTATCCAGTGTGTTTACATAGTCAATAAATTCATTCTTCCCTTTTACCGTAAGTTTGTATCTGGTACGGGGTTTATTATTGAAGAAATCCTTATTTATTTCCACATATCCACCTTCATCCATTTTCGACAGTTGGACACTTATATTTCCATCTGTAGCACCGGTTATTTCCTTCACTTCCTTGAAAGTCTTTTCCCCTGTCAACAAGCAAGATATTACAGCAATTCTAAGTTTTGACTGAAATATATCGGGGATTGAATTAATATCCAAATTAATTCCTCCTCGCTTGTTGGGACTTCAAGAAAAATCCTGTATATAAGAAGGTGAGGGGAAGTAGTATCAACGATAAAAGCTGGATTAACGAGCCTTCGAATATGGCTAAATTCAAGTATGCATGTAATACACTTATTGTGATATAAATAGCTCCTATATAACTCAGCTGCTTATAACCTGTAAATAAAGAGGTTACAATTAAGGCAATTGCTAAACTAAATAGCATTACTGAAAAATTGCTTGCGTACACGCTAATACTCCCCGGATCCGTTGCTGCATTTGCAGTATTAATACTAATTTTGGGCGGTAAAACATTCATTGCCAAAACTAATACCCATACTTTCATCAAGTGCTTTTCTAAACCCACAAGGGGTATCTTTTTTGATACCGCTCTATAGATTAGAACAGCTAATAATGTAATGATACCGACAGGAAAAATAAAATTCAGCGCTGGATATCGCATTGCTATCTCGAATGCTTGCTCCCTATTAAGAATCATCAGCAGGGTAATTACGCTGTTCAGAATAAAAAGCAGTCCCCAATAAATAAATATTTTACTAAATGCAATAAAAGATTTACTCGTTCGATCAATCACCCCTTTTATCAGCGAAATATTTTCAACAGCCTCATGTAAAATTTTTTCATCCATACAATCATCTCCTTCGTATATTTATAAAGTACTTTATATTATAAAGTATATGACTAAAGGTAATTTGTGTCAATATCTTTGAAAGAATTTTTTAAGATAAAATTGCATTCCACCCTAATTCAAACAATTTATAAATAAGTTCAACCACTTTGGGAAAGATAATCAGGTAATTGAATCAATGACACCGTTTATACAGGGCAAGGAAGCCACTAGCCTATCAGAGAACCCGACACGGTAATCTCAAAAATCAACATACAAGGAGTACTATTATGTTTGACCTCTTAAAAGATATTGATAAATATAAGGGCATACCGCCTTATGCAAGCGAACACTATGGAGTCTATCAACCTTTATTAGGCTGGCAGTCTAATCTTACAAAAAAATGGGTTCAACGTGGAGGCCCAACGATTGATCCGCAAGTTAAGCGTATTCTGGACGGAAGAGTGCTGCCTGGCCCCGGAGAAGTTCGAATCGAAACATACGATTCCATTAGAGACACAATCTTTAAAGCTGTACCTCTCGAACCTGGCAGCAGAAAATCACCCTTCAAAGTCCTTCTTACTAAGAACCTTGGCTCGGAGTTATTGACACTCTTCCATGCCAGAGTACAAGCATTTGTGGATAATCATAGCGGTCGTTTGCCGGAGAGTGACGAGTGGAAGCAGATAGTTCATAATCTACTGGATATGCCTGACGCAGTAACCCTAGAAACCCTTCCGGGGTTGTATAAAGTTCAAAACACATACCAAGCTCAATTGAATCAGGAGATGCTTGAGCAAGCACAAGGGAGTGCTATCACAGATAAAATACTTGAAGCTGCAAAGGCAAAGCATCTCAATTTAATGCAGTACGAATCACAAATCGCAGCTTTATTGCTTTATTATGCAGATTCCCAAGAAGGTCAGGATCCAAACGAACTTAAGAAGCTCTTTACAGTAAAAATTGCCCCGCCGCTCTCCGACATCCTCCGTCCTAACGACCCGTTGGCAAACATCGATCCTAACGATAAGAGTGGCGTACTATCCCCTGTCGGTTTCGTGCATTTATTCCGCCAGTATTTCTTCGATTTGGGCACCTTTTTGGGAGAGCCGGTAGAACATGTATGGTTAGCGCCAGGCACTACGATAGAATTGATCGAGGTCAGTACACGCAAGACTGTCCTTGAGCGCTCACTAGAAACTGCACTGGAAAGCACAACCCGGTCGGAGCAGAGCGAAACACTCAAAGACGAGCTAAGCGACGCTGTCAAATCAGAAAACGAAAGCAGTACCAAGCTAGGAATGTCCACTACTCATTCAGTAACATATGGCGTCTACCAAGGCACGGTTTCTGCTAACTTCGGGCTGGAATCCACCCGCAAGGAAGCACGGGAAACGACACATAAACAGACTCGTGAGCAGAGCGAAAAGCTTTCCACGGAGATCAAGCGTAGTTATAAGTCTGTGTTCAAGACTGTGACGGAAACTACCGATACACGGAGTCGGCGTTATGTTCTGCAGAACCAAACAACCAATCTTATCAACTATGAATTGCGGCGTAAAATGCGACGTGTCGGAGTGCAGCTGCAAGATCTCGGAACCCATCTGTGTTGGCAGGTGTTCATAGACGACCCAGGAAAGACGCTGGGACTTTCTGAATTGGTACATTTTGCAGAATCACCTGATGTGTCAAACCTAAAGGGTCCGGAGCAAGTTCCGCCTCCAGCAGACATTTCAACGAAGGTTGTTGCCCCCATACCGTTCCACCCGATATTGAATTACACTAACAACCGGGCGAACTACGAATACGTGTATCTGGAAACGGCAAATACGCTTTATAAAGGTAAACATCTTAGTAGGATAAAGGGCGATCCGGATGATGATGATAGCCAGACAGTCATGGGTCCGTTTCACTTTAAGTTCGATCCGCCGAAAAGTAACTATCAACTGAAGGAAGTCCGAATTTTGGGTCCTCAAGGGAGCAAGATAGCTATTGTCAAGGAGCTTAGCGTAAATAATACCTCCAATGCGTTTACAATTATTATGGAGCGTGTGAATTTCGGCGGTGAAAATGTCATCAATCTGGAAGTAGAATTAATCTACAAGCCGCTTGATAAGGCTTTTGAGGATTATGAAGCAATCAAGAAAAAGGCTCAGGAGCAGTATGATACCGAAAAGCAGCAACTTTATAGAAAGAGCTTTATGGATAGCGTGCGTGAGCGTATTAAAGACGCCAATAACATCCGCCACCGCCCATCCTGGGACTTGCGCGAAGAAGAACGCACCATTATTTATCGTCAATTGATTGAGCGGCTAATGCTAGATAGCTGGAACCTACCCGATACTGATGAGAACCGAAGGCTTAGCCATGTACGTTCGGAGATAATACGGTCAATTTTCGACGTGGACGGAATGCTTTACTTTGTCGCACCTGAATGGTGGATGCCGCGCCGTCGCCGCGGGCAGGTCAACCTAAACGTAAAAGTTGCAGACACATCCTTCTCACTTACGAATGATGATATCGTGAAGTGGGGCGGTGAAAAGCGGCCCGACAACTACAAAATAACCGAGGACTCCAATCCAGCCAAGCTTGGCAGTTCCCTTGGTTGGCTGCTGCAATTGGATGGCGACAATTTACGTAATGCCTTCTTAAACGCACCTTGGGTAAAGGCAGTCATACCGATTCGTCCAGGTCGTGAAAAAGCTGCTCTGAAGTGGCTACAAAGCATTGAAGGACACGAAAATGACGGCTGGGATACTCCTTACCTTGGCGAAGATGATCCGGAATTTCGGGACAAAACCGTTGGCGAGGTATTGGTAACCATTGCTGACCGGCTAGAAAACCAAAACAGCAACATTACTAATGTATTAGAAGCGGATAAAGTTTTCCAGAAGGGATTTGACCATTTGGCTGGAGGTTTTGACGCAGGATTGCCTGCGAATCAAGTCTTTAGCCAATGGATTACGGTTTTGCCGACAGATCAGATTGTCGGAGTTGAATATAAACCGACTGATTTTAATAAATGATGGTTTTTTAATAATTAACTAGAGATAACCAAAGTTAAACTTAGTGATTTCCAGTTAGGCAACGAGCTGTGACAAGTGCGACTTGCCTAACTGTATAAAATCACTTTTAAGTTTGGTTATCTATATAGATAGTTTACTGTAAAGTTAAAAACATCTTGCCCCCACCCTATCACCCCCAATTAAAAGTTTTACAGTAAACTTTCTATACAAACTGCCAGCCTTTACAGGCTTTCGAAACTCGGCATAAATTAATATCATGGGAGGCAAGCATATGTCTAAGGAAACCGACTTCTTCTTACCGCCAAATTCTATAAGCGGGCTAGAAGAAGCCAAACCCGGAAATAACGTTTTGTTTTTTACTGACAATCGAAAGCTTTATTCATCAATGCTGGCGGATTTAATGGTAACCGGCGGCAAAGATAGCTTTGTATATATAGCTGGTTGGTGGTGTGATGTAGATATTCCACTTGGGGACCCAAATGCGACTCCACAGCCTATGACGCTTCGTGAAGTTTTATCTTTCATCACAAAGCCAAAAATTGACCCTAACTCACTCTCTTCACAGCCTTTGCTGCCCACTATACCCGGTGCTCAGGTGTGTGCCATGCTGTGGAGGCATAAGAATCAAGTTGATTTTTCGGGATTGCCGGTTGCTCTTCTGTCTCTGCCCGTTTCAATCTTTGGTGATCCTTTGCTTTCTTCAATTAACACAGAATCAGTGAAGCACATCAGCTCGTGCTCTACTGATTCTAAAGGAATTCTTGACGGCAACCACCGTCTTTTTGGATCACATCATCAGAAAATATTAATTGTAAAAAATAAAAGTGGTTTAATCGCATATGTTGGAAGCGCAGATTTCAACGCAGATAGGATATACCCGGTAGGAGCAAAGGCAAAAAACCCAACGACAACAAAAGGCGCCCCTTTAGAGGACGTTACTCTACGGGTTGTGGGACCAGTTGCCGGAGATGTTCTAAAGACCTTTGTTAATCGTTGGAAACTACATCCTGAAGGTAAAAATCATCCCTTGAGGGGAGATGGCGTCTCAGTCTCACCAGCCTCCGTCGGCGCTGCGTCTGCACAGGTAACTCACACCTATGGTATGGATTATCCGTTTAAGGGCCGTGCGGTAAGGAATGCAGCAGACGCAATACTGAAGATAGTAGACAATGCTAAGAGTTATATCTATTTCGAGGATCAGTACCTCATCGGAACCGAGGAACTATATAAAGCTTTACGAAACAGCTTGAACAAAAACATCAACCTTAATGTGATTGGAGTTATGGCACCATCGGATGTTGCTGATATACCATGGGTTAGTAAAAGGCGGTCTGATTTCTGGCGCCCCCTAATCAGCTTGTATCCATCTCGCATTAAGATATTTGAGATGACAAATCGTGAGAAATCAAGATCAGGAAATGGAAGCTACTTGCATGCCAAACTGACACTCACTGATGATGAGGTTGTAACTATCGGGTCGGTTAATTGCAGCAATCGATCATGGTATCATGATTCCGAAATCCTTGTTACAGTGACCGGGAAAGCAGCTGATAATGATGAACCACGCTCACTTGCTGCTCGACTCAGACTAGAGCGCTGGTCTCGTCATCTGGGAGTTGCTAAGAGAGAAGTACTAAACATCGGTGATGGCATTGCAAGATGGAACAGGCTGCCAAGCACTGCATTAGTCCAGAAATGGACACCGGAGATGGTTCCATTATCGCTCAATCAAAATTATATCTACGAGCAAGTAATCGATCCCAGATAATCAGGCACTAACAGAGTCAAGGAACGTTCTTTGACTCTGCTTGAATGTAAAGACATGTAATGTATTCACTACTTAGAAAGAACAGGTCAATGAAGGTTTCTTACAGCAATTAATTTTTCTATGCAAAATCTTTATTGCTATTTACATAATACTTATTTTTCATCACTTAAGTACATATTCTATTTTATCATCATCAGAATTCAAATCTACTTCAAAGAATGAAACGGTATTCCAGTAGGAACCCCTGCATGAGACCTTACCCTTTATGTTTTTACTATACTTAGCTTTTAATTCCTCTAAAATTTCCTTAGGAGATTCACCAATATTTACGTTTGCATCACTGCTGAAATTAATAGTGATAGTATCATCCTGTCCAGCCTCATCAACCAAAGGATGTTTCTTTGCAAAGTCTTTTGTTGTTCCCCAGTTGAGTAAAGCCCTCAGGCGGCTGTCCTTGCCTAACATTTCCCTGACAAATATATTCCTTTGAATTTTTATATATCCTCCAACAATATAATACTCCGGCAGCATAAGCTTCCTCCTCTATACATCAAACGTAATACAGTGTCCATATTCTGCCGGCTTTTTTCCGGCTTTTGTCAGAACCCACAAAACCTTCTGATTTGTATTCTCCGGCACAGTTCCATCACCATCGGTGAAAATTATAAGTAAAGGTATCCGCATTTTATCAGCCATATGAAAGATAGGTCTGAAATCAGTACCTCCGTTTTTCACTCTCCTCTTTTCCCTAATATATTTTTCGATGGGAATAGGCTGCGTACACTCGGTATCAAACTGTGTAACGCTGATAGAAGTACCGGTTATTTTTCTAATTGCTAACAACTCATTGTAAAACCTGGCAGTTTGTTTCTCGGAGATAGACCCGCTTTCATCAAGGGCCAACAGTGCGGTGGTACCAACTGTACGCCTGTTCCCCGGCAGGTTTTCAAATCTCTTTGATTCCCTTTTGCATGTCTTGCTTTTTAGCACTTTACCTTTTCCCGACAAAAACCTCTTTAGCACATTCCGCCAGTTTATTTCGCTAGTTTTATAGATTTCGCTAACAAAGCTGCTTAAACCTGTAGGAATTTCCCCTTCGGCTTCTGCCTGTTCAACCAATTCGGTAAGCATACCTTTAAACGCATTTTTGTTTATCTCCGAGGAATCACTCTCCATAGAGTTATTTGCCTTTAGCTCCTGCCCTGTCCTAAGTACAATCTTAATTTCCCTATCAGTCCCTACAATGCTTATTTTATTTTTAGTCTTGGCTATAATATCATAATAGAATTCCGCACCTTTGAGAGCCGGAATTGTCTCCTTTATCTCCTTTGCAATCTTTTCAACGGTTATGGCATTGGCGGGCAGTAAAGCGGGGTCAATATGCTCATTGACAGCCATATCACATGCAATGGTCCAAAGGTTGTGATCTCTATTAACCTTCCTATAAGGGTGAAGCAGTACCATATGCAGCAGCTCGTGAATAACCACGCCTACAGCTTGCTCATCCTTCAGTGCCTCATACCAGCTTTTATTATACAGCAGCTTTAAGGAAGGAGTGGATATCATACTTACCGTAGGGATATCAAAGCTCTCAACAGGCGTAACCGTAGCTGCAATATACCCGTAAAAGGGCTGCTTCAATAGCAGATTAACCATAACATCCTGTATGCGCATATTACTCCATCTCCTCCTTCATTACACCATCATAATATCAATTATTTTATCTGCCACTTTATTAAAAATACTGAGGTTTTCAGTGGCTTTCTCAAAGTCATCAGCCCGTTTGTTTGCTAAAAGCTTAAAAAACAGTATTGCCAGTTCCTCAGGCAAATACTCCACAAAAGCATTCAAATTCACTAAATGCATATCCCTGAACTCAAAAGAGATAACCGCCTTTCTAATGACAAGATTCATGATGTCCAACCTGTTTTTACTTAATACCTCATCTAAATCCGGCCTGACCTCATTAAAGCTATTCAGCATCTTATCGGTAGACGGAATCTTAAAACTCCTATCCCTAATAAATCCATAAAACGACGCAGCTGCTTCCGGCCCCAATATCCCAGCTATCAGCTCCTTCATTAATTTTTCGCTAACTTTGCAGTTATTGAGTATCTCCTGTACCTTGGTCCATCCTCTCGGTGTAGGCGATTTGGATAATGCAGTAGAATCCGCTGATTTCTTGACGACTAGAAGCATATCGGGACACGCCTGTAAAAAAGCCAGAACATCATCGTTTGGATTGTTCATTAGTGAGTAGTCTATATAATTATCCAAATTGGCAGTTACTTCAATCGCAACAAATCTATCTAGCATTGCATCGTCAAGGGAGTTGACGGAATAATTCATTGTGTCGGGGTTCATGGTTACACCGAGCTTCCATCCCGGTGCAAGACTATGCCCGTTTATTTTTCTTTCCAATAGTAGGGGATATAGTACAGAAGTAGTATCGCTGGGTACGCGGTTTATCTCCTCCAAAACCAGAAGACCTTTAGACGGAAACAAACCTTCATGCACAGCCTGTATGGTAGGTAAAAACTGTGGCGCCAGATATCTGGTAATACCTTTTTCCCTATCCTTATCCGGCAGCCCCATAAAATCCGGCCCCTCCAGAGCTGCTGCATAAAGCCCCAAATAGCCTATATCCAGCTCCGCAGCACACTGTTGGAATGCAGAGGTTTTTCCCACCCCTCTTTCACTGATTAAGGCACAAGCACTATTTGTATTTAGAAATAGTTCTTTTATACACTCCTTAGCTTCACTAATTCTCATAACTCTCCCCCTCTACTTAGATAAATAAGTTCTTCGATTAGTATGTTATTTTTTTAACAAACTTTTATAATTCCATTATAGTATAAAAATTCCATAAAGTAAATCCTTTAAGATAAAAATTCTTATAGTTATACTGCTATGCCTTAAAGACTTGATTACACCCCCACAAAAATAAAACCACCTGAAGCTGCTTAGTGAAGCAACCTCCAGGTGGTAAAGGCCTATTTAACATTACACCTTATTCAATTCATTCTAACAATATTGCTCTGACTTTAACTTACCTACTTTTTTACAGATAATCAACCTGTTTACCTGCTAAATGTTATCGTTCCCGATGTTTCAGTCTTAAAGCTCATCTTATCAACAGCTACAATCTTATAAGTATACGTACCGGCAGCTACTAAAATATTGGAATTATTTTTTCCGTACCAGTACACAGCATTGGCGCCGGCATTATTTGCGGTACTTGTACATATGGTTTTTACCAATACATTGCTGCTGTTATATATACCTATTGTCACCTTGCAGTTCTCTGATAATGTATAGTTTATTGTTGCTTTATCGGTACTTGTAACATAAACAAAAGGATTTGGTGAAGCGGATACACTGCTTATCACCGGGGCAGTCTTATCAATATCTATTGTACCCACAGCCTCTACCGCCGTTTTTCCGGCTAGGTCAGTTGCATTTATTTTATAAGTATATGTACCATCAGCCACAAGGCTTCCCAAATCATCTTTACCGTTCCATGTGACTGACAGTGCACCTGGCAGCAGTGTACCGTCAACCAGTGTCTTTACTAGCGTATTGCTGCTATCGTATATCTTGAGGGTTACTACTGCTTTTTCCGATAAAGTATATTTTATTGTACATAATGTTGTGCCGGTCGCCTTAAATGGATCGGGTGTATCACTTACGCTTGTTATTGTGGGGTTTGATCTCTCTACAGTAAACGTCCCTGTTACAGGAGCTGACGCAAATCCAACGTAGTCCACTGCTGTTATCTTATATGTATACACATCATCGGGTGCCAAGGTAGTAGCTGTTGTCTTTGCATCCCATACAACACTGTTGTCTCCCGAACTTTGTGCCGCTGCAGTAACTAATGTTTTTACCAATACAGTTGAGTTTTTATAGATACCTACTGTCACCTTGGCATTCTCGGATAAAGTATAACCTATGGTTACAGTCCCGCTAGCAGTCAGTGTGCCGGGAGTTGCCGCTACATTTGTTATTGCAGGTGTAGATTTATCTGCTGTTATAGTACCGGTAACTTGTACCGCTGTTTTTCCGGCCATATCCGTTGCATTAATCTTATAAGTATACATACCGTCTGCCACAAGATTGCCGAGATCGTCCTTACCGTTCCATGCAGCCGTCAGTGCACCGGGTAACAGTGTACCGTCAACCAGAGTCCTTACCAGCGTGTCGTTGCTGTCATATATTTTGAGCGTTACAGCCGCTTTTTCAGATAAAGTATATTTTATTGTATTTAAAGTGGTTCCTGTCATCTTAAATGGGTCTGGAGCATCGCTTACACTTGTTATTGTAGGAGTTGCCCTCTCAATAGTAAATGTACCTGTCACAGGAACTGCTGCAAAACCAACATAGTCCACTGCAGTTATCTTATATGTATATACACCTTCGGGAGCAAACGCAGTGGAGATTTTGCCGTCCCACGCTATACTATTGCTTCCAGCACTTTGAGCAGCAGATGTGGCTAGGGTTTTTACCAATGCATTTTTACTATTGTAAATACCCACTGTCACCTTGGTATTCTCCGAAAGGGTATATGCTACGGTAATAGCCCCTGTATCCTCGAGAGTGCTTGGTGTAACTGATGCATTTGTAATAGAAGGTACTGTCTTATCTGTAGTTATTGTACCGCTTGTCTCTCCTAACAAATTGTTTGACAAGTCAAATGCCTGCAATTTATATGTATATACACCATCAGGTACAATAACGCCCGAATTGTCTTTTGCATTCCATGTAATTGACTTAGCTCCCGCAGTTACAGGTCCATTAATCAGCGTTCTTACCTCTGCATTGCTGCTGTCGTAAATTTTCAAGACAACGGTTGAATTAAACAGTGCTGTAAACTTAATTATATTCACACTGGTACCTGTTACTTTAAACGGATCGGGAGAATCACTTACGCTTGAAAACGCACTGTTATTCCTTTGGATATTAAAGGATTTTGTCTGCTGGACAGCTTTGATATTTGCATTATCCACAGCGTCAATCTTAACAACATATGTACCATCGTTTACTAGGTTGCCCGCAGAGTTCTTTCCATTCCATTCTACTGTATTACTACCGGCACTTTTTGATACAGCGCTCTCCAAGGTCTTTACCAAAGCGTTTGTTGCTGTATAAACTGAAACTGTAGCCTTTGCGTCCTCCGATAGCGTATATGATATTGTTGTTGTATTTGCTTCATTTGGGACAAAGGGGTCAGGGCTTATACTTATACCCGAAATTATCGGTGCTATCTTATCGATAGTAATCGTCCCACTTACCGGGGTTGATAGGTTACCTGCGCTATCCTCTAGTGTGAATACATATGTATAAACTCCATCAGCAACGATAGTTCCGCTTGTATTTTTACCGTTCCAATCCACGTATTGTGTGCCGGCAGGCTTAACAGCATTACTAAGCAGAGTTCTTACCAGTACATTACTGCTATCATATACTTTTAATGTAACATAAGCATTTTCCGGTAATGTATAAGTAATCCTTGCATTATTGGTGCCAGCGGGAACAAATGGATCGGGAGTATCCCCTACTATTGTCATGGTAATCGGGGTTGTATCCGGTTCTTGCCCCAGTGCCGCTGCCGCATCTATAAGTCCGTATCCAAAGTAATCGTCTTTTCCGGCTGTTCCTAAATCTATTGCTGTAGTCTCTATGATATTCTCAACCTGCCCCGGTGTCAGGGTAGGGTCTTTACTAAAAATCAGTCCTGCAAGTCCTGCAACAAACGGACACGCCATTGATGTACCCTGCATATAACCATAGCTGCCATTGTATGTTGTGCTATAAATGCTGGTGCCTGGAGCAGCTATATCAACATGGCTTCCGTAATTTGAGAAAGAAGCTTTATTATGGTTTGTATCTACTGCACCTACCGCAACTACATGGTTATAAGCTGCCGGGTAATGCGGTGCGCTGGTATTATTGTTTCCTGATGCTGCAATCACAATAACACCGTTGTTATAAGCATAGTCTATAGCGTCCTGGAACGCTTGTACATATGTAGATCCTCCAAGGCTCATGTTGATGACCTTTGCTCCATGGTCAACTGCCCAGATGACTCCTTCAGTAATATCGGTGGTATATCCGGACCCTGTACTGCCTAAAACTTTGATAGGCATAATTTTACATTCTCCGGCAACACCGGAAATACCTACACCGTTATTAATTACTCCAGCAGATATACCCGCCACAT
This sequence comes from Clostridia bacterium, assembly GCA_026416815.1. Lineage (GTDB taxonomy): Bacteria > Bacillota > Clostridia > Acetivibrionales > DSM-2933 > SKW257. The sequence goes on along the minus strand of JAOAEJ010000074.1, from coordinate 20,698 downwards.
GAGTACCGTGACCATTATCATCATTGGTGTTTGCAGTATTATTTATAGTGTTGTACCCCGGTACAAGGTTTGCCACTAAGTCCTGGTGGTCTGCGTCAACGCCGGTATCAGCTACAGCTATAACTACTGAAGCGCTTCCTTTCGTGGAATCCCAAGCTTGTGTAGCTTTAATGCTGTCTAATCCCCATTGTAAATTGTAGCTGGGATCGCTAGGAAGAAAACTATTGTTAAAAATATAGTCAGGTTCTACGTATTCAACGTTAGGGTCATTTTTATATTCAAGGAGCTGCTCAGCAAACTTTTTCCCAGCCGCCAGCTTTACTTTTGCAATCCTAAGCTTAGCAACCTTTTTCGATGTCTTACCGCCGTGCTTTTTAGCTACTGTATCTACATCGGCACCGCTTTTGTATTTTACAATAAGTTCACCTTCATTGAACTTACCCGCAGCACTATCTATACTATACATAGCTTCAGTTTCCGCGAGACTCGCCGTATATACAGCTTCGTTCTCCAGTTGGTTTGTACCATAGACAGCTTCTGCTACTGTACTTGTTCCGGAGTCTTGAACTGGAGAAGTGTCACTGATGATGGTATTATTCACATTATTTTGCACACTCTCTCCTAACATTTCAACGCCTTGAGCCAGGGCTTCGACACCCTGTTCTGGTGTTTCAACTGCTTGTCCGGCTTCCTCAACGATATCTCCGGTACCTAAATCGGTATCTGAGGACACCTCTACAATACTTTCGACTGTATCCTCACCGTAAGCCGGAACTATACTTGAGAATATCATGGTTATTAAAACTACAACGGCCAACCATTTCACCTTATACTTCATGATCGAGCCCTCCTTTGGATAAAATTTATACAGAATAGCTCTTGGGAAGAGAATCAAACTAAAAAAATAAATAGCCCTTTTGGGGATTACCAAAAGAGCTATTACTCGCTTAATAGCTTAAACCTCTTCGGCAACCCGGCTGCCATAGCACTTAGTCCTTAGGCCCGTGGCTTTGCGCATTCGCCTTTCGACGAACTTGCCCTTATCGATAGATTTACCGATATATTCATAATATAATTATACTCCTAATCTGGATATTAAGCAATTGAATTTAATCAATATACAACTTGGATAATTTGGTATAAAAACACTATATTTGTTTTTATATAGTTACTCATATTCACACATTAGGCCAAAAACTTCCACCAAAATCATACAACAATATAATAATTATGGCTTAAATCTAAGATTGATATTGACTATCTCAGCATCACAGCCTATCCTTGCAGGAACTCCCCAGGTACCGGCACCAGCGGTAACAACCACCTGGAATTTACCCTTTTGCATATAGCCGTAATCAAGCTCATGCATAAGCTTATTTCCTAGCTGCCCCGGGAAGTACTGACCATTATGGGTATGACCGGACAGTTGTAAATCGACTCCCTGCTTCGCTGCTTCGTCAAAATCGGTAGGCCAATGATCCATCAGTATAACAGGCAAATTCCCATCAATTCCTGTTGTAAACTCACTCATTTTCTTTCTTACTTTTCTTCCATATCCCTTATCATCTCTTCCAACTATATAAAAGCTATTATCAATTTTGACATAGTTATCAAACAAGACCTTTATCCCGGCACTCTCCAGGTTGCTTATGTTTTTACTCATGTTTCCATTATAATACTCATGGTTGCCTAAAACTGCATATGTTCCATATTTGGATTTTAGCCCACTTAGTATTTCAGGCATACCCTGCTCTAAATACGGCTTGTAGTCGTCATCAATTGTATCTCCGGCAAGAAGCACTATGTCCGGCTTAAGCTCGTTTATTATACCGACCATTTTTCTCAACCTGCCGGAATTCACTATCTTGCCTAGGTGCATATCGGAAACCAAAGCTATATTTAGATTCTCCAGGTTTCCCGCCTTTTTTTGTATTGTCAAATCATAATTCTTAACCTTGGGATTTTGAGCATTCCATGTTCCATAAGTCAGTACAAGGACTACTAATAGAAATATACCCGCTCCGATTCCTGCTCTGGCTCCAGTATTCCCCCTAATATTTTGGGGTAAAACCTTTAGCCTTTTATCTACAAAGCGTATTAGATCAATAGGAACCAGCAGCATTAGGAAATATATTATTGCTACATACCAATACCAATCAAGTACCAGCAAGTAATCGCCTATAGTATCTGGAAAAACCTTATTTATAATTTTGCCAATAATATATGACTGGGCTAAGAGCCAGAATGAGGCCCAATAAATCTTCGGATTCAGGATTTTTATATATTGACCTACAAACTGCCAACCTCTGAGGCCTATATAATAGTTTGGAGGCAAAAGCACAAGAAAGGTGGTAAAGCTTCTCAACGTCCCCTTTAGACTTACAAAATGATTAATGACAATATAAAGACCCACAGCAAAAAAAAGCTTCAGCAAGAAAACTGCTGCTCTTTTAAACCTATCGGAATATGTATTTTTCATATAACCCCCATGTAGTGATAAATCTGTATACTTGAAAGTTCATTACTTCTTTAAAATTATTATGGTTGGCCTCTAAATGTAGTTTACTGTAAACTCCAAAATATTTCGCCACCACCCCTGCGCCTGCTCGAAGGAGGGAATTTTTTATTTTGCGGCGAAGCCGCAAGCAGGGGGACTACGCCCCCTGCGCCCCCTATTTAAAATTTTTCATTATACTATCTATATAGATAAAAAGTCCACTTCAATCTCTTCGATACTTTTATATCTTTCTTCAATCCCCAGTAACCTTTTCAGAAGAGTTACTTCATTTTCAGTTAACTGCAGTTCCTCATACCAGGGTTTTGCTTTAGCTCCTTCACCTTCAAAGGATGTATAGTGAAGGTGCAATAAGAAGTCTCCAAAGTACGAGAAATCTACGTCCAGCTTATACTTCTCGTTATTTGCCCACCTGGCTAATCCAAAGTCAACCAAATATACATTGCCGTTATTAAATAATGTATTGGGTACCCGTATATCTCTGTGGACAATGCCTTTCGAATGCAAATACTTTAAAATATTGATTATTTGCATTCCTATATCGTAAATCTCTTCTCTCTTAAATGTGTAGTTATCTTTATAAATAATTTCTTCAAAGGTCTTGCCTTCTTTAAACTCCAGTACATATCCAAAGAAATCATCAAATTCTAACTTCTTTATATACCTGGGAATAGAGTCATGCTGAATGCTTCTTAATATTTCTTTCTCATAGCTGACTTTATGCCCAATCTTTTTCAGCATTTCCCTTTTTAACTGCTTTAGTATATACTGCCTATCTCCTTCAGAAACCAAATAGCAAATCCCATACCTGCCTTCACCAAGTAACTCTAAAACAGTATAACCCACAATTTGCTGGCCTGGTAAGTATACCTTATCTTTATTAAATAGCTTTAGGACCATGAGCTATAGTGAGAGTGACGGCGACGGCGATGATGGTGTCCGTGGGAATGGGAATGTGAATAGCTTTTTACGGATAATACTGCACTAATAATTGATCCCAACAATCCGGAATGTGATTTGTGACGTCTTTTATAATAGCTACTGCCGTGATTATGATGGGGGTAGTGCCCTTTCCTGCTGGAATGGCTGAAAATTTTAGAAAACAAACCCATATAAACCCTCCTAAAAATTATACATTTGACTGTTTTTATTAAAAATAAATGCTTCTTATATTAATTATTTTAATATAATTGTGAACTTTATTCAACTTATTGAAATAGATTACTGCAAAGTAAAAATTATATTATCCCCATCCCTGCGCCACTAGTTTTGGGTTTTAAGTTTCGTTGTCTATATTTTTCTCTCTACTAAAGATAGTTTACTGTAAACTTAGTGATTTCCAGTTAGGCAATAAGCTGTGGTAAGTGCGCTTTGCCTAACTGGATAAAATCACTTTTACAGTAAACTATCTTTAGTAGAGAGCTTCAAAAGGAAAAGCAATCTGCCACTAACACTCTGGACAAATTGCTTATTAAATCTACTCTTCTAGAATTCTATATACCCACTGTTTTTATTAACATCCAAAATTATTTTCCATGTACCCTAAAGCCATATTTTATAGCTCCTCTTGCACAAGTATCAATACATTCTCCACACAATATACATTCGGAATTGTTCATCTTGTTTTCCTGCACCATGCTGCTGACCTCCAGGCTCATAGGGCATTTCTTACTGCAAAGTTTACAACTGGTACACTTAGCCTTATCCGATTTTAAATGAACTGAAGGATATTTAATTGAGTTTTTAATTTTACTCCCCAACATCATAAATGGAGCCATCCAGCACACATAATGACAGAAGGAGCGCTTACCCGTCTTGAGAGCTAAAAATACAATCAGACCTACAACACCGTAATATATTATATATGCAGGAGGCGCAGAAACTGATATACCATATTGGGTCTGGTAGAGGAAATCTATTTTATGAATACCGCCTGCCGAAATAAGTGCAGCTATTATTGTTATCATCCACGGTGCCCATATGAAGTATTTTATCCAATCAAGCTTTCCTCCCTTTGCTTTCTTGTCGGAAGCAAGGGTACAGCACTCCTGCAGCCCGCCTACAGGGCAAATCCAACCGCAAAAAAGCCTCCCGAAGACTAGTGCGCCCAGGAACATAGCCGCAAACACAATAAAACTTCCAGTGACTATCCCCTCAAATGCCCCTAGTATAATCAAATAGGGTGAAAAATAGTAAATGGTAATAGGAAATAATAGGAAAGATATTATTGTTAATGCTTTTCTGATTTTCTGCCTCTTCATAATGCAAATCCCCCTAACTGAATTAAACTTATTTTATATCACTTATTGTGCACATATATAAATTGCAAAAAAGAATCTACAACGAAGTTCTCCCTAAATTTTTTTGCAATTTCTTACCTTAAGTTATATTGCGATAATCAAATTTTTCCTTGTAATATCATTATCGCAATTTATATAGATAGTTTCTAGAGCTTATTCCTCTCAAAGTCTTCAAGGGCTCAATTAGTCCGTTTTATATATAGATTATACACCCTCCATATCAATAGAGCCTATATATTTTGTAAAAAAGTATTTTACTTAAAAACCGTTTTGCACTATTATAAGTCTAATTATTGTTGTGAATCTACTGGGTAAATTTAACTGAAGGAGAGTAGTAAATGGAATTAAGCGAAAAAGAAAAAATGTTAGCAGGCGAATTTTATAATGCTGGTGATGGAGAGTTGATCAAGGAAAGAGATTACGCCAAAAATTTAACTTTTGAGTTTAATCATACAAAACCAAGTGAAAAAGAAAAAAGGCAGGAAATCTTAAAGAAGTTGATTGTTTTTAAAGGCTTGTTCCACATTGAAGCACCGTTTAACTGTGATTATGGTTATAATATTGAGATAGGTGTGAATTTTTATGCTAACTATGGATGTACCATACTCGATGTGAACAAGGTCAAAATAGGGGATAATGTACTTTTAGCACCAAATGTTCAAATATATACTGCTGCTCACCCTATTGACCCTACAGAAAGACTAACTGGCAAAGAATACGCTAGACCAATTAGTATAGGAAATAATGTGTGGATTGGCGGCGGAACAATAATATGCCCGGGAGTGAAAATTGGGAATAACGTAACTATAGGAGCAGGGAGTGTCGTGACCAAAGATATACCTGATAATGTAATTGCTGTAGGAAACCCATGCAGAGTTATTAAAAGCATTTAATATTACTCCATTTTATAAACAATGCAAAACACAATAGCAAAGGAGACTGTTGAGGTATTATATAAACCCTTACTTATATTCGCTACAGTCTCCTTTATATGTATAAATACGCTATACCACAATATTCAGTATAATTAAAAATTAGGCTGGTAAATGCCCTACTTTTCATCCAACCCTGTCAATTTTACACTTAGATCCCACAGCTTTCGGGCAAGTTCCACATCGTAAGAACTCTTTGAAGACGGTATCTGCTTTTTCATATAGTAATATTTTCCCGTAACTCCTTCAACCTCTGGGGATGTCGCAAGATATATAGTCGTACTAGCTCCTTCTGCAGGGGTCTGGAAGAAGGGCTTCAATATCCTTGTGATAAGTGTCCCAAAGCCTGTTTCACGGTTGATCCCCATATTTGTAGCGACTGCGCCGGGATGAAGGCAATTTGCCGTTACTCCCGTACCCTCCAAACGCCTTGCCAGCTCATAGGTAAACAGTACGTTGGCTAGCTTGGATTGGGAGTAGGATCGCCAGACATTGTACTTTTTCTCCAGGTTGATATCCTCAAAATGGATCTTACCTGATTTGTGAGCCCCGGAAGACACATTAACAATCCTGGCAGGAGAACTTTTTATCATGGTATCCAGCAGCAGGTTTGTCAGCAGGAAATGCCCCAGATGATTTACTCCAAACTGCAGCTCATATCCATCCCTGGTCGTATGCCTTCCCGGAAGGATGACACCGGCATTATTAATCAGGACATTTAACCTTCCGAATCGGCGTATGAATTCTCTGCAAAACTCTCTAATTTCTTTTTTATATCCCAAATCGCACAGCATAAGCTCCACAGTCGTGCTGCCGCTTAGCTCCTTTACCTCATTCAGCGCTTCTTCTCCCCGCTCTTTGCTGCGGCAGAGCATTATAACCTTGGCTCCCGTTCTTGCAATCTCCGCTGCTATCGCTTTCCCCATGCCGGAGTTTGCACCTGTAATAAGCACTATATCATTTTTGTCCATATCTCAATTCCTTCCCACTATGAGCATTAAGGCAGTTCGACGGATACCACCCTGTTGCGGCCTTCTTGCTTTGCCTGGTAAAGGGCTTTATCGGCACTGTTGATAAACTGGTCTGCGTATCTTCCTTGGCTTGGTAGTATGGTGGCTACTCCAAGACTGACTGTAACATAGGGCTTTACTTTCGAATATTCGTGGGTAAGTCCCATTGACTCAATATCCCTTCTTATTCGCTCTGCTACCTTTTTTGCCCCTTCACTGCCTGTACCGGGCAGCACTACTGCAAACTCCTCACCGCCATAGCGTGCAACAAGGTCTGTAGGCCTTTTAGCACCCGAAGCCAGGGTTTGTGCTACCTGTATCAAGCAATCATCTCCCTTAGGGTGCCCGTAATTATCATTGTAGTCTTTAAAATAGTCTATATCTATCATAATCAAGGATAGCGGAACAGCTTCCCTCGCACAACTCTTCCAGTTCATCTCTATATACTGGTCAAAATACCGGCGATTAGGTATTCCTGTCAAACCATCGCGAATTGACAAACTTTCAAGCTTTTCATTCTCCTCTTTAAGCTCTGTCAGCTCTTTAACCTTCAGTTCCAGCAGCTTTGTTTGCTCCTCCAACAGCCTCTTCTGAGTATATAGCTCTATAAATACCTTAACCTTGCTCTTAAGAATGACTGGCTCAATAGGCTTAAAAAGGTAGTCAACAGCACCAACCTCATATCCCTTAAAAATGCACCTTTGCTCTTTACTAATAGCTGTAACAAATATTATCGGAATATTACGGGTCAGCTCACTCCCCCGCATAAGTTCTGCAGTTTCAAATCCATCCATTTCAGGCATTTGAACATCAAGCAATACAAGTGCAAAGTCATAATCCAACATCAACCCCAGTGCCTCATTCCCCGACGTAGCCTTAACAATATTGCAATCAAGGCCCTCCAGTATGCTTTCAAGCACAAGTAAGTTTTCCGGCCTGTCATCAACAATCAATACATTAACATTTTCTCCCTGAGCTAAATCATCAAATCCTTTTCCCATAACACTACTCCCCTATTTCTTCTGTTAGTTTATTTAACAGTGGTGCTATCTTGTCAAGTGTAATTACATAGTCTACATTTACTGCTTGTATTGCCGCCTTGGGCATTGCGTCCGCTTCAGCCGAGCATGGATCCTGTACAATTGCAAGACCTCCACACTGCTTTATCCTCCTAAGCCCTTTACTTCCATCATAATTTGCCCCGGTTAGAATAATGCCTATAAGACTTCTTCCATAGGCGTCAGCTGCAGACTCAAAAAGTACATCCACCGAAGGTCTGGCATAGTTGACTCTTTCCTCAGTGGATAATGCCAGGCACCTATCCTTTTCCACCAACAGATGATAATTGGGCGGAGCAATATATACATACCCTGGAAGTGCTTTTTCCTTCTCGTCGGCCTCTTTTACCATAACCTTGCAGGCCTTCGAAAGGTATTCCACAAGATAACTGTCCGAACGAGGACTTAAATGCTGTACAACTAATACCGGAACTGAAAACTTTTTCGGCAAAGCAGATAATACAACCTTTAGTGCATTCATACCACCGGTTGAGGCACCTATAACAATAGCCTCATACTTCATTTTCATCACCTGTCTTTAGCAACCAAACTTCTTCCTGTAAACTTTTTCATTTTCAATTACGGGGTCAAAGTTATCTACATATTTATTGAATCTAAGGCTTTCCTTGGAACCCAAGCAAAGGAAGCCTCCATTACACAAGCTTTCATGAAATAGTCCCACAACCTTGTTTTGAAGCTCTTTATCAAAATAAATAAGGACATTCCGGCATATAACTACATTCATTTCACCAAATACACCATCGGTCACAAGATTGTGATCCGCAAATATAACCTTTTTCTTGAGTGATGGTTCAAGTATTGCCGAATCATATTTAGCTACATAATAATCGGCAAAGGCTGCTTTCCCTCCGGCATGCTGGTAATTGTAAGTATATTCCTTTATAGCTTCTATAGGATATATTCCTTCCTTGGCTTTTTGAAGTACTTCCTCATTAAAATCAGTTGCATATATCTGGCTGCGTTCGTACAGACCTTCTTCCTTTAAAAGGATTGCCATAGAATATACCTCTTCTCCAGTGGAACACCCTGCATGCCAAACCTTTATAAACGGATACGTCTGTAAAACCGGTACTACCTCCTTTCTGAATGCCTTATAAAAGGATGGATCCCGAAACATTTCCGTTACATTTATTGAGAAGTCTCCTAGGAGTTTCTCAAAGAATTCACGGTCATATATCACAAGCCGCTGCATTTCCGATATGCTGTCAATCCCTGAAATGGTCAGCCTTCTCATGATTCTCCTTTTCATATGTGCTCTTGAGTATCCCCTGAAATCGTATCCGTACTTCAGAAAAATTGCCTCTATCAACAATTGGATTTCTATATCTTCATTTTGTAAAGCTTCTATATGCCTCACTTCCTTATGATTTCAGCTTAAGTAATTTCTTCGGTTTAGAGATAACCAAACTTAAAAGTGATTTTTTCCAGCTAGGAAACCACCACTTATCACAGGTGTTTCCCTAGCTGGAAATCACTAAGTTTAACTTTGGTTATCTATATAGATGGTTTGCTATAAAGTAAAAAAATTTCGCCACCACCCCTGCCACTCCTCAAAGGAGGGAATTTTTTATTTTGCTGCAAAGCCGCAAGCATAGGGGGCTACGCCCCCTGCACCCCCAATTTTAAGTTTTACAGTGATTTACATCTATCTATACAGCCACACACGTAAAAGTGAAAATAGCTTTTCATTATCGATAGGCTTAGTCAGATAATCACTTGCTCCGGCCTCTATGCACTTATTTTTATCTTCCTTCATAGCCTTGGCAGTCAGAGCAATAATAGGGACTTTATAAAACCTCGGGTCTTTCCTGATTTCCCTCATTGCAGTGCATCCATCCATTTCGGGCATCATGATATCCATAAGCGCCAAATCAATATCTGAGTTTTCTTTTAGCTTTTGGATTCCCTCTATGCCGTTCCTTCCTACAACCACCTTTATCTCCTTCTCTTCTAATACACTGGAAAGAGCAAAAACATTTCTCATATCGTCATCTACTATCAATATCTTTTTCCCCTTTAAAGACTCCTCCTTTTCCAGGTTGGTCCTTATAATGCGCTGCTTCTTTTCCGGTATCCTTGAGTCTATGCCGTGGAGGAACAGGCTTGCTTCCGCAGTTAATCTCTCCATGGAGCGAGATCCCTTGATTATTATACTTTCTGCATATTTTTGCAGCCTTCCCTCTTCATCCTGTGTCAACTCTTTATCGGTATGCACTATCAAAGGAATTTTGAGGACATTTTCCTCTCTGAGCCTCTCTAACAGTTCAAAGCCTGACATATCTTTTATGCTAATATCTAGTATCATGCAATCAAAATCTTGAGATTTTAATAATTCATATGCTTCCTGTCCCGTTTCAACAGTTGTAATCACTATTTCCTTATTTCCGATAATTTGTTCAATACTGTCCCTATGGGATTTATCACTATCTAAAACAAGCAACTTTTTGAAGGGCTTTTTTGCAGCATTTTCTATGCTTCTCATTGCTTCTTCAAACTTTTCAATGCTGACAGGCTTCTTTAAATAACCTACAATTGCAGCATTACCCTTAGGGTCTTTTTTGTTTTCACCACCGGATATAATATGAACCGGTATATTTGCTGTCGCAGGGTTTTGCCTTAACCTTTCCAAAACCTCCCATCCGTTAATTCCCGGTAGACCGATGTCCAACAGGATAGCACTAGGATTTACTTCCGCAGCTATCTGAACCCCTTTTTCTCCATCCTGCGCAATAATGCTTCGATACCCTTTTTCTAATGCCAAGTCTGATAATACATTTGAAAAATGCCTATCGTCCTCAATTATCAGTAGCGTTTTCCCATTTTTATATATACTCTCATCAAAATCTGCCTGTTGCTGTACTTCTACTACAGGAACAACTATACCGCAAGCATTGCACCTTCCATCGGTAATCTCATGTTCCTTTGCAGCCGCTGCTTGCTCAAACACTGCAAACTCGGTAATTTTTTCGGGAAGTATTAATGTAAAAGTACTGCCCTTTCCCTCCTCGCTCTGCAAATGTATGGTTCCGCCCATCAGCCGCGCAAACTCTCTTGAAATGGAAAGTCCCAGGCCTGTCCCTCCATACTTCCTGCTTGTAGTGCCATCCGACTGCTTAAATGCCTCGAATATAACACTCTGTTTGTCTTTAGGTATACCGATTCCTGTATCGCTAACCGTAAAAGCTATAGAATTCTTACAATCAATAGTGGGGTTTTTTAAATCATTCTTCTGAGGCCGACCTATCTCAAGCCGCACTTCGCCTTGATGGGTAAATTTAAATGCGTTTGAAAGCAGGTTGTTTACTATCTGTTGAACTCGCTGCGCGTCTGTAACCATATATTGCGGTAGATCGTCTTCGATGTTTACAGTAAGTCTTAACCCCTTTTCCTCTGCTATTGGCTCAAAAGCTCTCTGTACGTAGTCGGTCAACCCACTAAAATGCATATTTTCTATATTGATATCCATCTTACCCGCTTCAACTTTTGAAAGGTCAAGTATGTCATTTATAAGATTGAGCAGGTCCTTTCCCGAAGAGTGAATCGTTCTTGCAAACTCGAGCTGCTTTTCAGTAAGGGGTGAGGTATCAGCTTTAGCGGCTAATAACTGCGACAGTGCCAGTATACTGTTTAATGGAGTCCTCAGTTCGTGGGAAACATTTGCCAAAAACTCCGACTTATACTTACTGGCAACCTCCAGTGCACCAGCTTTTTCTTCTATCTCCCTTTGTGCAAGCTTAAGATTATGGTTTTTTACGCTGATTTCATTTCTCTGCCGCTCAAGGCTCCTGGTACGTTCCTCCAGCTCTTCATTTATTACTCTTAATTCTTCCTGTTGTGCCTGAAGGTTTGCCTCGGATTCTTTAAGCGCTCTGGTCTGTTCCTCCAGTTCTTCGTTGCTCTGTCTCAGTTCCTCCTGCTGCGTCTGCAAACGAGCTTCCGATTCTCTAAGTGCTTTTGTCTGTTCTGCCAATTCTTCATTGTTTTGCCTTAGTTCCTCCTGCTGGATTTGAAGCTTCTGAGCCTGCTGAAGGGTTTTATTGAGAAGCTCCTTCATTTTTGCCCTGTCCTCTGCCGTACTTATACTGATTGCAATGGTTTCTCCGATAATTCTCATAAGCTCCATCTGGATATCGTTAAACTCATGGAATGAGCCTAGTTCTATAACACACCTAACTTCATCGTTATAAATGCATGGTGACATAAGAATATTCCGGGGTACTGCCTCACCAACTCCGGAGCTAACCTTAATATAATCATCGGGAACACTTGTAACTACTATGGCTTGCTTTTCCAGCACTGCTTGTCCTACCAATCCTTCGCCAGACTTAATTTCACTTGAAATATTCTTACGTCTGCTATAAGCATAGCTTCCAAGCATTTTTAGTATATTATCTTCAGTTTTTACATATATAGCTCCGATTTGAGCATTTAGGTATTTGGCAGTGTATGTGATTATGTTTTGAGCCAACGAAGTAATATCCTGCTCTCCGCGCAGCTTATCACTTAATTCTGCCTGTCCGGTTTTAAGCCAGTTCTGGTCTTTATTTTGCTGCATTATCCTTTGCAGCTTCTCCATAAACTTGTTGAAGTGGGTTGCCATATCTCCCAATTCATCTTTTGAGCCTACTTTAAGTCTTACCATAAGGTTAGTATCACCGTCGTCGGCTATATCCTTGAAGGTATTTGTAACTACCCTTACAGGGTCAACTATTACTTTCATAACACCTATTATTATAAATACCGAAAGTATAGCAGCTAATGCTGCCAGAATAACCATAAATTTTATTGAATCATCATTATTCCTTTTTACTTTAGGTGCATATGTGTTTTGTTCGTTAATAATAGAAAGCTTAATATCTTCGGCAATCTTTGAAATTTCAGGTCCTATCTGGTCCAGCCTTTTTATAACCTTGTTTCTATTTTCAATTACTGAAACAGCCTCGTTGAAGCTATTATAGTAAACTTCCTTGTCCTTAAAGATGATATCCGTTAATTCTTTATTTTTTGAGCTATCTGCCGACTTCTGGTAATACTTCAACCACTCATCCAGTTTGGAGAACTCCGAGTTTACTATCTCTGCTGCCTTGTGATCATTTTTTTCAAAAAACTTTGAAGCGTGTAGTCTCGCAAGCAAGAGGTGCTTTAGAGCCTGAGCCGACCCATAAGCCGCTATTTCATCCTTATTTTTGTATGCAGACTCCATAATCGCAGAAAGCCTGCTTTCCATCTCAGGACCTTTAACACTTAGAATGTTATAATATATATCATCCCGCTTCTTTTTATATTCCAATACTTGATAGAATCCATCTTTATATTCACTTGCGTTACTGAGTATATGTTCTACTTCTTTCTCCCTTTCCTTGTTATTTATTCCACCCTTCAATTCGTTTATAAAGCCCTGCATTTTATTGAAACGGTCTTCAAAAACCTTTTGCTGTGAGTCATCTCCCATATCAACAAGGTTTTTAAATGCAATACGGCTGTCCAGCAAGTTAGCCTGTATCCTGCCTGCCAGCATAGACTCCGTAGCTATGTCGCTATACTGTGCGAAATCATCCCGATTTTTATTCAAACCGGAATACGCAAAGAAAATTGACACCATTGATAAAAGTAGTATTATACCAAACCCTAGCGAAATCTTTGCACTTAGCCTTAGCTTGTTTAAAAAATACATAGACATTACCCCACAAAATAATTTTCTTTGCTATATAAATTGCGATAATGATATTACAAGGAGAAATTTGATTCCCGCAATATAACTTAAGGTAACAAATTGAAAAAAAGATTTAGGGAGAACTTCGTAGTAGATTCTTTTTTGCAATTTATACAATATATTAGCTACCCTGCAACTGCTGCCCTAAAACATCCTTTGAAGTAATTTATACCATATAAAAAATTGTCCTTATTTAAACTATAGCAAATTTCAATATATGTTACAAGCAATATAATAACGTGTGAAAACACTGCTACTGTTGCCATACACTTGGTAACAAGGTATAAATTTAAAGGTTGGATTTTTGATATATTATATGGCTTATTGCCTCTTCTCTTGTGGAATATAACTCAGCGATACGGGTTAGAATAATTACTATACTATATTAAATAAGTAGAAGGTGAAGGACTTGAGTACAAATCATATTATATGTCCTGTATGTAACAGTAATAAGCTTATTGCAAAATATGAAGCTACCTATATATATTCATATATTATAGACTCTGACGCTCCAGGGCTTAAAAATACAGAAGAATTCCTTCCGTATTTGTTCGACACCAGGGAACAAAAAGAGGCTAAACAATACGTAGAGTGCGGTACCTGCGGTGCCCAGTACCCTTGCTATTTTACTGAAGGAAATAAGGGAATCGACTTTTCACTTTTACAAAGAGCTGCCCATTCAGACCATGCTCCAAACTCCCACTATTTAAGCTGACAGGGTTTATTCTACATATATACTATGACTGTATACTAGCTTATAAAAATTATTTTTCCAAAACAAAAAGCCCTGAAATAATTCAAGGCTTCTACTACTTTCGCTATGTTTATTTTTTAAATATTCCAAAAGGCTTTCCTACAGGTAAAAATGCCCTGCCGAAGTGAGTATTTAAAACCGAGGCAGCGGAACCGTAAAAGGCACAAATTGCAATCAGCAGCTCGGAGTATGCTGCAAGTTCGTGTGAAAACTCAGGAATAATGTTAAATGCATTAAGTGATAAACCGATAAACAAAAAGTCAATCAAACAAAAGATTATAAATAATACCTTATTTGTCTCCATAGAGCCTATAGTCATGAAGGCTGTAAATATAAAGTATCCTAGAAAAGCAAAACCTAGCTGCTTGCCATCAACCTTTGAAGCCAGCTCCTGTCCGAAAACGCCCATTTTAATCATCCATGAAGAGGCAACTGCAAACCAGAAGAATGCATAGGCTCCAAATGCCGTAGTTCCGAAAGTGTTATTACGCTTTGAATCGTTTATACATGCGAACAACTGTGCAAAAGCCCCTAAAAATATAGCCCATGGGATAACAAAAGACAAGCCCTCTGTCCATCCCAATTTTTGTGAGGATGCCACAAGCGTAACCATAGCAAGACCAAATAAGCCTAGTGCTGATGGGTCTGCATTGATAATTTTAACATTTTGTGTTTCATTGATATTCATAATATCCCCCTTATACATTTTAAATGCCCTTAATCGGGTACTGCTTGCCGTTTTTTGGACACCACAATATTTTAACCTACAATATGACAAGAGTCAAAATTATTTTATGTTAATGGATTATACGTAAAAACCTTTTGCCCCCACCCCTACCCCGCCCTGTGGGCGGGAAACTTTTATTTGTCCGCGGTGCGGCCAGCAGGCGGGCTACCGCCCCCTGCACCCCCGATTTTTAGTTTCAACATAACCTATCTATATTTATCAGACAATTTTCGTCGTCCAGTCTTCTACGTTCCATATGTCGGTTACCCAGTCCTCGTAAAACTCCGGCTCATGGCTTACAATGACAATAGTCCCTTTGAATTCCCTCAGAGCCTTTTTCAATTCATCCTTAGCGTCAACATCAAGGTGGTTGGTCGGCTCGTCCAATACCAGCCAATTTATATCCTTAAGCATTAGCTTGCACAGTCTTACCTTAGCATTTTCCCCACCGCTCAGTACCATCATCTGGCTTGTAATATGTTCTGTGGTCAAGCCGCATTTTGCCAGAGCACCGCGCACTTCCGCATTTCCCATGCCGGGGTACTCATTCCATACTTCCTCCAGTGCAGTGTTATTGTTGCTCCTGCCCGATTCCTGCTCAAAGTACCCTGGGAACAGGTAGTCGCCAAGCTTCACTTCTCCAGCTACCGGCTTTTGTATTCCCAGCAGTGTCTTTAGCAGCGTAGATTTCCCCAGACCGTTTACGCCTTTGATTGCAACCTTTTTTCCTCTTTCAAGAGATATATTCAATGGTTTTGTTAGAGGTTCATCATATCCTATTACAAGATTAGTTGCCTGAAATATGAATCTTCCAGGTGATCGTGCTTCTCTGAATTTGAATATAGGCTTTATTTTCTCCCTGGTTTTTTCTATAATATCCATTTTATCAAGCTTCTTTTGACGGCTTTTTGCCATGTTAGTTGTAGCAACTCTGGCCTTGTTTCTTGCTATAAAATCCTCCAAGCGCTCGATTTCCTTTTGCTGCTTCTCATAAGCCTGCTGATTCTGGAGCTTTTTTAACTGGTACATCTGCTGGAATTGATTATAGTCCCCGGTGTACCGTGTCAGCACAGCGTTTTCCACATGATATATTACGTTAACTACCTCATTTAAAAACGGTATGTCATGAGATACTAAAATAAAACTGTTTTCGTAGTTCTTTAAATAATTTTTCAGCCAGTATATATGATTTTCATCGAGGAAGTTTGTAGGCTCGTCCAAAATCAAAATCATAGGGCTCTGCAGCAGCAGCTTTGTCAGCAGCACTTTCGCTCTCTGCCCTCCACTCAAGTCGCTTACGTCCCTCTCAAGTCCAATATCACCTAGACCTAATCCATTAGCCACTTCTTCAATTTTAGCGTCTATTATATAAAATCCGTTATGTTCAAGAGTACTCTGAATCTCCCCGACATCTTCCATCATCGCCTCTATCTCCTTTTCAGAAGCATCGGCCATCTTTTCATATATCTGCAGCATTTCCTGTTCCAGGTCAAACATGTATTGAAAGGCTTCCCTTAAAACCTCTCTTATTGTTTTTCCTTTTGTCAGGACAGTATGTTGGTCAAGATACCCGGTAGTTATCCTGTTGCACCATTCTACCTTACCTTCATCTGGCATGAGCTTTCCCGTAATTATATTTAAAAATGTGGATTTACCTTCCCCATTAGCGCCTACCAATCCTACGTGCTCGCCCTTTAGCAGCCGGAAAGAAGCGTTCTCTAGTATCTTCCTTGCGCCAAAACCATGGCTGACGTTTTCGACATTTAGAATACTCATTTTGACCTCACATTGAATTTATATTTTAAATTTCGCTATAATTTTAACCCACAGTAGTTATAAAAGTCAAAGTAAAGATTTATATCGGAGTGTGTTTTACAGATAGCTCAAACTAAAATTAAAATATTTTGCCACCACCCCTGCCCCTCCTCAAAGGAGGGAATCTTTTATTTTGCGGCAAAGCCGCAAACAGGAGGGCTACGCCCCCCTGTACCCCTAATTTAATGTATTTCTACATGATTATTAACCTATACTAAACTCTAGGCCCAGGTCTACGGCTTGTTGGCTTTCCTGTTTTGACCGCACCCGGCCTTCCTTTTGTATTTCTACGTCCCGCATTGTTACTTCCGCTATCCCTTGAATATTTATTGACGCTTCTCTTATCATTTCCAAATCTCCGCCCACCAGCACTGCCTGCGCTCGGTCCTTTGAATTTGTTATGCGATCTATAGGGCTTCTCTCTTAAATCATCTGATATATGATTATCGACTTCATCTTTTTCTTTTACGATTTTTCTTTTCTCTAAAGTCATCTTTATTCCTTTTTCAATGGCATCCAGCTCTGCTCTGTCCTTAGATGTCACAAAGGTAACAGCAACACCCGTCTGCCCGGCCCTTCCGGTACGACCTATACGGTGGATGTAGCTCTCGGTATCCTCAGGTATGTCATAATTAAAGACATGGGTCATTCCTTCTACATCCAACCCACGAGCCGCCACATCGGTTGCCACAAGAAACTGTAATTCAGCACTCCTGAAGGCTTTCATTACCTTCTCCCGCTTTGCCTGGGTCAAGTCGCCATGAAGCTCATCGGATTTATAGCCATGCCTTTGAAGTGCTTCATTAAGTGCGCTTGCACGACGCTTTGTACGGCAAAATATTATCGCCAAAAACGGGTTATACTCGTCAATAACCTTACATAAGGCATCCTGCTTGCCTCTATCTGTAGTCTCAATGACTACCTGCTTTATTTCATCCAGGGTTATGCCCTTGCTTTGTATACGTATTTGGATGGGTTCACCCATGTATTTGGAGGCCAGTAAACGTATTTGTTTAGGCAGCGTCGCAGAGAAAAGCATAGTCTGGCGCTTCCTGGAGGCTTGCTTTATTATTTGCTCTACTTCGTTTAAAAACCCCATGCTTAGCATTTGATCTGCTTCATCCAGCACAAGGGTATTCAACTCGCCAAAGTTGACGCTTTTCCTTCTAAGATGGTCCAGCAGACGCCCGGGAGTACCTATCACCAGATGGATATTACCCTTGAGTTTTCTAATCTGCTGTTCTACATCTTGTCCGCCGTATGCAGCCAATATGGCCACTCCCTTAACCACCGCAAGCTTTCTGGCTTCAGCCGTAATCTGAATTGCTAATTCCCGGGTGGGTGTAATAATTAGTGCTTGTACAGAAGATTTATTTACATTTATTTTTTCCATTATAGGAAGTAAAAAAGCAAGAGTTTTTCCAGTCCCCGTTTGTGCCTGCGCTATTACATCCTTCCCTGTCAGAAGAGCAGGTATGGATTGCTCCTGAATAGGGGTGGCTTCGGTTATTCCACTTTGCTTCAATATTTTATTCAGTTCATGTCCAATTCCAAGAGTCAAAAAATCAGTTGCCATATCAATTACCTTTCGTGTTTTTATTTATTGTTTTCACCAATTCAAAAATTCATTCTAAAATTCTATCTTGTTGATAATATCATAACAATTGCCAGGTGGAAAGTAAGCTATTATATTTATTTGTTAACAGGATGTATAGATAGCCAAAGCTAAACTACTATATTCTGCTATTTTTCCAGGAAGTCATGTGGAATTAAAGAATATATATTTATAATTTTATATGAACTATATAACATATAAAAAATCTTACATTATATCGTGCAGTCATTCAAAACAGCATCCGTAGATGACGGCAGGTACATAGTGTAAGATTTTTTGTGTTGTTTGTGGAGTTTTATGGTATTGTTAGGAAACCTAGTGCAATATAACAGAAATTCACTTCTAGCAGTAAGGCACAACAACCAAGGAAGTGCATTTTTTACATTTGAACCAATAGAAATTTGTAATGTTAAAAGCACTAAGTATCATCTATCCATCCAAAGACCCGTCTATTGCTTCATGGTTTGCAGCTCCCGGAGGAACCATCGGCATAACATTTTCATCAGGGCTTACCGGAACATTAATAAGGCAAGGGCCCGGTTCTGATAGCACTTTGGCCACTATATCCATAGGCTCTTCTACTGCCTCCAAATCATAGCTCCTGATACCAAATCCACGGGTAATAGCGACAAAATCAGGGTTAGCCGTGAATGCGGACGCAATGTAATTCTTACCGTAAAACAGCTTCTGCTGCTGCCTCACAAGCCCTAAGTGCTTATTATTCATCACAAATACAGTTACATTTAGCTTTAACTCTGCCAGTGTCGCCAACTCCTGAATATTCATAAGCAAAGAACCATCACCGCTGAAACAAACCACACGTCTATCGGGATTTGCCAGAGCAGCCCCTATGGCAGCCGGCAACCCAAAGCCCATAGTCCCAAGCCCGCCTGATGTCAGCAAAGTACGAGGATAACGGAAAGGATATACTTGAGCCACCCACATTTGATGTTGCCCCACATCGGTTGTTATAATTGTATCGGGACTTGTCAAGCTTCCTATGCTTCTTATAAAATTGACCGGATGGAAAGTATTATCGGGCTTTGGCATGACAAACGGATACTCCTCTTTTATCCTTTCAATACATGATATCCAGTCCATACGGCTGTCTGTATTTATAAAAGGTATCAACTCCTTTAATGATAAACCTACATCTGCAGTGATGTGGAAGTTGGCCCTCTTTATTTTATTTATCTCCGAAGGGTCTATATCTATGTGCAAAATAGCAGCATTCGGACAAAACTTGGCAACGTTTCCGGTAGCGCGATCATCAAATCGTACCCCGAATGCCAGTATTAGATCGGCTTCGTTTACTATCATGTTTGTATACCTCGCACCGTGCATTCCCAGCATGCCAAGGTATAAGCGATCATCAAAAGGAAAACACCCTAATCCCATCAAAGTAGACGTTACAGGGATGGTATTCTTTTTAGCCAGTTGGTATAGCAGATGTTGAGCATTTGCATGGATAATTCCTCCGCCTACGTACAACAGCGGGCGCTTTGATTCATTAATCATTTTTGCTGCTTTTTGAATATCGGAAGCTTTTATTGCCTGAGTGTCATAGCTTTTCTCCTGGTCGGGCCATGAGTCTATCTCAACTTCTTCAAGCTGCACATCCTTGGGTACATCAATTACAACCGGTCCCGGGCGCCCTGAGCCGGCAATTCTGAATGCTTCAGGAATTACATCCAGCAGCTCCCTGGCAGTTCGGATAAGAACATTGTGCTTAGTGATAGGAATTGTCAAGCCGTAGGTATCAACCTCCTGAAAGGCATCGGTGCCTATAAGTCCTGAAGAAACCTGCCCTACTATAGCAACAATAGGAATGGAATCCAGTTTAGCATCGGCAATGGCTGTTAAAAGATTGGTTAGCCCCGGCCCCGAAGTTGCAAAACATACGGCAGCACGGCCTGTTGACCTTGCCATCCCATGGGAGATAAACCCTGCGCCTTGTTCGTGCCGTGCGAGAATATGGCGTATTTTGCTTTTATACAGTGCATTATACAAAGGAAGATTTGAACCTCCTGGAATTCCGGTAATTATATCTATTCCCTGTCTCTCCAATAATTTAATTATAATTTCCGCTCCGGTATATTTCATATAAATCTCCATTCCGCCGCTGTCGCTGGCGGCACAAATAGTAATGAAAAAATGGTGCGCGACTTTCACCAAAATGCTATCTTAGTCTTGAGGGGAAGGTAAACTACAAAGCACGGTAGGAGGAGTCGTAGATCG
>JAOAEJ010000089.1 GCA_026416815.1 Clostridia bacterium | reverse complement strand
TTAGGCAGATGGGTATGGCTGTATCGTTATTTAAGTAACGAGAGTTTCTTGACTTGATAGTATAGTTATGATATATTTGTTAAAAAGTGAATACAGCAGTGTGCTTGTTTGTTAAAAATACAGGCACATATAAGGAGAATTTTAAATCTTCAGGGATAGGTGTAATTCCTTACCGGCGGTAGGTAGAGTATTCTATAAGCCCGCGAGCTATTATGGCAGACCTGGTCAAATTCCGGGGCCGACAGTAGAGTCTGGATGAAAGAAGAGTTTGGATGTTTTTTGTGCATAGAGAGTTTCCCTGGGGTCGTATGATTCCAGGGATTTTTACATTTTATACATAAAAGTGGTGATTACTTTGAATACACATGCATATTATATGCAAAGGGCTTTAGAACTGGCAAAAGACGGTTGGGGGAGGACAAACCCTAACCCTCTAGTAGGTGCAGTTATAGTTAAGGATGGTGAGATAATATCCGAGGGATATCATGCTATGCTGGGGGGAGCACACGCCGAGGTAGCGGCATTTAATAATGCCAAGCAGGATGTAAGTGGAGCCACCATGTATGTGACTCTTGAGCCGTGTTCCCATTATGGGAGAACGCCACCTTGTGCAAAAGCTATAGTAGAGTTGGGGATTAAAGAAGTAGTTGTGGCAATGGTAGATCCTAACTCTAAGGTGGCAGGCAGAGGTATAAAAATGCTTGAGGAAGCAGGCATAAAAGTGGTTACCGGGGTGATGGAACAGCAGGCAAAAAAACTCAACGAGATATTTATAAAGTATATTACCGATAAAAAGCCTTTTGTAATTATGAAGACAGCTATGACCCTTGATGGTAAGATTGCAACAGGTGGCGGTGATTCAAAATGGATTTCCGGTGAAAGTTCAAGGACACATGTCCATCTTCTAAGAGATAGGGTTGCAGCAATTATGGTAGGAATCAAAACAGTCTTAAAAGACAACCCTTCACTTACTACCAGGCTGGATTCCGGTGGAGGAAAAGATCCTGTGAGGATTATAGTTGACAGTAAGGGGATAATACCACTGGATAGTAAGGTTATTACGGTAGATTCTACAGCGGGTATAATACTTGCCACTACGTCTGCTATTGGTAGTGAAAAAGAAAAGCTGCTGATGGAAAAGGGTGTAAGGATAATAAAAGCTGATGGGGATGACGGTAACGTAGACCTTGGTAAGCTGATGGAAGAGTTGTATACACTGGAGATTGACAGCATACTGCTGGAAGGTGGAGGAACCCTTAATGCTTCAGCACTGGACGCCGGAATTGTAGATAAAGTAATGTTTTTTGTTGCCCCTAAGATTATAGGGGGCCATAATGCTGTGACTCCGGTAGAGGGAGAAGGAAGAAAGCTTATGGCGGAGGCGATAAGACTTAAGGATATGGATTTGTATCGCTTTGGGGAAGATGTTTTGATAGAGGCATATATAGAATATTAAGGGGAAAAGACTATGTTTACTGGTATTGTCGAAGAACTGGGTAGGGTAAGAAATATCGTAAAAGGGAGCAGCTCCATTAAGCTTTCTATTGAGTGCAAACAGATTGTCGGGGATGTAAAATTGGGAGACAGCATAGCAGTTAACGGAATATGTCTTACTGTTACTGAGTTTGGAGGGGATTGGTTTACTGCTGATGTAATGCCCGAGACAATGAGAAAAACCAACCTTGATATGCTGAGTATAGGTAGTAGAGTAAATCTTGAGAGAGCTCTGAGGCTTTCGGACAGGCTCGGAGGGCATATGGTAAGCGGACATATAGACGGGACAGGCATTATTACCGATAAGGTGGAGGAAGATAATGCTACGTGGGTTACAATTGAAGCACCGGATAACATACTAAAATACATTGTTATGAAGGGGTCGGTTGCTCTTGACGGTACCAGCCTGACCGTAGCATATGTAGATAATATATGCTTTAAAGTATCATTGATACCGCTAACAGCAGGGGTAACTACTCTTGGGTTTAAGAAGGTAGGAGACAGAATTAATATAGAGTGCGACATGGTGGGGAAATATATAGAAAAGCTTCTTGGAGGTGGTGAACAAACGGGCACCGGTAAGAAGAAGGATATATCTCTGGATTTTTTAAGGGAAAATGGGTTTGTGTAGGTTTGGTAAGCTATTATTAATATTTACATATGGGGAGGAATAATCATGAATTTTAATACTATAGAAGAAGCCCTGGAAGACCTCAAACAGGGTAAAATGATAGTTGTAGTAGACGATGAAGATAGGGAGAATGAAGGTGACCTTATCATGGCTGCCGAGAAGGTAACACCTGATAGCATTAATTTTATGGCTACATACGGCAGGGGCATGATTTGCGTACCCCTTGAAGAAAAACGTGCTGCCGAATTGGAATTATCCATGATGGTGGAAAAAAACAATGAGCATATGGGTACAGCTTTTACAATAACAGTTGACCATAAGAGCTCAACCACCGGAATATCTGCTTTTGAGAGAGCCAATACTATCAAGGAGTTAGTAAACCCTGAATCCAAAGCAGCAGATTTCATGAGGCCGGGGCATGTTTTTCCTTTAGTTGCTAAACCCGGGGGAGTACTTAAACGTTCGGGGCATACCGAAGCTGCTGTAGATCTTGCAAGGATGGCTGATTTGTATCCTGCCGGTGTTATATGTGAAATCATGAATGACGACGGTACTATGGCCAGGATTCCCCAACTAGTAGAGTACGTAAAAAAGCATGGCTTAAAGATGATAAGTATTGCAGATCTGATTAAATACCGCAGGGTTAAAGAAAAGCTGATAAAAAGAGCAGCTGTAGCCAAGCTGCCAACTGACTATGGTGAGTTTGATATTGTAGCCTACGAGAATGTAACCAATGGTGAACACCATGTTGCTCTTGTAAGAGGAGATGTAGCAAACCAGGATAAACCCATATTGGTAAGGGTACATTCCGAGTGCCTTACCGGGGATGCTTTCCACTCTTTAAGGTGTGATTGCGGTGAACAGCTGGCTGCGGCATTAAGTCAAATTAATCAGGAAGGTGTCGGAGTGCTGCTGTACATGCGTCAGGAAGGGCGTGGCATAGGCCTGGTAAACAAGATTCGAGCTTATGAGCTGCAGGATCAGGGAAAGGATACCGTTGAGGCTAACGTACTTTTGGGATTTGCGCCTGATCTCAGGGATTATGGCATCGGAGCTCAAATACTATGTGACCTTGGAATAGACAAGATAAGGCTTTTGACAAACAATCCTAAAAAATTAGTGGGTTTAGGCGGATATGGATTGGAAGTTGTGGAAAGAGTACCGCTGCAGATGGAAGAGAATGATGTAAACAGGTTTTATATGAGGACTAAAAAAGAAAAGATGGGACATCTTTTAGATGATTTAAATACAACAAAACACCAGGGAGGTAAATAATAATGGCTATAAAAACTAATGAAGGTAATCTGATTGCAAGTGGACTGAAATTTGGTATAATAATAGGACGTTTTAACGAATTTATCAGCAGCAAGCTTTTGGGTGGGGCAATTGACGGTCTTGTAAGACATGGGGCTGATGAGGCCAATATAGAAATATCATGGGTTCCTGGAGCTTTTGAAATTCCGTTGGTTGCACAGAAAATGGCTGCATCAAAGAAGTATGATGCGGTAATATGTGTTGGAGCGGTCATTAGAGGTTCAACACCCCACTTTGACTATGTTTCAAGCGAAGTATCCAAGGGAATAGCTAAAGTTTCACTTGATACCGGTGTACCTGTTATATTTGGGGTATTAACTACCGATACTATTGAACAGGCAATTGAAAGGGCTGGAACAAAAGCGGGCAATAAGGGGTATGAAGCTGCAGTAACTGCGATTGAAATGGCAAATTTGTTAAAAACGCTGTAACAGGCAATTATATAGCTAACAGTACATAGAAGAGTCTTTAACGGGACTCTTTTATTATTGTACCTACAGCTAATATATAAATGTTAAAATTTTCATCCCAATAAGTTGTTGACAAATGATATATGTGTCTGTATAATAGTCTATGCAGTTAAGCAATGCGGGTTTAACTCAGCGGTAGAGTGTCACCTTGCCAAGGTGAAAGTCGCGCGTTCAAATCGCGTAACCCGCTCCACTCTGCGGGTGTAGTTCAATGGTAGAACATCAGCCTTCCAAGCTGATTGCGTGGGTTCGATTCCCATCACCCGCTCCAATAAAAACAGCTGTTTGTTTTGAACAAACAGCTGTTTTGTTTTGTTAGCACAATCCAATATTTGAAAAAAATGTTTGTAAATAGATGTTTGAGCTTGCCGTTAATGTGTTTATATGTGCAAATGGAGGGTGTAAGCTAGTATAAATAGGTTGAGGACAAGTGTTTTATAGGTAACGATTAAGCATGATGTTTGAGAATATGTACAATAATTCATTGCATTTTACAAAACTTTTTGTTGAATATAACTAAAAACAGTACTATAATGTATAATGGTGTAAAATTTTTATGTATATGGCTTAGTGGGAATAAGTCTACAATTAATTCTACAATTAAAGCATTGTAGCGATTATTGTTATAAAGAGGTACTGTTTTTTTGCAACTACTTAAAATAATTACTGGAGGGTTGTGTATGGATCTATTATTATTAGCACCTTTAGGGTCAATCGTAGCACTGGCCTTTGCTGGATTCCTAGCCTATAGGGTTATGAAGACAAGTGAGGGTACTGAGCAGATGAAGAAAATAGCTGCTGCGGTGCGCCAAGGGGCAAATGCTTACCTGAAAAGGCAATACACCGGTGTTGCGATGTTCTTTATTGTAATGGCTATAATTTTAGGAATACTGGCATACTTGAAGTACCTTACACCTTTTGTGCCGTTTGCATTCTTGACAGGTGGTTTTTTCTCCGGCTTATCGGGATTTATAGGTATGAAGATTGCTACAAATGCTAACGCTAGAACTGCCAATGCAGCTAGAACCAGCTTAAACAGCGGCTTAAGAGTTGCTTTTTCAAGTGGTGCGGTAATGGGGCTTGTTGTGGTTGGTCTTGGACTTCTTGATTTAAGTGCTTGGTTTTATTTTTTACAATGGTTCTATAGAGATGTTGCGGACGCTGTGAGAATTCAGAATATAACCAGTGCAATGCTTACCTTCGGTATGGGTGCCAGTTCAATGGCCCTGTTTGCCCGTGTAGGTGGGGGGATATTTACAAAAGCTGCTGACGTTGGTGCTGACCTTGTGGGTAAGGTTGAAGCAGGTATACCGGAGGATGATCCGAGAAACCCTGCCGTTATTGCAGACAACGTTGGGGATAATGTCGGGGACGTTGCAGGAATGGGTGCAGACCTATATGAATCCTACGTCGGTTCAATAGTTTCTACCAGTGCATTGGCAGTTGCTGCAGGATTGGGTATCAATGGAGTTACAATTCCCATGACAATGGCTGCAGTTGGAGTTCTTGCTTCAATACTAGGTACATTCTTTGTACGCTCCGGTGAAAAGGCAGAACAATCCGTGCTTCTTAAGGCATTAAGAAGAGGTATATATATAAGTGGTGCTCTGATTGCCATTATATCCTACTTCCTTGTAAATTCAGTGTTGGGTAAAGAGCATATCGGTGTTTACTGGGCAATCATCAGCGGTCTTGTAGGCGGTATATTGATAGGATTCTTTACCGAATACTTTACTTCAGACACGTACAAGCCTACACAAAGGCTTTCTGATACCTCAACTACCGGTCCTGCTACAATAATCATAAGCGGTATATCATTGGGGATGTTTTCGACGGCTATACCGGTTATAATAGTTGCTATAGCAGTACTTGCAAGCTTCTACCTTTCCGGTGGTGCAAGCAATTTTAATATGGGATTGTATGGCGTTGGTATTTCTGCGGTTGGTATGCTCAGTACATTGGGTATTACGCTGGCTACAGACGCTTATGGCCCTGTTGCTGACAACGCCGGCGGTATTGCTGAAATGTCACACTTGGAGCCTGAAGTGAGAAAGCGTACAGACGCTCTTGACTCATTGGGTAACACAACTGCTGCTACAGGTAAAGGTTTTGCCATCGGTTCTGCAGCGTTGACTGCATTAGCTTTGATAGCTGCATTTAAAGATGAAGTTGAATTGATTGTAAAGAAAGAAAACATGGAGTTTGCTTTCAACCTTTCAATTATGAACCCACAGGTATTGATTGGACTATTTATTGGCGGAATGCTGCCGTTCCTGTTTGCTTCCATGACTATGGAAGCTGTAGGAAGAGCGGCACAGAAGATTGTTGTAGAGGTTAGAAGGCAGTTCAGGGAGATTAAAGGCTTGATGGAAGGTAAGGCTCAGCCCGATTATGCTTCATGTGTGGATATTTGTACAAGGGCTGCTCAGAAGGAAATGATCGCCCCTGCACTTGTAGCTATAGCGGCTCCTATAGTAGTAGGTATTATACTTGGTGTAAACGGTGTTGCCGGTATGCTGGCGGGTGCAACCGTAACTGGTTTCGTTCTTGCCATAATGATGGCAAACTCTGGTGGTGCATGGGATAATGCGAAGAAATATATTGAAGCAGGAAACCATGGAGGAAAGGGTTCTGACAGCCATAAGGCTGCTGTTGTTGGAGATACGGTAGGTGACCCGTTCAAGGATACTTCCGGACCTTCTATCAATATATTGATAAAGCTTCTTTCGATGGTATCTATAGTATTTGCAGCATTTATCCTTCACAATTCGATATTCAAATAGTTAAATGATATAAAGTAAATAAGTAAGGCCTTCTGACTCTGTCAGGAGGCCTTACTTATTTACTCATGTATCTTTCCCCATTTTACAAATCCTATAACTGTAATTATGAAGAGTATCACCATGGTGATAAGACAGGCAGTTGAAAGCTTGGTAAGTGACCAGCAGTAGTGTGTAGCTAAAATGCTCTCTAGAAGCACAAGTAAACCTGTAAAAACTATATTATATCCTACCCACTTTTCAATTGTTGCTTTCTGTGAGAATCTTATGTAAGTCCCTAATAGAACGAGCAGCAAGGCAAGCATAAAAGGAACTATTTGCATAGACAGTTACCTTTTACTCTTTCAGATATGATACCTATTATATTTATATTACGTTCAGTATTTGTATATTAATACCTTATCTGTGCTATCTATACTTTTTTATTTCAGGTATGCAGCCTTTATTTATAATACGCTAATCAGTAATAATTTACAGTACATAGCTAATATAAATAACAGGGGCAGAGTTTCCAATAGGTTAAAGGAACTTTGCATACTGCTTTATAACGTTAACGGTAAAGCGATATTTTTTAGTGGAAGAATTAAGTATAGGGGGATGTAAACTAATGGGTGATCTACAAACTACAGTCTTGCAGCTCCTCGGCATAGTTGGAGGAGTTAGTGTTATTGCCTTGATTTTTATAGTAATAATGACCAGGTATGTATTTAAGCAGGAGTTAGGAAGTCAGGAAATGCAGGCAATTGCTGCTGCTATTAAGGAAGGTGCAATGGCTTTCTTAAGCAGACAGTATAAGACAATTGGAGTTTTGGCGATTGTAGTTTCAGTACTCTTAGGTTTTGTTACAAGGGGAGATGATATTTTCAACTGGCATACATTTGTATCCTTTATTGCTGGGGCACTTTGTTCGGGTATTGCCGGATTTATAGGTATGTATGTTGCAGTAAGTGCCAATATAAGGGCGGCGGCAGGAGCCAAGCATAGTCTTAACCGGTCACTTACCATATCCTTCAGGGGAGGTGCTGTAACCGGGCTAGCTGTTACCACACTGAGTCTTATCGGTGTGGGAGGCTTATTCTATATCTTCGGAGCATACGAGGGAACTGAGGAGGCTATCAAACATGCTCCTCTCCTTATAGTGGGTTATGGGTTTGGGGCCAGCTTTGTAGCATTGTTTGCACAGCTTGGAGGGGGTATTTATACCAAGGCTGCCGATGTTGGCGCTGACCTTGTAGGTAAGGTTGAGGCAGGAATTCCTGAGGATGACCCGAGAAATCCTGCGGTAGTGGCTGACTTGGTAGGTGATAACGTAGGTGACTGTGCAGGTCGTGGTGCTGACCTTTTTGAGTCTACAGCAGCAGAGAACATCGGTGCTATGATACTAGGGATAGCTTTGTTTCCTGTCTTCGGGGTTTATGGGATTCTGTTCCCGCTCGTAGCACGTGCTTCGGGTATTGTAGCTTCGATTATCGGAATGTTCTGCGTAAAGACAAAAGAAAACAAAGACCCTATGAATGCTTTAAATGTAGGTTATTTTGTAACTACAATCCTCTGTGCGCTGTTCCTTATTCCTATTACAAAGTATATGCTTGGGGGAGTAGGGCAGTTTGAGGGGAAAGTTAACTATTGGAACTTCTACGGTTGTGCTCTTATAGGTCTTGCTTTAAGTTTTGCTTTCGTATATATTACCCAGTACTATACTTCGATTAACTTCAGGCCGGTTAAGGAGATAGCAAAAGCTTCACAGACTGGGCCCGCTACAAATATAATTTCCGGTATAGCTGTAGGTTTGGAGAGTACTTTTGCCCCTGTTGTGGTAATTTCAGCGGCGATATTCAGTTCGTACTGGCTGGGTAAAACCAGCGGATTATCCGAGCTTGGGTTTAACGGTGGTCTGTACGGTACAGCTATAGCTACTATGGGTATGCTTGCCACTTGCGCTTACATACTGGCTATGGACACATTTGGACCCATTACCGACAATGCCGGAGGAATTACCGAGATGTCGGGTGCTCCTGAAGAGGTAAGGGTAAAAACCGACAGACTAGACGCTTGCGGTAACACCACTAAGGCCCTTACAAAAGGCTATGCTGTGGGGAGTGCTGCTCTTGCTACATTCCTGCTTTTCTCCGCATATCTTGATGAGGTTAAAATTGCTCTTGGTAAAGGCGCTCATGAAATATTCCCGGTTGATATAGGTAAGCCGGAAGTGTTCCTTGGTGCTTTTGCAGGGGCTATGATAGTGTTCTTGTTTAGTTCTACGGCAATCCGAGCTGTGGGTAAGGCTGCACAGTATGTAATACTTGAGGTGAGAAGGCAGTTCAATGAAAGGCCTGGAATTATGGACGGAACCGAGAAGCCTGATTACGGAAGGTGCGTTGATATAGTTACCAAGGGAGCACTCAAAGAAATGGTTCTGCCGGGGCTTATAGTTGTAGCAGCTCCTATAGCTGTAGGACTCCTCTTTGGCGCTGAATCCGCTGCTGGCTTCCTTATGGTGGCTACCATAGCCGGCGTACTCATGGCCCTTTTCCTCAACAACGGCGGGGGAGCATGGGATAATGCCAAGAAGTTCATTGAGCTTGGGAATTACGGCGGTAAGAAGTCGGAGGCTCATAAAGCGGGTGTAGTTGGAGATACGGTAGGTGATCCCTTTAAGGATACCGCAGGGCCTTCACTCCATGTTTTGATTAAGTTGTTCAGCACAATAACATTGGTATTGGCTTCGTTATTTGTAAGTTATGGGCTAATTAAGTAATCTCTTGCTGGAGGATAGGAAAGAATACCTTGCAAAGTTGAATTTTTGCGAGGTTTCTTTTTTTATGCGGATAATATATAATATTGATTTAAGAGGGGTTGTTATTATTACATAGTATGGAGGGGCTAAAATGTTTTCGGTTACTTTGAGGGAGATAATGGATGAATTCCAGCTCGAAGACATGTCGGGCTGTGGTAAAATTGATGATATTTTAATAACATCGGCGGATATAAACAGGCCTGGGCTGCAGGTTGCAGGATATTTGGAGTACTTTGGAACAGATAGGATACAGATAATAGGGAAGGGAGAGACTGCATATCTGGCGGAATTATCTCCCGAGGAACGCTATAGGAGGCTTGACGACTTTTTTAAATGTGGTTTTCCATGTATGGTTGTTGCAAGGGGACTTGAGATTTTCCCCGAAATGATAGAGGTTTCAAAAAAGTATGAAATACCGGTATTTAAGACTACTGATGTAACCTCCAGGTTTATGAGCGGTCTTATAAGGTATCTTAACGTTCAGCTTGCTCCAAGGATTACTAAACACGGCGTTCTTGTTGAGGTATACGGAGAGGGTATACTGATACTGGGAGAGAGCGGGGTCGGAAAGAGTGAAATTGCCCTTGAGCTCGTAAAGAGAGGACATAGGCTGGTTGCTGACGATGTAGTAGAAATAAGAAAAGTTTCCGATAAAACTCTTGTGGGTACAGCACCGGACATAATCAGACACTTTATAGAAATAAGGGGAATAGGTATACTGGATGTAAAAAATCTTTACGGTGTGGGAGCTGTAAAGCTGACGGAAAATATAAATCTGGTAATACATTTGGAATACTGGGATGATAAAAAGAACTATGATAGACTTGGTCTGGTGGATGAATACACTGATATTCTAGGTATAATGGTTTCTTCACAAAATATTCCTGTAAGCCCAGGCCGAAACCTTGCCATTATAGTTGAAGTTGCTGCGTTAAACAACAGACAGAAGAAGATGGGCTATAATGCTGCAAAGGTATTAAACGAAAGAGTTTTGGGGGAAATTAATAAAAACATGGAAAAGAAATAAAGATAACGAACTCTAAAAATGATTTTTTCCAGCTAGGAAATCACTAAGTTTAGATTTTGTTATCTATAGGAGGCAAGTATTTTGAAAATTGTAGTTGATACCCATACTCACAGCGTATCAAGTGGACATGCGTATAGTACGGTTCAAGAGATGGCCAGAGAAGCTCCTTCAAACGGTATAGAAATGTTTGCAGTGACCGACCATGGCCCGGCTATGCTTGGAGCACCTTCGTACTACCACTTTGGAAACTTGAAAATTCTTCCCGACGTTATATACGGTGTGAGAATAGTAAGAGGTGTAGAGGCGAATATAATAGAGTATACCGGAAAGGTTGACATGCCTGACGAATACCTCAGACGTTTGGATTTTGCGATGGCGAGCTTTCATGAGATTTGTATTGCTCCGTCAACGGTAGAAAACCATACCAATGCTGTTATAAACGTTCTTAAAAACCCGCTTATAGACGCTGTTGCCCACCCAGGCAACCCTCAGTTTCAAATTGATATAGAAAAGGTTGTGCTGGCTGCAAAGGAGTATAATAAGCTTATAGAAATAAACAATCATTCCTTTGTTGTGAGAACGGGAAGTGAGAAGAACTGCAAGGAAATTGCACGAAAGTGCAAAGAATACGGTGTAAGAATAATCTGCGGAAGTGATTCTCATATAAGCTTTGACATAGGTAAATTTGATAAGGTTTATAAAATTTTTGAGGAAGTCGATATGCCCGAGGACCTTGTTTTGAATACTTCGGTAGAGAAGGTTGAACAGTACTTGCGGGATAGAAAAAAACGTATAGATAGTTTGCTGTAAAAATGATTTTATCCATTTAGGCAAATCGCACTTACCACAATTCATTACCTAATTGGAAGTCCTTTATGTACTTAGAGGTGATAGTGAAAAGCCTTACTAAAAAATGTATAGGCCTAAAGCTTTCACTTTTTTCTTTTTTTTAATATAATTATTACTATAATTATTACTATATTTATATAGTTGTTTATTATATTTCAGTAATGTGATAAAAGACATCCATATATGGATAAAATAGTATTAACAAATTCTCGATGACCGTAGAATATATTAGAGAATATAAAGCAGGCTGTGAACTAGGCTTTTGAGCCTGTGAAAAGGAGATGGACTATTGGACAAGGGACATATTGCTAAGTTGATTGAAAATATTGTGGGTCAGGAAAATGTTAAGATTGATGAACCTATGAGGAATCATACATCGTTCAAAGTTGGTGGATGTGCTGATATACTTGTAATGCCGGATAGCATGGAGAACCTTGCGAGAGCTTATAAAATATGTAGGGATGAAGGAATTCCTGTCTTTATAATGGGCAATGGCAGTAACCTTATAGTCAGAGACAAAGGAATCAGGGGTGTAGTAATCAAAATATTCAATAACCTCAATAAATACACGGTAAAGGATGATATCATTGAGGCTGAGGCCGGCATACTTTTATCGAAGGTATCGAAGGTGGCTCTTGAATACGGACTGACCGGACTTGAATTTGCCGAGGGAATACCGGGCACTCTTGGCGGAGCTGTAGTAATGAACGCTGGGGCTTATATAAGCGAAATGGTTAATGTAGTAGAGGAAACGGAATACCTGGATAATAAAGGTGAAATAAAAGTGGTACGCGGCGAGGAGCACCAGTTTGGATACAGAACCAGCTTTATACAAAAGCAGGGAGGTATAGTACTTAAGTCAATCTTGAAGCTTAAAAAAGGAAATAAAGACGAAGTTAAGTCTCTTATGGATGACTTTAGCAAGAGAAGGAAAGATAAGCAGCCGATAGAACTTCCCAGTGCCGGAAGTGTGTTTAAAAGGCCGGAGGGGTATTTCGCCGGTAAACTCATTGAAGACTGTGGGCTTAGGGGTTATAGAATAGGTGGAGCTGAGGTTTCGCAAAAGCATTGCGGATTTATTGTAAATATTGGAGGTGCAACAGCCGATGATATAGTTGCACTGATAAATCATATAAAGACAAGTGTCCACTCCAAGTTTGGACTAGAGCTTCAGACGGAAGTAAAAGTTGTAGGAGAAGAGTGAAAATCAACAGAATAAAGAAATAGAACCCGGCATATATGAAAAACATTAAATTTCCGGGGAAAATTCAGGGGGTACAAATGAGATTCGTTATTGTTACAGGGATATCAGGAGCAGGTAAAAGCCAGGTGGTTAAATGCCTTGAGGATATAGGGTTTTTTTGTGTTGACAATTTGCCGCCAATGCTTATACCTAAATTTGCAGAGATGTGCTCACACAGCGGCGGGAAGATGGAGAAAGTGGCCCTTGTTGTGGATATCAGGGGAGGAGTACTGTTTAATGACCTCTTCCCGGGGCTGGCTGCATTGAAGGATATGGGACTATCTTATGAGATATTGTTTTTGGAGGCTTCCGATCAAGCTCTTATAAAAAGGTATAAGGAAAGCAGGCGTGCACACCCTTTAGCTCCTGATGGCAGACTGGTAAAGGGTATAAAGGAAGAAAGAAAAATACTTCATGAGATAAAGAGTAAGGCAAACCATATAGTAGATACTTCAAATCTCACAAACAGACAGCTCAAGGAAGAAATTGTCAACATATTTGTTGAAGGTAAGGTTTTTAAGGGAATAATAATCAATATAACCTCCTTTGGATTTAAATACGGTATACCGACCGATTGTGACTTGGTATTTGATGTGAGATTTATACCCAACCCGTATTACATTGCGCCTATGAAAAAGCTAACGGGTAAACACGATATGGTTCGTGACTATGTTTTGAATGCGAAGGAAACAGGAGAATTTTTGGTTAAACTTAATGATATGCTTGATTTTTTGATACCCAACTATGTTAAGGAGGGTAAGTCTCAATTGGTTGTAGGAATAGGCTGTACCGGAGGAAGGCACAGGTCTGTAGCCATAGCGGACTCCTTGTACAAGACCCTTGTGGATAAGCAGCATAGGGTGGTGATTGACCATAGGGACATCGAGAAAGACAATAGAGGTGCTAGTCAATGAGGACTGTCGATTGGTTTAGACCGGGCATCAGGATAAAAAGGTGGATTTTTCTTGCTGCTGTAGGTATTGCCAGTATTAGCTTCGGACTATCTTTTATGGTAAGAGAGATTTACCGAAGCCTAATACAAAATTTGTTGTCTGTTTTATTAATAATATCGGGCTGTGTATTTATTTTTATTTCAATTAAATACATTGTCAAAACAGTTTTTAATGCTATATCCAACAGCGGATTCAGGATTTCACTCGATTCCGACAGGTTGAGTAATCTCCTTTTTGAGAAAAGGATACTGATTAAAGGACCCAAGATAGTTGCTATTGGGGGAGGAACCGGTCTCTCTACCATGTTGAGGGGTCTTAAGGTATATAGCTCTAATGTGACTGCTATTGTTACCGTTGCCGACGATGGCGGCGGGTCAGGGGTCTTGAGGCAAGACTTGGGTATGCTTCCACCGGGAGATATAAGGAACTGTATATTGGCATTAGCAGATACTGAGCCTATAATGGAAAAACTCCTGCAGTACAGATTTGAGGATGGGATGCTGAAAGGGCAGAGTTTCGGAAACCTATTCCTTGCTGCAATGGATGGCATATCAACCAGCTTTGAGGAAGCGGTACGTAAGATGAGTGATGTATTGGCGGTTACCGGAAAGGTACTGCCGGTAACATTGGAGGATGTTACTTTATGTGCAGAGCTTGAGGATGGGCATGTAATATGTGGAGAGTCTAAAATAGGGAAGCATTATGAGGAACATCCCGGTAGAATAAAGAGGGTATTTTTAGAGCCCAAAACAATCAAACCGCTACAGGAGGCCATTGATGCCATAAATGAAGCGGATATTATAGTTTTAGGGCCGGGGAGCCTCTATACAAGCGTGATACCCAATCTTCTAGTTGAGGGAATATGCGGTGCGCTTAAAAAATCAAATGCTGTTAAGGTATATGCCTGCAACGTAATGACGCAGCCCGGAGAGACGGAGGGCTACACTGTATATGACCATATAAAAGCTATAGAACAGCATTCTTATAAAGGGATTATCAATTACTGCATATTAAATACTTCGGATATACCTGAGGAATTAATAAAAAAATATATGGATGATGGCGCGGAAGTAGTAAAGGTTGATTATGATTTGATTGAAAATGCAGGTATTAAGATACTGGGCGGAAATTTCATAAGTGTCAATAACAATCTAATAAGGCATGATTCTAAAAAGCTTGCTGAATCGGTAATTGATTTGGTCGCAGAATTGGTACTTGCAAAGGATAAGAAAAGAATAATCGATTATTACTATGTTAAAGATAGATTGAAAAAGCTGGTTGGCTAAAAGGGGTTAGTGCTTATTTAGTATAGGCGTAATTGCCAAAAAATAGTACTGATTTTCTACATGAAATAAATGGAAATAGGTTAGTAGGTCTATTTACAAATTTATTATTTCTGTGATATATTTTTTCTAATATTTCTATTTGGAGTTAATGCAGGTGCTGGTATAGATTATAATTGATTAATAAAGAGACTATATATCACAGTGCGGTATTGGATGGGGGATGTAATTTGTCATTCTCGTCGATTGTAAAAAACGAGTTATGCAGGGTTGAAATAAACGATAAATGCTGCCTGCTTTCAGAGCTGTCTGCAATTGTCAGAATAAGCGGTACAGTCAGATCTATAGGAGCTAGTGAAAGTAATATTAGAATTGTGACGGAGAATGCGGCTTTTGCTCGGAATACCTTTTCGGTAATAAAAAGGCTTTATAATATATACCCTGAGGTGGTTATCAGAAGAAGCAAAAAGCTTAAAAAGCATATTTCCTATATATTGGTAGTAACTTCTACAATGGGATCAAGATACCTTCTTGAAGATATAGGTGTTGTTTGCAGTACGGGGGTTACAGATGGTTCAACTAACAGTCACTCAGTTTCGAAAAAAATACTTAAAAAGGCATGTTGTAAGAAAGCATTCTTGCGGGGAGCTTTTTTAGCAGGTGGATCAATTAGTGATCCTGAGAAGACGTATCATTTGGAGATAACTACCCACTGTCTGGATTTGGCTAATGAAATAAGTAAATTAATCAATAACTTTCACTTACATGCCAAAGTAATCGGGCGTAAGGGAAACTTTGTAGTATATCTGAAGGAAGGCGAGAACATAGTAGACTTCCTGAATATTATAGGCGCCCACTCAGCCCTGATGGAGCTGGAAAATGTAAGAATTTTAAAAGAAATGCGCAACAATGTAAACAGGATAGTAAACTGTGAAACCGCCAATCTTGATAAAACAATCGATGCGGCATTAAGACAAATAGAAAATATTAAATATATTAGGGATAATATAGGTTTTGATAATTTGCCCAAAAACCTTAGCGAGATAGCCCAGTTAAGGCTGGCTTACAGCGAGGCAAATCTAAAAGAGCTTGGAGAAATGCTAAGTCCACCATTAGGGAAGTCCGGTGTTAACCATCGGTTGCGAAAGCTGGATGAGATTGCTGAGAACGCAAGGAATTTGAAGGGAGAGTTTTAAATGGTAGAGAAAATTGTGGAGATATCTAACCCAACTGGTCTCCATGCAAGGCCGGCTGCTTTGTTTGTACAAACGGCAGGTAAATTTACTGCAAACGTGTGGATATCAAAAGGTGAAAAGAAAGTAAATGCTAAAAGCATAATGGGGTTGATGTCATTAGCTGTAGCCCAGGGGACAAAGGTAATTATAGCAGCTGATGGTGAAGACGAACATTTGGCTGTAAGGGAATTGATAGATCTTATTACAACCGGTTTTAGAGATTAAAAAATAAATAAAGAAGTTTATAACTAGAAAGTCCGGTAGAAGTGCCGGACTTTTGTCATTTTATATCGAAACAAAAAACTAAATAAACAAAAACTTACAAAGTTCTTTGGAGGAAAAATGCGATTGGCGAAGAATTAAAATAGAGTTAATAATTTACTATTTTTTACAAAGGAGGAGATGAACTTGCAGGTAAAGTTTTTAAGCAAGGGAACAACGTTGATAGTAAGTATACTAGGTGAATTGGATCATCATTCAGCGGAATACATAAGGCAGAAGGTAGATAGTGAAATTATAAAGGCAACAACTAAAAATATAATATTTGACTTTTCAAAGGTTACATTTATGGATAGTTCAGGTATTGGAGTTATACTGGGAAGATATAAAAATGTTCAAAAAATAAACGGTAAAACGTCTATTGCAAACGTAAACTCACAAATAAAACGTATATTTGAGATGTCAGGGCTTTTTAAAATTATCCCGGTATATGATAATTTGGATATAGCTATTAATAAAATGTAGAGGGAGAGAATAATATGCAGCCTGTAAATGAAATGGAATTAAAGTTTTTAAGTAAGTCAAACAATGAGTCCTTTGCAAGGGTTGCCGCAGCAGCTTTTGTATCACAGCTTGATCCTACTCTAGAAGAGATGGCGGATATAAAAACTGCTGTTTCTGAAGCTGTTACCAATGCAATAATACACGGATATGAGAATAAAGTAGGCTTTGTCACCATGCGGTGCAGTTTATACGCTGATTCGGTTGAAATTTCTATAAGTGATGAAGGGATGGGGATTGAAAATATTGAACTGGCAAGGCAGCCCTTGTATACATCCAAACCCGAAATGGAAAGGTCAGGTATGGGTTTTACGGTTATGGAAAATTTTATGGATAGAGTAGAGGTTATTTCCCAACTTAATAGCGGAACAACGATAAAAATGTATAAAACCTTCAAGTCGTTAAAGAACAAGAACTAGCCAGGGGAACGGAAAACAACATATTTTTTTTGACCTTATTAGTAAAAATGAGGGAAATAAGTATCAAAATCCTAAATAGTGGACAGGATTTATTTAAAATATATTTTAAATAGTTTATAAAGGTGACAAGTCGTACTTAATACATGTGTGAACAAGATTTATATCCGGTGCTTTTTAGCATTACAAATTTAAAGTCATTCAAATGTTAAAAACGCACTAGATTGGTTGTTGTGCCTCGTTGTTAGTGGCGAATTCTGTTACAAGACATTATTACGAAACAGCAAACCCCAAGGATGGATTTTTGTAGATAGAGTTTATATAGAAAGAAGAATATACATAGACCGTTTTCGCAGGGTTTTAAAAAATCTGCTATTGGAAACCATGTCTCTTTTGTTGTGACAGCAAAAATGTATATTATATATACTTGGTTTTCATGGAAAGGTACAGGGGAAAATATGAATGATTATTTGGATGGCGATATACTAGGGCTGATTGATAAAGCAAAAAATGGGGACAAACTGGCCCAATCAATAGTTGTGGAAAAAAACGTAGGTCTGGTATGGAGTATAGTAAAGAGGTTTCAAAATAGAGGCTATGAGACTGACGACTTATTTCAAATCGGGTGTATAGGCTTGATTAAGGCTATAAATAAATTTGACAATACCTTTGATGTTAGATTTTCTACCTATGCAGTTCCGATGATAATTGGTGAAATAAAGAGATTTATACGGGATGATGGTATAAT
The DNA here is from genome assembly GCA_026416815.1 of Clostridia bacterium. GTDB lineage: Bacteria > Bacillota > Clostridia > Acetivibrionales > DSM-2933 > SKW257. The sequence continues at coordinate 44,109 of JAOAEJ010000089.1, read as the reverse complement.
AAAAGTGAGCCGTTCTTTAAAGGAGATTTCCAATAAGGCCAGAATAACTAAGGAAGTTATGAGTAAGGAATTGGGGAGAGAGCCGACGATCAGTGAAATGGCGGAGCGCCTCAATGTGTCTTCTGAAGAATTAGTGATGGCTCTTGAGGCAGGCTGTTCACCGGAATCCCTTTATAACACTATAGGTGATGGGGATAATTCACCCATACTGCTTATAGATAGGATCGACGGAGAAGCAAGCAATAAGGAGATAGATCTAATTGATAAGATAGCCCTTAGGCAGGTGCTTGATACACTAACAGCAAGGGAAAGACAAATAATTATCTTAAGATACTTTAAGGAAAAAACCCAGGTCCAAATTGCAAAAATGTTAGGGATATCTCAGGTTCAAGTTTCAAGAATTGAAAAGAAGATTTTAAATGATATAAAACAGAAAATCAATCTGAATTAAAAAAGTAAAGTTACCAAGCTTTACTTTTTATTTTTTAGTGACAAAGGATAAGTCCAAATCGGGTTTAAAACATATGTAAGATTTAGACAAGTATGCTTGAAAAACTGTATAACATTATTAGATTTACCCAATACTATTTTAAAGGATAATGTTGATTTTAAATTGGTTTAAATATAGATAGTTTACTGTTATATATATTTACTCATGATTAAAAGCAAGTATTATTAATAGAGTTGCTTTGGAAGGGAGGGTTTTATATGTTAGCGGCTTTTAGGCGGTATAGGCTTATAATTGTCGTTTTGGGCATAGTGGCTGTTATTACATTGACGTGGCTAGTTATTACTAGACAAAGCTCTAATAAAGTTCCTTACAGAGGTGTTTATGTAATTCAAACCTCCAACTATAATATGTCAACTTATGCATTTGGGTATAAAACACCTAATGGAGCGCAAAATATTACTACTATAGATATTTAATTACTAATGGTGACCAGCCTTGTAGACTTATATTATGAGCAGTACAGATATAGGTATATCCGCTAAAAGTAAAAACTTCGTATAGAAGGTTGGTTATCTGCACATGGAGGGGAAAATGCAGAAAGCTTTTACTAAAGAGGAGTACAATAAATATGTAGAAACGAAGTCACCGAAATCCAAAATTTTAAGAAATATTATTAGAGCTTTTGTGGTAGGCGGTCTAATATGTGTCATTGGGCAGCTTATTTCCAATTTGCTTGCAGCAAGAGGATTTAGTAAAGAGTTTACATCGAGCCTTACCTCATTAATATTAATATTTGTTGGAGCTCTCTTTACAGGTTTGAATGTTTACGATGAGCTGGGCAGATATGCTGGAGCCGGCTCAATTGTACCTATTACAGGTTTTGCTAATTCGATTGTATCACCAGCAATGGAATTTAAGAGTGAAGGGTACGTAACCGGAGTAGGCGCAAAAATGTTTGTTATTGCAGGGCCTGTTATTGTTTATGGCACATCTGCTTCGGTAATTGCAGGAATACTCTATTACCTGCTGAGATTTTAAAAATTTTTAACGGGTGAAAGCCCGATTTTTTTATGATGTTTAATCAATAATTTTAAAACTAGGGTGATTTAATGGCAACTAAAAGTAACGGTAAGCAGACGGTAAAATTACAAAATCCACCCAGCATAGTATCTACTGCATCTATTGTTGGCCCCAAGGAGGGACAAGGTCCTCTGAGGTTGTACTTCGATAATATAATCGATGATGAGATGTGGGGAGAAAAAAGCTGGGAAAGAGCTGAGAGTAAGCTTATGAGGGAGACCTTTGCAAAAATACTTGATAAAGCAGGGAAAACCTCCGGAGATATAAACTATATTATAGCTGGTGACTTATTGAATCAGTGTATAGCTGCTACGTTTGGGCTTAGGGAATCGGGTATTCCGTTTTTCGGGGTTTATGGAGCGTGTTCTACCATGGCAGAATCAGCTAGCCTTGGTGCTATGTTGATTGACGGAGGCTTTGCCGACAACGTTGTGTGCATGACATCCAGTCACTTTTGTTCAGCTGAAAAGCAGTTTCGGTTTCCACTGGAACTAGGTTCACAAAGAACCAGCACTGCTCAGTGGACTGTTACGGGCTCAGGGGGCGTCCTGCTTTCTAATCAGGGGACTGGCCCTTATATAACTTATGTGACTACAGGAAAGATTATTGACTTTGGTATAAAAGATGCGAATAATATGGGTGCAGCTATGGCTCCTGCTGCTGCAGATACTATACTTACCCATTTCAAGGACACGGGTATAGCCCCTCAAAGTTATGACCTGATAGTTACGGGAGACCTTGGATATGTTGGCAAGAGTATTTGTGAAGAGCTTCTAAAGGAAAACGGCTATGACATAAAGGATAGGTATAATGACTGCGGTGTAATGATATTTGACCGTGAAAAACAGGATGCCCATGCAGGAGGGAGTGGTTGTGGCTGTTCAGCAGCTACATTGGCGGGGTTTATATACCAAGAACTTCAGAAGGGCTGTCTTAATAACGTGTTATTTGTTGCAACGGGAGCTTTATTGAGCACCACAAGCTCACAGCAGGGAGAATCAATACCTTGTATAGCTCATGCTATCACCATACAAAGAAGCCTATAGGAGTAAAGACCGAAGGAGGTGCTTATTTTATGCAGGGTACATTATCAATGTATCTGAGTGCTTTTATAGTGGGGGGCGTAATTTGTGCCATAGGGCAGATACTTATAGATAAAACAAAATTAACTACAGCGAGGATACTGGTATTATTTGTTACTGCAGGGGCTATACTCACAGCGATAGGTGTATATCAAAAAATTGTTGATATAGGTGGTGCGGGCGCCACAGTTCCATTGACAGGGTTTGGATATACCCTTGCTAAGGGAGCTTTTAGGGATGTAGATCAATATGGTTTGCTGGGAGCATTTACAGGGGGATTGAAAGCGGCAGCCGCGGGTATTACTGCTGCTATATTTTTTGGATACCTTATCTCGGTAGCTTTCGCCCCAAAGGCTAAAAGATAATATAATTAATTCAGGCAGGGCTTATTCTATTAAATATATTGCCTATATCGGAGATGATGGAGGTGCGCTATGGATAAAAGAAAAGTAATTTTGGTAACCGACGGTGATTCAATTGCAAAAACCGCCGTTGAGATTGCTACAGACAAAATTGGAGGAAGATGCATATCGGCTTCCGCAGGAAACCCTACAGTGTTAACCGGGGATGAAATTATACAATTGGTAAAGCAGGCTGAGCATGATCCTGTTGTAGTAATGGTAGATGATAGGGGAACCAAGGGGGTAGGTAAGGGAGAAGCGGCAATGGCAGATATTTTAAAGGATGACAGCATTGATGTGCTGGGCGTGGTCGCAGTATCCTCCAACGGTAGGGATTGCAACGGCTTGAAAGTATCTTGCTCCATAACAAAGGAAGGAAGAATTATTGATGGCGCTGTTGATAAATACGGAAACGATATAGGGCAGAATACCATTTGTGGAGATACATTAAGTATTTTAGCAAAAAAAAGGAATCTTGTCATTGTAGGTATAGGTGATCCGGGGAAAATGGATTTTAATGATGAAGCATATAAAGGTGCACCAATAACGACTATGGCCTTAAAAGAAGTTTTAAACAGAAGTGGTTATAAACATTAAAGATAGTTTACTGTAAAAGGGTGGGTATTGAACTCACCCTTTTTTGTGGGGATTTTATGTGAAATAATCTATAACTGCACCGGGAAATCTTTCAGTAATCAGCGTAGATATATATTCCTTAATCTCCAAAGCAGTTTCTTTTGGATAAACGTATTTAAACCTGCCGAATTTTCCCCACTTTAAAGCACGTTTCGACTCATCCATATCAAGTTTTGTACCGGGAAAACGTTGTAAAATAAACTGTTTGGCTATAGGTGTAAATCTATGTTGTATAAGTTCAAAGGTTGCAGGGGTACTAAGCCTGTCAATTTGAATTTGCGCTCTAAGCTTATCGAAGAGCTCAAGGTATTCTTCCTTCCAATGTTCATAGACCATAATAGGTGCAACGATAAAACCTATAGGATAGCCCGCATGAGCAAGCTTTGCAGCAGCCTCTATACGCTCTTCAAAGCTTGCAGTATTATGTTCAAAGCTTTGGATAACATGCCTTGAGTTAATACTGACCCTAAAGCGGGTATGACCGTTGTGTTTTAGATTCAAGAGTGAATCAACATTGCTAAACTTTGTTACAACACGGAGGCGGCCATTATCCAAGCTGCCGAAAAACTCTATAGTTTTGCCCAAACTTCCTGTTATATGTTCCAAAGCCAGGGGGTCACCGGCACTGGCAACCTCAAAAGTGGTTACATCACCATTGTTTTTAGCAATATGGCGCTTTATTGTACTGAATATATCCTCAAGATTAACATATGTCCTCAAATAAGGCTTAAATCCTTGAGTGGTTTGGAGATAGCAGTATTCACAATTTCCCGGGCAGTTTGTAACAAGCGAAAACTCAAAGTCAGCTGAAGGCTTACATACATCCAGGTTTAAACTTTTTTTAGTAGCTATAACAAGAGTTTTTTTAGAACGTGCATATTTATGTTTCTCTGTTTTTCCCGGTATAGACCTGGAAACATTCTGAATAGGGGTTTTAATTATTTCAATCCCCTTATTTTCAAAGTATTTATATAGTTCCTCGCCCAACGGGTATTTTAGTGAGGATGGCTCAAAAAAGACTCTTTCAGGCATGAAAAGCTTCATAAATCACAACCTCCTGTTTATATTATCCCAAAAAGAGTTCTTTTAAATCACTATAACAATAATTTATAAATAGAATTTGCGTAGGGAAAAAATAATGGTGGAGAAATCAATTGTACGATGATCCAATAACTAAAATTTTGTTAAAAAATATAAAAATCTGTTAAGTAAAAGAGGATTTTTGCCGTTAATATAGAATATAGTAAAAGTATTTTGCTAACTGAAACACCTTTGTATTGATATAGACTTTTCTTAATTCGCTGATTGAAGAAACTTTATTGATTTTGTTATTAGACATGCTAATTCTAGAATAGAGAAAAGATATTGCACAATATATATAATCAAGCTGCAATAGATTCTATATGATACCTTGCATTTATAAACTGTTCCGTATATAGAAAAGATTTAATCTAATTATATTAAAAACCAATGATAATCTGGATAAAGGTGGGAGTATCGCATGAATATCGAGTATATAAACCCTTTTATTGAGGCAAGCCAAACTGTTTTAGGCCAAATTGCCGGAGTAAATGCAAAGCTTGGAAAAGTATATATAAAAACCTCTCCATATAGTGGTGATCAAATTGTAATAATAGTTGGGATAACAGGCAAGATTAGGGGACAGGCTATATTTTCAATGAATAAAAATGTTGCAATGGGAATTGCTTCAAGCATGATGTGCGGTATGCCGGTAACGGAATTGGATGACATATCTAAAAGCGCAATCTCCGAGTTGACAAACATGATACTCGGTAATACTGCGACAATACTATATAATAAGGGTATTGGAGTAGAAATAACTCCGCCTTCTCTCCTTATTGGAGATAATCTTCAAATATCCTCAAACAAAATGAAGACAATATGCGTACCTCTCAACTTTGACAATGGTGATTTGATGGAAATAGATATATCCATACAGGAATAAGTAAAAATAATTAAGTAAATTTGTCTAAAGGTGGCCTTAAAAGCCATCTTTTTTATTTGAAAAAACTTATTTGTGGTAATATTATATGTATAGTTGCATTTACGTATAAATATCCAGTTATGGGAAAGTACTAGTGCCTTGTACAGAATTCGTTTCTAACAGCAAGGCACAACAATCAAGGAAGTGCATTTTTAACATTAGAATTAATAGAAATTTGTAATGTTAAAAATGCACTAGCCAGCGATAAAATTTATATAATTGCAAATTATAATCTGTAGCAAGCTCTTGAATTCTTAACCATCTATAATGTGAGGAGGAAGACATTTGATTTTAAATATAGTTCTGGTACAACCGGAAATACCTCAAAATACGGGAAATATCGCAAGAACCTGTGCTGCAATTGGTGCCAAGCTACACCTTGTGAGGCCGTTAGGCTTTTCGGTAGATGACAGGTATCTTAAGCGGGCAGGGCTGGATTATTGGAATGAGGTAGACATACAGTACTATGACAGTTTTCAAGAACTGCGTGAAAAATATCCTGAAAAGGCATTTTATTATGCTACAACAAAGGCAATAAATACATATGCTGATGTCAGGTATCCTGATGACAGTTTTATAGTTTTTGGCAAAGAGACATCAGGCTTACCCGAGGAGCTATTAAGGGAAAATAAGGATTGGTGTATAAGAATTCCAATGAGGGGAACTATAAGATCCCTCAATCTTGGCAATTCTGTAGCTATAGTGGCTTACGAAGTACAGAGACAGTGGGATTTTACAGGACTGGTAGAGGACGGTAAGCTTACAAAATATGAATGGTGATAATGAATACAGGAATGCATTTAATAGCATAGTATACTTAGATTGAGTGGATTGGAGTGATATGAGTGGTTAGCAGAGACAGAATAGTGAATGAATTCATTGAGCTGGTGCGAATTGATAGTCTTACCCTGCAGGAACGAAAAATGGCGGATGTGTTAAAGTCAAAGCTTGAGGGAATGGGCTTGGCGGTATATGAAGACGACACCGGAGGGAAAATAGGCGGGAATGCAGGAAATCTGATATGCAGCATAAAAGGAACAAAGGATGTTCCGGCGATACTTCTGATGGCTCATATGGATACTGTTGTACCGGGGATAGGTAAGAATCCTGTAGTGGATGGGAATATAATAAAGACTGACGGAACAACCATACTTGGGGGGGATGACCTTGCAGGGGTAGAGTGTATTTTTGAGGCGCTCAGAGTTCTAAAAGAGGATAATATACAGCATGGTGATATACAAATCGCATTTACTGTTGCCGAGGAGGGCGGTTTGCTGGGAGCAAAGAACCTCGACTATAGCAAGATTTACGCAAAATATGGGTTTATTATGGACGACGGCGGAAAAATAGGAACGGTAGCTGTCAAAGCCCCTTCTCAAAACAAAATTGATATTATAGTAAAGGGTAAGGCTGCCCATGCCGGTCTCGAGCCTGAGAAGGGAATAAACGCAATCCAGATAGCCTCAGAAGCCATAGCGGGTATGAAGCTGGGGCGTATTGATAAAGAAACAACTGCCAATGTAGGTATTATTAACGGCGGGCAAGCTACCAACATCATTTGTGACAGGCTGGAAATTCACGCTGAAGCAAGAAGTAGAGAACCGAAAAAGCTTGAAGAACAAACTGCCCATATGAAGGAGTGCTTTGAAAAAGCTGCTGCTAAGTTTGGTGGAAGTATAGAGTTTAAATCCGATTTAATGTATCCTGCATTCAATATAAGTGAAAGCGATGATATTATTTCCATACTCCGAAGGGCTTCCGATGACACAGGTATTGAACTGATACTGGAGGCTACGGGAGGAGGAAGCGATACCAATATAGTAAACAGCAAGGGAATACAGGCGGTAGATATAAGTGTTGGTATGGACAAAGTCCATAGTGTTGAAGAGCAAATCAACATTGACGATATGGTTAGAGCTACCGAGTTTCTTGTAGCTATTATAAAAAATGTAGCATAAGGAGGAGTTGATATGGTAAAAAAAATCGGAGTACTCACCGGTGGTGGAGATTGTCCAGGGTTAAATGCAGTTATAAGAGGTGTTGTAAAAACTGCTATGGTCAAATACGGATATGAGGTCATAGGTTATAAGGATGGATACAGAGGCCTTGTAATGAATGACTTTATTAAATTAAAGCTGGAAGATGTAACGGGTATTCTTGATAAAGGAGGTACAATACTTGGTACTTCCAATAGGGATAACCCTTTTGAATTCAGGGTTGTGAAGGACGGCAATATTGAATATAAGGATATGTCAGAACGGGTAATAAACAACATGGATATGTTTGGTATAGACTGCCTTGTTCTTATAGGTGGAGATGGTACCTTGACCAGTGCCAGAGACTTTGCAAGAAAAGGGTTAAAGGTGGTAGGAGTACCTAAGACCATAGACAACGACCTGTCGGCTACAGATGTTACCTTTGGCTTTATGACTGCTGTTGAAACTGCTACAGAAGCTATAGATAAACTTCATTCCACTGCAGAATCTCATCATAGGGTAATGATCCTTGAAGTCATGGGGAGATATGCGGGATGGATAGCTATAGAATCGGGTATTGCCGGAGGTGCTGATATTATACTTATTCCTGAAATACCTTATGATATAAATAAAGTTGCACAAAAAATACTGGAAAGAAAAAACTCCGGTAAAAGCTTCAGCATAGTAGTTGTTGCAGAAGGTGCAAAGTCTGTGGACGGTGAGTTAGTTGTGAGTAAGGTTGTAAAGGATAGTCCCGATCCAATAAGACTTGGAGGTATAGGAAATAAAATTGCCGAGGATATAGAAAAATTGACCGGTATCGAGACCAGGGTAACTGTATTGGGTCACCTCCAAAGAGGTGGAAGGCCTATACCCTATGATAGAATTTTGTCAACCAGATATGGGGTAGCAGCTGTTGAATTGATTAATGCGGGAAATTTCGGTATGATGGTAGGGCTGCAGGGTAACGATATAGTTGGAGTCCCCCTTGAAGAAGCAGTAGGAACACTTAAAACCGTACCTCCTGACGGTGAACTTGTAAGAATAGCAAAGAGCGTAGGAGTTGGATTTGGAGATTAAAATGTTGGATTTTGCGGAAATTAATATAGGTGATAAGGCTCTGTTTGATAGGTATTTAAAGTGCCACAACCCTCAAGTCTCGGAGCTGACTTTTACAAACTTGTTTATGTGGCGGAACTACTATAGATGCAGATATATAATTATAAATGATTTTTTATGTGTTATTGCGGTTCCTGAAGGAAAGGAGCCTTTTTCTTTCATGCCGTTGGGGGTAATGGACAACGAAAGATTAGAGGATACTGTACATAAATTAAAGGAGTATTTCACCAAAAAAGGATGGCAGCTTAGGTTTAGCAGGATAGCAGAAGGAGTACTTGGATACTTTAGGACACTGACTAATTCTGAAGATGATATTGCCCTTGATCGTGACAACAGTGACTATATATACCTGACAGGTGATATGACAAACTTATCGGGTAAAAAATATGACGGAAAACGTAATCATATAAATAATTTTAAAAAGCTATACGAATTTGAGTATGTGCCAATGAATGACAATCATATCGAAGATTGTCGAAGTATAATGGAAGGCTGGTGCTCTGAGAGAAGCTGTGAAGACCATAAAGCACTTTACTGTGAAAAATTAGCCAACTATGAGGCACTGGATAATTTTTTACAGCTTTCATACAAGGGTGCGCTTATAAAGGTTAACGGAAGATTTGAGGCTTTTACAATAGGGGAAATGCTCAACAGCGATACCGCTGTAATACATATAGAAAAGGCTAACAGTAAAATAAAAGGGCTTTACACCTTTATAAATCAGCAGTTCTGCTCCAACGAGTGGGAACAAGCCGGAGCTTTATATATAAACAGAGAACAAGACCTTGGTATAGAGGGCCTTAGAAAAGCGAAGATGTCGTATCACCCTGTAAAGCTGGTTGACAAATATTCCGTAGTTATAAAATAATGCATAGTTTATGTGCAGCGGGATAATATAATAAAGGTCCAAAATTCATTATAGTAAAAAAACATTGTTAAAAAATAAATTATTTTACTTTTAAACTATTGAAAAAGAAAATAAAATAATATAAAATATTTTTGGTCTAGAAGAAATTTTAGCCAAAAGACATTCATTACTGCAATCAAGCTACAACGTAGCTTAACAATCAATTATATACATAGGAGGGCGAAACAAATGGCAGTAAAAATAGGTATTAACGGTTTCGGTCGTATAGGCCGTCTTGTTTTCAGGGCTGCAATTAACAACCCTAATGTTGAAGTTAAAGGTATCAATGACCCATTCATCGATCTCGAGTACATGAAGTATATGTTAAGGTATGATAGCGTACACGGTCAATTCGACGGTACTATCGAAGTTAAAGAAGGCAAACTAGTTGTAAACGGTAAAGAAATCAGCGTATTTGCAAGTAAAGATCCTACAGAGATTCCATGGGGACAATGTGGAGCAGACTATGTTGTTGAATCAACTGGTGTGTTCACAACTACTGAAAAGGCTGCTGCTCACTTCAAAGGCGGAGCTAAGAAAGTAGTTATCAGTGCTCCTTCAGCTGACGCTCCAATGTTCGTTATGGGCGTAAACAATGCTAAGTACACAACAGACATGAACGTTGTATCCAACGCTTCCTGTACTACAAACTGCTTAGCTCCTTTAGCTAAAGTTATACACGAAAACTTCGGTATAGTTGAAGGCTTAATGACTACAGTTCACGCTACAACTGCTACTCAGAAAACAGTTGACGGTCCTTCAAACAAAGACTGGAGAGGCGGACGTGCAGCAGCTGGCAACATCATTCCTTCATCAACTGGTGCTGCTAAAGCGGTTGGAAAAGTTATTCCTGAATTGAACGGTAAATTAACTGGTATGGCGTTCAGGGTTCCTACTCTCGACGTTTCAGTTGTAGACCTTACTTGCCGTCTTGAAAAATCAGCTACTTATGAAGAAATCTGTGCAGCTCTTAAAAAAGCTTCCGAAAATGAATTAAAGAACATTCTCGGATACACTGAAGATGAAGTTGTATCATCTGACTTCATCCATGATGCACGTACTTCAATCTTCGACGCTAAAGCTGGTATCATGTTAAACGGTAACTTTGTAAAATTAGTATCCTGGTATGATAACGAGTGGGGTTACTCAAACAAAGTTGTTGACTTAATAGAGTACATGGCTAGTGTTGACGCTAAATAATTTTTTTGCAACATAATATCAATGAAGATAAAGGTTCGGTAAAATATTTTACCGGACCTTTTATAGTTATGAATATAATAGAGCTTAGACATAAATAATATTAAAGTTATCAGACTTTGTTAAAAAATAGATAAATTTTGGCTGGAACTATTGAAATAAGCTAAAAAAAGATGTAAAATGTTTACGGTTAATTAGATAGGTTTTTTGGATACAATACATAATATTTCTTCAAAATGAAAACCAAACTAATTATAAATATCTGAATTGAAATTAATTTTAAAACAACAAATTAAATAAATGTAGGAGAGTGAATTTTAATGGGCATGATGAACAAGAAAACCATCGAAGATATCGATGTCAGCGGTAAAAAGGTTATAGTAAGGGTAGACTTTAATGTGCCTCTTGATGCAGACAGAAGGATCACTGATGACAAGAGAATAGTAGGTGCGCTTCCTACTATCAAATACTTGGTAAGCAAAGGTGCAAAGACTATATTGGTTTCCCACCTTGGAAGACCAAAGAGCGGCTTTGAAGATAAATTCAGCATGAAGCCTACAGCAGATAGATTGAGCGAGCTCCTCGGCAAGGAAGTAATAATGGCTAGCGACGTTATAGGTGAGGATGCAAAAGCTAAAGCTGCAGCTTTAAAAGCTGGAGAAGTATTAATACTCGAAAACGTAAGATTCCACAAAGAAGAAGAAAAGAATGATCCGGCATTTGCAAAAGAGCTTGCAAGTCTGGCTGAAATATTTGTAAACGATGCTTTCGGAACTGCTCACAGAGCACACGCTTCCACAGCGGGCTTAGCTGATTACCTGCCTGCAGTTTGCGGTTACCTCATCCAAAAGGAAATTGAATTCATGGGTAAGGCTCTTGCAAACCCTGAAAGACCTTTTGTTGCTATACTCGGTGGTGCGAAAGTATCCGATAAGATAGCAGTTATAGAAAACCTTATAGATAAAGTTGATTCACTCATCATCGGTGGAGGTATGGCTTACACATTCCTCAAAGCTAAAGGTTACAAAATAGGTGAATCAATCCGTGAAGACGATAAACTCGACCTCGCTAGAAGCCTCATGGAAAAAGCAGAACAAAAAGGTGTTAACTTAATGCTTCCTATAGGCAGTATCGTAGCTCAGGAATTCAAGAACGATACAGAGCACAAATATGTTCCTTCCGATGCTATGCCTGACGGTTGGATGGGTATGGATATAGGTTCACAGACAATAGAATACTTCTCTAAAGAAATCAGGAAGGCAAAAACTATCATCTGGAACGGACCTATGGGCGTATTTGAATTCCCGAACTTTGCAACAGGTACTAAAGAAGTTGCAAGAGCTGTTGCTGAATCCGATTCAATCTCTATCGTTGGTGGTGGTGACTCTGCTGCTGCGGTTGAGCAATTGGGCTTTGCTGATAAGATAACTCATATCTCTACTGGTGGCGGTGCTTCACTGGAATACCTCGAAGGTAAAGTGCTTCCAGGAATAGATGTATTAATGGATAAAAACCCAAGAAAAAAAATTGCTGCAGGAAACTGGAAAATGAATAAAACAGCTAAAGAAGCTGTAGAATTCGTACAGTCCTTAAAGGCAAAAGTAGAAGGAGCAGAGGCAGAAGTTGTTGTAGGAGTTCCTTTCGTATGTATTCCTGACGTTAAAAGAGCTGTAGAAGGCTCCAATATCAAGGTTGCTGCACAGAACATGCACTGGGAAGAAAAAGGCGCATTTACAGGCGAAATTTCCGGCCCAATGCTTGCTGACCTCGGTGTAGACTATGTAATAATCGGTCACTCCGAAAGAAGACAGTACTTCGCTGAAACTGACGAAACTGTAAATAAGAAAGTTCATGCTGCATACAAATACGGCATTACTCCTATAGTGTGTGTAGGTGAATCCCTCGCACAGAGAGAGCAAGGAGTAACAGCTGACCTCGTAAGATTCCAGGTTAAGATTGCATTACTCGGCTTGAGTGCAGAACAAGTTAAGAACATTGTTATAGCTTATGAGCCTATCTGGGCTATCGGAACAGGCAAAACAGCTACAAATGAGCAGGCAAATGAAGTTTGCGCTATCATAAGAGAAACAGTTAAAGAGCTATATGGCGAAGAGGTTTCAGTAGCTACAAGAATTCAGTACGGCGGTAGCGTAACTGCTGCAAGTGCAAAAGAACTCTTCAATATGTCCGATATTGATGGCGGTCTTGTAGGTGGAGCAAGCTTAAAAGCTGATGACTTTGAAAAGATAGCTAAATTCAATGCGTAAGCTAATGCTTAATAATTAAATAATAAAAATTTAGTATAAAATACTGACTAACCCTCCGGCTTTACTGTTGGAGGGTTAGTTAGCATAATAGTAGACTTTAAAAGTTTATAGAATGTGCATATTCAAAATGGCAAAGTTGTGGTATATAATTATCTGGAATGTTAAATAGAACTTACTTATTAAACACAGCAACAATTACTGTGAATGGAGAGTGTAGATATGAAAGGTAACAAATTGGTTGCATTAATAATACTGGACGGATTTGGGTTTAACCCACGTGAAGATGGCAATGCCATTAAGGCTGCTAATAAGCCCAATATAGATAAATTAATAGCTGAGTGCACAAATACGGTTATTAAAACCAGCGGTATGGATGTAGGCCTTCCTAGAGGTCAGATGGGCAACTCGGAGGTTGGACATACCAACATAGGTGCTGGAAGAATCGTATATCAGGAGCTTACAAGGATAACAAAATCCATAGAGGATGGGGATTTTTTTGAGAAGAAAGAATTCCTTGATGCCATAGAAAACTGCAAAAAGAACAACTCAAAGCTTCACTTGTTCGGTCTTCTCTCCGATGGAGGGGTACACAGTCACAATACCCATCTTTATGCATTAGTAGAGTTGGCTAAAAAGCAAGGATTAAAAGACGTATATGTTCACTGCTTCCTCGACGGAAGAGATGTTCCGCCCGATAGTGCAAAAGCATTTATTGAGGCTCTCGAGGCTAAATTGAAAGAAATAGGCGTAGGTAAGATTGCTACTGTTATGGGCAGATACTACGCTATGGATAGAGATAATAGATGGGAAAGAGTTAAGCAGGCATATGATGCTATGGTTTTAGGACAGGGAGTAACTGCAACTAATGCTGTTGACGCAGTAGCTGACTCTTACGCTAAGGAGGAGTACGATGAATTCGTAAAACCTACTGTAATTGTTGAGGATGGCAAGCCTGTTGCTTCCATATCTGCAAACGACTCTGTAATCTTCTTCAACTTTAGGCCTGATAGGGCAAGGGAAATAACAAGGACCTTCACCGATGTTGATTTTCAAGGTTTTGAAAGAGCAAACGGCCACTTCCCGCTTTATTATGTTTGTCTGACTCAATATGACAAGACTATACAAAACGCAGTTGTAGCATTTAAACCGGAAAGCCTCTCTAATACATTCGGCGAATATATAAGCAGACAGGGTTATACACAGCTTAGAATCGCAGAAACAGAAAAATATGCCCATGTTACCTTCTTCTTTAATGGTGGTGTGGAAACTGTATATGAAGGAGAGGATAGAGCTCTTATCCCTTCTCCAAAGGTTGCTACCTATGACCTTAAGCCTGAAATGAGCGCTTATGAGGTAGCAGAAGAAGCTGTAGAAAGAATAAAATCCAAAAAGTATGATGTAATAGTACTAAATTTTGCAAATCCTGATATGGTAGGACATACAGGCATATTTGACGCAGCAAAAACAGCTATAGAAACTGTTGACCAGTGCTTAGGCAAAGTAGTTGCTGCAATACAGGAGCAGGGCGGAGTAGCGCTGATTACTGCAGACCATGGTAATGCAGAACAAATGGTTGATTATGAGACTGGTGGAGCATTTACTGCACACACAACTAACGTTGTTCCTCTTATCGGAGTAGGACTTGGCGATGCAAAATTGAAGGAAGGAAAACTTGCAGACCTTGCACCTACAATGCTTGAACTACTGGGACTGGAAAAACCGCAGGAAATGACAGGAGAATCTTTATTAGTTAAATAAATAAAATTTAGGGGCAGCCAGGCTGCCCCTAAATTTTTATTACTTGCTATTTTCTTTGGAACTTTTTTCCCTGTATTCACCTAAAGTCATACCTGTAATCTTTTTGAAGAGCTTAATAAAATACTTAGGGTCTGAATAACCGATTTTGTTGCTTATTTCGTTAGTATTCATACTGGTTGAAGCCAGAAGTTTCTTAGCATTTTCAATTCTTAATAAAGTCTTGTACTCTATAAAGCCTATTCCCGTTTCTTTCTTGAATAATTCACTGAAATATGTAGGATTAAGGTGTACATACTTAGCAATTTGTTCTAAAGAGATATCCTTATAGTAGTTTTCTTCAATAATTTTCTTAGCGACTTCAACAACGCCAATATTGGTATCCTCAAGATGCTTGTCATGATAATGGTCGCATATGTGCTGAATCATTTCCTTGGTATATATACTTAGACTTTTTATAGAACTTATTTTGGTGATCCTTTCATAAGGATGTTCATTAATTAGCAGGGTTTCATATTCAATAAAAGAAATTTGTATATCAAGCCTGCTGATTATCAACTGTATAAATGTCCAGAAAAATTCTTTGGCAAGGCTTGGTTTTATATGGTTGTAGGTCCTTAGGTCACTGCATATTTCGTCTATGTATGAGTACGCAGGCTGGCAATTGGAAAGCTTAATGTTTGGTATAATATAATTCAGAGACTCCTCTGAAGGTTGGATATTTACGTTACTGGTGGTATTATCCTGTTGGTAGTAAAATACCCTTTCGCCGCATGACCAGAAGCCCCAGGAGAGTGCTTCATGGGCTTGTGTATATAAAATAGGGAGCCTGTTTAACTGCTGACCGGTTGAACTAATACCGATAGTAAGTGAATTATTATATTTCCTCTGGAAGAAAGCAATACATAGCTTGAGAGCCTTCGACAAAGATTCATGCCCTCTGCTGTGAGTATGGTTTATAATTGATACCAATTCGTTGTCTGTTGATAGCTTAGAGAAAGTAGCAGCATTGAGATATCGTTTCATAATCCACACCAGTAAGCGCTTTAAATTTCCACTAGCTTTTGTTTTATCGGGTATTGAGGTATAGTCAATGGAAAAGATTGCAGTAGTAAAATACGGGTGACTAAAGCTCATACCATAGCTGCTTAGATTATTTTTAATAGTATCAGCTGTTAAAGAGTTTTGAGCGATTAACTGGTTAAGAAACTTTTCGCATAATATGGATAGCGCCTGTTTATTTTGAGTCTTGAGGGTGTTTTCCTCCTCAAGATGCTTTTTTTGGCTTAATATTGATTCCTTAATTTGTGAAAGTATCTTGGTAATCTCAGTTTCATCCACAGGCTTTAGGACATAATCTGAAACACCGAATTTAATGGCATTCTTAGCATATTCAAAGTCGCTATATCCGCTTATTATAACAATTTTTATTTCGGGAAGAACTTTTTTTAGCTCTTCAATGAGTTCAAGTCCCGTAAGCCCGGGCATATTTATATCGGTTAGTAGAATATCTGGTTGGTGCTGCTTGCATAGCTCTAGAGCCTCAAGGCCATTTGAGGCTTCGCATACCAGAGTAAGGCCCAGCTGGTTAAAGGGGACGGTGCCTATTATTGTTGCCCTTACCCATTTCTCATCATCCGCTACAATTACTTTCATAATCCTATTCCTCCTTTTCTATGGCGGGTAAAACTATCTCTACAGCTGTACCTATGTCAGGTTTAAGGTATTTTAAACCATAATAGGATCCAAAATACAGCTTTATTCTTGCATTAACATTCAATACCCCTATTCCTGTTCCAGATTCGTTGTTATCATCTTCATGACCGGTAGGAACTGTAACGTTTTTTATAAGAACGTTGTTGAGTTCATCTACCTTTTGTTCAGGCATCCCTATACCGTCATCGGATATTTTAATTACTAGAGTACTCTCAACTATAAAGACATCAATTTGTATTGTACCTTTGCCCATCTTTACTTCAAGCCCATGCTTAATAGCATTTTCTATAAGAGGTTGAAGAGTGAATTTGAGGATTCTGTATTCATATAACTCATCGGCAATATTATATACTACCTGGAACTTATCTTCATGCCGGAAGTTCTGAATGGCTAGATAGTTTTCAAGGTGCTTTATTTCATCCCTCACAGTAACCGATACCGTATCGCTAATACTGTATCTAAATAGCATTGAAAGACTTTTAGACATGGAAGCTATATTATGAAGTCCATAGAAAAGGGATACACCACGTATTGATTCCAGAGTATTATATAAAAAGTGAGGATTAATTTGCCTCTGGAGGGCAGAAAGTTCAGCTTCCTTTTGCTTTAACTGGGCTGTATATACTTTTGTTATTAAATTTTCGATATTGGAAGTCATATTATTAAAACTATCCGCCAGAAATTTAGTTTCATCATTGCTCTTAACATCTATACGGGTAGAAAGGTCTCCTTTCTCTACCTCAGCCATAGCTCCTACCAGCTTGTTTATAGGTTTAAGTAAGATTGACGAAGCTACAAACGAGAAAATCAAAACTGCCAATAAACAAATTAGAGTTAAAACAATTACGTAAGCTTTAATAACAAATATATCTTTTAAGAACTCCTGTGGGGGAATAAAGCATATGGTCTTCCATGATGAATAAGGGGAAGTATAGTAAATCATATGCATTTTCTTACCGTTCCTAATGACAGTAAAATCACCCGATTCTGATGGGGGTAAATCTTTGACAAAATCATAATCAAGTTTAGTATTTAGTAATTTTTTGTTTTTACTATACATAATTGAATTATTACTATCTACTACATATAAATCATAACTAGGAGGGTTAAAGTAGCTATGTTTGTCAACTATGTTCAAAAGTGCGCTATAGTTATAATCAATAAGTAAAACACCAAAGCTTTTCTTGGTAAGAACGCCTCTTACCAGTTTTGAGGCTGAGATAACATTTTTACTGCCGCCTTCATTGTAAAATCTGGTATTAGTGCCTATAATATTAGTTTTTATATAGTTTTTAAGCGTTGCACTATACCAATTTTCATATAAAATTTTGAAGTCCAGCTTCATTCCTATGGGGTTTAGGACATTTTTATTGTAAGCTGTTAAACTGGGGGTATAAGGGCGGTCCTGCACGTAAATGTCATAAATACGATCTTTGTATATGTAATAAATACCGCTCAAGTTATCGTGCTTCAGAGTAAGTATGTTTTCTAAAGTATCTCCATAAAAGTATAGTTTTTCATAAGTAGCAAGCGGTCCGTTTTCCGTACCGTATTTAGGTAAATCAATTATACAATCAACAAGCTCCTTATTTGAGGTTATTTGTTTAAGGATTGATTCCATATCATATAGCTGCTGGTCTATCCTAATACTCAACTGTGTAGTATTTTGCAGAGCAAGGGAGGCTGCGTGTTTTTCAAGAACGGCCTCTGATTTTAAATATGCATATATTCCGAAGGCTATAAACGGTAGAAGCACTATAAAAAAGAAAGATAGCATAAACTTCGAACGCAAATTTAGATGTAATTTTTTTGAAACATGCAGAAACTTAAATATTTTATTTAATAGTATAACAGGACCCATTAATCTCACCTTTCTAATGATACCAACTCAGGTCAATTCTTCGTACTTAACGGCTGGGAGGTCTATAGTAACGCAAGCCCCGCTTTCACATGTTATATATTTCAACCCGTATTGTGAGCCAAAATAAAGCTTTATTCTTGCATTAACATTTATTACTCCTATTCCTGTACCTGCTTCGGTAGTTGCTTCGCTGTTGCCGCTAATAAGCGCTACATCCTCAGCTAACTTTTTATTAAGCTCGCAGACACGTTCTGTGGACATCCCAATACCATCATCTCTAATTATTATTTCAAGGGAATTATCGACCTTGGAAATATCAATCTGAATCTTTCCTTTACCCATTTTTACTTCCAGGCCATGTTTGATAGAATTTTCAACCAATGGCTGCAGAGTAAATTTAAGTATCTTATAGTCATACAAATCATTAGGAATGTTGTAGCATACTTCAAATTTATCATCATGACGGAAGTTTTGAATTTGTATATAGTTATCCAGGTGCTTTATTTCATCCCTTATAGTAACGGATAGGGTATCACTTATACTGTATCTGAAAAGCATCGAGAGACTTTTAGACATGGAAGCTATATTGTGAAGTCCATAGAAAAGGGATACACCGCGTATCGATTCCAGAGTATTATATAAAAAGTGGGGATTAATCTGCCTCTGGAGAGCAGAAAGCTCCGCTTCCTTTTGTTTTAGTTGAGCGGTATAAGCTTTGTTAATAAGGTTTTCGATATTAGAGGTCATACTATTAAAGCTATCTGCTATATATTTGATTTCATCGTGGCTTTTTACGTTAATCCGTGTAGAAAAATTGCCTTTTTCAACTTCTGCCATTGCTTCAACCAGCTTATTAATAGGTCTGAGAAGTTTTGATGATGCTACAAAGGAAAAAGTTAAAACTATAACCAAGCAGATTAAAGTGAGGATGGTCATAAATATTTTGATGGAGAAAGCGTCCTTTGAAAACTCATCAACAGGAATAAAGCAAATTACCTTCCATAGAGAATAAGGGGAGGTATAATATACCATACGCATTTCTTTACCATCTTTATTTACATTTTGGTAGCCCGAATCCAGCCCACCCAAATTCCTTACAAAATCATAATCCAGAGGGGATTCAATAAGAGCCCTGCTTTGGCTGTACATTATACTATTGTTCTTATTTACTATGTATAAATCCGAGTTTGGGTAACTAATATTATTTTGTCCTTCAATCAAGCTTGACAGTATACCGTAATCGAAGTCAAGAAACAAAACACCGGAATATTCTTTCGTTTTGATGTCTTTTGCAACCTTTGAGACTGTAACTACACATTGGCTTGTATAGTTGTCATAATACCGGTAGTTGGTTCCTACGATATTGGTCTGGTCAGGGCTTTTCTGGGTTTCTTTATACCAGTTTTGCATAAGGATTCTACTGTCTAAGCCACTTATCAATGGGCTTGCAGTTTCATTTCCGTAGGTAAACTCATAATAGGGCGTAGTAATTAGATGGATTGTATCTACATTATAAATAGTGCTTTTATCAATATAATAAATGCCTCTGAAATATTGCTGCTTAGGAATAATAATGCCTCCTAAAGCTTCGGTGTAAAATAGGAGCTTTTCATAGGACGGGGAGCTGCCGTTTTTAAACGAATATTTGGGCAATTCGGCATATAAGGATATTATACTATTGTTTGAAGTTATCTGACCTATGAGTGACTCCATATCACGGAGTTGTTGGTCCACTCTGACACTCAGCTGGGTTATTCTCTGAAGGGCAAGCGAAGAGGTCTGCTTTTCGAATACAGCCTCAGATTTTAAGTAGGTATAAAATCCAAAAATACCAAAAGGAATAAGAACAATAAGAAAAAAAGACAAAATAAACTTTGAACGCAGCTTAAAATGAAATCTATTTCTTGTGTTTTTTTTGCTATTTTTGTCTATAAAATGTGTATTTAGCTCCATTGCCCCCACCTTTCCAGTTACTTAAATTTTACCTCATTTTATCTGACTATTCAACAACTAAACTAGTGCCTTATAACAGAATTCGTTGCTAGTAGCAAGGCACAACAATCAAGGAAGTGCATTTTTAACATTAGAATCAATAGCGATTTGTAATGTTAAAAAGCACTAGCTATAAAGGTGAGTTAGAGTGGAATAAGGAACAAAAAGAAAAATCAGCAGGTTCTATAAATATGGCCTGCTGATTAAAATCAATTATTAAACTGTTAGAGGGGCTTCTCCCGGTTTCCAATCTATAGGGCATAAGCCACCGGATTGTAAAGCCTGCAAAACCCTTAATGTTTCATCAACACTTCTTCCTACATTCAAATCATGGACAACCGAATACCTTACCTTGCCTTCGGGGTCTATGATAAATAATCCTCTTAAAGCAATTCCGTCCTCCTCAATAAGTACTCCATAGCTTCGAGACACTTCTTTGTTTATGTCGGAAGCAAGAGCATAATTTAGCTTGCCTAGACCGCCTTTATCTTGAGGAGTATTAATCCATGCTTTGTGAGAAAATTTGCTATCTATACTCACGCCTAAAATTTCTGCATTCAATTTTTGAAATTCCGGCATTCTATTACTGATACCTGTAATTTCGGTAGGACATACAAAGGTAAAGTCAAGAGGGTAGTAGAATAAAACAAGCCACTTTCCTTTATAGTCTGATAAGCTTACGGTAGTAAATGTCTCACCGTCGCCCTTTATGGCATCCATCCTGAAGTCCGGTGCATTAGTGCCTACTATTCTTTGCATATATCTTGTGCCTCCTAAGTTTCTTAAAATTCCAGTCTTAGTTTTGTATAAATACATAGCATTTATACCGCATTTGATAATTATTCCTTCTAAGAGCAGCTGTTCTAAGAGCCTTATACCGTTAGATTATGAAATTAAAATAAAAAAATTGGACAGATTTTGTTTTAATAAGTTTAAAAATGGATAAAATATACGTGGCAAATATAAAGTACTGGTAAGGATAAACTAAATATGCTTAGGGAAATAATCTCTGAGTAGGACAATAACTTTGAAAAATATTTACAACACTTGGAAGTAATGATATCCTAATAAGTGTAAAATTTTACTAATCGGAGGGAGAATATTCTATGAAACAATATTTGGAGATTGAAAGCGTATTCGCTAGGGAAATACTGGATTCCAGAGGTAACCCTACCGTAGAAGTAGAAGTAATAGTAGAGGGAGGGTTCATCGGAAGGGCTGCGGTACCGTCAGGTGCTTCAACTGGAGCTTTTGAGGCAGTTGAGTTGAGAGATGGTGATAAGAACAGGTATCTTGGTAAAGGTGTGCAAAAGGCTGTAGATAACGTTAATGACGTTATTGCACCTGAAATAGAAGGGATGAATGTTTTTGACCAGGTAGCGATTGACAATTTGATGATATCTCTTGACGGTACACCCAATAAAGGTAGATTGGGAGCAAATGCAATACTCGGGGTATCAATGGCGGTGGCAAAGGCGGCAGCAGAAGCCCTTGGATTAAGTCTGTACCAGTATATAGGCGGTACTAACGCAAAAACATTGCCTGTTCCTATGATGAACATAATAAACGGTGGCAAGCATGCTGATAACAGTGTAAATATTCAGGAGTTTATGGTAATGCCTGTTGGAGCAAAGAGCTTCAGAGAGGCTTTGCAAATGTGCGCTGAAGTTTTCCATAATCTGAAGAAGGTTTTGGGAAGCAAGGGATACAGTACAGCTGTAGGTGACGAGGGCGGTTTTGCACCAAACCTGAAAACCGACGAAGAAGCTGTACAAGTTATACTTGAGGCTGTAGAAAAAGCCGGATACAAGCCTGGAGCGGATTTTAGGATTGCTATAGACGCTGCAGCAACAGAAATGTATCAGGAGGATGGCAGTTATTTATTCTGGAAATCAGGTGTGAAGAAGACTAAAGAAGAGATGATAGACTTCTGGGCTGACTGGGCTGAAAAATACCCAATTATCTCCCTTGAGGACGGCATTGCCGAAGATGACTGGGAGGGTTGGAAAATGATCACCGAAAGGTTGGGTGGCAAGGTTCAGCTTGTAGGGGACGATCTTTTCGTAACAAACACCGAAAGACTGAAAAAGGGTATAGACATGGGAGTTGCAAACTCCATACTTATAAAGGTTAACCAGATAGGTACACTGACTGAGACTCTCGACGCAATACAGATGGCAAACAGAGCGGGATACACAGCTGTTGTATCTCATAGATCGGGAGAAACTGAGGACGTAACTATAGCTGATATAGCTGTAGCGACAAATGCAGGGCAAATTAAGACCGGTGCACCATCAAGAACCGATCGTGTAGCTAAATACAACCAGCTGCTAAGAATAGAGGAAGAATTAGGCGAGATAAGTCAGTATCCTGGGTTGGAGGCTTGGTTTAACCTAAAAAATAAATAAGTTAGAAAACAAGCCATATATGGCTTGTTTTTTATTTATACATGTGCTACAATATAACTTGTCAATTTTTTAGGAGGTGTTTTCCTTGACTATAGCTAAGTTTATAGTAAATGGTCTGCATATTATAATCTGTCTCGCTATAATTGCAGTAGTATTATTACAGTCAGGTAAGCAAGCAGGTCTGTCAGGCTCTATAGCAGGTGGAGCAGAAACATTCTTTGGTAAGAATAAAGGAAGAACTATAGACGCAATGTTAAGCAAATATACTGCTGTTGTGGCTATGCTTTTCCTTGTAACTTCAGTAGTACTATACATCTTAATAACGAAATAATAAAGTTTACTTACTTATAAAAACAACGTCGGTGTATTCATACACCGACGTTGTTTGTTTATTTAGAAAAGCATAATTAGTGATAGATATAAAAGGTGGATATTTGGCCAAAAGACAATAATTGGATAAAACGGTGGGGTATATAATATAGGCCTAAAACCCCCGGACTTTCGTATTAGTTACTATAATAACGATATCCGGGGGTTCTATGATTGTTTACAATTAAAAACTTATTTACGGAATTATTTCTGGTAAATAGTTCAATTGTTCCATCTTTAACAATTAACCCTACGACACAATGGTTCAGAAATAAAAGTAATCAACCTTATCGGATTTTAATCACCTGCAACAACCTTTTCAGTATGCTTATGTTCTATAAGCTTGTCCTTTTTACCTCTGCTAACCAGTGCTGTCTTTTCAATGTTATTGAAGTAAACGGTGTATGAAAGGTTTCCGTTAACTTCAATTTTAGAAATTTTGTCTTTATTGACCAGATAACCGGCATGAGTCCTAACAAACTTATCTTTATCCAAGATATCCTCAAAATACTTAAGAGGAGTTATCACGTCAAAAGTAAATTGTTCTGTGTAAACATTGCAGCGATTTAATACCTTTTCTATCAGTATTATTTCCGACTGTTTGACACGATAAATTACATTCTGGGTTTTTATTTCTACAATACGGTTATCTTGCTTATCAAGGCTTTTATATACTCTTCTTATAGTTCTTTCAAGCCTGTCGGGATTAAAGGGTTTGAGTATATAATCGGTAGCATACAATGAAAAGGCTTTAAGACAGAAGTTATCATACCCTGTAACGAATACAATAAAGACTTCGGGATCTATGCGCCTTATAGCTCTTGCGGCCTCAATACCGTTCATAGTAGGTAGATTGATATCAAGGATTACAAGGTCAACCCTATTACTCTTGAAGTAATTTAAAAGCTTGGTGGGTTCGTCAAAGTTTACTACATGCTTAATACAATCAATACTATTAAGTATATCTACAATTCTTACTCTTTCTAGTGTGCTATCCTCACATACTGCAACAAACAATGTTCAACACCCCAAACGTAAAGCAATATTAATTTTGCTATTGAAAATTATACAACATTTTTTCACCTTTTGGAAGTGCTAATGGAAAAAATGTCTATTAAGTATAAATGTGGTTTATATTTGTGCATACCTTCCAATTTTGTTGATAAAGCCTTGTATAATAGCCTGAAATGTATAGTAAAGTACCTTTAATGCATAAATGTACCTTTTAAAAATTACCCGTTATGATATAATATAGCAGATAATTATTGGGAAGATTAAGCTTAGATTACAAACGAAGACTGATATATGCAAGATTTGGCTTGCTGACAGAAATTATATTGTCGGATATTGTATGGAGTTTAGGTGAAAGTGGTTTAGTACTACGTTGTCATTTTATCTAGTAAATGTTTACTGTGATTTGAAGTGTAAATAAAATATTGGAGGTTTGGTATATAATGCTGCTTGCAGATGATTGGAAGGACTATGAGCTTATAGATACAGGAAATGGGGAAAAGCTTGAGCGTTGGGGAGATTTTATATTAAGGAGGCCTGATCCACAAATTATTTGGCCTTTAAAGGATGAAAGCGGTGCTTGGAAAAAGGCCGATGCTTATTATCACAGGAGCCAAAGCGGTGGGGGAGGCTGGGATTTCAAGCGCAAGCTGCCTGAGAAATGGACCATATCCTATGATAAACTTTCATTTTATATTACGCCTACGGGGTTTAAGCATACTGGGCTGTTTCCCGAACAGGCAGTAAATTGGAAATGGATTATTGAAAAGATACGTTCTGCGAAACGTCCCATAAGGGTATTAAACCTTTTTGCATATACCGGAGGAGCTACTGTAGCTTCTGCTTATGCCGGTGCTGAAGTGTGCCACGTGGACGCTGCAAAGGGTATGGTAGCTTGGGCTAAGGAGAATATAGCCTTATCGGGTTTGGCTGACCGCCCGGTCAGGTACATTGTAGATGATGTTATTAAGTTTGTACAGAGGGAAAAACGTAGGGAACGTCAATATGATGCCATCATTATGGACCCTCCATCCTATGGTAGGGGACCTAAGGGTGAAGTGTGGAAAATAGAGGATGAGTTATTTGGTTTTGTGCAAGAGTGTATGGAAATATTATCACCTGAACCTTTATTTTTTCTAATAAATTCATATACAACCGGTTTTTCACCTACAGTAGTAGGAAATATACTTAAAATGACGGTAGCACAGAGATACGGTGGGGAAATCTCCAGCGGAGAGGTTGGGATCCCGTCTACTTCATCAAAATTAATCCTGCCGTGTGGTATATATGGCCGTTGGGAGGCAAAAGCATGACAGGTAAATTTGCAAATATAAACATTAATATTATATATGAGGATAACCATCTTCTTGTGGTTGAAAAGCCTGTAAATATCCCTGTACAACAGGATGAATCCAATGACCCCGATATGCTGACACTTTTAAAGGAAGATATTAAAGTACGCTATAATAAGCCGGGCGAGGTATTTCTCGGATTGGTACACCGACTGGATCGTCCTGTAGGCGGTGTAATGGTTTTTGCAAAAACATCAAAGGCTGCGTCAAGGCTATCGGAGCAGATAAGAACCAGGGAGTTTAAAAAGGTTTATAATGCGGTAATAAACGGAGTACCGCAGAAGGAGAGAGGGCAATTGGAGCATTATCTGCTGAAGGATAATGCAACAAATACCGTGAGGGTAGTAGAAAAGAATGTTGAAGGTGCAAAACAGGCATTATTGAACTATAGAGTAATTGGGAGTATAAATGGATTGAGCCTTGTAAGCATAAACCTTCATACTGGACGTCCTCATCAGATACGAGTACAGTGCGCAGCTATGGGGAATCCGTTGTATGGTGACCAAAAATATGGGGCCAATATAAGCAAACCGGGGCAACAGATAGCGCTTTGGGCTACCGAGATTACTTGCATGCACCCAACAAAGAAAGAAGAAATGGTGTTCAAATGTGAGACTCCGCATACAGAGCCGTGGATTCGCTTTAAATAATTATATTTGTTGAGGGTGGTCATTATGCTAAGAGATCGCAATATGTTAAAGATAGGGGCGATACTAAAGCTTTTTACTTATATAACAACATCGGCCTATATGATGGTAAAGAACGATGCACAAGTTTCGTTAACATTAGTATTCTGTATTACCTTGATTTTTTTTAATACTTATTTTAGACAGTACCATGTTTATGAAAAGTATGGTAACTCTATATATAGTAAGCTTAGTATAATTATAGAAATAGTTCTGATAACGTATATTGGACTGTTTGATAAGACTGGGGTATATTTTATTTATTATATGCCAATTATAAGCGAATCCAATATGAGATTTAGTTCGCCCTTTAGTATTTTCGTGGGTTTTTGTGCTTTCTTAAGTGGGGGGGCCACCTACTTTATAAATGAGGGTCACAAGGATCTACATAGTTTAGGCAGCAGCTTATTAGAGTTAAGTATATCTTTTGGTGTTGCTATTGTTTTTACTTTCAGCATGAGCTATTTGGTAAAGCTGCAGGTACTGGAAAAAGATAAGCTGCAGAGGTCAAATAATGAATTGGAACAGGCGTACAAAATACTTTTGGATAATGCAGCTAAGATTCAGGAGTTGTCAGTTGAAAAAGAGCGAACTAGAATGGCAAGGGAAATCCATGATACACTGGCGCATACCTTGACAGCGGCTATTGTCCAGATGGAGGCGTGTAAAAAGTTAATTGACGTGGACCTAAGCCGTGCCAGGGAAGAAATTATAAATGCTCAGCAGCTTACAAGAGACGGGCTGAATGATGTTAAAAGGACTATAAAAGCATTAAGACCGCAAATGCTGGAAAATAGGTCTTTCTTCGAGGCGGTTTTAACCTTAATTAAAGATACTAGACAAAACACAAATGTGCAGGTTGACTTAAATAAAAACATAAGCATGGATTTGAAGCTGGAAGCAGCAACTGAGGTAGCCTTGTTCCGTATCATTCAGGAGTCTATTACCAATTCAATACGGCATGGAAATGCCAGCAGGATTAGAGTAGATATAAACCACGAAGCAAATTTATTAAAGATACATATAGGGGACGATGGAAAGGGGTGCAGCTATATTAAAAAAGGCTATGGGCTTAGAGGTATAACAGAAAGGATAGAAGCTCTGCAGGGAGTTGTAAAATTTTCTAGCTTAGAGGGTAAGGGGTTTGAAACCAGTATTCAAATTCCTTTATAAGGGGGATAGGGCAATGGAAATTAAAGTAATGATAGTGGATGACCAACGTCTGATGAGGGAGGGACTTCGGACCATTCTCGACCTTGAAAAGGATTTAAAAGTTGTATGCTTGGCGGAAAACGGGCAGGATGCCCTTGACAAAATAGATAAGAGTCGACCTGATGTAGTACTGATGGATATAAGGATGCCTGTGATGAATGGGGTTGAGTGTACCGGTATTATAAAAAAAAGGTATCCAAACATAAAAGTATTGATTTTAACCACATTCGATGATGACGAGTATATTATCGATGGATTGAAGAATGGGGCAGAGGGTTACCTCTTAAAAGATTTGCCTTCAGAAAAGCTTATAGGCTCCATAAGGGATATATATAACGGTAGTTCTATTATGCAGTCTGAAATAGCTGCTAAGGTAATCTCCCATATAACCGGGCAAAAGGTAGTTCATCATGAGCCTGTTCATGAGACAAATGAGTATGAGGGCGTTGACCAGTTAACTGAGAGGGAAAAAGAAGTTCTTAAACTGGTAGCCAAGGGAATGAGCAATAAGGAAATAGCAAATACAATCTTTATATCCGAGGGCACAGTAAAGAATTATATAAGTAATATATACGATAAAATCGGGATAAATGAACGCTCTAAATTGGTTTTATATGCTATTGAGAATAAATTTATATAAGCTGTCAATAAACGATAAGCCGGTATGACTTTGGTCATATCGGCTTATTACTTTTAGTACTCCCATTTTATTACTGTTTGCACATGCGTAACTTAACTTGCGGTAGTACAATGTAAATGTACGAAGGGAGTGGAGTAAAATGAAAAATAAAAAAGTTACAGTGGGAACTAGTTTAATAAGTATTGGTATTGTTGGTGGTATAGCAGAATTAGGGGTCATTTCCCAGAACATTCTGCTTTATATTTTGACAGGTATTTTTCTAGCAGCGTATATCTATACAAAGGCTTTAGGTTTTTTAATACCCGGTTGTACTTTGACAGCAGTGAGTTTATTTGTAGTATTTAATATGGAGCGGTTTGGTGAGAACATAAGTGCAATTTATTTGCTATTGTTGATGGGTATGTCGTTTTATGCAGTTTTCTTCATACACACATATAGAATCAAAAGTAATAGATGGGGTGAACGGTTTTGGCCTTTATTTCCTGGATCTGCTTTGTTAGTTATCAGTAGTGTAATGCTAATTGTCCAAGTTGATACACTAGAGTTAAAGTATTTGAATTTTGTAACACCAGCAGTTCTGCTTATTATTGGTACTGTTATGGTGGTAAAAGGAAGAAAAGATTCTTATAAGAGTAAATAATATAAAGAGGAGAGAAGAAAATGATTGAATTGGCAATAAAGAACATATGGGGAAGAAAGACACGCTCAGTATTGACGATAATGGGAGTAATAGTTGCAATGCAGCTGTATATAATACTGTCGACAATTATGGGGTCTTACGAGAAGGATGTACAAAAACAGATATCAAATATGGCAGGGAGAGTAATAGTACAGCTGAAAACTGAGTCTGGTGCTAGTTTTCTTCCCGGAAGCAATGTAATAAAGGAAAGTGACGCTAAGGAAGTAATGGGTTTACAAGGTGTAGATAACGAGAGAAGTACGCCTGTACTTATTCAAGCTATTGTACCATCAAAAGTACCCAACGCACCTCCGACTGTTATGGCAGCCGGTATTGAGAAGGGAAAAGAGGAAGCCTACTTCGGAAATGTTGAAGTTGATGGGGAGTCTAAGATTAGTAAAAGCAGTGATGTCATTTTAGGAGCAGGAGCAAAGGAATTCTACAAGGCTAAACTAGGGGACAGCATAACTGTTAGAGATGATAAGTTTACAGTTGTAGGTATACTACCCGAGATAAACAGCCAAATAGATGCTTCAGTAGTGATGAATTTGGCTACAGCCCAAGAAATTTTTGTAAGGCCCTCCCTTGTTAGTTCAGTAATGCTTACAGCTACTCAGGTAGATAAGGTAGTCGAATTAGCCAAAAAAGTCACTGAGCTCAATCCAAAATTAACCGCCTCTACATCGGAGAGCATGAAGAAAAGTGCTGATGAGATGCTGGAAGGACAGCGTAGGTTCTTTGCAATGATAAACAACACTGTAGTTGCCGTTGCAGCATTTATTGTGATGATTGTTATGGTTATGGCAGTATTCGAAAGACGAAAGGAAATTGGAACTTTGAAGGCTATTGGA
This sequence comes from Clostridia bacterium, assembly GCA_026416815.1. Lineage (GTDB taxonomy): Bacteria > Bacillota > Clostridia > Acetivibrionales > DSM-2933 > SKW257. Next base: position 14,456 of record JAOAEJ010000089.1, on the reverse strand, counting down.
GCTTCAAGAGCTAAAATTTTAGGAATTATAGTTACTGAAAGCCTTACCCTTAGTTTAATAGGTGGAGTTATGGCATTACCAATATCAGTTCTGCTAATAAGGCTTGTATTTGGAGGATGGTTGTTTGATACCAGCCAATGGGGCCAGACAATTGCTGTAGCAGTAGGATTAGGCATTTTCGCCGGCTTATGGCCTGCTTGGTCAGCCCAACGTGTTAATCCTCTAGAAAGTTTGAGATATGAATAAAAGATGTGTATGAAAACAGGGTTTAGTGTAAATTGTGTGGATAAGAGATAACTAAACGACTGAACTTGTTAGTAAAGTTAATAAAATATGAATTTTGGAGGATAATTAAAATGATTATACAGACTAAAAATTTGTGGAAAACTTATGGGAGTGGAGATACTCAGGTAAATGCTTTAAGGGGAGTTGATTTGACGGTTAATAAGGGTGACTTTCTTGCTCTGGTAGGACCGTCAGGCTGTGGAAAATCCACTTTACTTCATATGCTCGGTGCTATGGATACTCCGAGCAGGGGAGAAATTATGCTGGAAGGGCGTGAGCTTGGGAAGCTGGGAGAGGGTCAGCTTACCGATGTGCGGCTAGAGAGGCTGGGTTTTATTTTCCAAACGTTCAACCTTGTTCCGACTTTAAATGCTTTAGAAAATGTAATGCTTCCAATGAAATTCGCCGGTATATCCAGGAGGGAGGCTAAGCAAAAGGCACTATGCCTGTTAGATATGGTAGGACTTAAAGAACGCACAAGGCATTTGCCAGCACAGATGTCAGGAGGACAGAGACAGCGCGTAGCTATAGCTAGAGCATTGGCAAACGATCCTGCACTTATACTTGCCGATGAGCCTACGGGAAATCTGGATAGCGAAAACAGTGAAAAAATTATGGAGCTCCTCCAGAATCTAAATCGCAAAGGTAGGACCATTGTAATGGTTACCCACAATCCAGAGCTGGCGGAAAGGGTAAATAGGGTTGTTTATATGAAGGATGGACAGTTAGCCGAATTACAGCGTAATACAAAAGATATTCAGTCTGCCTAGGCGGCTGGATATCTTTTGTATAAAATATTTTAGTTTACTTCTTTAAATACAAAAAACTCCGGGTGTTAACTTAACAACCGGAGTTTTTTGTATTTAAAGTTAAGGTAAATTCGTATATCCCATTAAGTAACGATCACATTCACGAGCTGCTGCACGGCCTTCATTGATAGCCCAAACAACAAGGCTCTGTCCGCGGCGCATATCACCGGCAGCGAATACACCTTCTACGTTTGTGGCAAACTTACCGTAATCAGCCTTAACGTTGGAGCGTGGGTCCTTTTCGATTCCAAGCTCACATATAGCTGTTTCTTCAGGTCCAAGGAAGCCCATAGCCAGAAGAACCAACTGAGCCGGGTAAACCTTTTCTGTTCCGGGGATTTCAACCGGCATCATACGTCCGCTTTCATCCTTTTTCCACTCAATTTTAATTGTATGAACTTCTTTAACATTGCCGTTCTCATCGCCTACAATTTTCTTTGTAGTTACTAAGTATTCACGGGGATCACGTCCGTAGAGCGCATGAGCTTCTTCCTGACCGTAGTCCATCTTATAAACCTTGGGCCACTGCGGCCACGGGTTATCATCAGTACGCTCCATTGGAGGCTGAGGAAGAATTTCAAGCTGGAATACACTGTTACAGCCGTGGCGTATGGAAGTACCCACACAGTCTGTACCGGTATCACCACCACCAATGACTATTACATCCTTACCTTTTGCTGAGATATAGTTTCCATCCTGAAGATTGGAATCAAGAAGGCTCTTTGTATTTGCATGGAGGAATTCCATAGCAAAATGTACGCCTTTAAGTTGTCTGCCTTCTACAGGCAAATCACGGGGCTTTGTAGCACCTCCGCATAATACAACAGCGTCATAATCTTCAATAAGCTTCTTGGTTGAAATATCTTTACCAATTTCGGTATTAGTAACGAAAGTAACACCTTCTGCCGACATGAGATCTACACGGCGCTGTACTACTCCCTTATCAAGCTTCATGTTAGGAATACCATACATAAGGAGTCCACCTATACGGTCAGCTCTTTCATATACTGTTACTGAATGACCAACTTTGTTAAGCTGGTCTGCACATGCAAGGCCTGAAGGGCCGGAGCCTACTACAGCAACCTTTTTACCTGTACGTTTTTTCGGTGGCTGAGGAACAACCCAACCTTCTTTAAAAGCTCTATCAATGATAGAACATTCATTGTTCTTAATAGTAACCTGGGGATCGTTTATACCTACAGTACAAGCACCTTCACATGGAGCAGGGCACACTCTACCGGTAAATTCCGGGAAGTTGTTGGTTTTGTGGAGGCGCACTATTGCTTCCTTCCACATACCTCTATATATCAAATCGTTCCATTCAGGAATAAGGTTATTGATAGGGCAGCCAGAAGCTGCGCCATTCAACAGCATACCAGTGTGACAGAAAGGTATTCCGCAGTCCATACAGCGGGCTCCCTGTGTACGCTGTTTTTCTTCCGGCAGTTCATGGTGGAATTCGTTCCAATCTTTTATACGTTCTAATGGGGAACGGTCTGCCGGGAGTTCACGTTTGTATTCCATAAAACCTGTTGGTTTACCCATATCATTTCCTCCCAATTTATAAAACATTGATCCAGAAATAAACATATTATGCTTTTCTGAACTATAGACTAAATTTAATACGCACATTTATAGTAACCGTTATAGTAGGAGGCGCCGAGGGCAGCCTCCTTCCATAACTGGTTTATGATAGCTTAATTATATTAAAATATTGATTTAAAAGCGCTCAATAATGCTTCATCACCAGTGAGTCCGGAATCCTGAGCTTTCTTGATAGCTTGAATCATGCGTTTGTAGTCTTTTGGCATTACTTTTACAAACTTAGTTACTGATTCATTCCAGTTATCAAGAACCTTTTGTCCTACAGTACTTCCAGTATATTTTACATGATTTTGAACCATTTCTTTTAATTCATCAGTATCTTCATCATCAAGCTTTCCGAGCTCAACAATGCCCATGTTGCACCTTACATTAAAGTCGCCTGCTTCATCCAGTACGTACGCAACACCGCCGGACATACCTGCAGCAAAATTTCTGCCTGTAGGACCGAGAACAACAACACGTCCACCTGTCATATATTCACAGCCGTGATCACCTACAGCTTCAACAACAGCCTTGACACCACTGTTTCTTACACAGAACCTTTCACCGGCTATACCGCGGATATAAGCTTCACCACCTGTTGCACCGTAGAAGGCAACGTTACCGATAATAATATTTTCTTCTGCTACAAAGGTAGAGTTTTTATGCGGATAAACTATAACTTTACCGCCGGAAAGTCCCTTACCGATGTAGTCGTTTGCATCGCCTTCAAGCTCAAGGGTCATACCGCGAGGTACGAAAGCACCGAAGCTCTGTCCTGCTGAACCTTGGAAATGCAGGTGTATTGTATCTTCAGGCAATCCTTCGCCGCCATAACGTTTTGTTACTTCACTACCTAAAATTGTACCGACAACACGGTTTATATTGCATATAGGTAATGTAGCACTAACTTTTTCACCCGTTTCAAGAGCAGGTTTGCAAATATCCAGCAACTTAGTCTTATCAAGAGACTTATCAAGCTCATGATCCTGCGTCATCTGGCAATAACGTCCAACAGTAGCAGGAACTTCAGGCTGGTGCAGTATAGCTGAGAGATCAACTCCAGAAGCTTTCCAGTGGTTTACAGCCTTGGATACTTCAAGCTTATCTGTCCTACCAATCATTTCATCAACTGTACGGAAGCCCAGTGAAGCCATTATTTCACGCATTTCTTGAGCTACAAAGCGCAAGTAGTTAACAACGTGTTGAGGATCGCCGGTAAATTTCTTACGAAGTTCAGGGTTCTGTGTAGCAACTCCCACAGGGCATGTATCAAGGTTACATACTCTCATCATTACGCAGCCCAACACAACAAGTGGAGCTGTTGCAAAGCCGTACTCTTCTGCACCAAGCAGGGCAGCGATTGCTACGTCACGTCCTGTCATAAGCTTACCGTCGGTTTCAACAGTAATACGGCTACGCAGGTCATTTAGCAGGAGGGTCTGATGGGTTTCAGCAAGTCCCAATTCCCATGGAAGCCCTGCGTGTCTGATACTTGTTCTTGGGGAAGCACCTGTACCTCCATCATAACCACTGATAAGAACAACGTCGGCACGTCCCTTAGCAACACCTGCAGCGATAGTACCAACACCAACTTCAGAAACGAGCTTGACGCTGATTCTTGCATCCTGGTTGGCATTCTTTAGGTCATGTATCAATTCTGCAAGGTCTTCTATTGAGTAAATATCGTGGTGCGGTGGTGGTGATATAAGTTCAACACCAGGGGTAGAGTGACGCACTTTTCCAACCCAAGGATAAACTTTACGTCCAGGAAGCTGTCCGCCTTCTCCTGGTTTTGCACCTTGAGCCATCTTTATCTGAATTTCTTTTGAGTTTACAAGGTAATGGCTTGTAACACCGAACCTACCCGAAGCAACCTGCTTGATAGCACTGCATTTGGAATCTCCGTTGGCAAGAGGCGTGAAACGAGCAGGGTTTTCGCCGCCTTCACCGGTATTACTCTTACCGCAGAGTCTGTTCATAGCTATTGCAAGGCTTTCGTGTGCTTCCTGGCTAATAGAACCGAAGGACATAGCACCGGTCTTGAAACGCTTACAGATTGAGTCTACAGATTCAACCTCATCAAGAGGAATAGGCTGTGCTGCAGGCTTAAATTCCATTAACCCACGCAGTGTGCATAAGCTTTGAGTTTGTTCATTAAGCAATTTGGAATATTCTTTATATAAGCCATAATCATTAGTACGTGAAGAGTACTGAAGCTTATGAATACTTTCAGGGTTAAACAGGTGGTACTCACCGTCTTTTCTCCACTGATATTCACCGCCGGATTCAAGTGTCAAAGTATCGGGCTTATGCTCATCAAAAGCACTTGCATGACGAACTTGAACTTCACGGGCAACTACATCCAGACCTATACCTCCAATACGTGAAGGGGTCCATGTGAAGTATTTGTCCACAAGTTCCTGGCTCAAACCGAGAGCTTCAAATATCTGAGCGCCTTGGTAGCTCTGGATTGTGGAAATTCCCATTTTGGAGAGCACCTTAATAACACCTTTGTTAACAGCCTTGATGTATTTTTCTACCGCATGGCTGTGATCGGTATCGGTAAGGAGACCTTGACGGATCATATCATCAATTGCTTCAAAAGCAAGGTATGGGTTAATAGCCGAAGCACCAAAACCAAGCAATAAAGCAAAATGGTGAACTTCACGAGGCTCGCCTGATTCAACTACAAGGCTTACCTGAGTTCTTGTTTCGTTACGGATGAGGTGGTGGTGTAAACCTGCAACAGCAAGGAGCGCCGGTATCCCTGCATTATCCTTGTCAATACCTCTATCCGAAAGAACCAGTATATTCGCTTCGTCTTTAATAGCTTTGTCCGCTGCTGCATACAAAGCTTCAAGAGCTTTTTCAAGACCTTTACCGCCTTCTGCCGGATTAAACAGTATCGGAAGAGTAACGGATTTAAAGCCTTCTCTATTAATATGAATTAACTTTGCCAATTGGTCGTTATCTATAATAGGCGTTTTTAACTTTATCTGCCTGCAATTTTCTGGTGCAATCTCAAGTATATTACCTTCAGTACCTATCATTGTGTAAGAAGCAGTAATAATTTCTTCACGGATAGCATCTATTGGAGGATTGGTTACCTGAGCGAATAACTGCTTGAAGTAGTTATAAAGAAGCTGCGGCTTATCCGAAAGAACAGCTAACGGTATATCGGTACCCATCGCTCCTGTTGATTCTATTCCATCCTTAGCCATTGGTATTATGATCGAACGCAGGTCTTCATAAGTATAGCCGAAAGCTTTTTCCCTCAGAAGCACTGTCTCATGATCCGGTTCAGCAACATGTGGAGCTTCCGGAAGGTTATCAAGAGTTATAAGATTCTCACTCAACCATTCACGGTAAGGATGAGCTTTTGCATACTTGTTTTTAAGCTCATCATCGGTAATAATACGTCCCTCTTCGGTATCAATCAAAAGCATTTTTCCGGGCTGCAAGCGTTCTTTACATACAACGTTTTCCGGTGCAACGTCAAGAACACCAACCTCAGAAGCTGCAATTACAAGATCATCTTTTGTTACATAGTAACGGGATGGTCTTAAACCGTTTCTGTCAAGAACGGCTCCAACTCTTTTACCATCAGTGAAAGCCATAGCCGCCGGACCATCCCATGGTTCCATCATACAGCTATGATATTCATAGAAAGCCTTCTTCTCGTCGCTCATGCTTTCGTGACCAGACCAAGGTTCTGGAATCATCATCATTGCTGCATGGGGAAGAGGGCGACCTGAGAGCATGAGAAACTCAAGGCAGTTGTCGAACATCGCCGAGTCACTACCGTCCGTATTAATAACAGGGAACACCTTAGTAAGGTCTTCACCGAATGAATCTGTTTTAAGCATTGATTGACGCGCATGCATCCAGTTAACATTTCCGCGGAGTGTGTTGATTTCTCCGTTATGAATTACATAGCGGTTTGGATGGGCACGTTCCCAACTTGGGAATGTATTTGTACTATAACGGGAGTGAACCAGAGCCAAGGAAGAATCAAGAGATTCATCGGCAAGTTCTGTGTAGAACTTATCAACCTGATCTGCGGTAAGCATTCCCTTATATACAATAGTTTTACTGGAAAGGCTCGCTATATAGAAAAAGTCGTTATTGTCTGTTTCAGCGTAACGAATAGCTTTTTCTGCACGTTTACGTATAACGTACAGTTTTCTTTCAAAAGCCATATCATCTTTAATGTCAGTGCTGCGTCCTATAAATATCTGGCGTACGAAAGGCATGCATGATTTAGCCATGCTTCCAAGAGAAGAATCATCAGTCGGAACTGTTCTCCAACCAAGTAGTGTCTGCCCCTCTTCCTTTACAATAGCTTCAAAACGCTTTTCGCATTTTTCACGTTCAGCAGCGTCAGGGGGTAAAAACACCATACCGACACCATACTGGCCTTCTTCAGGAAGCGTAATGCCTATTTCGGCACATGAGTTCTTAAAGAAAGAATGGGGAATCTGTAAAAGTATACCGGCACCATCCCCGGTGTTGGATTCACAACCGCAGCCGCCGCGGTGGGTAAGATTCACAAGAATAGTAAGTGCCTGACGAACTATTTCATGTGACTTTTTTCCTTTAATGTTCACTACAAAGCCGATACCGCATGCGTCATGCTCAAATTGCGGGTCATAAAGACCTTGCTTTTTAGGCATTCCGTTTTTTCTAAAAGAGTTGGTACCAGTAGATGTAGAAGGAATGCGAACTTCTCCCTCATTAAATAACATTTAATAAACCTCCCTTAGTTGAAACAAACAGTTATAATTTAATAAAAAATGAATTATCAGGTATTATACCTTGAAAGCTTATTCTTAAGTAGCGACAAAAAAATGTACATCTGCTGTACAAAAAATTACATATTAAAAGCGTACCGATTATAGAAATGAAACTTCTATAAAGACATGCAAACTCGTCATTGAGTACGCGTAGATAATTTTTATACATATCTGTACTTGATGTAATATTCAAATAAAGTGCAAAATTTCCCAAAATAATTAATAATGCAAGTTTAGTGTCTCATATTATAACATGTATATATAGACCGTTCAATACTTTTTAGTAAAAAAGGAATAGGATTTGCAACCGCAATATTTGAATCTTGCAAAAATTTTATTGCTGCATTCCAAGGGTATTTTTTAGAAGAGGATTTGGAAAGTATGAAACTACGAATAAGACAAGTACTTATAACCTAATAAGGGTCAAAGTAAAAAAAAGGAATATGAAGCGGTAGAATTATTAAATATCAAGTTAAAATTATCCTTTAATTCTTATAAAAAATTATAAAATATCGGCTGATGTATATTTATGAAAAAGAGGTAATAAGTTGTAGGGAATAGTTTTGAAAAAACTAAAATAAAGTGATATAACTTAGATGCAGCAAAAGGGAACTGCTTATATTTGGGGTAGAAGCAGTTCCCTTTATGAGAAGAGGTTTTTAGTATATTGAAATGCCAATTTATACAAGTTGTATTAAGCTTCTATATAAGTTGCGATAATGAAATTCAAGGGAAATTTGGTTATCGCAATATAACTTAAGGGAACAAATTGCAAAAAGATTTAGTGTGAACTTCGTTATAGATTCTTTTTTTGCAATTTATATAGACAAATAACAATTTGATATCAATCGGGTATTTTACCTCCAATAGCCCAGTTTTGCTTTTCTATATCGTTAAATATTATTTGGATTGATTCTCTTCTAAGGCCGATAATTTTTATCATCTCATTTGTAATTGCTTCAGCTAACTGCTTCTTTTGTTCTGGAGATCTTCCACTCCACATAGTTATACTGACTATTGGCATAATTTTTCCCCCTTATACCAGACAGTTCAAAAAACTATCTATAATAATGTAAAAGTTATATCATTACTGGCAGTAGGCTAGTATTCAACGAGTAGGGGCTGGAGCTGGGCACCTTTTAATGCTTGAACAACGGTAGGCAAGGTTAATTCGAATTTAGACACTAAAGAATCAGGTTTCATAACATAGTTATCCTGTCCGAAAGGTATAAAATAAACATTTTTAGTGGACAAGAGCCCTCCAAGGTTTTTTGCACTAATTCCAAGCCCATCGTTTGTTGCTATACCCAAAACCACAGGTTTATGATTTCTAAATAGCCCCTTAGCAGCCATTAAAACCGGTGAGTCGGTTGCACCATCATAAAGTTTGGAAAGAGTATTTCCTGTGCATGGCGAAACAACGACTATATCAATCGGCTGTACAACACCAAGGGGTTCAGCATCAACTATAGTTTTTATAATAGGTTTACCAGTAATAGCAGTTAATTTATCCATAAAATCCTGAGCTTTTCCAAACCTGCTATCTGTAGTTGCAACTGCATAAGAAACTATAGGATAAACATCCGCACCTGCATTAACGAGAACTTCAACCTGCGGTATAACTTTATCAAAAACACAATAAGAGCCCGTAAGTCCAAAAGCTATTTTAACATCCTTTAAAACCATAAGAACCTCCTGTAAATAAAATGTACTTACTAGATTGTATTAATAAACGGCATGTCTTTATGAGAAAATAAATCAAACTTCATATAAATAAAACCCTTAATATATTAAAATTTTTTAATATTTCTTTAACAAAAAGAAAAATATATAGGTATGTTAATAAGTCGTTGTCAGCAGCAATAATGTTTGGAGGGATTTTTATAGTTGAAAATAGTAATACAGAAAGTTTTACAGGAAAAGTAGATCAACTGGAAACTCTGGAGAAAGAAATATGTAATCTGCCAATGATATTTGCAGAGATGTTTAAGGATGAAATCAATGCCAATGATGAGCAGCGGTTGTATAATGGTGTAAAGAGAGTAGTAAAAAAATATTCGCAAGACAAGAGTGCCATATCAATTATTAATGAATTTACCAGTGTTATTTCAGGAGGGGCTTCACTAGAAGAAATATTACAGATTACAATGGATGAGGCGGTAAATCCGTCAATAACTTCCGAACTAGTAGTAGACAACAGTTGTAAGACAGATAAGCATTAATATACTTAAAAACATAAAGAAGCAAAACTCATAATACCTGAATAATTGGTTTTGCTTCTTTATTATATGACATTTAAAATATAGGAATTATAAACGGGTTTATCCCAAAGTATTATCAAGAACCATCATAATTACAAAGCCAATGATAACCCCATAGGTAGCAATTCTCTGAAAGCCCCTTGAATGAGTTTCAGGGATAATCTCATCACTGATGACAAACAACATAGCCCCCGCAGCAAAAGCCAGTCCTAATGGAAGTATAGGCTGTGCAACCTGAACTATAGATATGCCGAATAAGCCGCCTATAGGTTCAACGAGTCCTGTAAGAAGTGCAATGGTAAAGGCTTTCCTTCTGGAATAGCCTTCCCGGAGAAGGGGAAGTGCTACTGCAAGACCTTCAGGCATGTTTTGCAGGCCGATACCTATCGCAAGAGAAACACCGTTTGCTATATCACCTGACCCAAATCCTACACCTACGGCAAGACCTTCAGGAAAGTTGTGTATAGTTATTGCTATAACAAAAAGCCATACTTTGCTTAATGTTGATTTTCTTCCTTCGCTGCCTGCGATAGTATGCATATGTGGTGAAAACTTATCTACAAGATCTAGAAATATTGCTCCAAATAGTATTCCAAGTGCAGTAATTGTTACTCCCTTTACTCCGCCACCCGCATGTTCAATAGAGGGAATAATGAGACTGAATGAAGTTGCCGCAAGCATAACTCCAGCTGAAAAACCAAGCATGGCATCTAAGGTTCTATCCGAAACTTTCTTTGTAAAAAATATAGGCAGTGAGCCAAGACCTGTTGCTGTCCCGGCACAAATACTTGCAATTATGCCAATTAAAATAAAATTGTTTGGGTTAAATAAGTCCATGTTGTCCTCCCTCGCATTTGAAGTTCATTTAACTATTATAAGCATTAAACAACTTAATTAGTACCTTCATTATATATACCATGCAAATCCGAGTTTAATCATACTAAAATGAGGATTATTAAATGAGGAGAATTAAAAAATAGATTTAGTACAAATTATATATAATATAAAAAGGATAGAGACTTGAATCCATAAGAATCAGGTCTTTATCCTTTTTATTATGTATGCGGATACTATTATCCTAGGGTATTATCCATAAACATCATTATTACAAATCCGATAAGAAGTGCATGAGTAGCAAGTTTTGAGTGTTTATGATCACTCTGGGTTTCGGGGATGATTTCATGACTGATTACAAAAAGCATTGCTCCTGCTGCGAAAGCCATAGCTAATGGAAGTACAGGCTGCGAAATCTGTACAATACCTACACCTAACAACCCTCCTATAGGTTCTACAAGTCCCGTACTTAGTGCGATCAGGAAAGCCTTCCAGCGAGGATAGCCTTCTCTAATCAACGGTAGAGCTACAGCTAGGCCTTCAGGGAAGTTTTGTAAACCGATACCAATTGCAAGACTTAACCCATTAGCAATATCCCCATTACCAAAACCCACACCTACAGCCAGGCCTTCAGGAAAGTTATGTACAGTAATTGCGATAATAAAGAGCCAGACTTTCCTTAGCCGTGCTCCGTTTTTAAGTGCTTCATCATCATTCATTGAGTTCAGCATAAGGTTGGAGTCAGGAAAAAACTTATCGGTCAGATCAAGGAAAATTCCGCCTATTAATATACCGATTAGTGTTATAAATGAGCCTTTTACAGGTCCTCCACCCGCCTCTATAGCAGGAATTATCAGACTGAAGGATGTGGCTGCCAGCATTACTCCTGCGGCTACGCCTAGGGCAGCGTCAAGCATCTTCTTAGATACATGCTTACTTAAATAAATAAGCAAAGCTCCAACTCCAGTGGAAAGTCCAGTTATAAAGGTTGCTATTATACCTACCACTATAATATTGAACTGTGATAAAAACTCAACCAATTTATTACCTCCAGGTATCCATAACATTATACCTACTTTAAGTTATGACGGATACATAAAAAAGGTGTAATAAAATCAGTCAAGGAACAATTAATAATAGTAAATCTACCCAGATGATATTAAGATAAGAAATATATAAAAAAATCAAAATATAGGACTAAAGTTTTATTAACTTTTAGGCGATATACTTATTGAAAAGTTTGCTAAGGCTTAAATATTATCAATTAACCTTTTTTTACTATGTAAACTAGAAGAAAGGTGGTGAGAATGGCAGTTGATTTGTGTAGGTCTAATTTATAAAGCTTATGTCTAAAGACCTATATGATTAAGTATGAAAGTCAAGGTAATTCCGGAACATGGTTTGATAAGGGCAAACCTATTGAAAATTAGGGGCGCAAAGCTACGAATCTAAGGTAGAGAATACTATGATGGTCGGGCTGCCACAGGTTTCAGGATTTATTTATGCATACATTTCTATAATTCTACTAGTCTAAAAGCATATTTAACTTTCCTGATTAGCTCTTTATGGAAGTGTAACAGCGCATAAGTACTTAATTAAAGTATTGTATAATATATCAGTTCCTTAAGGTGCGTTATATTATATATGTGTTTGTTACCAAGTCAAAAGTCTACATTTTCAATGGTTAATCAAATTTCTTTACAAATTGATAGTATTAGAGCAAGCATGGCTACATAATCATCAAGAGTAAGGTTAGGGCACTATTACCTTGTAGTTGCAGATTAAAATGCCGTGTTGGTCGGTGTACGTGTGTTAAAGCACCCAGTCAATGGTATATCTATTGCAACCATATACAATTAAGGATGATTATTTTACGCAAAAAGTGTAGGAACACAAGGATGTGTTTAAGGTGAATGGTATAATCCAAACATCTTAAAAATCTCTCGAAACGATTTGAAGCTTTTGAGGGCATTAATATGAAAAGGAGATGGTGCAATGTCTAAGAAATTGTTCGGATTAATTATTAGTACATTTGTATTATTACTGTTATTCGTATATCCTGCGTTTGCAGCTGTATCAACAGCACCTGCTGCATTGGATATAACAGTAACTAATAACTTCGGGGCTCCGGATACAGTACAGGTAGGTAACCTGTCAGCGGATGTTATTGCGAGGGTATACACTACGGCAACAGGAGGAAGCCCAATCGCGGTTTCAGTTGCAGATGTGGATAGTGCAACATTGTACATAGAGCAGTTAGGTGTAACAGGCGGAACAGTTTATGTTTCTGTTACTACACCAGGTAACACAGAAAGTACACGTACTGCAGTAACATATGAGGCAGAGCCGGCTTCAACTCCAATATTAGCGGAAAATGTTACAGTCCAAAACAATGCAACAGGACAATTGGATGTAATAACAGTAATAAATGTTGCTGCTGATGAGATTATCAAGGCATATCCTACATCAACAGCTGTTGCTCCGATTGCTGTAGCAGTAGGAACTCCTGACGCTAAATTATTTATAAATCAATTAGGTTCTTCAGCAGGAACCATATATGTAGCAGTAAAGAGCCCAGGACAAAAAGAAAGTACTCGTACAGCAATAACCTATGAAGCAGAAGCTGTATCAACAGCGCCGTTGGCAGCTGATATTACGGTAACAAACAACAAGGTTGGCGTATCTGACACAGTAGAAGTAGCTATGCTTTTCGCGGGTGACGTAGTAAAGGTGTATAGCGCAGCAACTGCCGGAACACTTCTCGGAACCGCAACAGTGGAAACTGGTATGGACTCTGCAACTGTAACGATTGCACAATTGGGTGCTGCGGCAGGCAGAGTATACGTAACAGTGACAACTACTGATATGAATGAGAGTGCGAGAGTAGCAAAAGACTATGACTCAGAAACAACTGTAGCACCTTTAGCAGCTGACATAACAATAACCAACAACTATCACCCGACAATTGATACAGTAGAAGTAGTGGGGCTTGGAATAAGTGACGTAGTAAAAGTATATAGTGCAGCAAGTGGTGGAACAGTACTTGGAACGGCAGTTTCCGGTGCAGGAGCAGTTGTTATTTCAGTAGATCAATTGGGAGCAAATGGTGGAACAGTATATGTAACAGCAACAAGTGATAACAAGCTTGAAAGCCCAAGGACAGCAAAGACCTTTGCTTCAGAGCCTATAACAACGGCACCTTTAGCAGCTGACATAACAGTAGAAAACAATGCAACAGGAACAAATGACACAGTATTAGTGGCAAACCTTGCAGAAGGCAATATAGTAAAAGTATACAGTGCAGCAACAGCTGGAACGGTGCTCGGAACAGCAACAGTAGCAACAGGCGAAACATCTGCGGTAGTGTCTATAGCACAGCTTGGAACAGCAGCAGGCAATGTATATGTATCAGTAAAAGAGGCAGAAAAGCTTGAAAGTACAAGAATAGTAAAAGCGTATATAGCAGAACCTGTGACAACAGCACCTGTAGCGGCTGACATAACAATAACAAACAACGCAACAGGTACACCTGACACAGTAGCAGTAGCAAACCTAGTAGAAGGTGATGTAGTAAAAGTATACAGTGCAGCAACAGCGGGTACAGTGCTCGGTACAGCAACAGTGGCAACTGGTGAAACATCTGCAACTGTATCTATAACACAGCTTGGAACAGCAGCAGGCAATGTATACGTATCAGTAAAAGGAACCGATAAGAACGAAAGTACAAGAACAACAAAAGCTTATACAGCAGAGCCTGTATCAACAGCACCTGTAGCAGCTAACATAGCAGTAACAAACAACAAAGTGGGAACAAGCGACGAAGTAGTAGTAAACGGTCTTGCAGAAGGCGATGTAGTAAAAGTGTACAGTGCAGCAACAGCTGGAAC
>JAOAEJ010000009.1 GCA_026416815.1 Clostridia bacterium | reverse complement strand
TGATGTTTCCCCGATAAATTAGACACAAAGAATGGCGGATTTTCTCCGGTTATCTTTGTATCACACAAATTTTACTTAAGCCACCTTATTGATTTTTTCATAATCAACAGGTGACTTGTAGCCAAGCTTTGAATGTAGGCGTATACGGTTATAGAAGATCTCGATGTATTCAAAGATGGCCAACCTGGCTTCAGCCCTGGTTTTGAACCTTGTAAAGTAAATAAGCTCCGTTTTCAATGTACCAAAGAATGATTCCATGCAAGCGTTATCATAACAGTTTCCCTTGCGGCTCATACTTGCTATAAACCCATTGCTTTCAAGTGATTTGCGATATTCCCTGCTAGCATATTGGACGCCACGGTCTGAATGATGGATTAAGCCCCTTGGTGGTTTCTGCCGGCCTATAGCCTGCTTAAGGGCATCTATGCAAAGCTGCTTAGTCATGGTGCTGTCCATTGCCCAGCCGACTACCTTCCGTTGATAAAGGTCTACTATGGCAGCCAGGTAGAGCCAGCCTTCATCTGTAGGTATGTAAGTAATATCCGCAACCCATACTTGGTTGGGCTTCGTAGCAGAGAAATCCTGGTTGAGGAGATTATCTGCTACAGGGTAATTGTGCTTTGAGTTCGTCGTGGCCTTAAATTTTCTCTTGGTTTTGGCTGTTATTTTATTTTCCTTCATCAGCCTGGCTACACGGTTCTTACCGCATGGTATTCCTTCATTCTTTAGAGCATGGGTTACCCTAAGGCTTCCGTAAGTTTCCCGAGACACCTTATGGATATTCCTGATCTTCTCCAGGAGCTCCTTGTTTCGTATCTTACGTTGACTATCCGGCCTTTTAGCCCAGGCATAATAACCGCTTCTTGAGATATTAAGTATTTGGCACATCTTCTCTACAGGAAACTTGAAGCGGCATTTATGAATGATAGGGTAAATCATTTCCGGTCTTTCGCGAAGATGGCCGTTACTTTTTTTAGTAATTCGTTCTCCATTTCAAGGTCCGCAATGCGTTTCTTAAGTTTCCTGAGCTCTTCATCTTCAGGTCTTAGGTTGCCGCTGCCGGGAAAGGCGTGATCCTTGTGTTCCTTGTACTGATTAATCCATTTATACATGGTATTATCGTGGACACCAATGTCTTTAGCAACACTAGTTACACTACGTCCTTGTTCCAGCACAAGACGGATCGCTTGTTCTTTAAAACTACTATCATAACGTTTCATGATGGGCACCTCCAACTGGTTTTATTATACCAGCCATTCGGTGTGTCCATCAAATCGGGGTAAGATCATATTATTTGAAATTCCATCGTATCAACCTATAATTTTTTAGTGTAATACCTTTTCTATTCCTTTGCTTACAAATTTGTTGGGTATAGATATAAAGATATAAAAATATTGGACTAATACTACTTTGTTATTCGTACCATGTGTTTTGTAAGTTCTATATATTAAACCTTTTCTATATGAAAACCTGAAACCCTTTAGCAAATCTTTGTTATATAGATCACGTAATAACAAAGTAGTATTATATAACTAATGGTAAAGTGTGAAATAGAATTATGCTACTCCATGTGTTTAGTACCCATATAGTTTTCTACACTACCTTCTATCCCTATACTCGAGAAGCAGTTCTCTGAGCTTTGTTGCATGCATACCCTCATCTTCAGCAAATTCTTTAAAAACTTCTTTAATTTTATTATCCTCTATCCTTTTTGAATACATCTCAAAATCTCTTACCATTTCCATAGAGTTTTCCCATGCACGCAGCAATCTGTCATAAGTTGTAATCTCTACCTCATTTCTATTAACTGAATCTTGTTCCATAAAATCAACTCCTTTACCAGTTCTTAATTGCAACAATATAATTTAGTATCATGCAAGCATTTTACTTTTAAGTTATTATTTGAATAATTCATCATATAGTTAAATTATTGGATCCAACTATACTAGAGCTTGATTACTACATATCTTATTTTTTCTTTTGACTAACTTTTTATCCATGTTATAATTTAACTTTCTCTATATAAAAAAAGAAAAACCCGATTCAAATTAATCGAGTTTTTAATCTAAGTAATCTTTTAATTTTTTACTCCTGCTAGGATGCCTTAACTTCCTTAATGCTTTTGCTTCAATCTGTCTAATTCTCTCTCTTGTTACGTTAAACTCTTTACCCACCTCTTCAAGAGTTCTAGCTCTTCCGTCGTCCAACCCGAATCTGAGCCTTAATACCTTTTCTTCTCTCGCTGTCAATGTATCCAAAACATCTATCAACTGCTCTTTAAGCAATGTAAACGCTGCTGCCTCAGCAGGTGCAGGTGCATCATCATCTGGAATAAAGTCTCCAAGATGGCTGTCTTCCTCCTCACCTATAGGTGTCTCTAACGAAACAGGCTCTTGAGATATTTTCATTATCTCCCTTACCTTGTCAACAGACATCCCCATCTCTTTAGCAATTTCTTCCGGCTGCGGTTCTCTCCCCAGTTCCTGGAGTAATTGCCTTGATACTCTTATGAGTTTATTAATTGTCTCAACCATATGAACCGGTATTCTGATGGTCCTGGCTTGATCGGCTATAGCCCTGGTAATAGCCTGTCTTATCCACCATGTGGCATAAGTACTAAATTTATATCCCTTTCTATAGTCAAACTTTTCTACAGCCTTGATTAGCCCTAGATTGCCCTCCTGTATCAAATCAAGAAACTGCATACCTCTTCCGACATATCTTTTAGCAATACTGACTACCAGTCTTAGGTTTGCTTCCGCTAACCTTCTTTTAGCTTCTGCATCGCCTTTTTCCATTCTCTGAGCTAAGTCAATCTCTTCGTCAGCAGACAAAAGGGGTACTTTACCAATTTCCTTAAGGTACATTCTTACAGGGTCATCTATACTTATACCTTCCGGAATACTTAAATCCAAATCTTCTTCTGTTAGCTGAATATCTTCCATTTCAGCTTCAATGTCGCCTACAACATCTATTCCCATGTTCTCAAGAGTTTCATAGATTTTTTCAATATGCTCGGGTTCTAGTTCTATTTCTTCAAAGGCATCCATAACTTCTTTATATGTTAGCATACCTTTGGACTTACCTTTTTCAATTAATTCTTTTAAAATTGCTTTTCTACCTTCTTGTGTATGTTTCACTTTTACCCCTCCTTTCTACAAAAATATTTAGCTTTCTTTCATTTTTCTTATTGCAATAATTAGAGAACTCAATTCCTGATTTAATTTTTCAACATCTCCTTCTATTTTTTCTTTTCTATTTAATAAATCGAATATCTCTTGTTTTCTTTTTTCAAGTTTATATAACTCTATCCTTTTAATTATATCCAAAACTGCTTTGTAATTATCTTCATAATTACATTCTTCTTGAAATATTTTTGTAAATACACTAGCAGCTTCTTTATCTAAAATATCCAAAAGCTCCGCAGGTACCATACTTTTGTTACTTTGAAGCCTTTCGGATACTTCCTTTGCAATTTGCCAATTTTCAGGTTCCGAAAAAAGCTCTGCAGTTATCTTATTCTTAATATCCTTATAGATAGAATTGTCTATACACATAAGCGCTATGAGAATTCTTTCGTAATATACCAGCTTGTTGTCATGCTTACCGCTGATATTTTTCCTACTTGTTTTCTCACTTGGTATTGAAGCCGTTACAGTTTTAAGATTAGCTTTAGGCTTGGATTTTTTATAAATCTCGGATTGCAGAGCCTCTTCACTAATTTTATACTCATCAGCCAACTTCTTAATGTACATTTCTCTTTCTATACTATTATCAATTCTTACAAGCACTTCGGATACTTTATTTAAAAATTTTATTTTACCCTCCGTACTTTCAGTATCAATTTGCTTTTTCAGAACTTTTATTTTATATTCAACTAAACTTAATGATTTATCTACTAATCTATTGAATTCTTCAGTTCCATTTTTTTTGATAAATTCATCCGGATCCTTTCCCTGAGGAATTATCAGCACTTTAACATTACACCCTATATCATTTAGTAAATCCAAACCTCTAATTGCGGCAGCCTGTCCAGCAGCATCTGAGTCGTATGCAATAACTATTTCCTCCGCATACTTCTTTAAAATACGTCCTTGACTCTCAGTTAATGCAGTACCAAGAGATGCTACAGTATTTATTATTCCACACTGGTGAAGGGATATTACATCCATGTATCCTTCAACAATCAACATTCTCTTTTGTCCGGCATTTTTAGCAAAATTCAGTGCATACAAACTCTTACTTTTATTATAGGCAATAGTTTCAGGTGAATTCATGTATTTAGGTACTGATGAATCGGTTACTCTTCCCCCGAATCCAATAACATTTCCCCTTATATCAAATATAGGAAACATTATCCTGCCTCTAAATCTATCGTAGCAACTTCCATTTTTCCCCGATATAACTAACCCACTTTTTAAGATGTTTTCATCTTTAAATCCCTTAACAGTCAGATGCTTATACAGCATATCCCATTCTTCAGGTGAGTAGCCCATCCCAAAGCGTCTAATAGTATGGTCTGAAACCTTTCTTTCTTTCAAATAAAGCCTTGCATTTTCAAATTGTTTAGAATTTAAATTATTGTAAAAAAAACGGGCAGCTTCTGTATTGATTTTAATTATTTCCTGTTTTAATAGAGCTTTCTCTTTTTCTTGGTCATTTTCTCCTTCAGGCAGCTGTATCCTAGCTCTATCCGCTAAAAGTCTGACCGCTTCAATATATTCAAGATTCTCTACATTCATAATAAACTGAAATACATTACCGCCTTTACCACATCCAAAGCAGTAAAATATCTGTTTACCGGCTTCTACACTAAATGAAGGTGTATTTTCCTTATGGAAAGGGCAAAGTCCGAAATAGTTCTTTCCCCTTTTTTCGAGTCTTACATACTCACTTACAACATCTACTATATCGTTACTGACTCTTACTTCTTCGATAATATCGCTAGCATAATAATTATACATTTATTACCTTAGCCTTTTTGCTTCTTTCTATAGTAATAATTCCTTTATTAGTATTTTATTATATCAATTACTTCACTTTAATACTTGTTCGACATATTTATTGATATTCCTTCTTTTTTTTTGAAATAAATTGGGTTTAATAATCAGGTATTTTTATTGGAGTACAGACATTAACTTTTTAACCTGGTAATACACAACCTTTTCAGTCCAAAAAGTTACTATATCCAAAAATAAAAGCTCTCCGTTATATTTAATAGTGAACTTTTAGCAAGAATCAATTATTACTTTTTAATACTCCATCAAATTACAAACTGACATATAGCATTAAATTATTTACTTAATAGTTTCTGTAATTCTATGCTCCCTCAAAAAGTCCAAACCACTAAATACCCTCAATAGTTGATATATATATTTATTTCTTCATTAATTGAGGTGAGAAGCAGCAAAATAAACCTGCTAATTAACCCAAGATATATTCTACACTATTATCCAGTTTTCCTTCTTTAAAAAACAAAATATTTTTTAGATATTTTTTTCTTATTCTTACATTTTTATACGTTGTGGCGAAAAAGAATAGTTTTATTCTACTTGAACTGTACCAAAACAAATTTTAGATAAGTGCTTTGATCATAGATAGTTGCTCTATTAGCGCCATGGAGCGGGAATAAATATATCATTAAATTTTTTGATAGCATATCTATCTGTCATACCGGCAATATAGTCACAGACAACTCTATCAACATCATTTTTTTCAAGCATTTTACTCATTTCGTCTGGCATTAATTCCTTTGGTTCCGCCTTTATACACTTATATAGCTCCCTTATTATACTTTGTGCCTTTATTTCATCTTTTTTCGCAACTGAATCTGTATAAACATTTTTGAACATAAAGCTCCTCAACTCGTTTGTTGCCTGCTGGAATTCCTGACTCATTTTTATACAATTGCAATCTCTGCTGTTTCCAATGATATTTACTATCATATTGTTAATTCTAATACTCGACTTATTACCTAAAACTTTGACACATTCCTTAGGAAGAACATCTTCTGAAATTATTTTTGCTCTAATAGCATCTTCAATATCATGGTTTATATATGCAATTCTATCAGCAAACTTTATAATTTGCCCCTCTAGTGTAGAAGCAATACAATGACCTGTATGATTTCTTATCCCATCCCTGACTTCCCACGTAAGATTTAAGCCATTCTCTTTTTCAAGAATGTCCACAACTCTAATACTCTGTTCATTATGTTTAAAACCATGAAGACATATAGAGTTTAAAACTGCTTCCCCGGTATGTCCAAATGGTGTATGGCCTAAATCGTGCCCTAACGCTATGGCTTCGGTTAGATCTTCATTTAAACGTAGGCTACGTGCAATTGTTCTGGCTATTTGTGATACCTCAAGAGTATGGGTCAGTCTAGTACGATAGTGGTCTCCTTCCGGAGAAATAAAAACTTGTGTCTTATGCTTTAACCGCCTGAAAGCCTTCGAGTATACAATTCTATCTTTATCTCTTTGAAATTCGGTTCTTACTTCACATTTATTTTCGCTGTGTTGCCTCCCTCTTGATTGTCCGCTAAACTGAGCATAAGGCGAAAGTATACTTTCTTCAATATTTTCCATCTGCTCTCTAATACTCATCAAAATTCCCTCCATAGATTATATAGGAATATATAGACCAAATATATGAGCTAGTGACTTGTAATTTTAGAGCTACTCACTAAAGCTTCGTACTCTACTTTGTTATTCGGGAATTTATGATGGAGAAATAACAAGCCCAAAACATTGTTGATTATTTCTTCATCGGCAAATTAAGCCTGAAATTTACCATAATTAAGGTAAATAACAAAGTAGTATTAGTAAAGTATGATATTTACATTATAAGATAATTATAATATTTTTTGTTTAGATATTAAAGGCAATATAAATGTATATTTATGCCTGAATACAACAAAAAGAGCAAGCCTACGCTCGCTCTCCTCAAATTCATTTTCTATTAAAGTCCTAGTATATCATCTATCACAAACGATAACGCCACTGGTGTAACAGTATTGTTTGCTAGTTTGTCCAACACTTGCCTTGTATCTTCCTTACAGCACGAAAAATTTCTTACCAGCTCCTCTTCAACTTTCATAGCGTTAACTTTCTTTACTATCTCTATTCCATATACTCTTTTCCCGCTTAGTTCATCTATATCGCTATTATCACTTTCAAGAAGGTAGTATTCTAACTCAATAGGGTTCTTAAAACCTATCATGTTTTCGTTCGGCAGTAACTCTATTTTTTTCTCCAAATATTTATTCAACATATTAATGATTCCTCCCTAGTGATTTTTCAATTATATTATATAATATTACCGGAATATTTTATATAAGAAAGTTTCGAGTGAAAATGTCCAAAACCTTTAGTTTTCGACATTTCACAGTGTTTTCACGGTGATATAATCGTAAATAATCATAATTAATGTCGATTTTTAAAATAATGAAGTATAAAAATGAGTAGAACTACCTAGAGACTCTAGGTAGTTCTACTCATTTTTATACTTCCCAAATATTTTGTAACTAGCTTATAAATCAACCTACCAACTACACCATTTCTGCTATACTTATTTCTTTATGTACCGTAAGATCTATATATGCATTTTCTATTTTTATTATAGGCTGTGAGATATGCCATGGATTTATATAAATAACTTCGGCTATTTCACCTGTATTAAGCCTCACATAATCACCAATATAGTATGCGGCAATATTTTTGAGGAATGCATTTGTAACTATAGGGTCTAGGTATCCAAAGGTATTGTTCTCTATTAATTCAAAAACTTTAAACGGAGTCCCTTTTACCCGGTAAACTCTATCGGAAGTCATTGCATCATAAATATCCGCTACCGAAATCACTTTTGCAAGGTCAACTATCTGTGTCCCCTTTAATCCCACAGGATAACCTGATCCATCTTCCCTTTCATGGTGCATTAGTACACCCTTACACACATCTTTGTCTATATACGGTAATTTTTCAAGAATTCTATATCCATGCACAGGGTGCTTTTTTATTTCATTATACTCGGCTTCTGTGAGAGGTCCGGGTTTATTTAGTATTTCTAAAGGTACTCTACTCTTACCTATATCGTGTAATAATCCTGCTTGCACTAGCAGCCTGATTTTTGTCGGATTAAGTTTTAACCATTTTCCAATCAACATTGAAACTAGTGAAACATTTACACAGTGGGTATATGTGTACTCATCTACATCCCTGATTTGATTTATGCAACTCAAAATATCCCTGTTTTCATTTATACCTACATAAATGGAGTCGGTAATCTTATTAACAACATCTATATCTATATTTTTACCACTAGAAATATCATGCATCATGTCTTTCATCACTTCAAGGTTATCGTTATATTGATTGGCAAAGCCCTCCATAGTATTTTCTTCTATGGCTTTTTGAGGTTGCTGAAATACTTTAACCTTAGAGATTCCCAGATTGACAAGCTTTCTTATTAAATGATTATCTAAAACTGTATTTTCGCTAATAATAGCAGCACCATAATCGTTGTAAATTGAATCTGCAATTATCATACCGGGCTCACATTCACTAACTTTAATAAGTATCTTTCTCATAATATTCACCTGCTCGTCAATATAGTTGGTTTGTATTCTCTATTTATATGTATGAGTATCATTATAGCACATTTTTCTGCTGCATACATTACCTTTTACTAAAGATAGTTTACCACTGGTAAACATTTTGCATTGATATGATACCTCTTGTATGTTAACATAAAGTAGTTGTTTTTTGGCTTTATCTTCTATAACTTATTTAAAGAAAGGATGGGTGGAGATCATGCAATTAAATACAGATAACGGTATTGCCAAAATTTTTACCGCTTTCAGTAAAGTGCACAAATACCCTAAAGCTATAATCAAATATGGAGTTCAAGCTTTTTTGGCGTTATTTTTAGTCGGGACACTTCTATTTGTATTTAACACCACAAAGTCCTACTACGATCTTTATGCCGAGTTTATTGCTACATCTATTATAAAATCAAGTTTTATCATACTTGCAGAAATAGTTATTGGCGCTTTATTGCTTGACTATCTCTTCAAAAAAAATTAGAACACCCTTTACATATAAGGGTGTTTTTTATATTGAACTATATTTATTTTATTTGTCCGTGTTCTTCTTCGTTTCTAATTTCAATTGTACGGTTATTATCATCAACAAATACTATCCTTGGCTCGAAGTCAACTGCTTCTTTTCTATCAAATTGCCCATAAGATATAATAATTATTATATCTCCTGGATGTACAAGTCTGGCAGCAGCTCCATTCAAGCATATCATGCCACTGCCCCTTTCTCCGGGAATAACATATGTCTCAAACCTATTACCATTGTTATTATTCACTATCTGTACTTTTTCATTCTTTAAAATATCAGCCGAATCCATTAAATCTTCATCAATTGTAATACTACCTACATAATCAAGGTTAGCTTCTGTTACCCTAGCCCTGTGTATTTTAGACTTCATAAGAGTTATATACATACCGCTACACCTCCACTATAACATTGTCTATTAATCTTGTTCCACCGATTTTTACTGCTAAAGCTATTAATACATTTCTCTGTATTTCACTAATTTCTTCTAGGCTTTCTACATCTACCATAGAAATATAATCTACTTGGGCGCGGTTTTCTGCAGCAATTTTCTCGTTTATATAGTTCAGAATTTTTTTGCAGTCCCGCTCACCATTTAAAATCATTTTTTCAGCTTCAAATAAGCTTTTTGACAGCACCAAAGCCGCCTTACGCTCCTCCCCACTTAAATAAACATTTCTTGAACTCATAGCCAGTCCATCATGTTCTCTTACTATTGGACACGTAATTATATCGATATTCATATCCAGGTCCTTGACCATCTTTTTTATCACCAGTACCTGCTGAGCGTCTTTTTGTCCAAAATATGCTTTATCCGGTTGTACTATATTAAATAACTTACTCACCACCGTTGTTACACCTCTAAAGTGCCCCGGACGTGATTTACCGCACAGCACCTCGGTTATACCTTCAACGTTAACAAATGTTTTATAGCTTCCGGGGTACATTTCCTTTACCGAAGGTGCAAATATTACGTCAACACCTACTTCCTCAGCCATTCTTGAGTCTTCTTCAAGTCGTCTCGGATATTTATCAAAGTCCTCATTCACACCGAATTGAGTAGGGTTAACAAATATACTCATTATGGTAAAATCATTCTCACGTATTGACTCCCTAGCAAGAGATATATGACCTTCATGTAAACAACCCATCGTAGGGACAAAGCCTATAGATTTTCCAGCTGCTCGCTGGGATTTTACGATTGCTCTAATATCATTAATAGTTTCTACTACTCTCATTAAAATTCTCTCCTCAGTTGTTCAATTATTTCATCTTCTACCGTAAAAGAATTCTTTTCGGTAGGGAATACACTATGATTAACTTCAAGAATATAGCTTTTTGCAGCTTCTTCCAACATATTCCCGAAATCAGCATATCTCTTTGAATGCCTCGGTGAAAAATCTCTAAATAAGCCTACAATATCCGGAGTAACCAAAACCTGACCATTGCAGCCTGCGCCTGAGCCGATTCCTATAGTAGGTGTATCAAGCCTTTCACTTATGAAGGAGGCGAGCTTGTAAGGTACACACTCCAATACTATTCCAAATACTCCTGCTTCCTGCAATGCAATAGCATCCGCTAGAATTTTCCTAGCGGTTTCTATCGTTTTTCCTTGAGCCTTGTGTCCGCCAAATATATTTACAGATTGAGGTGTATAACCAAGGTGACCCATTACAGGTATCCCTGCGCTAATTATTGCCTTAACATCCTCTATAACTTCAATACCGCCTTCAAGCTTTACAGCTTTGCACCCACCTTCTGTTAGGAGCCTTCCGGCATTTTTAACACTTTCGTATTTTCCCATATGGTATGATAAAAAGGGTAAATCACCTACCACCAAAGCCCTTTTTGCTCCCCTCACAACTGCTTTTATGTGGTGCAGCATATCTTCCATGGTAACCCTTATGGTATCTTCATATCCAAGGACTACCATGCCTAAAGAATCTCCTACCAGTATTGAATCAACTCCTGCTTCATCAATTATCTTTGCGGTAGGATAATCATAGGCTGTTAGCATTGTGATTCTTCTATTATCCTTCTTGGCTTGCCTAAAATTTGCTACTGTAAATTTTCCATTCATGCATTTACACCTCTTTTTATAGTACGGATTGTATTTCCATACATACTTTCATGCGCTTAATAGGTTTTCGTCTAATTTAAAAGAATAGTGTTTTTTGCAAGACAAAAAGCCAATCACAAACAGAATTGGCTTTAATATTTATTCCAACATTTTAATTAACTTTATTGGCCATTCTGTCTCTGTCCTGCAAGGCTCAAAGCAGTTTTTTATGTAATTTAAAGTAGTTAAAGTTTCAATCGTGCAGTTCGCAACGGATACCGCCATACAATATAGAATAGCACAAATATCTGGAAATATCAATAATAGTGTCCCATGAATTTTCTTATCTATCATACTATATTAAGCAGTTTAATACAAAAAGAGTGTACATGATGTTAAGTACACTCTTTTTGTATTAAAATTTTATTTAACAAATTATATAGTTTTTACAGGTTTTGCAGCAATTTTCTTTCTCGCTTGGGATTCCTTCCAAAGCACCCACAATGGACTTGCTATAAATATTGATGAATAGCATCCACTCGCTATACCAACCAATAATGGCAATGAAAACTCTTCAATAGAATTTATATTATTAATTACAGCAAATACATAAACAGTTGCTATGGATATTAATACGGTTACAACTGTATTTATAGACCTTGTAAGAGTTTGTAGTATACTCTTATTAACCAACTCTGCAATAGGTAATTTCCTCAGCAGGCTGCTGTTTTCTCTAATTCTATCGTATATAATTATGGTATCATTCATTGAATAACCCATAATAGTAAGCGCTGCTGCAATAAACGATTCATTAAGCGGTATATAGAATATTGTATAAACTGCAAGCATTACTGCTACGTCATGCAACAAACCTAAAACTGCCATTATACCTGCTGAAAGCCCTGACATAACCTTAAATCTAAACCATATATATAATATGATAAGGAGTGACGCTACCAAAGTGGCTTTTAAACCATTCTCCCTTATTTCTTTACCTATGAATGGTTCTACACTTTCGACACTCATAACGGAATTACCAGCGTCTAAGTTGTATTCCTTTTCAATAGCGGCTTGCACCTTTGTGATATCGGCACTATTTAGGGTATCTTTACTACCTATACTCAATACCAATAAATCTATTTTTTTATTACCTTCACTTACATTATAGGTTGAAGACTTCTGAGCCGTCGCCTTTTTATTTATTTCTTTCATGACTATTTCTTCAGCTTTAGCAGCATCAAAATTGCCATCTTTCATCTTCATTTCAATGATTGTTCCACCCTGGAACTGAATATCCAGATTGAAACCTCCATGGTATACATATCCTGCAATACCGGCTATAAATATCAGTACCGACAATGCGAAAAAGTAATATTTCTTACCTATCAAATCTATCATTTCAGCACCTCCTTAAGCGCCATACAGCCAGTGATTTTTGGCTATATTAACGTTAGATACAGATTTCAACATGATTCTTGATACAGTCACCGCTGTAAGGAAGCTGAGAACTACACCTATACCTAAAGTGTACGCAAAGCTCTTTATAGGACCTGTACCAAAGTACAGAAGAACACCAGCGGAAATCAGTGTAGTTATATTTGCGTCAAAGATGGCTGTGAATGCTCTTTTGAAGCCAACATCTATAGCAGCGCGGAGAGTCTTTCCGTTTCTAAGCTCTTCCTTGATTCTTTCAAAAATAATAACGTTAGCGTCAACACCCATACCTATTGTCAGAATAATACCCGCAATACCTGGGAGTGTTACAGTGATTTCGAGCCATGAGATAGCAAGCAACTGCAGAACTGTATGTCCTACAAGGGCAATAGCTGCAAGAATACCTGGCAATCTATACCATATAAGCATAAACAGACATACCAAACCAAATGCTACATATCCTGCATAAATACTTACGTTAAGTGCACTTTCGCCTAATGTCGGACTTATGTTGTTAACCTGCTTTGCTTCCAACTTGAAAGGAAGCGCACCGGATTTGATAGTGCTTGCAAGGTCTTTTGCTTCTGCTTGCTGTGCTTCCGGAGATTTTCCGCCGCCTAATGTAATTCTAGCGCTGCCGGTATCAATTTTAGCTTGTACCACAGGTGCACTTATGAACTGATCATCCATGAAAATAGCTATAGGCTTGCCTATCAACCTACCAGTGGCCTCAGCAAACTTTTTGGAACCTTCGGAACTCAACTTGAGAGCTACCTGATATCCTCCGCCTTCTTGGTTCAGTTCCGGTTCTGCACTTTCTACATCTCTACCTTCAAGTACAATTTTACCTGTTGGCAAGTAGTTGCCGTCTACCATTTTAGTCTCGTCAACTTCCTGGAATGTCAGAAGAGCAGTCTTACCGATTTCGTCTATGGATTTTTGTGGATCAAAGTTCTTTTCACCCTTCTTGTGGGGTATCTGAACAAGTATATATCCCTTTGCAGGGTCAGTAGTTATATATCTATCATAAATTCTTTTAGCATCTAACCTTTTACCTATAACAACCTTTGCTGATTCGAGGTCTTCCTCTTTTGGCAGACTACCATCTTTGGTTATTGCATATAACTTGGCGTCTACACCACCCTGTATATCAATACCGGGCCTGATATCCTTTGCTCCAGGTATTTTATACCCGAATAGATTAGCACCATAAGCTGTGATATAGGTTAAAATTCCGATTACCGCAATAACCGAGAAGAACTTAACCCAGTTGTTCATCCTCATTTGTAAAATTCCCCCTTTTCATCTTGTCCACATGACGATATTATATAACTATAAAATAATCGAGTCAATACTAAACCCCCTATAAATGCCTGTAATTTTTAGGTTCTTACACTAATCGGTTCCCATTTATTATTAATTGAAAGTTTAGCCCAAGGAAGCTTGCAGCCCTACGGTTCATTGTCATTCTGGTTAAAAATATTTCAAAATAGTCTATTACAGGACATATTTCGGTGTCTACATTTAATTCTAGGACAGCAACTTTATTTTGATTATCTACATAAATCTTGGAGTTTTCAACTGCATAATTAACCCTGTCATGAATATCAAATGTGGCAAAATCTCTGTTTCTTACCCTTCCCCGGTGGACATCGGATTTATCTGCAAGTATAAGTGCTGCCGAAATATTGCTCACAGCATTGCCTGTATTTTCATCATGGTTTCCGATCGCCAGCATAATCTCTGCGGCTTCCTTATAATCCATACCTAGCTTTGTAAGAATGCCATAGGCCAATATAGCTCCCGAATGGGCATGATCTACTCTATTGACTGCGTTTCCTATATCATGCATATATGCTGCAATTCTGGCAAGTTCTACTTCCCTTTCACTAAATCCAAGGTCTCTTAGTATATCTCCTGCAGCTTTAGCTACAATACCCAGGTGTCTGAATGAGTGTTCCGTGTATCCTAATGCTTCCAGCTGCTTTTCGGCTATCTCCAAGAATGTCCTTATTTCATTGTTTTCCATTATTTCTTTTAGTGTTACTATGCTCATTAAAACCCTATCTCCCTTTAAATCATAGTCAAATATAAATAAATTTGAATGTATTTAATATGATTTTCATTGAATACAAAAAAAATGCACCATTAATGACAATAAGCGCTTAACTTTTTATCATGAACGGTGCATTCTCTAATATTTAAATTTTTCCTTGTAATACCATTATCGCAATTCATATAGCATCTAAATAATTTCAGTAATGCTTAATATTATAGTTTTATATCGTTTTTATACTCATTTGCTAACCTAATATACTCTTGTGAACTCATTTTAATTTTAGCAACCTCTTCGTCAGTAAGCTGCCTCTTTATTATACCTGGATTTCCTAAAACAAGTGAGTTGTCTGGTACTTGAGTATTAGGAGTTAGAAGAGCTCCCGCAGCTACCAGGCAATTTTTCCCGATTTTTACACCATCCAATATAATCGCACCCATGCCCACAAGACAACCTTCATCTACAATGCAACTATGAAGAATAGCCCCATGCCCTACTGTAACATTGTTGCCGATTATCAAATCTTTATCATGGCTGCAATGAAGAATACAGCCATCTTGCAAATTGGTGCACGAGCCTATAGTTATCTTTGCAGTATCTCCTCTAATAACAGTGTTGTACCAAATACTTGAGTTTTTGCCTATTTTGACATTTCCTATTATTATACTATTAGGAGCTACATAGCACGACTCATCTATCTCCGGTAAGTATTGCTTGTACTTTTGAATCATCATAACACCTGCTATTCTTGTGTCTTTATCCATAATGCACATTCTACTCGCTTCTTTTCAAGCTCGCAGCCAATGCTGTAAGGTATATTAATATCATTATGAAATTGATATGAGTTTGCTGCGCATCCTCCGCTGCAGTAAAATTTAGCCCAGCACTTCACGCATTCGGGTTTTGTATATATATTTGTATCCTTGAATTTATTCTGTATTCTGTCGTCTAATGTTGCTTCATTAACATTTCCCATCTTAAATTCGTCCATGCCCACAAACTGGTGGCATGGGTAAATATCACCCTCAGGAGTAATAGCAAGATACTCATGACCCGAGCCACAGCCTCCCAACCTTTTTGCAACACATGGTCCCTGGCTCAAATCTATCATAAAATGAAAGAAGTTAAAAAACTGCCCGCTTTTTCTTCTATCTACATATTCGTAAGCAAGTTTCTCATATTCTTTGAAGAGTACCGGAAGGTCTTCTTCCCTTATATCGTATCCTGTTCCTTTTGCAGCTACAACAGGTTCTACAGAAATCTGTTCAAACCCTTGGTCTGCTAGATGAAGGACATCACTTGCAAAATCAAGGTTTTCCCTTGTAAATGTGCCTCTTACATAATAATTGTCCTGATTTCTTGAATCAGCGAGATCTTTTATCTTAGGTATTATACTTTCATAGGTACCCGAACCGTCCAACCTAAAACGCATTCTATCGTTAGTTTCTGCGCGCCCATCTATACTCAGAACAATGTTTTGTATATGTTCGTTGATATATTTTTTATGCTCTTCATTTAATAGTAGAGCATTTGTCGTCAAGGTAAACTTAAACTTCTTATTATGTTCCTTTTCCTTTGACAATGCATACGCTACAACTTCTTTTACAGCTTCAAAGTTCAATAACGGTTCGCCGCCAAAAAAGTCTATCTCGAGGTTTCTTCTGTTACCCGATTGTTGAATAAGAAAGTCTATAGCCCTTTTTCCTATTTCAGGGTCCATATTAGTTCTTTCGCCGCCAAAATTGCCGGTAGCTGCGAAACAATACTTGCACCTTAAATTACAATCATGGGAGACATGTAAGCAAAGTGCCTTTACTACAGGCTTTCTATCCCATAAATTCAGATAATCCCTATAGGCGTCCTCATAAAACAGTTCTCCTCTGCTTTCAAGTTCTTCAAGTTCTTGAATAGCTTCAAGTATCTGAGCTTTTTCATATTTAGCACATAGTTTGTCCACTATCTCAGTGCTATCACATTTTTTATAGTAATCCAATACCTCAAAAGCAACTTCATCAAATATATGAACAGCCCCGCTGTTTACATCCACTACCATATTGGTCCCGTATAACGTGAATTTATGTATCATTAAAATATACCCCACCTCTACCCCCTATTATTCGGGGAGAATAATTATACAGCATAAAAATCTGCTGCTATTTATGTTTTTATTACTTACTAAAATATAAATATATAAGAATTTTTTTATATATTAAACTAATTGTCTTTTATAATCAAAAAAGTGAAAAGCGAATGAATTCTTCACTTTCCACTTTAATAGCAAACATAACAGTAAGCCCTTGTGGCAGTTACCGCTATGCTGTAAACACTATTTTTTCTGACAGCTTTGGTTTGCAACCGTACAGGAAGTTTTGCACGCAGACTGACAGGATGTCTGACATTCACCGCATCCGCCATTTGTCAATGTGTCTTTTAAAGTAGAACCGTTTATAGTTTTAATATGTTTCATTGTCTTTCCTCCTATGCAATTTTTTCCTCGTCATATTATAGCATAACAAGTCTTGCTTGAAAAGAACTTTTGAAAGTTTTTCTTAGCGTTTAGTCTTTGAATGTGAACCTCTTTTAAAGTTTATACCTATTATTCCGCCTATCGCTCCAGTAAGTAATCCTATAAGTGTCATAACCGTTACATGTCTGTCGATTGTAAAATTGCTAAACACTATACTGCTTGACAGATATAGCACCAACATATACACGGCTCCGACTATAGCCCCATTCAACCATCCTCTGTTTCTCACATTTCTTGTTGCTGTTGAGCCTGCAGTCAAAATACTTATTATAGTAGTTATTATCACAACTGTAGAAATATATTTCTCCGGAAAGTCCGTATAGGTTAGAATGAAGGCAAATATTATAAATGTAGGTATAGTTATCAGATAGGACACTACTATACCCTTTACAACCATCATCAAATTGACATGGTCACTAAGTGTTTTTTTGATTCCCTGCCCACTCTGGCTGGCCATATTGCACCTCCAATAGATTAGTCGGCTTCTGTATCGTAAAGCATTTTTTTATACTTCTTATGTGTTATGGTGCCTTCCGATACCCGCCTAATATAATTTATTGTGGTGAACATGCAGTTAGAACAAAATAAGTCAATTTACTGTTGCAAATTGACTTATCGTTTATTATGATTCAATAGTTTTTTCTACTTCTTTAATTGCCCACTTTTTAAATTTTACCTGTGTTTTTTCTACACTTGTTTCAACGGTAATTTCATCATCTTTAATATTTATTATTTTACCCATGACACCGCCTACTGTTATTACATTACTTCCAACCTGTAGGGCACTTAACATTTCTCTGGTCTTTTTCTCCCTTTTCCTTTGGGGAAGAATTACCATCAGATACATGAGCGCAAACATGAAAACCGTTGACAGAATTAAAGGCGTCAAACCTGATCCTTGTGGCATATAAAACCTCCTATGTATTTGTAGCTAAATTTTCCATAGCATAAATAATATCATCTTTATAGCTTGTATGGAAGTATATTTTCCGAATATTTTCTCCAACTAACCTTTTATATATCCGTAATTAGTGAAAAACTCTTTCCTGAAGTCAGCGAGTCTATCTTCCATTATTGCCTGTCGAACTTTTTTCATCAAATTAAGCAAGAATCTGAGGTTATGCCATGTAGTAAGCCTTATTCCCAATACTTCATTGGCTTTTAACAAGTGCCTTATGTAGGCTCTAGTGAAGTTTCTGCATGCATAACAGTCACATTCAGGGTCCATGGGGGAAAAATCTCTGGCGTATTTAGCATCTCTTACTATGATTTTTCCTCTACTGGTCATTATAGTACCATTCCTCCCTATACGAGTGGGAAGGACACAATCAAACATATCAATTCCCCTTATCGCACCTTCTACCAAATAGTCCGGGCTTCCAACTCCCATAAGGTAACGTGGTTTGTCCTCCGGCATTAAAGGCACTGTACATTCAAGCATTGCATACATTTCTTCTGCTGGCTCCCCAACACTCAACCCGCCAAGAGCAT
The DNA here is from genome assembly GCA_026416815.1 of Clostridia bacterium. Taxonomy (GTDB): domain Bacteria; phylum Bacillota; class Clostridia; order Acetivibrionales; family DSM-2933; genus SKW257. Next base: position 30,768 of record JAOAEJ010000009.1, on the reverse strand, counting down.
AGCCCGGGAAGTCTATTTCAAGAATCTCATGAGCACTCTGTATCCTAAGCTCTTTGTATGTTCCTCCTTGGATAATACCAAAAAGCGCTTGTTTATCGGTATTTTTATGAGCTTCCTTACACCTCTTCGCCCACCTAGTTGTCCTCTCTAATGACTTCTTTGCATAATCAAATTCGCATGGATATGGAATACATTCGTCAAAGGCCATTATAATGTCTGCGCCAAGGTCATTTTGTATCTGTATGGCTGTTTCGGGGGATATAAAGTGTTTTGATCCATCAATGTGAGATTTGAAGGTTACACCTTCTTCCTTTATGCTTGTGAAATCACTTAAGCTAAATACCTGAAACCCGCCGCTATCGGTAAGTATGGGCCTGTCCCAGTTCATAAAACCATGAAGGCCTCCCGCTTCTTTTACTATCTCTCGCCCTGGTCTCATGTATAGATGATATGTATTACTAAGAATTATCTGTGATTCAATTTCCTTTAACTCAGCCGGCGACATACCTTTTACAGTGGCTTGAGTACCTACAGGCATAAACGCCGGGGTATCAAACGAACCATGCGGCGTATGTACTCTACCTAACCTAGCCCCTGTCTGTTTACACTTTTTTATAAATTCATATCGTACTACACTCATTTTTAACGCACCTTTTCTACTATATTTTAATTATAAACTAATTCAATCTCTATTTTATTAGCATTGCGTCTCCGAAACTGAAAAATCTGTACCTCTCGTTGACTGCTATTTTATAGGCTTCCAACATCTTTTCTTTTCCTGCCAAAGCACTAACCAGCATTATTAGAGTAGATTCAGGGAGATGAAAATTTGTAATAAGTGAATCCACAATCTTGAAATTATACCCCGGGTATATAAAAATATCGGTCCACCCACTTCCAGGCTTGACACGACCATCATCACTGCCTACTGTCTCCATGACTCTACAGCTCGTCGTGCCTACCGCCACAACCTTGTTTCCTTTTTCCTTTGTTGTATTTATTTTGTCACATGCCTCATCGCTTATACTAAAAAACTCTGAGTGCATTTTATGTTCTAGGATATTTTCAGCTTTGACAGGCCTAAAGGTTCCTAATCCTACATGTAAGGTTACGTATGCTAATTTAACACCCTTACCTTCTAACTCAGCTAATAACTCATTTGTAAAATGAAGCCCTGCTGTCGGAGCAGCAGCTGAACCCTTTTGCTTTGAATATACTGTCTGGTACCTTTCAGAATCTTCAAGTCTCTTTGTTATGTACGGAGGTAGCGGCATTATACCAACTCTGTCAAGTATTTGCTCAAATACACCATCATACTCAAACCTTACCAGCCTATTTCCTTCTTCAACTATATCAATTACTTCAGCCTTCAACTCTCCATTTCCGAAAACAAACCTAGCTCCCGGTTTTGCACGTCTCCCCGGCTTCAGTATTACTTCCCATACATCACCATTTACCTTTTTTAGTAATACAAATTCTATCTTTCCTGTCGTACCTTCTTTTTCACCAAGTAATCTGGCAGGAATTACTCTGGTATTATTTAGAACTAGACAATCCCCTTCCTTTAGGTAATTTATCACGTCCCTAAATATCCTGTGCTCAATATTTCCGTTATCCCTGTCTATTACCATAAGTCTGGACATATGTCTATCTTTAATTGGCTCCTGTGCTATAAGCTCCTCGGGCAAATCGTAGTAAAAATCGCTAACTCTCATAATAATCCGCACCTTAATTTAAATGTCGACTTTTTATTTTCTTGCAAATTTTAATATTACATTAAACTTACACTATTTACAAGGCTCAGAAAGCATTATTTTTATAAAACCATACTATAAGTGTATAAAATAATTCAAAGTTTTTTGTATGGCACTAAGTGCTAAAATACCTCTTTAATTATTGCCATTCCAGATATTTTTCTGTATAATTTTTAAAATAGATATTGTGTAATCCAATTACTAGTTTGCATAACATATTATTAGTACCGCTTTGATAGCAGCCTTTTGATTCGGCAAATATGCAACTAAATTTGTCGTTTACGAAATAAGCAATAATAGTTTTGACTTATTATTTTTTAAAGATGGATACCAGCTAACAAGGTAGTACGAGGTATACTTGCACAATTTTACCAAATCACTGTTCTAAAATTGGAGGTCAATAAGATGAAAGTTTCAAAATTTGGCGGCACCTCACTTGCATCTGCCGAACAGATAAAAAAAGTATGCGATATAGTACTCGCAGATCCCGACCGTCGTATTGTAGTAGTATCAGCTCCAGGCAAACGCTATAAGGACGATATTAAGGTTACCGACCTTTTAATAGCATGTGCAGAAAAATATCTTTCATGCGGTTCTGCTGAAGATGAGCTTAACGCTGTTGTTGAAAGATATAGACAAATTGCTCAGGATTTCAATCTTGGCAACGACATCGTAACAATAATTGAGGAGGACCTTCGCGGTCGTCTTGCAGGTGACACAAGTAATCCAGGACGCTTTACAGATTCCTTAAAAGCTTCTGGTGAAGATAACAGCGCAAAACTTGTAGCGACATACCTTACCAGCCTTGGAGTTGAAGCTCATTATGTTAACCCTAAGGAAGTGGGCCTGCTTTTAAGTGATGAGTATGGAAATGCACAAGTGCTTCCTGAGTCTTATGAAAATCTTAAAGCTTTGAGGAGTATGAGTGGAATTATCATTTTCCCCGGCTTCTTCGGTTATACTCCATCAGGAATACTTGTAACATTCCCAAGGGGTGGCTCTGACATCACAGGTTCTATATTGACAGCTGCCGTGAAAGCTGATTTGTATGAAAACTTTACCGATGTTGATTCGGTTTTTGCTGCTAACCCCAATGTAGTACAAAACCCTCAGGCAATTGCAGAACTGACCTACAGAGAAATGCGCGAGCTTTCTTACGCCGGTTTTTCAGTGCTTCATGAAGAAACGCTTGCACCGGTTTATCGCGCGGGTATTCCTGTTTGTATAAAAAACACCAATAACCCTGCTGCCCCAGGAACACTGATTTCTACAAGCAGGCAATACAAGACCGGCCTTGTAGCTGGTATAGCAAGTGACAAAGGTTTCTGCAGTATTTATGTAAGTAAATACTTGATGAATAGAGAAGTGGGATTTGGTCGTAAACTCCTACAGATCCTTGAGGATGAAGGTCTTTCCTATGAGCATACACCTTCAGGTATTGACAATATTTCGATTATACTACGTGAGGCACAGTTTACTTCTGATATGGAAAACCGAGTAGTTCAGCGTATAAAGGACGAACTAGAGGTAGATGATGTTGCTATTGAACGTAACCTTGCTCTGATTATTATCGTGGGAGAAGGTATGAGTAAATCGGTAGGTATTGCAGCTAGGGCTACAAGTGCACTGGCTAAGGCCAATGTCAATCTTGAAATGATTAACCAGGGCTCCTCGGAAATAAGCATGATGTTCGGAGTAAGGGCTGATGACGCTGATAATTCTGTAAGAGCTTTATATGAAGAGTTTTTTAGGAACGTATAATTTTGATCTTATATTTGTAATATTAAAAGCAGCTCCGGAAGCTGCTTTTAATATTTGCTGCTTATTCTACTTTTGTCCCTGCGAAATAATGTTCTAATATCTTTTTATAATCCCATCCTTGTCTCGCATATCCTTTTGCACCTTCCTGACTCATACCTATAGCATGGCCCCATCCCTTGCCATTAAACTTGTATGTAGTAGGTATGGCAGGTATTGCTTTTTTATTACCATCGGCACCAATAACAAATGCTTTTGTATTTGAAGTTTTGATTGTTGTTACACCTTTGGCCGTCATAACCTTTTTATCACTAAGCTGAGATTTGGTTGCAGAAGAATTCATGCCCTTGATAAAAAGGTCAGCATCGGTTGTTATTGTGTACCACTGGCTATCCAGGCTAAATACCGCCCTGGTGTTTCCGTTTGTATATACTCTTTGATCCTTTGTCCCTTTTATTACAAGCTCAGTTGCTCTTCCTGCCTCCGACGTTTTAGTCACGTTTATACTTAATATATCTCCCAGGTCAAATTTTCTGGATAGCATTATTTCTTTTACTTTTGCAGCGGTTATGGTGTATTCCCAAGTATATTTCCACGACTTGCCCGATTCGTATTTATCCTCAACACTTTTAAGGTATGGTACATCTGAACCCCAAACATTTTTTACATCTTCAGTTCTTCCACCACTTGAACTGAAATAAAACACTTGTGCAATCTTACCGTTGTATGTTACTACTTTCCCTTTCGTCTCATCAACAGCTTTGTTTGCAGCCTGGGCCTCTCCGTCATAGCCTTTATAAACTTGAGAGTTTACTGTTGTGCACAGGTCAAAGTCTAACCTTTTGTATTTTTTCAGATTACCTATTGTATAGGTCCTTGCTGCTACGGCCTGAGCTTTAACCGCTTCTACAGGGGCACTGGATTCAATTTCCGATGGAACCACCCCATATAGATATTCCTCTAAGGGTATAACATTTATCAGAGTCATATCACTTGTTGTAAGCCTCCTGACCTCCAGCCCTCCCCTATAAAGCTCTTTATTATCGTTATTTATTTTAAATATATAAGGATTGTTATCTGCTTTAGGATGAATCTGTAGCTTCCCTGTTTCGCTCCCAAATATCAACACAACATCTCCTGCTGCTGTAGCTGCTACAATCCTGTTGGCAGCCGGTTGAATAATCTTGTATTCTCCATTACCAAGCACTTTAGTTATATTGTTGGTTATATCTGCTTGTGCAGCATTCTGATCAATGTAAAAGCCGGTCCAAATCTGCCATGTATCTACAAATACAGGATATGCCTTTATTCCCTTTTGACTTAGGTCCAGGATTTGTTGATTAACTACGTTAAGATCATTATAAGCCTCTCCTATTTGGATATGGAAAGGTCCTAATTTATCACCCTGTGGGATTGTTTTATTGGCTGGGTTGTATTCGGTTAGCTTGCCACTTACAGATGAATAATATGTATCCTTTCTTATTGTAACTGCATTACCTGATGGCTCTTCATATAGAACGGTAAATTTTTCATCTTTAAAACATCCCAATTGAACTCCTTTTACCGAGCTAATATTAAAGCTAGTTACAGCAGTATTTATCTTGGTAGCCGAATCAGTAAAGTATAAGCCAATTCTTACTTTTTCGGGGATTGAAACTGCAGCTGTCGAAAGGCTTGCACATGTTACTATAAGCGATGCTGAAAGTACAATTGATAATATGCTTTTAAATACCTTATTCATTTGCCCCTCCTGGTCTAATCTTTTGTAAAACGTTTATGCAACTTTGCCGGAATAATTACAAATTTTATTATATTTATTCGACGAAAATTGTCATTAAACCTGCATAGCACAGCATTTGTAATATTCTTGTAATGTAGTGAGTTTTATATAGATTTTTTTAAAATAAAATATTTGACATTGACACATCTGAGTGTTATCATTAATAGAAATATAATATAGGATAAAGGATAGAGGTGCGTTTTTTAATAGTACAACTAATGAGAACATGGGGTTTTATGACTTAGTTGGAAAGGAAAAAATGCCGAAGAACAAATTCACCCATTGATATTTGTTCTGGTTGTATAGTTAAGAGCTTTGCAACTGTCATCATAATAAGTGATGGAGCGCTATCGTTTAGTAAACAAAGCCAAAGAAACTTTGTATTTGTTACTTTACAAAAACCGCTGGTACCATCATTGATACCAGCTTTTTAATTTTCTAAGATCTATTAAGCCTCAGGTCTTGGAAAATAATTTACATCTACAAAATAGGCAAAATATTACAGGGGGTTTTATTTATGAAAAAAGTAAACTTAGCAGTAGTAGGCGCAACAGGTATGGTAGGTAGGACATTTCTAAAAGTTTTGGAGGAAAGAAATCTTCCTATAGAAAGCATTTACTTCTTCTCTTCCAGCAGATCTGCAGGCTCAACTATTACCTTTAACGGTAAAGAATATACAGTAGAAGAGTTAACAGAGACCTCCTTTGATAGAGGTATTGATATTGCTTTATTCTCGGCAGGCGGAAGTACCAGCGAAAAATTCTCTCCTATAGCTGCTTCAAAAGGCTGTGTAGTAGTCGATAACAGCAGCGCATGGAGAATGGATCCTAGCGTTCCCCTTGTTGTTCCTGAAGTAAATTCTCATGATATTGAATGGAATAAAGGTATAATTGCAAACCCTAACTGTTCAACTATTCAGGCAGTTGTTGCATTAAAGCCTTTACATGATAAATATAAAATCAAAAGAATTGTCTATACTACATTCCAGGCTGTTTCTGGAGCTGGTATGGGTGGGTATAACGACCTTGAGCAAGGACTAAAAGGTGAGGCTCCTAAGAAATTTGCTCATCCTATTGCAGGTAATGTCATACCGCAGATAGATGTTTTCCTTCCAAACGGTTATACCAAAGAGGAAGTTAAGATGATAAAGGAAACAAAAAAAATCATGGGCAGCGAGAGTCTTAAGATTACCGCTACTACAGTAAGAGTGCCTGTATTCAATGGTCACAGCGAATCAATAAACGTTGAGTTTGAAAATCAATTTGATCTTGATGAATTAAAAGAGATACTAAAAAATTCACCTGGTGTCATAGTACAGGACGACCCAGCAAACAACGTCTATCCGATGCCTATTTATACTTCAGGTAAAGATGAAACTTTCGTAGGTAGAATCCGCCGTGATGAAAGCGTTGAGAGCGGAGTAAACTTATGGGTTGTTGCAGATAATATTAGAAAAGGCGCTGCTACAAATGCAGTTCAAATTGCTCAGGAATTAATAAAAATGTGGAGTAAATAATTACTTAGGCTGGCGCACTTTATTCTGTCTGCTTACGTAAAATGTATCTGTATAAATTTTATTCACCTTATATCTGTAATGTAATGAAAGGATGTATTTGTTATGAGAAAACCCATATTTGTTGGCTCCGGTGTAGCAATTGTGACGCCTTTTACAGATGATGGTATTGACTTCAATAAATTAGAAGAGCTTATAGAGTTTCAAATTAGTGAAGGAAGCGACGCCCTTATTATTTGTGGTACAACAGGTGAAGCTTCTACAATGCCTGATGATGAACATAAAGCAGCTATCAAATTTGCTGTAGAAAAAGTAAATAAGAGAATCCCTGTTATAGCCGGTACCGGAAGTAACGATACCCGTCATGCTGTTGAACTGAGCAAGTATGCAGAAGAAGTGGGAGCCGATGCTATCTTAAGTGTAACTCCCTATTATAATAAAACTACTCAAAAGGGTTTGTTCGAGCATTTTAAAGTTATAGCCAACAGTATTAAAATACCTATTGTGTTATATAATGTGCCATCAAGAACTAACCTTAATATTAATCCGGAAACAGTTAAGGCCCTTTCAGAAATTGATAATATAGTAGCTATTAAAGAATGTAATCTTTCGCAGGTTGGTGATATCATAAACCTCTGTGGCGAAGGCTTCACAGTTTATTCCGGTGATGATAACATGGTACTCCCCTTCCTTTCCCTCGGTGGCAAAGGTGTTATCTCGGTTATGGCTAACATAATCCCCAAGGATACTCATGATATGGTTATCAAGTTCTTGGACGGCGATATAGAAGGTAGCAGAAAGCTTCAACTTCAAACCCTTGATTTGATAAAAGCACTGTTTATTGAAGTAAGCCCAGTACCAATCAAGTCAGCAATGAATCTTATGGGGTTAAACGTTGGAAATTGTAGAATGCCCCTAGTAGATATGAGTGAAAAGAATCTTGAAATATTAAAAAAAGAATTACAAAACTATGGCCTAATAAAATAAGCTATTATGGGTAAAATAGGTAGTAGGTTGCATGGCAAAGCTGGTTAAACAGCTGCCTCAACCTACTTCTCTAATACACCTTGTTTACCAATACATACCAAGGAAGTGAGCAAATGATTAATATTTTAATGAGTGGATGCAACGGAAAAATGGGTCAGGTAATTTCGAGGCTTGCAGGTGAGCATGATGACCTTAAAATAGCTGCAGGTTTTGATTTATCTAATACTATAAATAATCCTTATCCTGTGTTTACTAATCCAAATGACTGTAATGTCAAGGTTGATGTAATTATAGACTTTTCTAACCCCGCAGGTTTTGATAATGTACTTGAATTTGCTTTATCGAGAAGAGTTCCCCTTATAATGGCAACAACGGGTTTATCCCAAACCCATGTCAGAGCTCTAGAAGCTGCTTCACAGCAGATACCTGTTTTCTTCTCGGCAAATATGTCTTTGGGAGTTAACTTACTTATAGACCTAGTAAAGAAGGCAGCTAAAGTACTTCAATATAATTTTGATATTGAAATAGTTGAAAAGCACCATAATCTAAAGCTTGATGCTCCAAGTGGTACTGCTCTTGCAATAGCAGATGCCATAAATTCAGTATTAGACCAAAATCATGAGTATGTTTACGACAGGCATTCAAGAAGGAAAAAAAGAAGCAAGCAGGAAATAGGTATTCATGCGGTTCGTGGTGGTACAATTGTAGGGGATCACTCGGTAATATTTGCTGGAAACGATGAAATTATTGAGGTCAACCATATCGCAATGTCAAAAGAAATTTTCGGTGTTGGTGCACTGAGAGCTGCTAAATTCCTTTATAATAAAACACCTGGAATGTATGCTATGAAAGACCTCATTGCACAGGAATAACACCTTTTTTCACTGCTCTAGCTCTATCTCGTTGGCACTTCTAGTTTCTTTGCATGGGAAGCTATAAACATTAGTAATTAAGGAGGTTGGACTTATGGCACAAAAACCTATCACTAAAATATCGGTAGCTTATAATGTGGCACTTGTTACGGTGGATAACCTGCCAAATAACATGAAGCTTATTTCCGATATTTTTAATACTATCGCCGAACAAAAGGTTAATATCGATATGATTAGCCAGGCTCCACCCTACAGGGGAAGTATAAATATATCGTTCAGTCTGCCTTCAGAAGACCTTGTTAAGACTATTGCAGCCTTAAATAAGTTTAAAAAGGATGTACCTAATCTTAGAATAGAGGTTGACGCTAATAATACAAAGCTTTCTGTTTATGGTGAGGAAATGAAGAACATTCCGGGAGTCGCTGCCAACCTCTTTACGCTGCTTGCTCAGAACGGAATAGAAATAAAGCTCGTTACAACCTCTGAAGTGGATATATCTTACCTGATATACGATAAGGATGTTGATAAGGCGATTGAGTCTATTAAACTGACATATGATATAATTTAAGGGCTGCTTAAAAAGCAGCCTTTATTTTTGGCTGAGTATTAATTACACAGTAAATTCCTTGGATATTTTAAAAAAATGTATTGACTAATTACTTATATGCTAGTATAATCTTATTCGTCGGTGTGAGGCACTTGACGAATTAAATATGCGGTCGTGGCGGAACTGGCAGACGCGTACGTTTGAGGGGCGTATGGTTACACCGTATGGGTTCAAGTCCCATCGACCGCACCAAATAAAAACACCAATTGTTTGGTGTTTTTTCATACCCTTTTTTAGATAAAATACGCTTCGCCCCCCTATTATATGCTTTTATATTAATTAAAAAAGCCCTCGAGAATTGTTGACGGTCAAACAATATCCCTAAGGCATCTTTCTAATCACCATGGCGAGTTCAGGCTATGAAAACATCTCATGATAAATGTTACTCTGCAACAACCGCTGGCTCAACAACAGGTCTATTGCTATCAGGGTGCTGCTGTATGGAATATAAATGACTTACATATACAATAACCGGAACCATCAAATATGCCAAACCACCAACAATTAAAGATACAACCAAACCTATCTTCGCTGCTAGTAACCCGCCCAGTACAGATCCAACCGGCATTACTCCAAATATTATAATCCTGACTGTAGCATTCATACGCCCCTGAAGTTCAAAAGGGGTCAGTAATTGACGCAGCGTAAATTGATTTATATTATATATTGTATCAGCAAAACATATTGTAAACCAAACAAGTGCAAGTGTTATCTCAGGTACACCAAGTAGTGCAGCTGGAGTAACAAGAGCAGCAATACCAACAAGTCCCATTGAAAAGAACATACTCTTTCCCAAACCAAACCTTTGTGCAATTTTGGTTGCCACTACAGATCCAATAAAAAGCCCTATACTTCCAAACGCCAGTATTATTCCCATCCTCTCCGCACTTATCCCAAGTCGCTTATACGCAAATACAAGGAACATAGGCTGTGCGATAGAATGTCCTAAATTTGCAAAACCAGTTGCTGCTATCAATTTTCGCATTGTTTTGTCTGAGAATACAAAATGCAAGCCCTCCTTTATATCGGCCCATATACTCTTTCTGGGTAATTTGTTCTTTGTAATACTATCTTCATGTCGGATTACCTGTTTTGACATAAGCAACATAACTACTGAGAACAAATAACTGCACACATCAACTAATAATGATTTTACAGCACCAACAATAAGAGTCAACCACCCTGCAATCATTGGTCCCATAAACTGTGCTACCGACTGGCTTGTATTCAACTTTGAGTTACCTTCAACAAGCTGGTCACGCTCTACGATAAGTGGAACGTAAGCCGAGTATGCTATATTATAGAAGACTGCAAAAATGCTCATTATTGCAGTTACTGCTATAAGTACATAAATGTTTAGGAACCCTAACACATATGCTAAAGGTATTAAAGATAATAATAAAAATCGACTGGAATCTGCTACAATCATTATCCTACGTGGATTCAACCTGTCAGCCATTACACCGGCAAAGAGACCTAAGAAAGGAAATGCAATCATCTCTGCTGCTTTAATTATTGCTACTTCCATCGCACCTGCTTTAAGAATCATCAAAGCAACTACAGGAAGTGCTAGATTTGTTACTTCGGTTCCTACCAAACTTACAGTAGCTCCAGCCCAAAGAAAGTTGAAATTTTTATTCTTCCAAAGAGCATTTGAAAAGAATTTCACAATGATTCCTCCACCCTTTTTATTGTATAAAAAATCATAAATACTCTTGAGGTTCAGATAGTGTCCGTATTCAAAAGTGTTAGTTCTTTATTTATCATAGTATATATTGATATGAAAACCGATTAAAATTATTCCATATTGTGGTTAAACACGCTTGCCATTCCCTTATTATAATAAGACCATGTTTTCTCTCTCAGGCACCCAGTTGCTTAATTCCGGTGCATTAATTTTTATATATGGAGGAAAGTCCTGTATTGTTGAAAAGTCGTTTTCAAATAGTATCTTGTTGCCCTCCTCGTAAATTTCTTTGAAGCCAGAAAATTTATAGGTTATGTACATCATTCTGTTACGGTCTGTTTTTACAAACTCAGCCCTTAGCTTAACGTCATTATTCTTTGACTGCTTCAAAATATAATTCAGCAATATCGATCCAATTCCCCTGGACATAACACGACAAGACATCAGGAGAAGCTTTATACTCCATATACTCTCCTTGCATTCAATCATGATTAGTCCAATTTTACCGTACGTCCCGTACTTATCCTCCAGGCTGACAATAAGCAGCTTGTGGTCCGGTGATTTACTGATTGCTTCAAGTTCTTCATAAGAATAAGTATATCCCGTAGTATTGAGCTGATGTGTTCTTACGGTCAGTTCTTCCGCACGCTGCAAGTCATCTTGACTTACAGGTGATATGCTAAGTATCATCCCCAGTGATGACATGAACTCATCTTGAGAGCCTTGGAAGCTTTCTTCCGTTTTATTACGTTCAATATCGCTTATATACATTTTCCTGCGTATTTTTGAGTCCTCGGTAATAAAGCGCGGATTCATTTCCGGCATATCCAGTATCGTACTCAAGTCTTCCGCATCAATGCATAAAACTTCCGGAAGTGAGAAGCTTACTTCTTCGCGCTCAAAGGGTTGGTCATCTATAAATGCCAATGTATCAATTCCTATATTGATACATTGGGCAACTGTTTTGATAGAGGTTGATTTTGCATTCCAGTGAATCTGCGGATATAAAAAGTATTCTGCCAATCCTATCTCTTCCAGCTTCTTCATTGCTAAGGAATGCTCGTTTCTGCTGGCTACTGACTGCAAGATACCCCTCTCATCCAGCGTTTTTATGATATGAACAATATTCTCACGCAGACAAACATTTTGATCCTCTAACAATACTCCATCCCAAAGTGTATTATCTAAGTCCCATACCACGCATTTTATTTTTCTTTCCTTCTTACCATCCATTGCCGACAACTCCTTCTCTCGTACATTAGCCGCTACTTTACAAATGAAGAACCCATAAACTAAAAACTTCGGCACATTCTTTCAATGTGCTACTTCCCCCTTTAAGGTATAATGAAGTAGCACATTAAAAGAAGAACAGACTTCAACTCGCATCCAAATCATTTTTTATTTTAGAGTTTATTCTCTATATGGTTCTGAATGCATTCATTGCAATCAATACCTCATGCATCTGCGTTGTACCTTCAATGATTTCATTGATCCTGGCATCCCTATAGTACCTTTCAACCGGATAGTCACTATGGCACCCGTTTCCTCCATGGATTTGGACCGCTTCGCTTGCTACTTCATTCACCATTTTCGAAGCAAAGTATTTTGCAACCCAGGTTTCCATAATCGTATCCGGATCTCCAATCTCTTTAAGATAACCTGCATTATAGCACAATAGTCTAGCTGCCTTTACATTGACAAGCATCTTTGTTATAAGCTGTTGAATCAACTGGTTTTCCCTTAGTGGTGTACCAAATTGTTTTCTCTTACGGGAGTATTTAATACTGGCTTCAAGGCAAGCCTGTCCTAATCCTACACATCCCCATGCAACGGTATATCGTCCATAGTCCAAGCATGCTAAAGCAACATGGGAAAGGCCCGCCCCAACCTTTCCAACCAAATTCTCCTTAGGAATACGGCAAGTATCAAGATGCAATTCGGCAATCATAGAAGCCCGGGCACCCATCAAGCCCTTCATGGGCGTAGTGGAAAACCCTGCCCTGTCCTTTTCTACAAGGAATGCTGTAGGTTTGTCATTACAACGGGCGAAAATCAGGAATACGTCTGCAATCTGTCCCATAGTTGTCCATTTTTTATGCCCATTAATGATATAGAAATCATCCTCCTCGACAGCAGAAGCCTCTACACTTTTCGCATCACTTCCTACATTAGGCTCGGTTAACCCGAAGGCTCCTATGATTTCTCCCTTAGCCATCTTTGGCAGCCAGTATTGCTTCTGCTCCTTTGTCCCCCATCTTAGGATGGCTAATGCAACCATCCCGTGGACTGTCAACAAACTCCTTGCAGAAGAGCATCCTCTGCCTACTTCCTCGTTCAGGATACCTAAGGTAACCATATCCATTCCCATACCGCCATACTCCACCGGCAGCATTGAGCCTATATATCCCTTCTCGATGATTTTTTCCAAGACCTTCGGATGCATCCTTTCCTCTCTATCACTCTCGGCAGCGAAAGGAATAATGTCATTATCTACAAATTCTCTGAACTCAGCCTGCATTTTCAGCTGGTCTTCGGTTAATTCAATCTTCATATAGCGCCCTCCCTACTGGCTTCTTTCAAGCTTTCGTTTCTTTATGTATAATGTTCTGCATTTTATGCTAAGCCGTCAGACTTCAACTTTTTTCTTATCTATAAATGAGACTATCGCATTTAAGGTTCTGAAGTTTTCCAAATCCAAATCCTTAGTATCTACAGTGATTCCAAATTCCTTTTCTAAAAACATGACTAATTGCATAGCAAACAAAGAGTTTACAAAGCCAAGTGAAAATATGTCCTCATTACCTTGCAATTCATGCTTTCTAAAGAAGCGTGATAAAAACTTTCTAATTTTCATTTCAACATTTTCCATATTAATGACCCCTTTCAAAAATAAATGTATGTAGAATATGATCAAAATTCGTACTCATCATAAGTATAGAATCCCTTACCTGTTTTTCTGCCTTTTAGCCCTGCATCAACCATCTTGACAAGAAGCGGACAGCAACGGAACTTGGTATCCTGATAACTTTCATAGAGTATATTCAATGAATTTACCACGGTATCCAGACCAATCAGATCGGCAGTTTCCAAAGGCCCCATTTTGTGACCAAAGCATTTTTTGAATATGTCATCTACATCCTTAGGACTTGCTACTTGGTCTTGAACCACAAAAGCCGCTTCATTCATCAGCAAGTGTGAAAGTCTATTGGATACAAATCCAGGCAAGTCATTTACAAGAATCATTTCCTTTCCTATACTTTTTAGAAAGCTTTGTGTTTCCTCTATAGTTCCATCAGATGTGTGGTATCCTTTTATTACCTCAACACTAGTCTTAAGAGGGACAGGATTCATAAAATGAACCCCTATTACCTTTGAAGGTCTTTGCATTAAGGAAGCCACCTTTGTGATGGATATACAAGAGGTGTTTACTAAGAATATGCAATTTTCAGGGCATATTTCATCAATTTTCAAATAGACTTCCTTTTTTATGTCCCAAATCTCAGGTACATTTTCAACAATGACATCCGCTTTGTCCAGCACGCTATAATCCGTAGTAAATGTAATTCTTTCAATGACCTTTTCTACAGGTTCCATGTTTGTATCCTTATTGAAAAATGCCTCAAAGCGAATATTTTTCTTTAACTCTTCCTTTGCTTTTCCAAGAGCTTCCTCAGATATATCAACTAAAATTACATCATGTTGATATCTTGCTGCATTGTGTGCAACACCAATCCCCATGACTCCGGCACCTAGAATCCCTACTGTACTCATCTTTTCTCACTCTCTTTCATTACTCATTTATTATTGTTGATTCTTTTAAGGATACATCCCTTATATATGAGTCTTTCTTCTCCATCTACCTTAATGGCCCGAATAGTCTCATTCATCATTCTTCCAATACCGCTAATTATAATTTCATTCTCCGAAGCCGGTGTCAGCGCAAAGCTCTGTTTCACCCGATACTCATTTGTAACCCCAAACACGAGAAAGTCTCCTACCTTTTTCAAATGAGGACTAATCAGCATGGTAAACTCACCGGAGCGAGAATTTACAATTTCATATTCTCCCAGCCTTTTTAGCCAAGCTTGAGGGATAGGCTGAGGTGTTACCCTGCTTCCTAGAATATCCGTTATATCGGCAGAATCGGATAGCAGCAAATCCTGCCCTTCAACGGTATCAAAGTAGAAATAAAGTCCTGCAAGCTGCGGATGATTGATGCTGATATTCCCCATTACCCGGAGCTTAGGCTTTAAAAGGTTGCCTTCAAACTTCAAAAGGTTTAATGTTGGATTTGATCCGATTTTTAAGCATAATTGATCTTTAACCCTCTGTACATGTGCCATGCCAAATATGGTGTTATAATACCCTACATACCTATCAAACTCTGGACCCGACTTTGACAGAGCCATTGTTTTCCGATTCTTATTCTGGATTTTATTTTTCCCTGTCTTAGCCATGTAGGCTAATTTCAGGGTCTCTTGCCCAACTCTGTCTACCACCTTCCTCGAGTTATAGGAATTGGCCAGAACTATGACTCCGAGATTAGATTCGGGAAGTAACATAAGGCGGCTGTAGAAAAATGTCGTCCCCCCATCGTGCCATACAAGCTTTTTCATAAAGTCATCTTCAAGAATCCAGCAGCATAAGCCTGATTTTGTGTTGCATTTGCTTTGAAGCTTCACATGCTGATCCTGAACCGTCAACATGTCTTTCAGAGTCTCACTCTTCACGACTCCTCTTCCTGTATTTTCACCATACGCCAAAAACGCTTTAATCAATTCAGCTAAATCCAGAACATTGGAAAACATACCTAAAGCTGCAGCGGGCGGTTTGTAGTAGTGTATTTCCTTATGATCTGAATAACCCTTTGAAACTAAGTGTTCCAACTCTGAGCGACTGTCAAAAAACGAATGCACCATCCCTAGAGGATTCAATATATTTTTTTGAATATATTCACTGAAATTTTCCCCGCTGACCTTCTCTATGAGATATTCCAACAACATAAATCCAAGGTTTGAGTAGCTTTTGATATAGTCGGGAGGGAATGCCATATATTCGTCCTTAAGTCTATTCATAATCTCTTCTTTGGATACAGGCGTTCCTCCCCATAATGGCCTCGTCCCATCATACCAGTCACTAGGTACTCCCGAGTAGTGAGTCATCAACTGCCTTATTGTGAAAGGCTTGGCATTTTTATAATGGGTTTTCATGGAGAATTCTTGAACGTATTCCTGATAAGGCTTATCAATGTCTATCACCCCTTGTTCTGCAAGCTGCATGATAGCAATACCCGTCAGCATTTTTGTAATTGAGCCAATCTGATAGATTGTTTTTGGGCTCGAACTAACCTCTTTTTCCTTATCTGAATATCCAAAAGCTTGAGTCCATACAGTTGAATTACCGTCAACTAGTGCTATGCTAAGGCCTGTTGTTTTCGCTTTCTTCATTTCTTTATGAACAAGCTTGGAAATTTCATTTTTAACTTCCTCATAGTTCACTAAGTTTTTGGCTGCCTCGGTATTCTCACATAAAACTGTGCTCATTTCGCTACCTCCTCTGGTAAAAAGTTTACTTTTATGCAGTGCTCCAACATTTTTGTTACGTGATTTCTGTTAAGCTGCGGCCAAACAAATCCCAACCTCTCCAATATGAAGTTGGTCTTTTTATTTCCAACATTATATGCTTCACCGCCACCAGAATTATCAAAAAGTCCATAGTGCAGCAAGATAGTGTTTACCTCGTCCACCATGTTCTTGTCATCATATATGTCATAGAGGCAGCCTATGAATTTATCCAGCGAGCAGCTCTTTACACCATACCCCTCTGCATTCAAGAACTCTATAAACTCTGTAAGGCTGGGTTCATTGTCATTAAACAAATGATACGTCTCATTAATCAGATTTTCCCTGTTGTAAAGCTTTACAACAGCATCAGCAACATAGTCAATATAAGAAAAATCATATTTCAAACCAACTTCCGGCGCCGCACCGATGTGGATATATGACCTGATAATACTGTAAAAAGCATTATCCCAGATGTTTTGTTGAAATTTGCCGGTATTTGAGTCAAAGACCAGATTTCCTACCCTGAAAATGTTTGCCTTTATTCCCTTCTGCCTAG
The DNA here is from genome assembly GCA_026416815.1 of Clostridia bacterium. Classification (GTDB taxonomy): domain Bacteria; phylum Bacillota; class Clostridia; order Acetivibrionales; family DSM-2933; genus SKW257. The sequence goes on along the minus strand of JAOAEJ010000009.1, from coordinate 13,690 downwards.
CTTCTATAATCTTCAATTCCGCAATGTTCTTAGTTTTTACATAATAGTTGCCAATTTTATCACTGATACCGTAGTCGTATTCCGTAAACATACTTCGACTCTTTTCATCCGGGGCCCCCTGAACCACACTCAATGTAGATATCTGGTTCAAATCCTTTTCTCTTCCCGTAGAGCAGAAGTCTATCAGTCTTTCTACACCTTTTACATTGATTTCGAAGAAATCGTCATAGTGCCCGTAATGACTTACATTAGCCGCCGAGTTGATGATACATTCAATATTGTCTGCAAGCTCCACATATTCTTCATGCTCTAAGCCGAATAAATCCCTGGATAAATCCCCACTTAGAACCTTGATTCTACCCTTGTATTCCTCATAAAATCCTTTTTGGAAATAGTATTCCAACTTGTCTTTTAACCGTTGGACTGATTCCTCCCTGGATTTCCCCCTTACCAGGACATAGATATCACTGTCTCCGCTTACAAGCAATTGATGAAGTATATAAATCCCCAAGTACCCTGTACTTCCGGCAAGCAAAACATTCCGGTAGCTTTTTACCTTCTTCAAGTCGGCAGAATCATATGCATTATACTGTGAAGAATACTCACCATCCTTCTTCTTTGCTTCCTCTTCTAGGGCTGCCAATGCGGCTGTCCCTTCGTCCGCCAGCTTTTTCAGGTAGTCTAACTTGTTTTTGAGGTTGCCTTCATTGTATCTTATATTGGAAGCCAGTTCTGTGACAGTCTGGTGTGAAAAAACATCCTTAACGGTTATGTTAAAATCCTTTGAGAGGATTGAAACCAACCTTATGGCTTTGATAGAATCGCCGCCAATATGGAAAAAGTTATGATTTATACCCACTTTTTTAACCTTCAATACCTGCTGCCAAGCTTCTGCGATTCTCCTCTCCTGGATATTTCTAGGAGCCACATACTCTACCCCTGCACCGGTATTTATCTCCGGATCCGGAAGGGCTTTTCTGTCTATCTTGCCATTGGGCGTCATAGGGAATTGATCCAGCTTTACAAAATAGGATGGTACCATATATTCAGGAAGCTCCTTGGATAAGTAGCTTCTCAAGCCCTGCATATCCACTGTAGTTTCAGACAAGTAGTAGGCACAAAGATACTTGTCCCCTGCAGCATCCGACTTCACCATCACTACAGCATCCTTTACGGCTGGATGTGCAGATATCTTGCCCTCGATTTCTCCCAGCTCTATCCTGTAACCTCGCAGCTTGACCTGATAGTCAATTCTGCCCATGAATTCGATTTCTCCATCGGGCAGCCATCTTGCCAAATCTCCTGTTTTGTATATTCTTTCACCTTGCGCATAGGGATCGGGTACAAATTTTTCCCCGGTCAAATCCGGTCGATTGAGGTAGCCTCTTGCGACACCATCCCCCCCAATGCACAATTCACCGGCTACGCCTATAGGCTGAAGCTTCCCACTGCTGCTCAATATGTAGATAGTCGTATTAAGGATGGGCTCGCCAATGGTGATATTGTCTGTCTCCGTCAAATCCTTTACTGCCGACCACACGGTAGTTTCCGTCGGACCGTACATGTTATAAATCTTGTTAGGATAAACCGCTTTCAGTCTCCTGAAAAGAGCCTCCGGTAAAGCTTCCCCTCCTACCATGATTGTCTTGATTTGTTTCATAAAATCAAGATTGTGCGCATCGCTTATCAGCATTTGCAGTCTAGATGGTGTCAACTGGAGCATATTCACCCCTTGTTTGGTGATAAGCCGGATTAAATCCGCCGGATTCCGCTGTTCATTCTCATCCGCCAATACGATTTTCACACCCTTTGTAAGAGGCAGCAAAACCTCCAGGACAAAAATATCGAAGGATATGGTGGTTAATCCGAGTATGGTCTTGTTCCCTGTGAAATCAATTTTATCGGTCATACCCTGAATGAAGTTATTCACTCCTCTGTGTTCAAGCATGACTCCCTTAGGCTTTCCAGTAGAACCTGAAGTATATATTACGTAAATTAAGTCCTTTGGATGATTGATGGACGGAAGGTTTTCCGATTTTTCATCAAAGCTTGTACCACGTGTCAAACATAGTATTTCTCCCTCAAACCGGATACTGTCTTTTAAATGCTCCTGAGTCAGGAGAAGCACAGCACCGCTGTCTTCCAGCATATAGTTCACTCTGTCTAACGGATATTCAGGGTCTATAGGCAGATAAGCACCTCCGGCCTTTAATATACCTAAAATCCCAACAATCATTTCTATACTTCGCTCTACCATCAATCCAACTATCATGCCATTTTTAATGCCTTTTTTCCGTAAATGCCGTGCAAGACGATTGGCTTCCATGTTTAGCTCGCCATAGGTCACTTCAATGTCTTTGACTACGATTGCGACACGGTTTGGCGTATTTTCCGCCTGCCTTTCAAACAATTCATGAATTGTCTTATCTTTTTCATATTCAGCAGCGGTGTTATTAAACCGGTTTAGAATCAAATCCTTCTCTGCTTGAGTGAGCATATCAATCTCACCAATCTTGATGCTTGGATTCTCTACAATCTGATTAAGTATATTTATAAAGTGCTCCGACATCCTCTGCGCAGTTTCCCTCTTAAATAAGCGCGAAGCGTATTGCAATTCAAACTCAACCACTGACTCCATTTCGGATGCGGATAAGTAAATATCAAATTTTGAAGTTTTATTATTAAATCTGTAAGGAGTGAACTTTAATCCCTCTATGACCATTCCTTTATTTTCAGTATTCTGCATGACAAACATAACGTCCAGTAAAGGGTTTCTGCTTAAATCCCTTTTAATTGACAGCTTTTCCACCAGCTCCTCAAACGGATAGCTCTGGTGTTCATAGGCCATGAGGGCGTTGTCTTTTACTTCACCTAAAAACTTTTCGAATTCCTTAGATGTCTCAGGATAGTTCCTAAAAGGAAGCGTATTAATAAAAACTCCGACCATATCCTGTAAATCTGCATGGGGCCTACCCATAATCGGAGAACCTACAATAATATCCTCCTGTGCTGAGTATTTATGGAGCAGCACATTATACGCTGCAAGTAAAATCATAAAAAGTGTAGAATTCGTTTTTGCAGCCAACATACGCAGTCTATTTACCAAATCGTTGTCAGCAGTAAAGGATAAGCTTTCACCTTCAAAGCTTTGAAGCGCAGGTCTCGGATAATCGTAAGGCATATTCAAGACCGGTATCTCACCCTCAAAAAGCTTAAGCCAGAATTCTTCCTGTTTTTTGATTCCGCCTTCCTTCAAATGCTGCAGCTGCCACAAGGAATAATCCTTGTATTGCACCTTCAACTCCTTAAGTTCACCGTTGTGATACAAGTCGATAAACTCTCTTACCAATATATTGACTGATGTACCGTCTGCAATGATATGGTGTATATCAAACAGCAGCACACTTCTTTCTTCCGATACTTTTACCAATCCGGCCCGGAATAAAGGGCTTTGGTTTAACGTAAAAGGCTTTATGAATGTATTTACTATACCGTCCACCTGCTCCATAGCAGCTTCGGTATAGAATAGATCAAACTCAATCTCGTCATGGATGATTTGTACAGGTTCGCCATCCATGAGCCTAAAGGAAGTTCTTAAAGCTTCATGTCTTTTTACCAATGCCTTAAAGGCTTCTTTCACCCTCGCTCTATCCAGCCTGCCTTCAATAAGCATTACCATAGGAAGGTTGTAGCTCGTTTCCACACCATCAAGCTCATTAATGATATAGATTCGCTTTTGAGCAGAGGACAGCATATAGTAGTCACTTTTTTCTACCGGTTCAATGGTTATGCCGGTAGATTCGTGTATCTTACCCGACATGCCCGTTTGGTCGATGACGTTTGCCAATCCTAGTATGGTAGGGTTTTTTAACTGCTCTACAACATGGAGGTTCAAAGCCGCTTTTCTGTTCAAAAGGTTCACAATCTTAAGCGCAGTGACCGAGTCCCCGCCTAAATCATAGAAATTGCTATGAATACTCATTTTCTCGTATCCGAGAATTTCATTCCAAGCCCCTGCAACCAGCCTTTCGGATTTTGAATAATCACCGCTCTCCTTGCCGGATAACTCAACCCGATTCTCTGCATTTGCAATAGGATAGGAGCCTTCCGCCCTATTGGTATAAACCCCTTCTCTTGGCGTTTTGGGAACTTCCAGCCAACAACGCTTCTTCTCAAAAGGATATGTAGGCAGACCTATAGTCCGTACCTGTTCCCCCTTGTACAAAGCATTCCAGTCTATTTGTGCTCCACTTGTATAGAGTCTGCATAGTTCTCCCAAGCGCTCTGCATTACTCCTGCCTGCGCTTATGAATCCCCTGATTATGTTATCCGTTAGAGCTCTTTTTTCCCGGACATCATTATCATATTGTTTTACATCGTCATTCTCTGCTTTGGTAGTTTCATAATAAATTCCCTCTATCTGATTTGCAGATTCGAGATTAAAATAATCCAAGCTTCTGATTTTTGCAGCTAAATCTTCCTTGCTTTCCACAACCATTGCTAGTCGGTAGTCATAATGCCCTCTTCCGGTGTTGGCTGTGTAGCATAAATCGTTTATATGAAACTCATGGGCGTTGTTTATGTAATTTCTATAGCTTTTTATCAATTCTTTTAAGCTATCTTCACTCTTTGCTGAGAGTGTAAAAATGTCATATTTTCCTCTTCCAGTTTCTATCCTTGTTATGTGTTCCGGTGCTTCCTCCAGTACAATATGGCAGTTTGTCCCGCTGATACCGAAAGAGCTTACACCGCACCTTCTCGGCCTATTCTTTTTCTCCCAAGGCTTCAGGGAGTAGTTGACGTATATCGGCGACTGGACAAAGTCAATCACATTGCTAGGCTTGTAGAAATTCACTGTCGGCGGAATTTCTTTATATTTCAACGCCAATACAGCTTTAATCAGCCCAGCTAGCCCGGCAACGTTATCAGTATGTCCAAGATTGGACTTTACCGCCCCTACTGCACAAAACTGCTTTTTATCGGTACACTTTCTAAAGGCCCTCTCAATGCCGTCAATTTCAATCGGATCTCCCAACCTTGTAGCCGTCCCGTGTGCTTCAATATAGTCGATGGTGTCAGCTTCAACCCCTGCGTCCTTCCACGCATTCAGTATCAAATCTTCATGAGCCATCGCATTCGGTGCGGTGATTCCTATGGAAGTTCCGTCCTGGTTGAGCGAAATTCCTTTGATTACCGCATGAATAGAATCTCCATCTTCAAGGGCTTTGCTGAGCGGCTTTAGCATAATAGCAGCCACTCCTTCTCCAAGGCCTGTCCCATCCGCCATATCATCAAAAGTCCTTGTCCTCCCGTCGCAGGATTCGATTCCGATATCCTCACCAATGCCCAGCTCTGTGTCTTTTGATACAGGGATAAAATTAATTTTTACGCCCCCTACAATTGCCGAATCACAATCCCCACTTCTTATTCCTTGGCAGGCCAAATGCACTGCCACCAGAGAAGCGGAGCAAGCAGTATCAACAAGCAGGCTAGGCCCCCTCAAGTTTAATAAATATGATATTCTGCCTGCCATCATTGTCGGCTTATTACCAACGACGGATAAATCCAGTGAAGATGGCTCTATATCACTGATAAATCTCTGATATAGGTTGCTGGACTGGCTTTTATAGCCAACATAAACACCTGTCCTGGTTCCAACAAGCTTCCCTCCACCGTAACCGGCATCCTCGATAGCATCCCACACAGCTTGAAGGAACAATCTCTGATGTGGGTCCATAAGGCTGGCTTCCTTGGGGGATATACGAAAAAAGCTGTAATCGAAATTATCTATCTCTTCTATATAAGATGCATCCTTATAGGCAACCTTTTTTCCCGGAAACATATATTGAAGATAATCGTCCGCATCCTTCCTTCTTTTCTCAGGATACTCCCTTATTGCATCAACACCGTTTTTTAGGTTTTCCCAGAACTCCTGATAGTTGTCTGCCAAAGAGAACTTTGCGGATATCCCTATAATAGCGATATCTTTTTTGGAAATCCTTTGTTTTTCTATCGCATCTGCTTTTTCCACCTTATTTAATCTGATTTTATCAAAACCTATAGTTTTTCTTTCCATTACCCCACCCTCGTTTTAACAGAAATTTATCAATTGCTGTTCGGAAAAGCCATCTAAACTGCCCAGCATTTCTTTAGTGCATGTTACTTCCAGCATTTCTTTCATGCACTTCCTTATCTCCTCTTGAGGAGCCTTCTTTGTCTTTAAAATAACTTCTAGCAACCCGATAGCCTCTTTCATTTGCTCAACAGCTGGAGCTTCTCCATTCTGCTCCAGCTGCTTCTGAATGTTTTGCAGTGCTTTATAGGAATCTACCACACCTTTTTGATACTCCCCAGCATCCCAGTTCCTGTTTTCGGTGCCTACAGCTATCACCATGCACCGGTCTATTATATTGGGAATATGGAGCTGCCCTTTTACTTGAAAAAGCTTTAGCAACGCCTCCCTATCATCCTGCTGTGCAAACGCGAAGGATCTCATTCCCTTGACGGAGTTCTTTATAAGATTGCTCAGAATACTCTGAGGCCCAAGTTCAACAACAAATGAAGCTCCGTTCTGCCGCATAAACCTCATACACCGCTGCCATTGAACGGGATGGACTATCTGTTTTACAAGATTGTCAACGATAGCTTCTTTTCCTTCATAGGGTAAGGCGGTTACATTGGAAAGGACAGGCCATTTCGGGGTGTTTAAGGAATACTTCATGATTTCCTTTCTCAACTCCTCTGCGACTGCCTCCATCAGTTTACAGTGAAATGGAGGGCTCATAAATAAAGGCGTAACTTGTGCATTTTTCTCAAAAAGAAGATCCTCCACCTTCTCCATGGCATTACTATGCCCCGAAATCACAGCTTGCTCCTGGGAGTTAAAGCACGAAACCGCTGCAATATCATCTTCAGACGATACCTTTTGGCAGATTTCAGAAATTATCTCTGGCTCAATTCCGTCTACAATAGTCATGGATCCATTCACAGCCTCGGCTACTTCTACCGCTAGAAGGCTCCTTTTCCTCGTAATCCTTATTGCGTCCGAAAAGTTCAATGCTCCACTACACACCAAGGCTGAATACTCTCCAAGGCTATGCCCTGCCAAAAAGCTAGGATGTACGCCTATCTCCCGCATATATACTCTAAAAGCTGCGGTACTGACCGTAAGTATTGCCGGTAACATATTTTCTAACTTGTTCAGTTCAACCAAGCTTCCTTCAAAACAGATTTTTTTCAGGTCATATCCAAGGGCATCATTCGCTTCCTCAAAGGTTTGCCTAGCTATATCAAATCCGTCGTAGAGGCCTTTTCCCATTCCCAAGTGCTGGGATCCCTGACCGGGAAATATAAATGCAACTTTCCTCACTAAAACACCTCCAAAAATTACTCCCCATCTAACATAAGCATTCCATCTTGCTGCATTCTGTGTGCTATGACACCACTTTATACTCTTGGGCGACGTCCTTGATCAGTTGATAATAACTGTCAATCAGTTCTTCAACCCTGTAACCATTAAGTCTGGTAGAATTATAGTCACATAATAAGCCGATTTTTTCGTCTGTGTAAGTAATTTCCACAACTATATCGTACACACTCAGGAGGTTCATACTGTGGTTGATGAGGCTTTTCTCATAAAACAACGGTAAAACCGAGGAAGACTTGTTGCTATTAAGCTTTAATTGGTTGACACTATCCAAATAATAGGCTGTCTTATCATTTTTCCTTTTCTCTTCCACTTCTTTAAAAAGTGCCGAGAAACTGTCTAAATTGCCTAAGTTGAGTTCCATATTAGTCACGCGATTTTCTATATTCGCTGCTACTTGCAGTGTAATCTTCTTTTCCTCTGTTATTTGAGAGTATAGGTAATAATAAACCCCTAAAAGGACAACCCTACACGATACGCCTTCCAGCTTTGCAATATAATCAATTTCATCTTTGCAAATTTCAAGTCTAATTACCGATCCACTGTCGCCCTCATTATCAAAGTATTCCTCAGGCATAGGCACTGTGTCTACATATATAGAACTTCCGCCTGTATCGTCGGCAGACAGTAGTTCTGCAAGTTTGGCTATCGTAGGGTAATTAAAGAGATCGGTTACTTTTATCCTTCCCGGATAGCTTTCCTCAAGTATGGTATGTACCTGAATAAGCAAGAGGGAGTTTCCTCCTATCTCAAAAAAGTTGTCGTGTACGCCGATGTTCTCCGTCTTAAGTACTTTTTCCCATATTCCTGCTACTTCTTTTTCAACTTCACTGGAGGGACCTACATATTCACCTGTGGGCTCTCTTCGTTTATCCGGTTCGGGCAACCCCATACGGTTAACTTTTCCGTTTGGTGTAAGCGGCATGCACTCAAGCCTGGTGAAGTAAGAAGGAATCATATAATCCGGAAGCTCATCGGATAAATAGGCGCTTAGAACTTGTGAACCTATTTCTTCACCGGATACAAAGTATGCACATAGATACTTGGTTCCATCCTCATTCTCTCTTGCAATAACCACAGCTTCCTTGACCGAAGCATAGCTTAAAATGCGGTTCTCAATTTCTCCCAGCTCAATCCTGATTCCCCGTATTTTAACCTGATGGTCGGCCCTCCCGATGATTTCCAGATTTCTATCGGGCATCATCCTCCCTAAGTCTCCGGTTTTATATAGGATATCTCCGGCATGACTGCCATATGGATTTTTTATAAATACTTTTTGGGTAAGTTCTTTTTGATTATAATATCCTGACGAAATGAACGGAGTTCTGATATATACCTCACCTATATTACCCGTCTGGCAGTGTTTCATGTTGGAATCCAAAATCAAAGCTTCTGTAAAGCTAATGGGTTTTCCAACAGGTATATTTGTCCTCTCAGCATCCTCTTTTCCCACAACATGATAAAATTTTGCCAATGTTGTTTCGGTCGGTCCATATAGGTTTACTATTTTTATTCTCTCTTCGAATAGCTCAAGGAATTTTTTCACATCATTACCACGGAGCATTTCCCCGGCGAGCATAATGTATTTTAGACCTTTGAAAGCTTCCCCAACATCTACAGCACTCATCAGCACCTTGAAAAGTGAAGGCACCATATGGATAAGATTGATTTGCCTTGTTTCTATCCAGTCACGCATTTTTCTCGGGTCGTAGATGATTTCCCGGCTTTCAGGTATACATAAGGTGGCTCCACAGCTCAACGGCAAGAAAATATCTCTTAAAAATGGATCAAAGGAAGGAGAAGTAAATTGGCTGACTTTAAACTCCTCATTGACACCAAATTGAGCTGCCTCCCATTCAATAAAATGGCTGAGGCTCCTGTGTCTCCCTAGGATTCCCTTTGGTTTTCCCGTGGAACCGGAAGTAAAATATATATAGCAATTCCTTGTTTTATCCTCAAACTCAAATTCAGTCTCCTCCAACGCCTGAGCATCCATTGTGTAGATTTCTAAGTTAGGATAATCCCCCAAGTCCCTAGTATTTTCCCCTAACAAGAGAACTTTGAGCTTTTTGCCTGTTTTTCTAGTGATTTCATCCAACTTTGCAAGCCATTCATACTGAGAAATTATCCATTCTCCTTGCACTTCTTCTACCATCAAGCTGATTCGATTGGCTGGAAAATTAGGGTCTATCGGTACAAACACCCCGTTTGAATTCATAACACCCAAAATAGCCTCTATCAAACGTGGGCTACTTTCCATGAGCAGCAGAACATTTTTAACATCTCCGTAATGTTTGCCAAGAAAATTGGATATTCGATTTGAGTTTGCTACCATTTCACCATAGGTTAATAAGTCGTTTCCGTACTCTATTGCTATCTTTTGCGGTTTATTTTTTGCGTAATTGCTGATCTTCTGATTCAAGCTTGTCAAGTTCACTTCTTTTGCCGCCCCCTTAATTTCTTAAGGACAACGTAAGTTGAAAGTGATTTTTTGGGCCAGATAGTACCTTCTTACAGAATTCGTTTCTAGCAACAATGGACAACAATCAAGGAAGTGCATTTTTAACATTAGAATGAATAGAAATTTGTAATGTTAAAAAGCACTAGCTTAAAACTACCCTTTCAACTTATGTCATTCATCCCTAAACCATAAAAAACTCTTCATTATCAAATAGCGCATCAAAGAACTCATCCTGCCGGCTTATCGATTGATTGAATTCCACTACCGGCCTGTTTTCATCCTCTAAAGCCAAACGTACATTCTGGATGGTATTATTTAAAATCCTATCAATGACAAAATCTTCATACAAATGGTCCTTATAGACCGCTTTAATCTCCATCTTGTCTTCATATTCATTTACGTAAACGGTTATGTCATACTTGGGTTCTAACCTCTCAAGTTCATAAGGCTCCACTTCCAGTCCCTCAATTTTCACCTTACGGTTCTCTTGATAAGGGAGATAGTTAAACAGGATTGAAAACAAAGACTCTTCATTTAGACTATATTTTTTCTTGATTTCGGCATATAGTTCGTCATAAGGATAGTCTTGGTTATCCAATGCCTCATTAACAGCCTTATTCACTTTTTTCATATATTCCTTAAAATTCGCACCTTCATCTACCATCGACCTAATGGCTAATACATTCAGGAATACCCCTATCAAACTTTCAAGTTCACTTTGGCCCCTTCCTGAAACCGGTGTACCGACAATGATATCCTTCCGGTCCACCTCACCAAGTATAGCTGCATTAAAGGCTGTCAGCAGGAATACATATTTGGTAACCCTATTCTTCTTGCAGTAATCATCAATCTTACGGCACAGCTCCATATCAATGTCTGCACGCTTTGTATTTCCGCCTGCTTTCTTGTTGGAATTCATACTCCTACCCAAAAGCTGTGTATATTGGAAATCTTCCAAATTTTTTAGCCAGTATTCTTTTTGCTCCCTGTAGACATCCGACTGCAATATCCTGTTATGCCAAGCCGAGTAATCCTTATACTGAACACTCAACTCCTGCAGAGACTCGCCGTTATAAATCTTTGAGAAGTCCTGAATCAGAACCCCTAGGGAGATACCGTCCGAAATGATATGATGCATATCAAACAACAGGTAGTGCTTTTCTTCGCATATCTTTATTGTGGCTGCCCTCAGCAACGGAGTCCTCTCTAAATCAAAAGGTCTGATAAAATCATTAATAACCTCTTGAATTTCATCTTCTCGTGCCTGTAAATGCTCTATACTAAAATCCACATGTGGATGAACAATCTGCACAGGCTCGCCATCCGACATTTTGAATGTTGTCCTTAGTATTTCATGCCTTTCAATTAGTTGTACAAAACAATGTTCAACCTTTTCAATGTCCAGTTTCCCTTGTATAGACATGACACCAAACATATTATAGTTCACACTATCCGGTTCAAGCTTGCTTACGATAAATATCCTCTTCTGAGCGGAAGAAACGGGATAATATTCCTTCTGTCCGACCTTTTCAATCATTGAATATACGCTGTTTCCCACTACTTCCAACGAAGCTGTCAATTCTCTGATGGTAGGAGCCTTGAAAATTTCACTGATTGGTATATCCACCTCAAATCCCTTCCGTATTTTGGAAACCAGTACGGCAGCCTTCAGGGAATGCCCCCCAAGATCAAAGAAATTGTCAATCATACCTACCTGCTCTACTCCCAATACTTCCTGCCACAGCCTTCCAAGTTTTTTCTCCGCCCGGCTTGCTGGCGCTATATACTCTGTCGCCTGAAGGGAAGTATATTCGGGTTCGGGAAGAGCCTTCCTATCAATTTTTCCATTTGGCGTCAGAGGCATTTTTTCCAACACTATAAAGTGGGAAGGCACCATATGATCAGGAAGTATGCCTGTAAGGTGTTCTTTCAATGCCAGAGTGTTCAATGTCCCTTCAGCAACCATGTATGCACAAAGGTATTTATTGCCGTCCCGATCTTCCTTGGCCGTTACAACCACTTCATTGACAGATCCAAATTTCAGTATGCCTGCTTCTATTTCCCCAAGCTCTATCCTAAAGCCCCTTATCTTGACCTGATGGTCTAGTCTGCCTAAGAACTCGATATCGCCATCGGGTAACCATTTGACAAGGTCTCCGGTCTTATAAATCATCTCTTCCGGAATACTGCTGCATTTAACAAATCTTTCAGCGGTGAGTTCCTCTGCATTATAGTACCCTCTGGCAAGTCCGGTGCCTCCTATACAAAGTTCTCCAGCTGTTCCAATGGGGAGTAAGCTTCCATGCCTGTCCAACACATACAAGCGGGTATTGTGGATAGGCTTTCCGATGGGGACTGTCACTAGGGTTTTCATCTCGTCCCGCCCGATTCTGTAAAAAGAAGCAATGTCGGTACACTCTGTCGGTCCATAGGTGTTTACGATTTCCCCATGGTAGTTAGGCGATTCTACCCAAGGCATTAGCTTGCCCAGATTGATAGGTTCTCCCCCAAGGTATATATATCTGAGGCTTTTGAGCCGTTCAAATCCTGTGTCTATATTAAAGTCCACCAAAGGTTGAAACGCGCTGGGCGTACAGTTGATGATAGTGACCTCTTCCTTCTGGATTACCTCAGACATGTGGTTGTAATCATACATGCCCGGAGCAAACAGCGTCAAACGCCCACCTTTGATTAGTGTCGCATATAGGTTCTTCTGCGCCAAATCGAAGCTGGCAGGAGCTATGAGCAGGATATTGTCTGTATCGTTGATGTCGAATTCCTTGGTAAACCAGTTGAGTAAGTTTACAAATGCATGTGTTTTTACCATAACCCCTTTTGGGTTCCCTGTGGATCCCGATGTATAAAGCACGTACATGAGCCTTTCCGGATTGTAAGCTATATCCGGATTTTCACAAGGCATTTTTGTTTCTTGCAGTACTTCACCTATATCAATAACTTCGGTGTGTTCTGCAACTTCCAAACCTTCCAGCATTCCCCCAGATAGCAAAAATGCCGTCTTTGAGCTTTCCAACAGGTAGTTGATCCGCTCTTTAGGATAACCGGGGTCTATAGGCACATATGCTCCTCCTGCTTTGAGGATACCTAAAATACCGATAATCATTTCTAAAGAACGTTCTACCATAATGCCTACAATTTTGTCTTCTCCAATTCCTTTTCCTCTTAAGTACCAGGCTATAGTATTGGCACGGTTATTCAGTTCTCTGTATGTCAAACAGGTTTCTCCAAATACCAGTGCGATATGGTCAGGGGTTTTTTCAACCTGCTCTTCAAACAATTGGTGAATACCCTTGTCTATCGGGTATTCGGTTTTGGTTTTATTGAAATCGAAAAACAGCTTATCTTTTTCTGTTTCAGTCAATATCTCTAAATCCTTAAGCTTTAGACCTACATCATCTACGATTCCCTTCATCAGCTGAATGAAATGGTTTACAAAATTCTTTATGGAAGCTGTTTTAAAGAGTTTAGTAGAATACTCAAGTTCAAATTCAATCTCATGACCGTCCTCCCTTGCATAGAGCGTCAAGTCAAATTTGGCAACCTTGCTCTGATACGGGTAAGGAATGAAGTCTAATCGGTCCAGCTTTATCTGTTGAATCTCCATATTTTGAAGCACAAACATGGTGTCAAACAATGGGTTGCGGCTCAAGTCCCTTGTGATTCTGAGCCTTTCTATCAGTTCTTCGAACTGATAATCCTGGTTCTCATAGGCTTTCAGGGCTCTTTCCCTGACTTCTCTAAGGAAGTCGCTAAAGGTCTTTTCTCCCTCCGGGTAGTTCCTCATG